>JAEUQC010000044.1 GCA_016789905.1 Bryobacterales bacterium | reverse complement strand
TTTACGATCTCCACTGGCAAGATATCTTCCACCAGGAGCACCCGAATGCCCAGCCAACGCCGGCCTCGCCCTTTTCTGACGGAGTCGGGATCATCGAAGTCGATACGTTGGCACCCCGCGCCCACATCGTCTATTCCTTTGAAATGCGACGTGGCGATCCGCTTCACTTCGGCGCCTGGTCGAACAGGCGTATCGCTATCGTCCTTACGACTTTCGCCGAATTCGAAAAGTGGGCGCTCGCGGAGGACCCGCATCGGGAACTGCGGTCGCTCCAGCGAAATGACGGTCGTCTGCCAAAGCGGATCCGCTTTAGCGCAAAACGGAAAGGCTGCTACGAGGTAGTTGTTATGAACCTGACCAATCGGCGCGCAAAGGTGATTGTCGAAGCACAGTCCCAGACCTAGATCGATTTCCCCCTAGCGTAGGCTGATCGAGCCTTTCTTTGCCAGCCAGTACGCGAGCCCAGTGTTCACGAGAATATTCATTGACGTTCCGCGGTCCTCGGCAATCTTCTTTAACTTCTTGTGAAGCGGACGCGGCAAGGAAACGGTCGTATCGCGGACCATCTTTTCTTCCACGCTCACCAGCGCAACGGTGGCGAGTTCGACAGACTCCAGCGCCTCAATGGCCATCACCGATAAATCACCGCGATACCGAATGAGCGAACGAAGCGCCTCGTTCACACCCTCATTCAGCCGGATGGCCAGCTTGATAATCGGATCCTGGGCCGGCGGGGCCGGCTTCTTCCGCTTCTTGTCCTCAGTTGGGCGCTCAAGTCGAACGATTGGTTTCGCTGGGTCGGGCATTTCCGTTGCCTGATTTCGTTGAGAGATTGTACAGGCATTACGGTACCACCTCTTGCGGCAAATGTTCTAGCCCCGCCTTGCTGCGCATCATTTTTAGAACGGCCGGAACGGGCCGTCAAAGACGATATCCCGATTCACCCGTACATTGAACCGATACCCGATAGGTACCTTGATTGTCGGCTGGACGTTCAGATTGCGCCGCGTCACATCTGTGCCCAGTTGAGACATTTCGCGTCCGACAGCGCTACCGGCGATTTCACCAGCCGACGGATAACCAAGCAACCCGCCCCGGCGTGTTTGAGAAAGCTGAAACGACGCGCTGAATAGGCTGGTCAGCAGCCCGAAGCCGAGCAGTCGCTTATAGTGGTTGTCAACATCGTGCCGGAGCCCCGTATAGCCCTTCGCATCCTGGCCCGACATACCGGCCAGGTCGATGGAGGAGGCATCCGGAAAGATCAGCCGAGCCCACACGACCTGCAGCCCATCCTGGCCGTAGGAGACATGGAAATCGTACGTGCCAACCAGACGCGAGCCCTGGGGTATCAGCAGGAATCGGCCAGTCGCCGAATCGTAGACGTTCTCTCTGACCAGCGCCTTGATCTCGCCGGGAAGATCAGAGTTAAGAGCCTGTTCCAAGATGGCGGGAATATCCCAGCCGGCCTTCAATTCGTAGCGGCTCATTGGCGCAGCTCTTGTGGAATCGAGATAGTTGTTTCTCTCCGTGCGGCGGGAGCGGGCGAGAAAAGCCTCCTTCCGATCCTGCATATTTTGCGTTTCAAGTCCCTCACCGGAGTTGCCGCCGGTGCCTATGGACACATTGGGGAGTGCCGCCGTGGCCTTAATTTGGCCGGATGGGCCTTGCATCGCCCGCAGCAGACTAGTCATCTGCTCGATGTCCCCGGCGGCAGTTGGCAGTGACGGCACGCCCGCGCCGCTCGAAGCCGCCGCGCGAAATCCGTCGCGAGCGGTAGTCGCCGCATTCATCGCCTCCAACTCTCTTTCATACGCTGCCATCATCCGCCTCTCGGCTAGACTTGGCTCGCGAGGTTGAGCGACGTTGGTAGTCGGCGGAGCCGCCGAAGGCGTGTAGTGCGCCGGAGAGCGCGGAACCGTCAACCGCTCGGGCTCCGCCGCAGCCACTTCTTCCGCCGGCGCAGCAGCAACCAAAGTAGGTCGGTTCGGAACCTGCGCGGCGACCAGCTTACCGGCATCCGTCGCGGCGGTCATGCCGCGGGTCTCGTCGGGCTGAAATCCTACTTGGTTTTGAGCCTGGCCGCGACTGTAGATGCCATATCCAATCTGCGCCACAACAAGGAATACGACTACGAGCGCCACGATCCCAGCGCGCTTGCTGAGGCGGACGGGCGAGGGCGGCTCCGGATTCACGTCAATTCCAGTAGGCGAATCGATATTCGGGACAGGCTTCATTGCGCGCCTCCCGGCTTGGCCGCAACTGCCGCGTAGGGATCGCCCTTCAACTTCAGTTTCCCCCGGTACGTTCCGCGAATGATCTCCGCCCGCTGCCCCTTCTTCCCGACACCCAGCAGCAGCGCACCACGCTCAAAAAGACGGTCAACAATGTACATGTCGCCCTTGACGCGATAGTTCACCATTTCCGGGCCATCCGGCCCGATCACCACCAGAACCGGCGCCTCCCGGTGGGCTGCGTCAGCCGTCATTTGGATGAAGGTCTTCTTGCCGTCATCCACTACGCGCACGGGCCGAATGTGTGGATCTAAGCATTCGATCCTGTAGTCAAAGTAGAGACTTTCGAGCGACTCGACCGGCGAGACCTGAGCGGCATCCCGCTCCGCCTTTCGCCGCTGCTCCTCCTGCGCCAGGTGGATCTGCCACTTCCGAACCTGATCCTCCGGATAGGCGAACGCCACCCTGGCCAAATACTCCTCCGGTTTCGAGATCAACCGGAGGTAGTAAGCGCGACGATCCGTTGTCACCAGCAGATTCGTATCGAGACCTGCCTGCTTAGGCTTCAGCACAATCATCGGTGTGACCGCTTCGCCCTGGCCCGCGCCAGCCGGGGCGATGATCCACCGAACGGCATCACCAATTTGGGGTTCGCCGACGACCCTCTCGCCCGCCTCCAACTCCACGACACATACCCGAAGTGGCGCACAAACCACCGTCGGCAGTCCGGAGCCGTAGGTATACAGGACGCGACCATCCTTCCCTGGCGCAGGCGTATGCTTTTCGCTCATCCACGCTTTGCCGACAGCCAGGGCTTCCTGCGCGTTTTGCGGCAACAACACATCCTTCTCAACAGAGAAGCCCTCCGGCTCCGCGACAACTGAAACCCGCGGAGCTGCGGCCGGCACCGGCACATCAGCCTCCAGAGTTTGGATCAGTCTCCCAAACGGATACTTCTCCGGAGACGGAACTCCTTCCGCGGGCGGAGGAATCCGCTTCAACTCTAAAGGTTTAGCCTGCCCCAGCAACACACCGGCGGCCACCACCGAGCTAATCAGAATTCTATTCATGCGCCCTCCCTGTCATCCATACTTCGGCTACAACACACGCGACCAGCTCACGTTTGTCACGAAAATTCCGAGGGGATTGAGGCGAATCAGCCGCTCATCCGTCGGCGGATTCACCGCGATCGTAAACGATCCCTTCCACCGCTCCTCGCTCTCCACTTGCCCGGACAAGCCCCGAATCGTCTCGGTCCATTCGACTTGATAGGTCTTCTCGCTGGTCGCAAACGCCGCCTTCACTTCAACGTCAACGGTTCGGGTCTGCGCCCGCTCGTGCGGCGGCGCCATCCGGTAGAAATCGCCCACCTCGACCTGGGCCGGACTCCCACTCGCAATCATCGTGTACACCCGGTCAATCGCCTTGCGCTGCGCAACTCCGTCGATAGTGACTGTCCGCAGGTCACTCACCCAATGAAAAAGGGCGGCACGCTTCAACTTGTCATCCGCCGAAGTCGTCTGTTCGGCGGGACCGGACGCGACCATCCTGCCCAGACTGTCAATCGCAACCACGTACGGAACGACCTTCGATTTCAGCGCCAGTGCAATCAGCCCGCCGGTTTCAAGCAAGGCAATCAACAGCGCGACAAACGCTGCTCGCCGCCAATTGTTGGCCCTCGAAATCAGACCGCCATACCGCTCGTCCCATTCCTTCCGGGCGTCGAGATAGGGGCTGTTCTGCGGTGCTGTATGGGCGGGCACGACTGTCTCCATGGCTATTCCGTCTCTCCTGAAGTGTTCAATGGCGGCGGCGCAACTTGCGGCGCATGATCCGACGGCACCGCACCCTGGGTTGCGCGTACGAACGCCGTCGTAGTGGCAAGCCCCCGCGCCACTTTCTTGCCCTTATCGGCGACTTGCGCCGCGCGAGCCGGTGCATCAGCCGAGGGAGATTGCGGCCCCGGCGATTTCTCCGGCGGTGGCGGAGTAGCTGAGATCGATGGCGCAGGGGGGGCCTCGCCACCGCCGTTTGATCCATTCGAGGCTGATGTCGGCGGAGACACCTGGCCGCCACTTGTCCCAGCGGAGGGCGATCCACCGCCTCCTCCCGACGAAGGCCTGGGAGTCGAACTACCAGCGCCAGTTCCACTCGCAGCTGCGCCGCCCGCGCCCATTCCAGCGGCCTGTCCAGTAGACATTGCCCCAGACGCCGCAAACGCCTTAGCTCCTAACGCCGCTCCGCCCGCCACGGCCGTCCCAGCCAGCAGCGCGCCCTGCGCCAACGCCCCCGCTGTTCCAACCGCGTCACCACCCGTGAACGCCGGCGTCCCGCCAAGAATGCCCGCCGTGAACTTCGGCGCGTTCCAACAAATCATCAACAGCAAAACAGAGGAAGCCGCGATATCGAGCGCGTCCACCGCGGGCTCAGGCCCGGACGGCACCGCCGTCGCCGCCGCCACCCAGCCATCAGTCAGCGACATTCCCGCGCCCATCAGCAGATAGAGCACCATCACCTTCACGCCGGTCGAAACCGCCAGCGAGATGTACCGCTCCACATATGGCGCCGTCCACCGCGACCCGCCAAAACCCAAAAAGATGAACCCAGCGCCAACAACCAAATAGCTTTCCACGAGCGTCACGACGAGCTGCACCGTCATTCCCAGGAAAGCCAAGAACGCAAGCAGCGCCGCGAACACCAGGGCTAGCGCCGAACCGAAATTCCCCAACCACCCCGACTCAGCCGCGCCGCTCAGTAAATTCCCCGCGATGTTTAACCCGCGCACCAGAACATCGGTAGGGGCCAGTGATGGCAGCCCGGACGCATTCTGCCCGATAATCTGGAAGCTATTGATGATCCGCGGAATCCAATCCGCACCGAAGCTGAGTAGCGCAAAGAACGCCCCGATGAACATCATTTTGCGAATCAGCGCCGCCGTCCAACCCTGCAGGTCGGTCTTCTCAAGAACAAGAATCGCCGCCGTCCAGGCGAACTCGATCAACGCCAGAATTCCAAAGAGCCGGTTGGCGTAGCCCGCAGCCGTCGTGAGCCAAGAGACCCGCACTGCCCGATACTGGTCGAGCATCACGCTCGGCGATGTCTGCGCCAGCGCCGAATCACTCAGCAACCCCATGGCAAGGCACACAAGCGCCATCAATCGGAAACTCTGGCGTATTGTCATCGCTGCTCCTTTCGCAGCGCGACAACCGTTTCAAGTCGCCACGCTACTTACCCGCTTCGAAACCTCTTCCGTCACCCTTCCGCTCCTGAAAGCGGAAAACACTCGCGACGCTCGCCGCCGCGCAAACCTTGCCCTCGGTGGAATCTGCCCAATTCGCCGGCGCACTCTTCTTCACCGACTGGCAAAGCTGCCTCACCTCAAGCGCCAAGTCCCTGTGCCGCTGGAACCAACTCTCCATCGCCTGCGGCGACGCGCTCCGCAAATCGCCCGCCCCAGCCGCTTCCACTTTCGCCTCGATGGCGCTCGACGGTTCCTTCGTGCAGCCACCCCAAACGAGAATCAGTGCAAATGTCCCTATTCGCATTCCTCCATCATTGGCCAGCCTGAAAGCCACGTCCATCCCCTCGACGAAGATTGAACCGGAAAAACTTTTCGGTCGCAGCCTCGCTCGCCGCTTCCCGCTGGATCTGCGCCGCCTGAAATGCCTGCTTACTCTGCAAATCCGCCAATATCAATTGGCGCAGCTTCATCAACTGCTGCACCTGTTGCTCGGCGATCTGGTTAGCTACCTGGACCGCCTTCAGCCGCCCATCCGACGAATTCGCCATACCTCGAAGCTTCTGCAAAACAGCCTCTTCGCTCTGCATCTGCTGGCTCTGCAACCCCGCTGCCCGCAGCGTCCCCAGCGTCGTATCCAAACTCGTCTGCGACCAATTTCGATAGTCGGTGAACCACGCCCGCGCGTTATATCCCCACCCCCGAAAACGGCTCCGGAACTCCGCATCCAGATTCGCCATCGAATACGCCAGCGACCGGCCACTCTGCACAATTCCAGCCAACGACGAAATGTCTGCCATGATCGGCCCGAACACCTGAAACGGCAGTTCCGCCGTATTCTTCGCCATGTCCAGGACCATCAGGATCTTCTGCCGTAGTTCCTCGCCCTGCCGGATGTAGCTCGTGATCAACTGCAGATTGTTCGCAATCTGCGTCCATTCCGTCGCAAACCCAGCAAGCACCCCGGCCCGCGCCGGGCGCGCGCCCGTGAAAAGAGCCGCCGCCGTCAGCATTGCTGAACGCCGGGAAAGTGTCATACCAGTACCCTCCGTTTCGGTTCGTCCTGTCGCTCCAGATACTCCGCCCAATCCACCAGGCCGCGCATCCGGAGCCACTCCGCCGCCCAGTCCTCACCAAACTGCTCCATCGCTTGCTCCGCCAACTGCCGCTCTTCGCGACTGCTGATCCCAACAAACGAAAGCCCCACGCCCCCAAGCCCCAGCGAAATCAGCCGCCGGCCCACGGGCGAGACGACGTAGTAATGCCGCTTCGGAATCGACTTCTGGATGATGTCCACCTCGCGGTCATTCATCCCAATCGACTCATAGAACTCACGCGAAGCCGGGTTCGCCGCCTCCGCATTCGGCAACAGCACCTTGGTGGGGCAGGACTCCAGCACCACATCGCGAATCGGCGAATTGAAGATGTCTGAGAGGTTTTGCGTCGACAGGAGCACCACTCCATTGAACTTCCGCAGGGTCTTCAGCCACTCCCGCACGCGTTCCCGAAACAGCGGATGCCGCAAGTACACCCACGCTTCGTCGAGTGGCACCAGCGTCGGCGAACCGTCTAGCCGCTTCTCAATCCGTCGGAACAGATAGAGCAACACCGCCACCACGGCCTTCTCGCCCAGGCTCATCAAGTGCTCAGTCTCGAAGGTGAGGAACCGGCCCTCTCCCAGCATGTCCTCCTCAGCGTCCAGCAGATGTCCCATCGCCCCGCCCAGCGTGTAGTAGTGAAGGGCCTCGCGAATATCGGTATCCTGCACATTCGCGCAAAGCTCCGTCAGCGTTCGTGTCGGCGAATTTTGCAGCAGCAGCACCGCCTCCGTCAAAGCATTGCGCTCACGCGGACCTATCTTGAAATCCTGAAGAGTGCAAAGGCTCTCCAGCCAATCCACTGCCCACGCCACATCGGACGCGGTATCGATCTCCTTCAACGGGCAGAAAGCCCAATCCGTCTTTTCCCCGCCGATGTCGTAAAACTCCCCGCCAGCCGCCCGAGTCAGCACCAGTAGCGAATAGCCCTTATCGAAGGCAAACACCTGCGCCCGCGGATAACGGAACCATTGCGCCGCCGTCAGCCCCAAGAACGTTGACTTGCCCGCTCCTGGAGGTCCGATCATCAACGTGTGCCCCAAGTCGCCCACATGTAGGTTGAATCGGAACGGCGTGGCGCCACTTGTCGCGGCATAGAACAAGGAAGGTGACTCCGCCGGCATCAGCGGCGACGGATTCTTCCTCTCTCCCGCCCACACGGCCGTGATCGGCATCATGTCCGCCAGGTTCAGCGTATGCAGGATCACCCGCCGCACATTGCGGTATCCATCGCCCGGCAAACTTCCACGCCAGGCCTCAACCGCATTTACGCTCTCCACACGACACGAAAATCCCAAATTCTGAACCGTTTTCACCACCAGAGCCGCGGACTCTTCCACCGTATCCTCCCGCACATGGAAACAGAGGATCACCGTGTTGTACACGCAGAACTGGACATCGCCGCTGCTCGCCACGCCCATCGCCTCTTCGGCATCCACCGCCATCTCCTGCGCAAACAGGTTCACCGGCCCCGTCTCCGTCCGCAGCAACTGGTCCTTCCACCCGCGAATCTTCGCCCGCCACTTCCGCCGCGTCTTGTCCAACAACCCGCGCGCCTCTTCCGGCTCCAGCAGGATTGCCCTCGTATGCCAGCGATACTCAATCGCCAACGCATCCAGCGCGCCCAGAATGCCAGGAAAGCTCACCCGCGGAAAGCCGTCAATGGCGATCACCCTGATGTGTTCTCGCCCTATCCGCGGATTCATCCCGCCCACAAAATCCCGCGACGAAAGCACATCGTTCAGATAGCTCGGCACCTGCGGCAGTCGAATCGGATGGTCCATCGCCGCCACGCAGCGATGGACATAACGCAATAGCTCATCGCCGTTCCGCCCACCATTCAAGCGCTTCGCCTGAAACAACGAGGCGAAGATATCTTCGAACCCGCTCACCCGTCCGTTGAAGTAGTCCAGCGCCCGCAACGCGCTCGACTTCCACTCCCGCCGCCCGTCGAACATCCACCCCTTTACCCGTTCCTCGCTCTCCTCCGGCGGAAGGTAGGTTAGCGCTACATAGTAGTCGCTCTCGTAGTGTGAACCCTCCAGGGTGAGCTGCTGCCGCCGCTCATCGTCGATCAGCCTGGTCACGGCATCCGGAAACGCCCCAGCCGGCGGATACTCCGGGGCCATCGATCGGATTGCATCGCACTGGATCATCCATCCGCTCCCCAGTCGCAGAACGGAATTCAACCGCGCACTCAGCGCCCCCATTTCCGAGTGCGTCGCCGACGCCATGTCCGGCCCTCGGAATGACCACGCCGCCAGCAGTGCCCCGTCCTGCAGTAGCATCACCCCGTCATCCACCATGGAGTCATAAAGCAGCAGGTCCGCCAGTCCCTGCACGCGCGACCGATGTTCGGCGAGTTTCATTCTTACCTCCACTGCCTCGGAATCGCCGCCGTCTCCCGGCCCAGCGATCCCTTCGCCAAGTAGAACGGGCGGTACTGGATATGGCGGAGATACACCTGCCGCAACATCGGGTCCGAACGTCCCATTCGGGAAAGCACCGCGACGGCAAGAATCCACAACGATATTCCCGCCAACACGCCCCACCACGTCACCAGCGCGAATACCAACATCGCCGACAGTAAGGCCGCGAATAGAACGAGCTCCCGGTCCCCGCCCAGCAGCAAGTGCGGGCGATTGGCCGACTGGTGGATCACGATCTCGCGCGGCTTATCCATGGAACTCCTACAGGACAAGCGCGCCGCCAACGCCAAACAGCGTCGTCATGAACCCAGCGCCCAGCACCAGGAACGCAATCGCCAACACCGCCACGCAGGACCGCCGCGCAAACTCGCTCAGCTCACCGCCGAACACCAGCGTCCCGCCTGCCACCATCAACGCGATCAGAGAAATCGATAGTGCCACCGGGCCAGTCATCGACTGCGCCACGCGGTTCAGCGGCGTTTCCCACGGCAACCCACCGCCGCCACCGCCGCCCGCCCACGCTACCTGCGTCGCGACGAACAGCAACCCCGTCAGCAGCCAAGTCCGTTTCCAACCTCGATCAGAAATCTTCATCGCATCCATCCTTTCGTCGGTTTAGAGATATTCCACTGAGTACTGTCCGTTCTCGTACCCGTTCACCAGCAACAATTGCCGGACCTTGCGGCCAGCCGCCAGGTCCGCTTCCTCGTCAATGAAGACCACCAGGTCCACCGCCTCCGCAATCAGCGATTGCATCGGCGCGGCCGTAGCCTCCGCCACAAGACTTTCCAGGCGCACCAACCCGCTCAGCGCGTCATTCGCGTGGACTGTCGCCGCGCCACCGGGGTGCCCCGTGTTCCACGCCTTCAGCATCACGTGCGCCTCCGCCCCGCGAACCTCGCCAACCACGATTCGCGTCGGCTTCAGCCGCATACAAGCCCGCAAACAATCGAGCATCGTCACGTTGCCGACCGCCCGCAGGTCCACGTAGTTCTCGACCGGGCATTGAAGCTCGATTGTGTCTTCAATGGAAATTACTCGATCCGCCGGAGCCAACTTCGCTAGTGTCTCCAGAATCGCGTTCACAAGAGTTGTCTTCCCGGACCCCGTGGATCCAACGATGAGAATGTTCTTTTTCTCCGCAATGGCGGCGCGGATTACTTCGGCGTGGGAAAGCCCCCGCACCAAATCCGCAAAGCCACTCCGCCATCGACGCCGATTCAGCGGGTCCTGCGAATCGCTCAATATTCCCGTCTGCTCGTAATCATCAAGCGTGAAGATGCGTCGCGGACGTTGGCGAATCGCAAAGATCGGCCGGCTCACCACCGGAGGCATCAACCCTTCAAAGCGGCTGCCATCAATCGGCAACTCCGTCTCAAGGATAGGCCGATCATGGTTGATCACCGTTCCCTTCTGCGCCGCGATGGTTCCCATTGCCGTCTGCGCCTGTGCCGGCGGCATCTCCCCGATGTATTGAAACCCCTCGCCCTGGCGTTTCACCCAAAGCCGAGAGTCTGGATTCAAGACCAGGTCCTCCGTCCGCTCATCCGCGAGTGCGCGAAGCACCGTCTCCCCCAACTCCCGGCGCAGCTTCGCGTCCAGGCGAGCAGATTGCCCGCGGTCGCTGATCGGAAGTGGAGAGGCTGTGGGAACCAACATTTTCAAAATTCAAGCCTTGACAGAATAACAGCCAGACTGTACAAGCTAGCTATGAAGACGATTATTCCCGAACTTCCAGCGGGCGTCAAGGAGAAAAGATGAAGAACCGCACCCTCATCGCCGTCGAGCAGCAAATCGCCGCCATGGGCTGCGAAGTCTACGAGATCGGCCTCTTCAAACCGCACACTTCCGATTCCGATCCCCGCGAGCCCGAAATGCTACCGCGCACGTGGGACCGGGCTACTCTGATCAAATCCGTCCCCTGGCTCCGCTATCAGAACAGCCAGGGCCGCAACATTTACATTCGCCCAAAGGGCGAGCACCACCTCAGCATGGTCGACGACCTAACCGCGGACGCGATCAAGCGAATGAACGCCGAGGGCTACTCGCCTTCGCTAGTCGTCGAGACTTCACCCGGCAACTTCCAGGCCTGGCTCAACCATGGGAGGATCCTTCCCCCGCGGCTCTCTACACTCGCCGCCCGTGCCCTCGCCGAAAGATTCGGCGGCGACAAGGGTGCTGCAGACTGGCGGCACTTCGGAAGGTTGGCCGGGTTTACAAATCGAAAAGCCAAGTACAGGTCTCCCGACGGGAGTTTCCCCTTCGTTCGAGTCTTGCCCAGCTGTCCTAAGTCTCCGTACGCTGCCGCCGCAGATCTGCTTTCAAACGTCGCCGGCATTTATCGTTCCGACAGGACTCCCGTCCGAAGCGCTTCAAAGCCGAGGCGCGATCGGCAAATATTGACCATCGACGCTTTCCGCTCCGAGCAAACATACAATGGCGACGGAAATCGGATCGACCTCGCGTATTCCGTTTATGCTTTAGCTCATGGCGTGAGCGAGATTGCCGTCGCCGAGGCCATCAATTCACGGGACCTTTCGAAGAAGGGTCCCCTGAACCGGCAGAGGGATTACATCAGTCGGACAATCGCCAAGGCAATGGACCATATCGACCGTTCGGGAGGTCGATAGGCAGCGCATCCGCCCTGTTGAGATGGATTTCACCGAGCTGCATCGAAGGCTAGTTCTGGCGCGTTCTGATTCGATGTGCAAGTGTAATGTCAGCCAGTAGGAGACCTCTGTTGGATAGATCCAGGCGCATTTCTTCGCGGATCGGGGCGGCCGCGTTCAGATCGGAAAGGGTCATGATAAGCGAGAATGCAACCCCATCCTTGGGAAAGGAGGCTGCGGCGCGGGCAAGACTCTCCAACGATAGCTTCCAGTTCGAACTATTCCCGCGCCCATTGGGCATGGCTAAGTAGTATTTTTTGAGCGGCGACCATTTCAGCCCTGTCTTTATCAGGTAGCTCTCGGTTTTGTTCATTCCTTGAGGGACATCACTCGCGTCGTGTGTCAGGCGGCTCTCCCAAGAGAGTTGCCCGGTCTTGTCATCTATTTTTTCCTGGTGAACATATGCCTCGAGCTGGATCCGAATCGCTTCTTCGCGATGGTCCGGATCGATCGGAGGAGTGTATGCGAGAGTGACGTCGATGCGTCCCCGGCATGAACCATTGTTGTCAACAAGCGATTTAGGCCACGCAAAAGGGAACTCCAATAGTTGCTTCGCCAGCAATCGATCGCTAAATACCAACGTCACGGAGTGGGGCTCGTCGTTTAAGATGATATCTGCCGGGGGAGTCATCCCAAAACCAACAAACTCTCTGGAAACGTGCCGGAGTGCAGGGCGGTCGAGAACCGCGGGGCGCGTCGCGCGGTGGACGGGAAGTGCGAGCAGCGTTTCGCGTAGAGACTGGCGCGCCAATCGCTGGTCGAGCGTCGCCAGCGTGGCCGCTGCCAAGGGGGCAGCGAAACTGGTGCCGCAATTATGGATGGCATCTCCACTAGGACTCAGCGAAATCAACCCAGTTTCGTTTCTTCCGTCCGCGCCTCCGTAGTGAGCCAAGTCCGGCTTGCGAGCACCGCCCACTCCTGGGCCACGCCGAGTATATGTCGTGGGCATCATGTGGACATGACCGGTAACGCCCTCGGGGTTAATTGCGCCGACAGTAAGGCCGAGTACATGTTCGGACGGTGCCGTGATGAACTGATCGTTCGAGCCAAAACCAGCAAGCATAACCGCTGCGTCCTCAGCCTTCTCTGGCCAAGGTGGACGATTGAGCGGACTCTTCAAATTGCCTGCTGCCACCACGAAGATAATGTCGTTCATCCGCGCGACTCTATCTAAACGATCCGCCGCGAGAGAATAAGCCAATCGCGACGACCGCTGACCCAGTGCGAAGCTCAAATTGAAGACGCGGACACCGTGCTCGCGTTTGGCGACCTTGATCTTTTCGTCGAGGATATCAAAAAGATCTTCAAGATCTGGATAGTAGGTGCGCCGTAGATCATTCCGCGGGAAAAGATCCAAGTCGTAGAATTTACACCCAGCCGGCTCGAGTCTGCTGTTGATTGCCGGGTTCAAAACACTGCCCCCCGCTACCAGCCCGGCGATGAAAGTACCATGGGTTTCATTGCGGTCCACTTCAGGCACCAAGCCCGCGTCGGCCACACGCCACTTTTTGAGAGCAGCAGAAGTACTCACTCCGCCGTCGACGATGGCGACTATGGGATAGTCAACTCCCGGCGCGGGTTCCGGCAGGGCGACCTGCCCGAGATTTGTGCCCGTAGTTGAGGGAGTAGTTTCTAAAACGGGCGGTAGTTCTACAGACCGAACAAGGCTCTGCTCCGAAAGAAATCCTAGGAGTGCAGCATGGCGCTGTGGGTTTAAGTCTGCCATTACATTTCTCATCGCCGTCGGCAAAGCGGCTTCTGCCATAACGGCGGACCCTCCGTTCTCGAGGAATGGAAGTTCGATGAGCCTCCGCGAATCTCTCGTAAGCTGTATGGAAAGCGCAAGACTCGGTTGACCGAACTCGCTCGTAGTCGTCGACGGAAGGAATGGGCGCACCAATAGACCGCCACTAAGCCGTTCGAGTCCCTCTCGAAATCGCGTTACAAGCTGATCGATCACATCTGGACTCATGGTCCTTTCCGCTCTAAACAGTTCGACAATATAACCGCCGATGACATTTGGTTGATTCATCCAGCGAACTGCGTCATCGGCGGAAAATTTCACCCTATCCGTGGCGTCGTGAAGCCGGATATCGTGAATACCGCCAAGCTCACTACGATATGCGGAAACCCGTGCCTCCATCTCTCCCGTTTTTGGATTCTCAACCATTCTCGGTCTAAGTTCAGCCTTCGTCTCGATAATTTGCGCGAGACGGTCAAGGGCTGCTGGCGTCGTCTGAAACAGAAGCTCGCCAACGCTTTCTGCGCCTACGAGAGCGAACCTGTTCGAAGGTGTAAACAAGCTTCCCATGGGGCGATGGCTTTTGGCCAAAGCCTCTTCGCGCTGGCGAACCTTGATAAAGCCGCCCGGTAGTTTTATGCGTCGAAGGTTCTCGGCGACGTTTGCGACCTCCGTTCGGAGTTTCTTTTTATGATCAGCAAAGCCTCTATCGTTTCCCGCGAAGAAATCCTTCGAACCTCCTCGAAACAGTTGGGGTTTTTCAGGGCCGATGAATTGCTTCGTTTCAAGGAATACTTGAATTGGTCGGAGATCAGGATTGTCAGGCATGGACGTCCGTTTCTGTCGTCATTTCACCGCGTTTTGATCGTCGGGAAACCGCACTCTGCGACAAGCCGAGCACGAGTCCCCGTTCAGCCTGATTCAAGCCAGCTTTACTCAGCGCTTGGTCTAAGGCATCTATGGGGCCAGTGATCAGGGCTGCTCTACCGGGTGCGAACATTCGCGCATTTAGCGCCGCTTGCCGCCGTAAGCCCTCAAGAATCAACGCGCTGCGGGCGGACTCGCGCACGGCCTCACTCTTCGCCATGTTGGATTTTGCGTCGGGAAAATGATGGCCGTGCAGTACCAAAAATCGCTTGCCGGTGTCGATCAGAATCTCAATATCGGCGCCGCTCATGCCCTCTGTCGCCCAGATCAAAAATCGCAGTTCGCCTGGGCGAAGCACAATCGGGGAAAGAAATCCTGTGAGCAATTCTTCGCGAGTCTCTGGAGTCGGCCGCTGCATCTCAATCCGGGCGTCAAACCTACGCCAAACGGCACCATCTAGGAGGTGTTCGTGATTTGTCGCCGCTATGGTGATGCCCTTCCCATTCCGAGAATCGAGCGACTGTAGCAAAGTGTTCACCACCCGCTTAATCTCGCCTATCTCCTGAGCGTCGTCACGAGCTTTGGCTACTGCATCAAATTCATCTAAAAAAAGCACGCAACGATAGCGATTTGCAAAATCGAATAGAGCGCCAATGTTTCGTGCGGTCGTGCCCAGGAAGGAAGACATCAATCCATCCAGCCGAACTTCCACGCAAGGAAGGCCAAGCTGCTTTGCAAGATGTCGGGCAAGTTTGGTTTTGCCAACTCCGGGTGGGCCATAGATCAGACACCGCAAGTTTGGTCGGGAGCCAAATCGTGCAAGCTCTTCAACGTGCTTCCATTCACCAAGAAGATCGTTGATAGCTGCTTTCAGTGGCGCGTTTAGGATTGGTGCTTCCGCAACATCTGCATTTGGAAATATGACCCGTGCAAGCGGCGTTCCTGTCTCTCGATCTGAGGGCAATGGAGTTGATGGAGAGAGCGTCTCCCCGGGGAGCTGGCGGCGCGCTGCTTCGGCGGTTGTCCGCATTTCCTCCATCGCCAGGGGGGCCATGGTGTGTCGGCGATCGGAGCGCGTCAGCAGCCGTCCGAGCTTCGCAGCTTGTTCCTCATCTGTTTTGGAGAGGGAGTCTCTTAGTCGCTCGATTTGCTGCGTTGCGCGGGGTCCCTCAGCATCCAGAGCAATTCTTGCCAAGGTAAGGATTATGTCGAAGTGTTCCATTTTGAAGCTATTGTTCGGACGAAAAATGCAAATGCTGTCAACAGTATGCTCTATCGTGGCTTTTAATGCAAGGTGCTGGTATATTTATGCTAGTGCTCCAATCAGCATGAGGGAGAGCACGATGACTCAGATTTTTCAGGAGGGAGGTGAGATTCCATGGCGAGAACCGAAAAGACCTCGGCCAAGGTCGCGTCGAAAGCCGCAAAGCTGTTGAGTAATCCTAATACGCCGAAAAGCGTAAAATCTGTTGCTGCTTCAGCTTTGACCCAGGCCCCAAATCGTAAAAAGTAGTATTCGTCGAGCTGTCGTGCGCCGATTGGACCACGGTTGCCAGTGGGAGGCGTACAATAGCCAAGGAAAAGGCCAAGTGCCTCTCCGACCTGTGATCCGACTCTCGATTTCGGCTCCTCCGCCGCCCCTGCCGTACTCTCAAACCGGTGGTCTCGCCCGGCCAGCGGTACCGAAGTCTTGATGGAGGGACGATCGTATATGTATGGGGGAGCAAGAGAATCGCTTACTTCTATTCACCCTGCGACCTGGTTCCATTTCTGCTTGGGTGCAGCGCAGAAGGCACTCAAAACTCAGCAGATACACCGCTGCCGGTATCTGATTCTTGCGATCGCTCGGAGAGAGCGGCCCGTCTGACCGGATTTGAAAGCAAACCAAGTCACTGCAGACTGTCGAAGCGGCGCGGTGCACCTAGGGATTGTTGCCCGAGCCCTCTCCCGCCTGGGCGTTATCCCCCTCGGCATGTCCACGTGCGAAGAATTTCACCTGTGACCCATCGCCTCCCCGGAAAACTCCAGTGCGCCTGGGTCCGCCGCGTGGCCTCAGTGGGGAGGAAGTCGATTCTTGCGTCACCGCGAATGCGCCGTTGACCCACGTCAGGCAACCTCTCCTCCGCCCCCGCCCATGATCGGGCACCGCTTCGCTTGACGGCTATCGCCTGGCCGCGCCCGGCGCTCGGCTCCGTTCTGCTTTGTCGGCTCCCCCAGCCGGATTCCGCCCTACAGGTCCGTTCGCGACCGCTCACCGGAATCCGCCCGGTCCCCCCAACAAAGCACTCCACCTCGCTTGGGAGCGCCCCCGCTCGCTTTTGGGTGCCCCGATCAAGAGACGGCGGCAGAAGGAGAAAGCAATGAACAACGTGACTCTAATTGGTTACCTCGGCAGCGATGCCGAAACCCGCAACACCCGCAACGACTCCACTCTCACAACTCTCTCGCTGGCCACCCAGCGCACATGGAAGGACCGCGAATCCGGCGAACGCCAATCGCAAACCACCTGGCACCGCCTCGTAGTCTTCGGCCGCCTGGCTGAATACGCCGCCACGCTCACCAAGGGCGCCCATCTTCACATCACCGGCGAACTCAACACCCGCCAGTACGCCGCCAAGGACGGCACCACGAAGTACGTCACCGAGATCCGGGTCCAGCGCATCAACCGCCTTGACCGCTCCCCCAAGCAGGAGGTGGCCGCGTAAGCGGCCAATCCTGTCATGACCAACCGCGATCAACTTATCCTCGATCATCTTCCCCAAGTGGAACTGCTCGCCCGCAAACTCCATCGGCGTTGCCCGCAGGTCGAACTCGACGACCTGATCTCCGCCGGCGCCATCGGCCTCATCGGCGCCGTGGACCGCTTCGATCCCGCCCGCAACTGCAAACTGAAGACCCTTGCCGAACACCGCATCCGCGGCGCAATGCTCGGTGTCCTTCCGGCAAGCCTGCGTGACGAAGAACGGGCGCTCTAGCTAGGTTCAAATAGTCGCTGGGAGGCGACTGGAGATGAACCGAAGAGAAAGTAACCGGGTAGCGGCGCCCATCGTGGAATTGCAGCGCGAATTGGAGGAGTATCGCCGTTCGCAGCCAAGGCGGGCAAAGCTGCCGGAGTCGATCTGGGAGGCCGCAGCGGCACTGGCACGCGAGCATGGTGTCTATGCGGTCGCACAGGCATTGCGGCTGGACTATATGGGATTGAAGAAGCGAGTGGGCGGCGAAGTGGCAAACCGCCTACCGGCTAAATCCAAACCGGTTTTCGTCGAACTCATGGCACCGCCGCCGGCGAAGTATGAAGAGTGCCTGATCGAATTCGAATCAACCCGCGGGGGTAAGATGCGCATCCATTGGCCCGTTCGCATCGCTCCGGATTGGACGGCTTTACTGCACGCCTGGCGGGGTACAGAAAAATGATTCAGATCACCGCACAAATGCGCGTGTTAGTGGCGATCGAGCCAGTCGACGGACGAAAAGGCATTGACGGCCTAGTCCGGCTCTGTCAGGACAAGCTCGCCGAAGATCCATTCTCCGGTTGCGTATTTGTATTCCGCAGCCGTGGCGGAACCACGATCCGCCTCTTGAATTACGACGGCCAGGGATACTGGCTGGCACAGAAGCGATTATCGAAAGGCCGTTTCATTTGGTGGCCGGAATCCGGCAACGCCGCCACACAGCTGGAAGCCTATGAAGCACTGCTGTTGTTCGCCGCCGGAGATGTGGCGCGGGTCCGCGCGGCGCCGATGTGGCGGCGGGTGAACGTGCTGAAATAATTCACCGGCAAAACCATTTTCCCCTTGCGTTCCAGAATCAGCCGATTCATACTGCTGCTGATGACCGAACTCATCACCTACCGGGGCCGGGCGATCACCAGCGAAGACATCCTCTTCATTGAGAAGCTAATTGCCGCGCACCCGGGCGAGAGCCGCCGCACCCTGTCCACAAAGTTATGCGAAGCCTGGCAATGGCGACAGGCCAACGGCGCGCTGCGCGACATGGTGTGCCGCGGCATGCTGCTTATGCTGCACCGCGCCGGCCACATCGAACTACCGCCGGTGAAATTCGTGCCGCACAACCCGCTGGCCAAACGCGTGCGACCAGCCCCGGTGCTGCTGGACACAACGCCGATAGCGGTGACACTGCGCGACCTGCAGCCGCTGGAATTCATGCTGGTACGGCGCAGCGGCGAGGAACCGCTGTTCAACAGCCTGATGGAGGAGCATCACTATCTGGGCTATGAGCAGCCGGTGGGCGAGCACCTGAAGTATCTGGTTTGGGCGAATGGCAGACCAGTGGCGTGCGTGGCGTGGTCGAGCGCGCCGCGTCATATCGGCGTGCGCGACCGCTACATCGGCTGGGACCAGGAAACTCGCCGGCGAAACATTCGATTCCTTGCCTACAACACCCGGTTTCTGATTCTGCCGTGGGTAAAAGTGCCGCATCTGGCCTCGCATATTTTGGGGCGGATGGCAGCCCGGCTTTCCACCGACTGGGAGCAGGTCTACGGGCATCCGATCTACTTTGCGGAAACCTTCGTGGATACGGAGCGATTCCGAGGCACCTGTTACCGAGCGGCAAACTGGGTGGTGCTCGGCAAGACAACCGGACGGGGCAAGCAGTCCAATAGCTACGTGCCAAACCGGTCGATCAAAGAGGTCTTGGGCTACCCGCTGACAAAGCACTTTCGCCAATTGCTTGGGAGCGAACAGTGAAGACATCCAAACGGCGCCTCGATGTGAACCTGGAGGAGCTCGACCGGGTGCTCGACGGAGCCAAACAAGCACCGTTGAGCGACGATGATCACGACAAGCTCAAGGGTGCATTGCATGCGCTGGTGGCGATGCTGGCGCGGTCGCCCAACAATGAAAAGACCAGCGCGGTGCTGGGGAAACCGGAAGCGCCGCCCACCTCAGATGCCAACACGCCCAAGAAGCCGGGCCACGGACGCAATGGAGCCGAGGCGTTCGACGGGGCGCGAAAGGTTCCCATCGCGCATCAGAATCTGAAGCACGGCGAGCGCTGTCCGGATTGCGGAAAGGGCAATGTATACGGGCAAAAAGAGCCGAAGGTGCTGGTGCGGATCATCGGACAGGCACCGCTGGCGGCCACTGTTTACTCGCTTGAACGGCTGCGCTGTGGTGCCTGCGGGCAAGTGTTCACGGCGCAAGAGCCGGAAGGCATAGGTCCGGAAAAGTATGACGAGACGGCGGGTGCGATGATCGCGCAGCTTAAGTATGGAAGCGGTGTGCCGTTCTACCGGATGGAAAAACTGGAGAGCCAACTGGGCATTCCGTTACCGGCGGCGACGCAGTGGGAGATTGTCGAAGACGTGGCCGCAATCCTGAAACCGGCCCATGATGAATGCATCCGGCAAGCGGCCCAGGGCGAGGTGATGCACAACGACGACACGAGCATGCGGGTGCTGAAGATGGAGCGCGAGCCCGATGATGACCGCACCGGTGTGTTCACCAGCGGCATCGTATCGACTCGCGAGGGCGGCCAGATTGCACTGTATTTTACCGGGCGCCAGCATGCCGGCGAGAACCTCGGCGACGTGCTGAAGCAGCGGGCGGCGGAGCTTCCCGGGCCGATCCAGATGTGCGATGCGTTGTCGCGCAACGCGCCGAAATTAAATGCCGGCGCGGAGATACTGCTGGCCAATTGCATGGCGCATGGACGAAGACAGTTTGTGGATGTGGCCGCTAATTTTCCTGAACAATGCCGCTACGTGCTGGAGATGCTGGGCGAGGTGTATGGCCACGACGCCAAGGCGCGCCAGATGCGGATGACACCGGAACAACGGCTGCAATTTCATCAGCAGCACAGCGCGCCGATCATGACGAAACTGCATGGATGGCTGGAGGCGCAGATTGCCGAACGCAAGACGGAGCCGAATTCCGGGCTCGGCAAGGCGATCAAGTACCTATTGAATCACTGGCGGCCATTGACGCTTTTCCTCCGTGTTGCTGGGGCGCCCCTCGATAACAACATCGTTGAAAGGGCTTTAAAACGGGCTGTTTTGCACCGAAAGAATGCACTGTTCTATCGGACACTGCACGGGGCGCAAGTGGGTGACCTGTTCATGAGTCTGATTCACACCTGCCAGCTCTGCGGCGCCAATTCGTTTGAGTATCTGACGGAACTGCAGCGCCATGCGCGAGAGCTCGCGGCCAGTCCGGCGGAGTGGATGCCGTGGAACTATCGCCAGACGCTGGCCCGTACGGGCGTGGGCTGAGCTGGCCGAAAACCATAGGTTCCGGCCACCTTCAGATACACTGCGGAAATGCCCGCCAAACGGAAGGTTCCGAAGCCGAAATCGAAGAGGGTTTTTGGCCAGTCACTCAAACCGGCGAAAATGTTGCGGGCCGGGCTGTATGCGCGCGTCTCCACACTGGATCAGCAAACGCTTCCCATGCAGATGCGGGCGTTGCGCGAGTACGCTTTGAAGCGTGGCTGGACCGTGGTTGAAGAGTGTAAGGAAGTGGGTTCCGGCGCGGTCGCGCGTGCGATGCGCCAACGACTGATTGACTCCGCGAAACGGCGTGACATTGATGTCGTGTTGGTGTGGCGGCTGGATCGGTGGGGCCGGTCGGTGGCCGACCTGGTATCGACGTTGCAGGAGCTGACGGCGCTTGGTGTTGGATTCGTCTCAGTGACGGAGGCGCTGGATCTGACTACGCCAGCGGGCCGGGCGATGGCGGGCCTGCTCTCCGTGTTCGCGGAATTCGAAAGCGACATTATCCGGGAGCGGGTGCGGGCGGGTTTGGAGCACGCGCGGTCGCAAGGCCAACGACTCGGCCGGCCGCCGACAGCTGCTGGCAAAGCGGCCTCCGTCACGGACCTATTTCTCGCAGGAATCAGCAAATCGGAGATTGCGCGACGGTTGAAAATCGGCCGAACGTCAGTCCGGCGCTTACTGGAACAAAAGAAATCCTGAGCGGGACCGCCCTACGCAGGCTTGCCGAAGGGACACGGTTCGCGCCAAAACGTCCGAGGCATCTCTCAAAGTAGATGTGGGAAGCCCGATCGGGCTGCGCCGGTTCAGTCTGTTCTACATACCAGAATCAAGAGAACTGGGGCACCGGCTCACCGGATGTGACTTCCGCGGATATTCCTATCTCGCTGGCTTTCGGAATGCCCTCGACGCGTTGATGATTGCGTTGGTTCCTATGTCGGAGGAAGCTGCTGTCCTGCGGCTGCGGAGTATCTTTCGCCGAAACAAGACCGACGTGGGCGGGTTCATGATCGTTCGGGTGAAGGGCCGGACGCAAGAACGCGATACCGTCTTCCGATCTTGCGTCACCTTCGAGGTCGGCCGCGACTATTGGATGAATGCTGCCGCTCTGGCAACGGTTGCCCGATTGATTGCACGAGGAGAAGGAGTTCGAACCGGTGTTCACTTCCTTTTTGAGGCCGTGGAACCCGGAGTCATGATGTCGGAATTGCGAAAAGCCGGAGTTCGCTATACGGAAACCAACGAAACCTGAGCCCGCGACTGCGAATCGAGAACGATAAGTCGGCTTTGCGGCAGTCAACTAGTACGCGTGGCGGCATCGTACCGGCTGGAGAATTGATCCGGTCAAGAGAGTTCAATTCGCAACTGCCTTCCAACGGCCGCAGCCGCCCGCTGCAAGGTGTGGAGAGTCACCCCAGTGTTGGTGGGATCAAGGAGCCGGTCGAGTGCGCGGCGGCTGGTTTGCATGCGAGCAGCCATGGCCGCTTTGGTGAGGCGATCCTTCTCCATGGCGGCCTTGATCTGATCGGCGAGAATCTGCTTGATGGCCTGCTCCTCGCATTCCTCAAGCATGCCTTGTTCGGCCAGAAAGTCGTCGAACGAAGAACCCACCTTTCCCTTTTTCTTGGTTGCCAATCAGCTCACCTCCTTCATGCGCTTGAGCGCGAGTCTCAAATCCTGTGGCGGCGTCCTCTGCGTTTTCTTGATGAAGGCATGCAGGAGCACCATGCGGTTTCGCGACACGCAGAAGATCACGCGTCCGATCTTGCCATCGGTCAAATCGCTCCGCACTTCCCACAGGCCGTCGCCGAGGCTCCGGCAGTAGGGCATGCCGAGCGGCCAGCCGAACTCGACCTTCTGAATATCGCGGCCAACGAGTTTCCGGTCCTCGGTGGAGAGCGCCAAGACCCATTCCCGGACGGGCTGGTTACTGCTGGCGGTTTCAAAGAAGAACGCCGGGAGTTTCTTGGAGCGGTCCACCACAGCTCCTAGTGTGCCAAAAATGGCACACTAGCGCAATGACTTATTACACATGATAATATCTTTTATCATTGACAACTGGACCCGAGCCCGCTAGCCTGTTCCTTGGCATTCTTTTGGCGCATCGGCCTTCCACCCGGCTTTCTGACGGGACGGTAGAGCGCCTATACTGATAAGTGGATATACGACTATCCACAGAGGAACACCATGCCCGAACCCCAAAGCACCCGCCTTACCATCAGCTGGTCCAAGGACACGGACTTGGCCCTGCGCTCGTATCTCGGTTCCCAGGGCCTCAAAAAAGGAGCCCTCTCGCAGTTCATCGAAGACGCCGTCAAATGGCGCTTGTTCGATGGAACGGTCGCGCAGGCGCGGGAAGCTTTCGCCGATCTACCGGCGGAAGAAGTCGAAGCCCTGGTCGGGGAAGCGGTTGCGGCAGCTCGCCAGGACATGCGGAAGGATATGCGCAAGCAACGGCGGACCCGCAAGAAATCGTAGCCGATGCGCGTGGTCCTCGACACTAACATTCTGATCAGCGCTCTGATCACTTCCGTGTCTCCCTCCGCGCAAGTTCTGGCGCTCTGGCGGAGCCGCAAGTTCGAACTGCTCACTTGCGCGCAGCAATTGGAGGAATTCGCCCGGGCCACGCGCTATCCGCAAGTTCGTGCCCGGCTCGTGCCCGCCCTCGCCGGAGCGCTTCTCAACCGGGTCCGCGACCGCGCCCTGGTTCTCGAAAATCTGCCCACGCTCGATCTTGCTCCCGATCCCGACGACAACTACCTGCTGGCGCTAGCCGAAGCGGGCGAGGCGCAATTTCTGGTCACCGGCGACAAGCCTCTGCTCGGCCTGAAGCGCCACAAATCCATCCGGCTCGTCACTCCCGCCGCGTTGCTCGAATTGCTGAAGGAGCGCAACAAATGAAAGAGTCGCCTCCCCCTGCCAACTCTCTGGACCTCAACGAAATCGATTTCGACAACCCGGAGCACCTGCGTGCCTTCTACAACGCCTTGAACGGCGGGGGCCGAAAAGAAGTGGGGGAAAGCCTACGCCGGGCCGTGAAGCAGAAGTTTATGGACGAGTGGGGCGATCCGATTCCCTCCTTCACGCCGTCCGATAGGGTGGCATCCGGCATCCCCCAAATCCGCTTCTTTCGACACGGCGAATCGACAGGCAACGCGGGCGAGGCGACCACCGATCCGGCCACCATTCCACTCACTGAGCGGGGCCGCGAGCAGGCCGCACACATCGCCAAGGTGCATTGGAAGAAGCCCACGCTCATCGTGGTGTCGCCGTACGAGCGCACCCGCGAAACCGCCGCTCCGTTGCTGGCGCAATTCCCAGATACGGCGGTTGAAGTGTGGCCGGTCCAAGAGTTCACCTACCTGGCACCGGCGAGCTGCGCCGGCACAACCGGAGCCGAGCGCCGCCCGAGGGTCGAGCGTTATTGGAGTTCCGGGGGCCCCGATGAACGCGACGGGCCGGGAGCCGAGAGCTTTTCCGATCTCCTCCGCAGAGCGGACGATGCGCGGGTCCGGCTCGAAGCACTGCCTGCCGGCAGCCAGGCCGCCGTCTTCACCCACGGACAATTTCTGCAGGCGCTCCGGTTGCTGGTCCACTTCCCTTCCCTCGAAGACTGGGCCATGAAGCACAGCTTTCGGGCGCTCGACCGGAAGTACCCCATCGAAAACGGAGCGTGTATCGAAGGGATTGTTTTGCGTGGCCGTCTTTGCCTGTTGGAGCGGCTATGGTAGTGAGCAACGCCGTCGTCATTTCCCCGCCTGGCGGCGCGGTTAGATCGGGGGAGCAGTTCCCTGCCCTGTTCCTGGCCACGCCCAAGGCGCAGAAACGCTTCTGGGAATTCTTCACGGCGAACATTCGTAACGTCTACACGCGCAAGGCGTACCTGAAAGCCGTGTGCAGGTTTTCGGACTGGTGCCGGGAACGAACGCTCGAGCTGGAGCACGTGCAGCCGATCCACGTGGCGGGCTACATCGAGCAGCTTGGCGGAGAGTTGGCCGCGCCGAGCGTCAAGCAGCACCTGGCCGCGCTGCGGATGCTGTTCAATTGGTTGGTGGTCGGCCAGGTGATCGAAACCAACCCGGCCACGCCCGTCCGTGGGCCCAAGCATTCGGTGAAGCGCGGCAAGACTCGGGTACTGACGGCCGAGGAGACGCGCACCCTGCTCGATTCGATCAAAACGGACACGGTGATCGGGCTCCGCGATCGCGCGTTGATCGCGCTGATGGTCTACACGTTCGCGCGGGTGGGTGCGGTGAGCAAGATGAAGGTCGAGGACTATTTCATCCAGGGCCGCCGCGGCTACGTTCAACTGCACGAGAAGGGCGGCAAGTTTCACCGCCTGATCTGCCATCACAACCTGGAGAAGTACCTGGACGAGTACATTGCGGGCGCGAAGCTGGAGAAGACGCCCACTTCCCCGCTCTTCCAATCCGTCACCAGTCGCAGCGGCAAGAAACTGAGCGGCCAGCCGATGAAGCAGCCCGATGTCTACGTGATGATCCGCCGCCGCGCCGAAGCCGCCGGCATCAAGACCAAGATCGGCTGCCACACGTTTCGCGCCACCGGCATTACGACGTACCTGAAGAACGGCGGTCGGCTCGAAGTGGCGCAGCAGATGGCCAACCACGAGTCAGCCCGCACCACCGGCCTCTACGACCGCCGCGACGACGAGGTGTCGCTCGATGAGGTCGAGAAGATCGTGATCTGATCCGTTCTGAAAAAGAACATAGACTCGAACCAGCTGAAGGTTAAACCTTCAGCATCGTGCTACGGAGTCTACATCCAACCTCGTATAGAGAGAAAGTCCCGTAGGCGTAACAGGGCAGAGGTACGTATCTGAGAAACCCTGCTCTCGTGCAATTTGAGTAGTGCTGCGATTTCCTTCATAGTCAGTCCATCAACATAGTACATGCGAAGGACTACGGCGTATGGCCTCGGAAGACGCTTGAGGCCTTCCTTAACGGCGGATTCCATGGACTTCCTTATGTAGCTTTCGTCCGGGCGCGGGAACGCTGTGCCAGGCAGGCTGTCAAGAGCCACATCAGTCGATTCATTGCGAACGGAGGCCTTACGGCTCTCCTGTCGAAGAACATCTTTCGTTTTGTTACGAACGACCGCGAGAGCCCATTTCTCGAAGGAGCCTTTTGTTTTGTCGAAGGACTCCCATTTCTCTTGAATCGCTAACACCCCCTCGTAGTACAAGTCCACCGGAGTGTACATCCGGGATGCCGCGCTAAGCCTACTAGCAACCCGACGAATGTCAGGTTCCAACGCCGTGAGCCGCTCCGCAAGTTCGGGCGGCAAGGGAGGAGGAGGGTGCTTCCTAGCGTTCATGAAATTTTTTGCTCTTGCGGGCTAAAGAAATCGGAAGTCGCGACGTATAGAAGAGTGAACGCACGTCTAACCGTTCCGGGGTCTGTCGGGTGGCCGCCCGAGCAGACCCAAAAATCCTACTAACGCAGGCTGGATAGCCACTTAAACGCCTCCGCTAGTCCGGGTACACTTCCGCCCTTCCAGATCGTCAACGATCCGAGGATAAGGACCACAACCCATCGAAGGAGCTGTACCGCAGTCGGCCCCCACATGACTTCAACTATTTCGCCGTTCGGTCGCTTGATGATCCGATAGAACAGCGGGAGACGAACCCCTGGCTGGCCGATGAACTTTCGCCACATGGACGGATCAGGCGAGCGGCTCGCCGGCAGTGGCGGATCTTGTGGACTTGCGATCTTGTTGGTCGGTGCCGCCGTGATCTGCGGTGTTCTTGTTTCGTCGGTAGATGTGGCTACGGTGTCATGCAGTTGTTGCTCCATAGCAGGGCCTCGTGAGTCGCTGAATCTCGTTCAAGTGCATACCTTGGTTTTGCGAGACCCAGCACGCCACTGCTTGAGGGCTGAACAACGTTCATCCACATGAGTGCAACTACCCGGCAGTTTGGTGGAGATCACGCTATCGTCTAACCTTTCCGGATTGTCCTTAGCTTGCGGTCGAGCTGGCCGGCCCGACACCAAACAGCATCTCTTTAGATGCTGAGCAGAATTCTATCACGCAGAATTGCTCGCGTGTTGTGCACGCCGCCGCGATGCACGAACGCTACCGTTCCCCGAGGAAACTGCTGTGTCGCACATCAAGCCACCCTCAACTTCTTTGCGGGAACGAAACGGATCTGTACACGCTTATCGAGGGCTTCGGCAATTCGCTTCAGCATGGAAAGAGAGTGCCCGTCATAGTCGGCGTCTTCTAGGCGGCAGATTGCCGATTTGGTCGTGCCGATCCGAGAAGCCAGCTCTTGCTGCGTCAAGCCGGCCTTCGTGCGAAGGGCGTAGATCTTCCGCGCGATCTCCGCGTTGATGACCTCCTCCTCGTAGGACTGTTCTCGCGCCGGATCACCGGCAACGTATCGCTTGTATAGAAACGCCGAGGCCTTTGAACTGAACGTTTTCTTTGCCATTTCCTCTACTCCGGTTTGAACGTGAACTGCTTGAAGTTCGCCTCTACCTGCTTCTTCCGCTTCACGGCGAGATCGATCTCCTTCGGCGGTACTTCCCTTTCCTTGGTCAATCCGTGTGAAACGACCACCACGGCCTTCCCAGCGAAGAAGTACAGCATTCGGTAGTGAACCCCTTGGTAGCTTGCCCGCAGCTCATAGATTCCGTCTCTCAAGAAGTCGGCTTCTGGTCGCCGAAGGTCGTGGCCAGATTCGCCCAAGCGATCAATCCGCTCGGCGCATTTGGACTGCACCTTGGCGGGCATGTCGTCGAGCCAGCCCAGAAGCGGAACGGACTCGTCCAGCTCCCTGTAGAAGAAGACTTCGGTCTGAGGCAACCACTCTCCCTATGGAGTTCTCATTATTGAGAACCTTAATCAAAGGTTACCACTTCCCTTCCCCACGAACCAGCTCTGCTGAGGAGTCTGTGGCAACAAGCGATAGCATGATAACACTATCGCAACCGATCACGTAAGGGTGATAGTGTGATATCACTGTAGTATGAAAACTGTAGCCATCATTGCGCAAAAGGGCGGGAGCGGAAAAAGCACGATCGCTGTACACCTTGCTGCCTACGCGAAATCCCGCAAGGTGCGGCCAGCATTGATCGATCTAGATCCACAGGCAAGCACCTTTGATTGGAATGAAGGCCGAACCGAGACCGATCCCGTAAGCCCAAAGTTGTTTTGCCTTCGAGCTCGTGAGAACGACCTCCCAAAGGCCATTCAACAAGCGAAGGCGACTGGAGCGCAACTATTGATTATCGATACCGCTCCTCATTCCAATCGGGACGCGGCTACAGCGGCCAAGCTGGCGGACTTCGTCCTGATTCCATGTCGGCCAGCGCGATTCGATTTGAAAGCCCTCATTTCGACCGCGGAGATTGCCCGGTTGTCCAGCACAGCCTCAGCCGTGGTCATCAATCAAGCGCCACCAGTGGGCGGCAAGGCTGAACGGGCGAGGGAAGTCATTCAAGGGCAGGGGATCAACGTGTTGCCCCCAGTCCTCCATCGGCGGACAGCGTTTGAGGATGCTCTCACAGGCTGCCGTGCTGTACATGAATACGACCCTGAGAGCAAAGCTGCCCAAGAGATCGCCGCTCTTTTCGACTGCCTTCGCCGAGGGCTTAAGCTTACGGGATAGAGAGGTAGCACGCGAACATGATATAGTGATAGCACGTTAGCGAAAGGGAGAACCATGGCTAAAGCGCGAGTCTCGAAAAGCGACCTCAATTCCATTTTTGCCAAACCAGCCCCGGCTGCCGCGGCCCGGTCCACGCCGCCATCATCATCATCAACCGAGCTGTCGGCTAGACCAGCTCGCATCGCGGCATCCCGTGAAGGCAAGCGCGGGAAGTTGGTTTACTTAACCGAGGCAGCCGAAAAGCAACTGACCTTCATCGGTGCGGAGTATGACAAGACCCAACAAGCGTTGATGATCGAAGCCGTTAACCTGTTGTTCGAGCGCTACGGACGAGATCAGATCGCTTGAAGGTTGAGAAAAGGGAGCAATGAGCAAACGGCGCGGTGAGGGCGGGCTAAAGCAGGTCGGGGAAATCCCGGCGATGAAGACCATCGCCAAGAAGTACGCTCCACCGACTCGTGCTCAGCTTGAGCTTATTGAAGCCGCTGCCGCTATACACGCGGCCCCAGACGCTGTGGAGCGGGCATTTATGGCGCGGCAGCTCGTTCTCTGCACCCTCCCGCACAGCGACCCTGGGAACGTCGAAGCGTGGACCCGCCGTACAGGGAACGGCTCATTGACCATTCAGCGTGGTTGGGATGCCGAAGCAGAACGCTCAATCGGCTATCCCTTTGGATCGATCCCTCGCTTGTTGCTGTATTGGATTACGACCGAGGTACAGAAGTCCAAGAATCGGCAAGATCTCACCGAGGATGAGAAGCGCACCTTGCAGCTTGGCCGTAGTCTCGCCGGCTTTATGCGCGAGGTTGGATTGAGCCCCGAGACCGGAGGAGGGAAGCGCGGCGACGGCAAACGCCTGCACAATCAGATGACCAGATTGTTCGCGTCTCGCATCAGCTTTCAACAGACGTTTTCCGATGATCCTAACAGACGCGGAAAGGCATGGTTGAACATGGATGTTGCGCCGCGAGGCGAGCTCTGGTGGAATCCGCGCACCCCGGAACAAGGCGTGCTGTGGCAAAGCTGGATTCAGCTCGGGCAAGATTTCTACGAAGCCCTGGTGACGTTGCCGGTTCCCGTGGACATGCGGGCGCTTAAAGCTCTGAAGCGTTCCCCGCTGGCGCTTGACCTCTACGCGTGGGTCTGTTTCCGGGCGTTCGTGATCGTCCAGAAGAAGCTGCCCCCGCAATTCACCGCCTGGAGCGTTCTGATGCTTCAACTGGGCGGGGACTATACCAACACGGACGACTTCAAACGGAAAGCTAAGGCTGCGCTGCGGAAGATCTCATCCCTGTATCCCGGCCTGACCATTGGTGACGTCAAGGGCGGCTTTACCATCCACGCAAACCGATTGGCTGTGCCTCCAAAGGACAGTGGAAAACTGCTTGGGTAGGGAGAATCTTCCACGGTGAAACGGTCACCCCTAAGACGGTGAAACGGTCACCCCTAGGGCGGCTTCAGGACGGTGAAACGGTCACCCTATTAATATTAAGAATAGTAGTTTCTTGTAGTTGGTGTTCCCCAACTGTGGAAAACGCTTCGAGACCTTCCCTCCACAAGGAACCAGAGCATCCAATCCAAGATGGGGGCTTGCTGCCCCCAAACCCCCGCTAAAACCATTCCATGAAGGGGCGGCTGCGCCGCCAAAACCCCGAACCGAACGCGGGCGGGCTAACCGGTTCTACGGGCGGCTGAAAAAGTACACTCCCGCGAGCACCAGTGCGCTGCCCACCATGCCCCCAACCACACCGGCCAGGAACAACTCCCCTCGGTAACGCCGTGCGAAGCCCCGAATCGTGAAGTTCGCGTTGCTCACTTCCACACTCGCATTCGCAAACGCCGGACCCAGCGCCTTACGAAATTCCGTATCGATCACATTCCCCACTTTCTCCTTGGCCTCGTCCCCCACTGCCGCGATCATCGTATTGCCCGCTTTCGTCAACAGCTTCAACTGCTCATTGGCCGCGCTTGTCACCACCGCCGCCTGCTTCTCCGCCATCTCCCCAGCCTTGTGGTCGAAAATCTTGCTCGCATGCGTCTCCGTCTGCGTGATCACCACTCGGATCTTTTCCGGTACCTGTTCGAACAACTGTTGGTAGTACTCCAACGCCAGCAACTGCAAGATCACCGGATCGTCGTAGTCGATCCCCAGCTTCTCCTTCACCTTCATCAACCGCTCCAGTTCGTGTTCCTCCGGTGGCCGCCCCATCAGAACCGTGTAGCGCTCTTTCAACCACCCGAAGTCCTTCTTGCCGCTCACAACCCTACCTCCTCGAACATCGCCGTGCATTGCTTCCTCCACCGATGCAGCGCCGACCGGTCTCCCAGCGGCAACCTCTCCAGCGCCGCCGTGATCGCCGTTCGATCCGTGTACAGCGAGTCGGCTACGCGATCGGCCAGCTCCGGAAACATCACGCTCTTCCCTCCGGCCGCCTCGACCTGTTGCCGCTGCTTGCTCCCGTTGTAGAGCTCGAACTTCTGTTCCACCCCGAACAACCCATTCCGCAACACATGCACCTCGGCCCCCGGCATCATCCCCCGGAACTTCGACAGCAGCTCGATGCTGTCCCGCTGCCGGTTGATCAGCCACAAACACACCAGCTTCCTCTGCAACGGTCCCAGCGCTTCGAGCAGAGTCCCTCCATGCCGGGCGACCACGGCGTTACTCATGGCGGCCATGTTGATCACCACGTGGTCCTGGGGATGGAGTTCCAGTTCGTTCACCAGTTCGATCCAGCTGTCGGGTTCGGTCAGGTCGATGGCGATAGAGGGCACCAGAGCCTCGTAGGCCTTCCAAACGTCGGGGTTGGAGCGGTCGGTGTCCACCAGGAAGACGGGCTTGTCCTGGGCCGTCCAGTGGTCCACCAGGGCCATCGAGGTGAGCGACTTGCCCACCCCACCTTTGCTGCCACTGACCAAGACCAGAGGAAGAGACATTTCGTGCGGGCTCCTTTCGGGGCGGCTACAAGTCCGTGGTGTCCTGGTCGGGGGTGAACCGTCCAGATCGAGACACAGAGCCCCCTATCTTTGTAGACGACGTTTTTGGGCGTTCTGTGGCAGGGGGCGGGGAAGCGATTTTGGATTTGGCGGGAGCGGGGGCTTTGCGGACATCGGGGCGGGGGGCGTTTTTCCCACGCTTGCGCCGCGGTGGAGTTTGGGCGGCGGTGTAGTTGCGGAGGGTGGAGTTGGCGACGGGGATGCCGGCGTTGTTGAGGTGCTCGGCGACTTGGGTGAGGGTGTAGCCTTGCTCGCGGAGAGCGGTGATTTCCGCTTTGAGAATCTCGACGGCCTGGCGGACGGAGTGAGCGGCAGGAGTAGGCGGAGGTAGAGCGGCGAGCTTTTTGCGTGCGGCTTCGATAACGTTGGTCGAGAGTGCGGGCCGAGGCATCTAGAAATAGGCGTAGCATATTGAAAGGCGGAAGGCAATATGGTAGCCTCAGTCAAGAAGTCGAAAGAGTGACTACAAAATCTGTACACAGGACAAGTCGCGTAGTGTATATACGAAAGTGCGCTACGCGCCATTTCTCCTATCCACCCGTTCGAGTCCAATCCGCCTGCGGCTCCTCGTCCTCTTCCGTCTACGACCTTGCTCAGGGCTTCGCCCCGAGACCCCTGGTCCAGCAGCCTGCTGGACAATTATCCCGGCTCCACCCATGCGCCCTTCTGGAACACCGCGCCGCCCCGCTGGGGCTGGGGAAAGGAGGCGCGCCATGGCCTTCGGCACGGTGAAAAAGAAGCGCGAAGCCGTCATCATCCTGCGTATCCTGCCGGAGGAGAAAACGAGCATCGCGGCCGAGGCAGGGAAGGCCGGGCTAACTGTGAGCGAGTACATCCGCCGCCGGGCGCTGGGCCGTCCGGTGAAGAGCCGGATGAACGAAAAGGTGATCAATGAGCTGCGCCGCCTGGGAGGATTGCAGAAGCACCTGGCGACGAAGTACCAGCACAAGAAAGACGCCATCGACGAGGTGCTGGTCGAGATCAAGGAAGCGATCCAGCGGCTCGACCGACCGGAGGAAGAGGCAACCCAATGAGCAAGCCCATGGTCTACCTGGAGATGAGCTTCTTCCGCTACCTGATTGCCCACCCGAGCCAGGAGGAGCCCAAGCGCAGCCGCCAGGAACTGACGCGGGACTGGTGGCGGGATTCCCGGCACAAATACGACCTGTGTGTCTCCAAGACGGTGTTCGATGAATTCTGCGAGATCGGCGACGGCAAGATCAGTTCCGAGGAAGCCGCCGCCCGGCTTGGGTTGCTGCAGCAAGCCGAGTTGCTGATTCAAGAACGAGCGATACTGGAACTGGCCACTTTACTGGTGACGCCGCGTGGACCATTGCCCAGCAAAGCAGAGGCGGATGCGCTGCACTGGGCGGTAGCCTCGTATTACGGGTGCGAGTTCGTTCTGACGTGGAACTTCAAGCACCTGAACAACGCCGCGATCAAACGCCGGGCAGAAAGGATCATCCGAGAATATGGCTACGAATCTCCCACCCTCTGTTCCCCAGAAGAGCTCGAAGGAATCGACCTGGCAGGCGATGATGTATGACGAGATCATCGAAGACATTCACGCGCACCGGGCGGCGGTCTCGGATCGATTCGGTGGCGATCTGGCAGCCATGCTGGAGTACTACGAATCCTTGGATGCTCCCATTCCGGTCAGCAAAGCGAAGCCCCAGGTGCGGCGCGTTCCCGTGTCCGGTTGAAGCCGCAAAGTGTAGGGAAGTTGTGCAACAGGCTGTTGCACAAATAGGGCTCTGCAATCGTGCAGCAAGCTGCTGCACAAACGGAATCCTCTGATGCTGGCCCCGATCTCCGGCAGCCGGCGCGACGGCAAATCGAGCTTTCGGACACTGACCCGGTACCTGACCGAAGGCGTGGACCCGGTGACCGGCGAGATCGTCGAACGGGGCGCGCATCTTCTTTCCGACAATCTGCTTTCATTGGAAACCACCGTCGCGGAGATGCGGTCCGTGGCTTTCGAAAATCCGCGCGTGACCGATCCGGTCTATCACTACCAGCTCTGCTGGCGGCCGGGCGAGCGGCCCAGCCAGGCGCAATGGGAAGAGGCCGCGCGGAAGACGATCAAGGACCTTGGATTCAAGGAGCACCAGTTTCTGGTCGTTGCCCATGATGACCGCGAACACTTCCACGTGCATGTGCTGGTCAACCGGGTTCACCCGGAAACGTATAAGGCCCACTACCCAGAGTTCAGCAAGCGAGCGCTCGACAAGTCGCTCCGCGAGATCGAGCACGCGCAGAAGTGGAAGCCTTCGCCCGGTCTCTACCGGTGGGACAACCAACTCGGGCGGGCGGTCAAGAATTCCAGGGAGGAGATGCAGGAGCACCGGGAGAAAGGTACCCCGGATGTCGGACGGGCCGCGCAAAAGATAGAGCACTTCCAGGACGCCGAAAGCCTGGAGGGTTATGCGAAGGGAACGCCGGCGAAGGAGTTGCGCGAACTATTACGCAAGGGTGGCCAGGACTGGGAAGAGGTACATCTTCTGCTCAAGAAGCACGGTCTGGAATTGGAGAAAGCGGAGAAAGGCGGTTATGCTGTGCGTGCGATCGGCACCGGCCTCCGCGTAAAAGCATCGAGCGTCTTCCGGGACAACTTCTCCGGCAAAGCGAATCGAGAGCAGACAGAGAAGCAACTTGGGAACTGGGAAGGCCCCAACAGCTTCGTCAAGGCGCGAGCAGCCGAACAGACTTACCCGCCACAGCCAAAACGCGATGCCGAGAAGCGCGCCGAGCGCCGCGTCGAAAGAGCGGCAGCCAGGGAGAAACTGAAGGGCGAGTACCGAAAATACCGCTCCGCCGCGGAGAAGGGTCTTTCGGGCCACCGCCATCATGCGAGCACCGAGCTCCGCAATCTTGGGACGGCGCAGCGGGCGCGGCGGGCGGAAGTCCGAACGCTCAAGGTCGGCTACATCGAGAAGCAGGCCATCCGCTCCGCTCTTGCGGCGGAATCGGTCAAGGAGCGTGCCGCACTGAAGCAACGGCTGATGGAGGAACGCGCCAAGCACCAGCCGAAGAACTATCGGGAATGGGTAGCCGAGCAGGCCGCGCAAGGCGATCCGGCGGCCATGAGCCAGTTGCGCGGGTTCTTGTACCAGGACAAGCGGCGGGTTCTGGAGACGCAGAGCCAGGCGGGAGCCATCGGCATCCAGGGCGCAGGCGGAGGAGATTGGCGGGTGTGGAGCGACACCTTCGACGTTACGGAGGAACTGCGCAAACGGAAGCTGTTGACCGATTTGCAAACGCTCCAAGGAACGGTCGATCAGCGCACCGGCCACGTGGCCTACCGGATTGGCGGCAAAGAAGCGCTCCTCGACGTGGGGAAGAAGGTCTACATGCTCGACCAGCGCGAAGCCACACTGGTAGCCGGTCTCGAAATGGCGGTGCAGAAGTTCGGGGTGAGGCTCGAAATCACGGGGACCGACGAGCAGAAGAAGCTAATCGCGCGGACCGCCGCCCAGCACGGCCTGCGGGTGGAATTCACGAATCCGGGGCTCCAGCAGGTCTATCAGCAGGCGCTTCCATTTCAGAAGGGTCGTGTGCGGGAACGAGAGCGGTGATGGCCCGCCGCGAATCGGACTGGTTCAGGCCATCCAAACCCGCAGAGCTGGAGCGGAGTTGGTCCTCGGGCTGGCTTGGTACCAGTCTCCGGGTGACATCGCCGTTTATCGCGGGCTATCCGCAAGCAGGGGCGCGCCGGCGCGCGCCACCGAGAGCCGGTCTCGCCACGAGAGTAGCTGGACCAAGAAGCCGGGCCGGGCAGCGATATCCTTGTAATGGTGTTGAATCGATCGAACGAACTGCGGTTGTGGCCCGGCTTCGCCGTCGTGGCCGTGCAGTGGCTGGTGCGATTCGGACTACCGACAGTGGCTCCCGATACGTCGCTGTACGCCATCATCGCAGGTGTGGTCGGTGGCGCTCTCGTCGTCATCTGGTGGCTTGCCTTCAGCCGCGCCCTGTGGCTGGAACGGCTCGGCGTACTCGTTGTCGCGATCGCCGGGATTGCCGCGACACCTCTGATCCTGGACCGATCGATCGCCACAGCAATGATGGGTAAGATGTTCCCTATCGTTAACACTCCGGTTATGAGCCTTGCTTGGGTAGGCGCGGCCTGGGCGACTCGTCGGCTGCCGGTACCGCAAAGACCGATGTGGATCTCCGCCGGGATCCTGTGTGCGTGCGGTTCATGGGCGCTGCTACGCACGGATGGAATCGCCGGAGAAGGGTTTCCGAATCTGGCTTGGCGGTGGTCGCTCGACGCCGAACAAAAGCTATTGGCCTCAACCGCCGCCAGCACGCCACTGCCTACGCCGCCCGCGCCTGTCCGCGCTCCAGAAATCAAGCAGCCCACCACGTCGCCTGTTGCGGTGCCCGTTCCCATACCCACTCCCGCCCCGAAGCCGCTGCCCGATTGGCCGGGCTTCCGTGGACCTCGCCGCGACGGCGTCGTGCGCGGATTACGAATCTCGAGCGACTGGAAAGCGTCGCCGCCGGCTGAGATCTGGCGCCGCAAGGTCGGACCGGGATGGTCGTCCTTTGCCAGCGGCGGCGGACTCATCTACACGCAGGAACAGCGCGGCGAATTCGAGATCGTCTCCTGCTACCGCGCTGCCACGGGAGAACCTGTCTGGACTCATCGCCACAAAGCCCGCTTCTGGGAATCGAACGCAGGCGCTGGGCCGCGTTCGACACCCACGCTTTCGGAGGGACGAGTCTACACGCTCGGCGCAACCGGAATTCTCAACGCCATCGACGCCGGGACCGGTGCCGTGGTATGGGCTCGCGACGCTGCGGGCGAGACCGGCGCGAAAACACCGGACTGGGGCTTTGCGGGCTCGCCACTCATCACGGACGGAATGGTGGTTGCTGCCGTGTCCGGTCACCTGATCGCATACGACGTCGCGACGGGCACTCGCCGGTGGTCAGTCGAAGCCGGCCGTACAAGCTACAGCTCCCCTCACCTGCTGAGTGCAAGCCCTGTCAAGCAAATCTTGCTGGTCCACGGAAGCGGCCTAACCGCGGTCGCTCCGGCCACCGGAACGGTGTTGTGGAAATACGTTTGGTCCGGATTTGCTCCCCTGCAGCCCGCCATCGTGCCCGACGGCCTCCTCATGGCCACGTCGAGCGACGCAGGGGGCATCGGCATTCGGCGCTTGGCGATCGCGTCGGGCGCGGAGGGATGGGCGGTAGAGGAGAAATGGACCTCGACCGGGTTGAAACCATATTTCAACGACTTTGCCGTTCACGGCGAGCATGCTTACGGGTTTGATGGCTCTATCCTTTCTTGCATCGATCTGAGCGATGGTAAACGCAAGTGGAAGGGCGGGCGCTTTGGGCACGGTCAGATGCTGATTCTGGCCGATCAAGGCGCCATGCTCGTCCTTTCCGAAGAAGGCGAACTGGCGCTGGTGGCAACGTCGAATTCGGCGTTCGAGGAACTGGCGCGCGTCCGCGTGCTCGAAGGCAAGACGTGGAACCATCCAGCGCTCTCCGGGAACACACTCCTGGTCCGAAACGGGGAAGAAATGGCGGCATATCGGCTACCTCTGGCCGAGTCGCGCTAGTCAACTCTAGGTCTTGAACATCCTCTTGTACGCTGTGAGCGCAACGTTCTCCGTGTGAATGAAGGCAAGTAGTGCTCCTCTTGCGCTCCTTGACTCAAACGATTCGATTTCCCCAAACCCGACGCGGCGCGCCTGAATCAGCATCGCTATGCTTGCCGGAATTGCGTAGAGGTGATACGCATGCCGCCAGCAGCATTGTCACCGCCGCTGGCAGGTAGAAAGGGCCGACTGAGAAAGCACTGATGAAGCTGAATCCGCTGATGAGGACAGTGGCAATGATGCGGAGGGCCTGCTTGCTGAACGCGAGCGGCAGTAGTGCAACGACGACAGGAAACCCAACGGGAACGAGCGCCCAACATCCATTGACTTTTAGCAACGTCGCTTGAGTTGTGCGAACGCCGTCGAATCCAGAGTAGACCGGCCAGACGAGTAGAAGGATGGCAGCGGCCAACGCAAGACCGAACGACGCCGCCGTGAGCCGCATTTCCATTTTCGCCTCCTGCACGTGCCCATCACTTCGATTCTAGTTGGAGTTGCGAGTGCTCTTGGTAGATCGATGTTGTCGATGTCTGCGCCGACTCGCGTCCACCACACAGTAAACTGAAGATTCCTGAGGGAGAATCGGGCCGTGAGCCGTCGCGCAACTTTCGGAATTGTCGGTGCCTATGGTGCAACGGGTAGGGCAGTCGTGACGGAACTGTTGCAGTCCACCCAAGACAACGTCCTTTTGGGAGGCCGGGACTCTGCCAAGCTCAAGGCGTGTGCTGCGGAATTCGGTAGCCGAGTCTCACCGTTGAGCGTGGACGTTCAAGCACCCCATTCGCTGGACGAGTTTTGCCGCGAATGCTCCGTTGTTGTCAACTGCGGAGGGCCAGTCACCGTGTTGCAGGATCGGGTTGCGCAAGCTGCCCTGCGGGGACGGTGCCACTACGTTGATCCTGCAGGCATGCCGTTCGTCAAGGAACGCTTGCTTCCGCATCAAGAGGAGATCGTAGGCCGCGAACTATCATTTGTAGTCTCCGCCGGGTGGCAGCCCGGTATCACCGAACTACTGCCCATCCACGCGCACTCACGGGCGTCGGCTCAAATGGATTCCGTCCACACGGTTGAGACCTACTTCTCGGATTCCGGCGAGTGGTCAGACAGCGCCCTACGGGATGGAGTTGCCTATCTTCGAAGCCTGGGAATACCGTGTCCTTCCGGCAAGCCTGCGTGACGAAGAACGGGCGCTCTAGCTAGGTTCAAATAGTCGCTGGGAGGCGACTGGAGATGAACCGAAGAGAAAGTAACCGGGTAGCG
>JAEUQC010000191.1 GCA_016789905.1 Bryobacterales bacterium | reverse complement strand
TTTGCGAGCGCGGCGACGGCGGTGGCGTTGCCTTCGGCATAGGCAGAGGCGGCGGAGAAGCCGCGGCGAGCCAGATGGAAGTCGCCACGAAGGCCGGCCGAAAGGGCGAGCGCGACGTGAGAGGTGCGGAGATAAGCGTCGCGCTTGCGATTCCAATCCGCATCCGGCGCACAAGCGGGTTTGGGCTTCCGTTGCAGCGTTTCGAGGAGCCAGAGCGCCTGGGCAGCGACGCTCTCCTGCTCAGGTTCCTGGGCGATGGTGGAGGCAAGAGAGAGGAACAGGGCATCTTCACTTTCGGGCAGGCTCTTGGCAGCCTGCTGCGCGGCTGGCCGGGCGGCGGCGTCGGAAAGCATCCAAAGGCTCGCGGCCTTCAACAATGGCACCACCGCGGCGGCGGGAGAATTCGGATATCGCTTATCAAAGCCGTCGAGAAGAGCCAAGCGACGGGATGGTTCGACATCCTGAACCATTACCTTCAGGCGAGTGGCTTCGGCGCGCGCGGCGAGCGTGCGGGCATGGCCCAGCCGCTGCTTGCCGGCGTCGTCTTTGCTGGCGCGGGTCTTGTCGGCGATGACCAGTTCCGCAACTGTTTCGGCGATCTCCAGCGCTTTGATGAGTTTGGCGGGATCATTGGCGCGTTCGGCGGCGTCGAGCAGGACGAGCGCGCTTTTGGAATCCTCCGGGTTGGCTTCGAGCATCCGCTGGGAAATGGCTGCGACCTTGTCCCACTGGGAAGCGGAGACCGCTTGTGAGCGGATCTGGTCCCAGGCCCAGTTAGCGGAAGGATGTTTGGGGTAGCGGGCGACAAAGGCCTCCAAAGCCGACAGACGCTGCGTGGCATCGGGTTGCAGGTCAATTTCTTCCAGCATCAGGCCGGCGACCGAGGCACGGTCGGGCTTGCGTTCATAATCGGCCGCGATGGCGAAAGACCCGGCCCCAGCGACGAGGAGCAGACAAAGAGCGTATGCGTTATTCATGATATGGATTCCCGTGACTCAAATGCGTGGGTTAGGGCGCCTTGAATGTGATCTTGACAACGGTTTCAACCTGGCTAGGCTTGCCGTGAAGTGTGGGTGGCTCGTAGATCCAACGGCGAACCGCGTTTTCCGCGGCGGCGGCGAGCACGGGGTGTCCTTCGATGGGATTGACCTGTTCGACACGGCCATCGGCGTTCACCAGCACTTTCAGGCGGACAGCGCCGGACAAACCGCGCTTGGCATCGGGCGGGTAGACCGGTTTCACGCGCCGGACGACGTATAACTCCGGTTCCCCGGCGGGGGCTACAGGGGGCGGTTCGGGAGCCTTGCCGGCGACAACCGGCGCCGGTGATTCGGGCTTTGGCTCGGGAAGCTTCACCAGTGCGGGCGCAGGCGCAGGCGCGGGTTCGGCGGGTGTTAGCAGCGCCGCCTTGGCGGCCTCCAGCCGCCTGGAATGGAGCCATTCGACTAGCCCCTTGTACGCGCCGCGCTGTTGCACCTCCGTTAGAAGCCCGGCGGTAATGGGAAACCCGACACCACGGGCGGCCACCGCCTTCTCTACAGACTCTTCGTCGCAGCCGTCGCGGAGCCAGCCGAGTAACTCTTCTTCCGTCGCAGGGGGGCCGACGGCGGGGGCGAGGGGGCGCAGCTTCGGGCCGCGATAGCTTGCGGTGAGGGCGTCGAATAGCTTCTGGGTGTGACCGGCTTTGAGGACCGTGTCGCGCTCTTCCGGCGTGAGGACAAAAGCGACGCCGCGGTCATTCACGAATGAGATCAACTCCGCCTCTGATAGCCCTCCAATTCCAATAGCGCGCATGAAGCCTTGTTTGGCGATGGGTGGCCTGCCGGGATTTTGCGCATAAGTGAGAGTTGTGCCGAGCCAAACGATAGCGAGGCAGAACGCGCAGGCAGTTGAGCGAGTGAGCAATTGGACCTCCAGCGAATCCTACATGCAGAGTACGACCTCCCTCCCTCTCATCAAACTAGGGGATATCCCCGCAACCTTAGAAAAATACACCTAGTACCTAGTCCGGTGTACGGAAACGGATTAACCACGCCGATAGGAGGAGTGCTCAAGCCATTACTACAAGAAGTTGCGGCCTCGCTGTAATAGGGGGCCGATGGAGAATCGAATGCTAGTCCGATCCAGATTGGTTATTTCAGCCCTGTTTGCTGTATCCTGCGTGCTGCAAGGCGCGCCTCCGAACCAGGAGGGCATGATTGCAGGAAAAATTGTAGACCAAGCCGGCGCCATGTTGCCGCAGGCGACAATCACGGTCACCAATAGTCAGACGAAAGAAGTTAGGGAAGTACACCCGCATTTGGGTGGGCTATATAGGATTGCAGCGCTGGCGGCGGGGAGTTACCAGTTGCGGGTGACCGCCGATGGATTCCGCCCATTTGCCGCGCCTCGTGTGGTCGTGGCGGAGGGGGAGACGGTGCGTGTGGATGCGATTTTGCGCATGGGTAAATCGGAAGAAGAAGTGACGGTGGCGGCGGAAGCGGAGGCGCCGGCGGAACAGAGTTCGCTCTTCGCGGCGCTGCCGATGGTGGAAGCGGCGACGCTGCGCCAGCAGACGTTGGAAGAGGCGCCCACGAACGTGTCGCTTATCACGGCGTCGGACATCCGGAAATTTGGGTATCGCACGCTGGGGGAAGCGCTTCAATCGGTACGCGGATTCTATTTGACGAATGACCGCATTTATAACTACGGCGGCGTGCGCGGGATCAACGTGCCTGGCGATTACAACAGCCGATTTCTGGTGATGGTGAATGGCCATTCGATGACGGACGCCGTGTATAACTCGGCGAACTTTTTCGGACAGGATTTTGGCCTGGACATGGACCTGGTGGAGCGTGTAGAAATCATCCGCGGCCCGTCATCGGCGCTGTATGGATCGAACGGCATGTTAACGACGATCAACGTAGTGACGAAATCGCCGGTGGACGCGGAGAAAGTAAGAGTGAGCCAGGAACTGGCGTCATTCGGCGAGAAAAAGCTGATGTTTTCGACGTCGCGGAACCTGGGCAAGGGCGCGAACCTGTTGCTGTCGGGCTCTGGATTTTACGGCGGTACGAAATCGTTGTTTGTGCCCCAGTTCAACACGGCGGAGAGCAACTTTGGGCAGGCGAACCGCACGGACCGGGAGCGGGGGTACCACACTTTCGCGAACCTGAACATCGGGGAATGGCGATTTACGGGCTATTTCAACAACCGGGACAAGCAGGCGCCGGTGGCATGGGCGGAAGACGCGCTGTTCGATACGCGCGGCAACCGGGTGCGCGATAGCCGAAACTTTGCCGAAGCGGCGTGGAAGCGCACGCTGGACAGCGGCGCGACGCTGCGGTGGAATCTCTCCTACGACAGCTACAAATACAACGACCGTTTCTTCTTTCAGGGGGACGACGCGGTGATGGACAACCAGACCAAGAATAGCGCCCACTGGATGACGACCCAGGCTTCGTACAGCAAGAAGCTGGTGGAGAACGAGCACATTGGCGAGACGACCGTTGGACTACAGGCGCGCTATGAGTTTTCGAACCATCAATCGTTCGAGACGGTGGCGCCTGTGCGAACGGTGGACGCGGAAGTGTTCGCGGCGGACCGATCGGCGGGTGTGTTCGTGCAGCAAGAGATCAAGTTCACCAGCAAGCTGACGGGTTATTTCGGCGCCCGGTTCGATATGTCGAAGAACTATCAGAACAACGTGGCGCCGCAGGGATCGCTCGTGTACCAGCCGGACAAGGACACGAGCTTGAAACTGGTGGTTGGCCGGCCGTACCGGAACCCGAGCGCGTTTGAGCAGTATTGGGAAGACCGCAGTCCGTATTTGCGGAGCGGCGGGCTGAGCTCTGAAACGGCGCGGACGGTGGAAGTTTCGCTGGAGCGGAAGGTGAACAAAGCGGTGGGCGTGGTGGTGAACGTTTACGACTACCAGATTGACCGTCTGATTCAGGTGGCGTTCCTGGACAACGGATTCCAGCAGTACCAAAACACGGGGTCGTACCGATCGCGAGGCGTGGAGTTCGAAGTGAATGCGCGGCCGGGAGCGTTCCAATTTGATGGATCGCTGTCGCTGCAGGGAGCGCACCAAAAGGCGAGCGGGGAGCGGATTGAGAACTCGCCGCGGCAACTGGGCAAATTCCGGTTCGCGGTGCCGGTGTACCGGAACATTCTGCACGCCAGTTCCTCCTTCTACTACATGGGCAACCGCGCGGCGCGCGACGGGGCTCCGATTGGCGGATTCTGGCTGGCCGATTTCAACCTGGTGACGACACGGCTGCACCGCAACTTCGACCTGCTGGGCGGCGTGCGGAACGCGTTCAACCAGACGTATGAAGACCCGGTTGCGCTTTCGGTGGACCGGATGCGCCGCGATGGCCGGACGTTCTACCTGAAGCTGCTGTATCACGTGCAGGAGGACTAATGGTCATGCGCCCTATTGAACGATCGTCTTTATCGAGAAGGCGACTATGCAAGTGCGCCGGGCTCCTCTTCGCGGGGAGCCAGGCGCGTGGATTCGGCGAGACTGTGGGGCCGAAATCCGCGGCCAACAAGGTGCTGGTGGCGACATTGGCAGGAGTGGCACCGTACCAGCAGGCGCTGGAGGCGATGCGCGCGCGGCTGGCCGGGAAGGAACTGGAGGTTGTGGAACTGGAGCCGACGGGCAAGCGACTGGCGCAGGCGCTGGATTCGGGCGCGGCGGTAGCTGTGGCGATCGGGATTGAAGCCCGGGGGGCGCTGGGGCGAGCGGAGACGAAGATTCCGGTTGTATCGACTATGGTGCTGCTATCGGCGGCCGACGACCAGAACAGTGGCGGAGGTGCTCCGGCGCAGCAGGCGGGCAACGTGTTTTTGGATTTGGAGATGACACGAATCGCCGAGGAACTGGCGGTGCATTTTCCGAAGTGGAAGCGGCTGGGCGTGCTGGCGGACGGCGACAAGCGCAACGCACCGAGCGAAGGAGTTCTGGGCCAGTTACAGGCGCGGGGCTACAACGTGCAGGTGACGGTGTGTGACCGGAAGGCCGAGCTGGCGGCAAAGGCGACGGCGTTCCGGGGGAAAACGGACCTGGTGGTGTTGTTGCCCAGTTCAACGCTATACGATGCCAAGAGCGTTCCGCCGCTGTTGCAGGCGGCGCTGGAGAACCGGCTGGCGCTGGTGGGCTATTCGCCCGGGATTCTGCAGGCTGGGACGGCATTCGGGGTATTTCCGGACTATGCCGAACTTGGAGTGCAGGCCTCCGAGATGGTCGTATCGCAACTGGCCGGCAAGCCGGGCGGGGAGGAACTGGCGCGGAAGGTGACTTTTGCAACCAATCCGCGCGTTCTGCGGCTGTTGGGACTGAACGCACCGAAGACGTAAACCGCGGCGACGCGGCGAAGGGGGCCGGCTGGAAGAATCGCCTTACCGGGTGCTTGTTCCAGCCGGCCCGTTTCCGTTTGGGGAGAGTATGATGGCGGGGATCGCCAATTCGCGCGAATGAGAGACGGGAGCAACGAGTGATGACCTGCGGCAAGTGCGGCTATGGGGCGATGGACGGCGCGGCGATTTGCGGGCGATGCGGGGCGCCGATGGGGAGCGCGCAACCGAGTTGTCCGCGGTGCCGGGTGGCGGTGCATCCCAGGCAGCCGCAGTGCCATGGGTGTGGGCTGGCGCTGGGCGGGCAGAACGGATGCCAGCGATGCGGCGTTGCGATTCCCCCGAACTATTCGCACTGCCAGGCGTGCGTGACGGCGATGACGGCGGGGGCGGGCACGGTTCCGTGTCCGCGCTGCCGGGCGCAGGTGGCGGTAGGATCGAGATCGTGCCCGGGGTGCGGATTTACGCCAGGAATGGGGAACGCGCCGGCGCTGCCGGCGAAGGCCGAGGGGCCGGGGTTGGCGGCGAATTTCTGGTCGCAACTGGACAAGCACGCGAGCCTGGACAAACTGGAAGGGTTCAGCCTGAAGGAGATGTTCAGCGAGGTATTGCGGAAACGAACCCAGGAGGAGGTGGACGACTATTTTCAAGTGGGATCGCAGCACACGACGCCGGAGATAGCGGCGGTGCCGACGGGCTGGCCGAAGCCTTGGTTCTTCGGGCGGATGCTGCTGTTTGTGGGAATGCTGTATTTTGCGCAGTATCTGGCGTTTCAACAGTTCCAGAACACGCTCATGCTGCCGGGGATGATGATTACGGGAGCGCTGGCGATGCCGTTTGCAACGGCCATTCTGTTCTTCGAGTTGAACGCGCCGCGGAATGTGACGTTTCCGAGAGTGCTGACGCTGCTGTGCGCGGGGGGCGTGCTGTCGATATTCGTATCGTTGATTGGTTTTCAGATCTCGTCGCTGCACCGGTTTTTGGGGGCGCCGGCGGCGGGCATTGTGGAAGAGGCGGGGAAGCTGATCGCGGTGGTGCTGATGGTGCGGAAAGGAGACAAGCTGTATATTCTGAACGGCTGCCTGTTTGGGGCGGCGGTGGGGGCGGGGTTCGCGGCGTTTGAAAGCGCGGGGTATGCGTTCAACACGTTTCTGGCGGCGCTGCCGGATAAATCGCACGCGGGTATTCTGTTTGCGGCGGGCGGGATGGTGCAATCGATACTGCTGCGGGGAGTGCTGGCGCCGTTTGGACATGTGGCGTGGACGGGGATAACGGCCGGGCTGTTGTGGCGGGCGCGGGCACAGAAGAAGTCCGTGGCGGACGCGTTGACGGACGGGAAGTTTGTGCGGGGATTCCTGCTGGTGGTGCTGCTCCATGCGACGTGGAATTTTACTGCGGGATTCGGTTTGCTGTTTGGGTTGCCGTTTATGATTTTCGTGGGCGTTGTGAGCTGGTATCTGGTGTTCGGGATTGTGCAGCAGGGGCTGCGGCAGGTGCGGGCGGCGCAAGAGATGACGAAGACGGGAGTGTTGCGGGCGTTTGACCCGAACGCGTAGGAGGAGAGTGTTAGAATCGTGGCCGTGCTGCTGTCCGCCGCCGCGGTTTTCATCGGGAGTCAACTTTGCAGGCCGTGCCATATGGGGATTTTCGACGCCTATGCGCGGACGCCAATGGCACAATCGAGCGGGAGGGTGGAAACGGTTCCGGAAGCCAGTTTCACGGCCGCCGGGCACCGGTACAGGATAGCTGGAAAGACGCTGTACTTCGAGGGCGGAACGGCGCCGATGGACTACTTCATTGGATCGAACGCCGCCGGCCGGACGTATGCGCGGGAGCGGGACGGGTACCTGTTTGAGCTGCCGGTGACGTGGTATGCGCAGAAAGGAGCGTGGGATGCGTCACCAGGGTATGAAAAAGACGGGGAGATTCGATTGACGCGGGCGGTGGAGCCGACGTGTCTGCAGTGCCACGCGAGCCGCGTGCGGCCTGTGCTGGGGACGCAGAACCGCTATGGGGACCCGCCGTTTCTGGAAGGTGGAGTGGGGTGCGAGCGCTGTCATGGGGCGGGCAGTGAACACGCCAAAGACCCAGCGAAGGCGAAAATGGTGAACCCGGCGCGGCTGGAGGCCGAACGGCGAGACGGGGTTTGCAGCCAGTGTCATTTGACCGGGGAGGCGCGAATTGAAAGGGCCGGGAGGAAGTTCGCCGAGTTCAGGGCGGGGGACCGGCTGGCGGATTTCGCCACCTACTTTGTGTGGAAGCTGGGACGGCGGGACCTGAAGGTGACGAGCCACGTGGAGAAGCTGGCAGCGAGCGCGTGCAAGACTGTTGCGGGCGACCGGCTATGGTGCGGCACATGCCATGATACGCACTCGAATAGCGACAAGACGCAAAGCGCGTGCGTGGGATGCCATGCGGAGGCACACCGGCAAGAGGAACGATGCGCGGCATGCCACATGCCGCGAACGCGGACGGTGGACGGCAATCATGGGGTGATGACCGATCACAGCATTCCGAAGGTACGGAAGAACGAACCGGCGCCGGCGACGGGCGCGCTGACGGCGTTTCTGGGCGCAGGCGACGATCGTGCGCATGGGCTGGCGTATGCGGAACTGGGGGACAGGCGAGCGCGAGAGTATCTGCTGCGAGCGGCGCCGCAGGATTGGCCGGTGCGGCTGCGGCTGGCGGTACTGGCGGGGGACGGGGCGCGGGCGGCGCAGTTGTATGAATCCGTTTTGCGGGAGAACCCGAACGAACCGACGGCGCTGGTGAACCTGGGCGCGTATTTGGCGGGGCAAGGGCGAATGGAAGAGGCGGGGCGGCTGTGGGAACGGGCGCTGCGGGTGAACGAGGGGCTGGAGGAGGCGGTGCTGAACCTGGCGCAAATCCGGCCCGTGGAGGAGGCGCGAGCATTGGTGCGGAAGTATCTCGAACTGAATCCGGTATCGAAAAAGGCGCGGGCGCGGCTGCGGGAGCTTGGATTGTAGATCGCGGTTGCCGAATGGGGTGAGGTTTGTGGAATAATGCGCGTGCCGCTGCAAAGGCAGGGCATCGAGGGCTCTTTGCACACACGAATCGTCAGCATACTGCTTACTCTGTCCATGACCGCGCTGTTTGCCCAGAGCGACCGCGGTGTGGTGACGGGGACCGTTACGGACGCTACCGGCGCACTTATACCAGGCGCCAGGATTGTACTGACCAATAACAACACGGGCGCGAATACGGAGTCCGTGACGACTGGCACGGGAAACTATACGCTGCTATCGCTGCCGGCGGGAACGTACACGCTGAAGGTGGCGCACGCAGGATTCAGCCCGTTTGAGCAAACCAATATTCAGGTGCGGGTGGCGGTATCGACGCGCGTGGAAGTCGTGTTGTCGGTGGGAACGGCGGCGGAGTCGATACGAGTGAGCGCGGAATCGACGCAGTTGAAGACGGAGAGCGCGGAGCAATCGACGACGATCACGGGGAAACAGATTGCGGAACTGCCGATTAATTTTGGCATTGGCGCGGGGGCGATCCGGAATCCGCTATCGTTCGCGCAGATGACGCCGGGCGCGACGTTCAATGGGTGGAATAACATCTCGATCAACGGCGGGTCCGGGAACTTCAAGATTATGTTTGAGGGCCAGGAATCCGATAGTGCGCGGCAGACGCTGGTATCGGACGAGTTGCAGCCGTCGGTGGAGGCGATTGAACAGTTCACACTGCAAACTTCCAATTTCTCGGCCGAATTCGGACGTGTGGGCAATGGCGGGGTTTACAACTTTACGTCGAAGAGCGGCACCAATCAGATTCACGGCAGCGTGTACACCTACTTTGAGAACACGTTTCTAAACGCTGGGATTCCGTTCACTAACGATGGGAAGGGAAAGCACATTAAAGTTGTGAAGCACCTGGCGGATTATGGCGGCTCCGTGGGCGGACCGGTGGTGCTGCCGAAGCTCTACAACGGGAAGAACAAGACGTTTTTCTTTGTCAATCTGGAACGGTACCGGGACCGGGAGAGCCTTTACGCCGGGACGTCCACCGTGCCGAATACCGCGTATCTAGCGGGCAATTTGAGCAATAATCTGGCCGTGACGGGGAACCGCAACTTGGGGACGGATTTCGCGGGCCGCCCGATTATTCAGAATGCGATTTACGACCCTGCGACGCAGACGCTGGATTCGACGGGGCGGCGCGTGCTGAATATTTTTCCGGGCAATATTATTCCGGCGAGCCGGATTGACCCGACGGCGCAGAAGATTCTCGGGTATTTGCCGAAGCCGAACCTTGGCAATGACGCGTATGTGAACAATTTCACGCAGTCGGGCGCGTTTTTCAAGCTGCAGCAGATTCCTTCGGTGAAGATTGACCATAACTTCAGCGATCAGATCAAGCTGTCGGGCTATTGGGGTTCACAGAGCACAGACAAATCGAACGGCGTGGATGGACTGCCGGACCTGCTGTCGCGGGTGCGGGTGCAGAACATCTGGAGCATGACGAGCCGGCTGAACTACGATCACACATTGACACCAACCCTGTTGCTGCATCTGGGAGCGGGCTTTATCCGCTACCGGAACCCGGACACGGTGCCGCCGGTGAGCTATGAGTTCGACCTGACCACGCTGGGAATCACGGGGGCACCGGGGACAGGATTCCCGCGGCTGGGCCCGATAGGCGATAGCGTGCTGGGCGGCATGGCGCTGCCGTTTGGAACGGGGAACCGGACGCTGCTGTTCGACCAGAAGGCAACGAGCGTGGCATCGCTGAGCTGGACGCATGGCAACCATACGTCGAAGTTCGGCGGAGACTGGAAGCTGGAGACGTCGAGCCCGCTGACCTACAACAACCTGACGCCGACGTTCAACTTCAGCGGGGCGCAGACGGCGCAGCCACTGTATGGACAGGTGCTGCCGAGCGGAACGGGAACGGGTTCGGCGTGGGCGAGTTTTCTGCTGGGGCTGTATGATAACGCGTCGGCCGGGAACGCCTCCACGCCGCAGCACCGGCGGAAATCGCTGGCGCTTTTTGCGCAGGACACTTGGAAGTTAACGCGCAAGATGACGGTGGACTACGGCGTGCGGTGGGACTATCAGGGGCCGCTGACGGAGCTGTGGGACCGGCAATCGACGTTCAGCCCGACGACGCCGAACCCGAATGCGAACGGGTTGCTGGGGGCGGTGATCTATGCCGGGAAGGGGAAAGGCCGATGTGACTGTACGCTGGTTCCTTCGTACAAGAAAGCTTTCGCGCCGCGTATTGGCCTGGCGTACCAGTTGAACGCGAAGACCGTGTTGCGGGGCGGATGGGGGCTGGTTTATGGGCCGCTGTCACCGACGACGGTGGCACCATCGACGGCGAGCATGGGATTCAATGTGGTGAACCTGCCGTCACCGGGCAATGGCGTGGCGGCGGGAACGATTTCGCGTCCGCTGGTGCTGGATCAGAATCTGCTGTACGGCGCGGCGTACGATGCGGGATTGAATGTGATTCCGGGCGCGGCGGTGCAGGCGGCGCCGACAATGGTGGACCGCAACGGGGGCCGGCCGTCGCGGGTGAACCAATGGAACCTGTCGCTGCAGCGGGACGTAGGGCGGGACATTGTAGTGGAGGCGTCGTATCTGGGAAACCGGACGGTGTGGCAGAACGCGGGCGGCGGCGGGAACGGGCAGTATCCGGTGGGCTCTCTGGTGAATTACAACGCGGTGAGCCCGGCGACGCTGGCGCGCTACGGGCTGGGCGACCTGACGAACGCAGCGACGCGAACGATGTTGAATTCGACAATCAGTTCGGCGGGCGCGGTGGCGGCTGGATTCCGGCCGCCGTACCCCGGGTTCCCGGCGAACGGGACCGTGCTGCAGAGCTTGCGGCCGTATCCGCAGTACAGCGGTATTGGCCAACTGTGGGCGCCGTTGGGGGCTTCGTGGTACGACGCGCTGCAGGTGAAGGCGACCAAGCGATATTCGTATGGGCTGACGGCGACATTCGCCTACGCGTTTTCGAAGACGCTGGACAACGCGACCAACGCGGGGAGTATCTATGACCGGAAGAGCTTCAAGGGATTGTCGCCAAACTACCTGCCGCACATCACGAGCCTAAGCGTGAACTACACGGTGCAAGCGTATGGGTTTGTGAAGCAGAACCGGCTGGCGAGCGCGTTGCTGAGCGGGTGGAAGCTTGGGACGATCAGCACATGGCAGAGCGGCGCGTTGCTGCAAGCGCCGGGTTCGAATAACGCCATCGGGAGTTTCGTGGCGACAGGGTATACGCGGCAGGTGCGCGTGGCTGGCGTGCCGTTATTTCTGAAGAACCCGAACTGCGGGTGCATTGACCCGACGCAAGAGACGATTCTGAATCCGGCGGCGTGGCAGGACCAGACGGCGGGCGTTCCGGGCAGTAATATCGCCTACTACAACGACTTCCGCGCGCAACGGCGGCCGATTATTTCCGGAGGGCTGGGGAAAGAGTTCCGGGTGCGAGAGAAGATGTCGTTCAGCTTGCGGGGCGAGTTCTTCAACCTGTTCAACCAGAATCTATCGATTGCGCCGCCGAGCACGGCGAGCCCGGGAACGCCGCCGACGCGGGCGAACGGTGTGTTAACGGGCGGCTTTGGATTCCTGAACTACAACGGGATTGCGTCGAATAGCGTGAACTCCTCGCTGCCAACACCGCGCACGGGACAACTGGTGGCGAGGATCGAGTTCTAAATCGGCTCGCCGGGTTCGGTAGTATTGGGATCAGCGTGAATCGATTTGTGGCGATGCTGGCGATGGTATCCGGCGCGGCCGGCTCCGCGGCGGCGCCGCCGATCCGGTTTGAGGAGATTGCCGAGAAGGCCGGGCTGCGGTTCGCCTTGCGAAACGGGGAGGCGGGGGGATTCCACCAGATTGAGCTGACTCTGGGCGGAGTGGCCACGCTGGACTACAACTACGATGGGTGCGCCGACGTGTACTTCACCAATGGCGCGGCGATCCCGAGCCTTCGCAAAACGGGGCCGCAGTTTTTCAACCGGCTGTTCCGGAATAACTGCGACCTGACATTCACGGACGTGACCGCGGAGGCGGGAGTGGCGGGGGACGGGTATGCGATGGCGGTAGCGGCGGCGGATTGGGACAACGACGGATTCACAGATTTGTTTGTGGCTGGAGTGAAAGGGAACACGCTGTACCGGAACCTGGGGAACGGACGGTTCGCCGACCGGACAGGCGCGGCGGGGCTGGCGGCGCGGGTGCCCAAATGGGCGGTTTCCGCGGGGTGGTTCGACTACGACAACGATGGGTGGCTGGACCTTTTTGTGGCCAACTACGTGGAGTGGGACGCGGCGAAGGAGCCGAGATGCGGCACGCCGGAGCGGCAATATTACTGCCACCCGGACGCCTATCGGGGACTGCCGAACCAACTGTTCCGCAATAACGGGGACGGGACGTTCACCGACGTTTCGGAGACCTCCGGCATTGGCGCGCACGTTGGAAAAGGAATGGGCGTGGCGTTTGCCGATATGGACGGCGACGGGTTCACGGACGTGTTTGTGGCCAACGATTCGGTGCGCGGCGTGCTATTTCGAAATCTGGGCAATGGGCGGTTCGAGGAGACAGGACTGGAGGCCGGGGTGGCGCTGCGGGACGACGGCCATGCCATTGCTGGCATGGGAGCGGACTTCCGGGATTTGGACAACGACGGCAAACCGGACCTGCTGGTATCGGGCATTCTGAACGACTCGTTTCTGCTGTTCCGGAACCTGGGAGGGCAGCAGGGATTCGAGGACTACGCGCAACGCACGGGCCTGCTGATGAGCACGCGGCAGCTTACGGGCTGGAGCCTGGGGATGTACGACTTTGACAACGACGGATGGAAGGACATGTTCTTCGCGCTGGCGCACCTGATGCAACTGGACCGCTACCTGGGGCGGGAGTCGGCGCTGGCGAACCGAGTGTACCGGAACAATGGGGGTGCGCGGCTGGAGGATGTATCGGGGAGCGCGGGGCCCGCGTTTCAAGCAGCGGCGGCGCACCGGGGCGCGGCGTTCGCGGATTTCGACAACGATGGACGGGTGGACGCGGTGGTGAGCGCGGTGAACGGGCCGGCGAAGCTGTTCCACAATGTGAGCGGCGGCGCGGCGCACTGGCTGGGTGTGCGGCTGCGCGGGGTCCGTTCGAACCGGCAAGGGCTGGGGGCGAAAGTGCGGGTGCATCTAGCCGATGGACGAGACTTGTACAACCACGCGACAACGGCGGTGGGGTATGCGAGTTCGAGCGAACCGGTGGTGCGATTCGGACTGGGAGCGCAGGCGGAGGCCGAGAGCGTGGAGGTGCATTGGCCCGGCGGACAGGTGCAGCGGCTGTCGCATGTGGCGGGGGACCAGGTGGTGGAGATTGTGGAAGAGGGGCGGAAATGAGCAAGTGGCTTCCGCTGCTGCTGGCGCTGGCGTGCGGCGCGCAGACGCCTTCGGCGGGGCGGGCGAGCTATGAGCGGGCGAACACGCTGTTTGTGGCGAAACAGTTTCCGGAGGCGTTCGCGGCGGTGGAAGAGGCGCTGCGGCTGGACGGGAAGCTGGTTCCGGCGCTTACGTTGAAGGCGAAGCTGGCGATGACGGCGAACCGGTTCGACATGGCGCGGGAAGCGCTGGAGCGGGCTCTGGCAGTGGACCCGAAGGCCGCCTATGCGCAGTTCCTGTATGGGATGGAAGCCTACATGAACAATGAAATGAAGGAGGCGCTGGCGCGATTCCGGCGGGCGCGGGAGTTGGCGCCCAAAGACCCGCGGGTGCTTTTGTACCTGGGATTGACGACGGAGGCGGTGGGCGCGCCGAACGACGCGCTGGGCTTGTACCAGGAAGCGATACGGCTGGAACGCGCGGCGGGGCGCCCGCAGGCGGATACGCTGCTGCCCGGAGCGAGGCTGCTGCTGTTGCTGGGGCGCGTGGAGGAAAGCGAGGCGTGGCTGCGGCAGGCGGTGAAGCTATCGCCCAAACAGCGGGACGCGCATTTCGATTTGGCGCGGGTTCTGTTGAAAAAGGGCGACGCGGAGCGGGCGGCGGAGGAGGGGGAACTGGCGCTGGGGCTTTCCGAAGGAACAGTGGCGGATTCGGCGATTCACTATCTGCTGATTCGGGCATGGCGGCAGGCGGGGAAGCCGGAGCGCGCGGCGGCGCACGCGGGAACGATCCGGGCACGGGAGAACTCCGCCGGAAAGTGAGCGGGAACAAACCCGAGCAGTGCTGCGTAGGGTCATTACATGACCAGTAAAGACGGCGAAGCATCGGCATTGGGACGGCCACTGCGGCTTTGGCCGGGTGTGGCGATCATTACGGTGCAGTGGTTGCTGCGGTTTGTGCTTCCGGTGCTGATGCCGGAGGCGATGGTGGCGGGGATACTGGGAGCGCTGGCGGGCGGATTGCTGGTTGTTTTGTGGTGGGCATTTCTTAGCCGAGCGCGGGTGGCGGAACGGATAGGCGCGATGGCGCTGATGGCGGCCGGATTCGCGAGCGCGTGGCGGGGCGTGGATGTTTCGCTGGCGACCGGAGCACAAGGGATGTTATACCCGCTATTGGCGGTACCGGTGGTGAGCCTGGCGTTTGTGGCGTGGGCGGTGGCGACGAGAAATGTGACGGGGCCGTGGCGATGGGTGACGATGGCGGCGGCGATCTTTGCTTCGACGGGCGTTTGGACTCTCGTGCGGACGGGCGGGTTGTCGGGCAACTTTGACAACGACTTGAGCTGGCGTTGGACGGAGAGCGCGGAGGAACGATTGCTGGCGCAACCGGTGGAGCCGGTGGCGGCGGCAGGGGCGACCCCGGCGGCTGGTCCGGTGACGGTTCCGGCGCCTGCTCCGCTAGCCGCGGCGGCGCCGAAAGCGGCAAGGTATTGGCCCGGCTTCCGAGGCGCGGAACGGGACGGCGTGGTGCGTGGCGCGCGAATAGAACGGGAATGGAACGTTTCGCCGCCGGTGGAGATGTGGCGGCGCGCGGTGGGGCCTGGGTGGTCTTCGGTCGCCGTGAGCGGCGAGTTGTTGTACACGCAGGAACAGCGCGGGGAAGAGGAAGTGGTGTCGTGTTACCGGGTGGAAAGCGGGAAGCCGGTTTGGATGCACAAGGACGCGGCGCGGTTCTGGGAATCGAACGCAGGCGCGGGGCCGCGCGGGACACCGACGCTGCACAACGGCCGGGTATACACGCTGGGGGCGACAGGGATTGTGAATGCGCTGGACGCACGGACGGGGGCGGTGGTGTGGGCGCGGAACGCGGCGGAAGACACAGGGGCGAAACGGCCGGATTGGGGATTTTCCGGTTCGCCGCTGGTGGCGGGAGAGGTGCTGGTTGTGGCGGCGTCGGGAAACCTGATTGGCTATGAACTGGCGACGGGGAACCCGCGATGGAAGGGGCCGGAGAGCGGGGCGAGCTACAGTTCGCCGAAGCTGGCGATGATTGATGGTGTTCTGCAAGTACTGCTGTTGAGCGCGAAAGGAGTGACGAGTGTATCGCCGGCGGATGGGGCGACGCTGTGGCTACACGCGTGGAAAGGCTACCCGATTGTGCAGCCGGGAGTGACGGAGGATGGAGACGTGTTGATTAGCGCGAGCGAGAGCAGCGGCACGCGCCGGTTGACGGCCAAGCACGGGCAAGAGGGGTGGACGGTGGAGGAGCGGTGGACTTCCAACGCGTTGAAGCCATATTTCAATGACTACGTGATTCACAAAGGAAATGCCTATGGATTCGATGGGAGCATTCTGGCGTGTATGAATCTGGCCGATGGGAAACGGAAGTGGAAGGGCGGCCGGTACGGGCAGGGGCAGTTGGTGTTGTTGGCCGATATGGACCTGCTGCTGGTGCTATCGGAAGAGGGTGAGTTGGCGCTGGTGCAGGCCAAGGACGACCAGTTCACAGAGGTGGCGCGGCGGCCGGGCATCTCCGGGAAGACGTGGAACCATCCGGCGGTGGCGGGCGATGTGCTGCTGGTGCGGAATGGGGAAGAGATGGCGGCGTTTCGATTGCCGGCGGCTAACGGGGGAGAATCTCAAAAGTAAGGCTGGCCCAGAAGCTCTCCCAATCGGCGGCTTGCGGGTCCGCGCAACGCTCCATAACGATGGCATGGAGACGATGGGGGCCGGTGGCTTTCAGCGGGATGGTGATGCGGCCAAGCGTATCGGTGCGGCCGATGGTTGCCAGCACCGCCTTGCCCTGTTCCAACCAGGCGGACTCGACGGCGATGTTGGCGGCGGGCTTGCCGCGGAAGAGGACGACGACGGGGAGGGATTGGCCGGGGCGAAGGCTGAAGGGATCGGCCTGTGGGATGAACTCGATGGTGAGTCCGGTGGTGTGGTTGTAGAAGCCATCGGGGGCGCCGGAGCGGATGATGGACTTGACGAATTTGCTATAGCGTTCGCGGCCGGGTTTCGCGGATTCGCCGTGCGCGTCGCGCCAGGCGATGGTCTCAGTGAGGTTTTCGTGTTCGAGGTAGGAGCGGAATTTGGCGGCGTCGAGTTCGATGAAATTGGGAATGGTGTTGGCGGTGAGGATGGCGTGGCCGCGGGCGGGGAGGCGGACGGTGGCGGTGGTGCGGGCGGTTTCGGCGACGATGTTTTCCATAGGCGCGGAGCCGGCCTTGGCGATGAGGCGGGTGTTGCGAAGGCGGCTTGGCTGCGTGCTGGCGGAGGCGACGGGGAATTCGTCGCCATTCTGAAAAGCAAGGCGAAGCTGGGCGCCGGAGTGTGCGGTGAACGATTCGGGCATCAGGTAGAGGTCGTGGGCGAGGATTGGCACAGAGACGGCAAGGAGAGAGAGCAAGCGCATGGGGAAACCTCACTACAGGATCGCAGCATTTTTTTTGGGGGGCGTGGCGCGGCGAGTGATGTAAGATCGACGAGAACCTCTTTCTATGCGAACAGCCGCACTTTTATTCCTTGCCGCCTGCGCGTTGCAGGCCCAGAACGCGACCCAGGCGGGCCGATTTCACGTGGAGCACCCGACGCTGCACAACCTGGGATTTGAATGGCTGATTGAGGGCGACGCGAACCGGAACGCGACGGTGGAGGTGCGATTCCGGAAGGCGGGAACGGGAGCGTGGCGGCCGGCGTTGCCGCTGTTGCGGATTGGCGGAGAACGGGTTTTCCGGGACCGGGAAAGCATGAACTACATCGTGCCGCAGGGATTTGCCGGGAGCATTCTGCAACTGGAGGAAGCGACGAGCTACGAGTGTGAGTTGACACTGCGCGATCCGGACGGGGTGAGCGGACAGGCACAGCGGACGGTGACCGTAGCGACACGGGCGGAGCCGAAACCGTTCCGCGGCGGGCGGGTGCTGCATGTTTATCCGGCCGACCATGTTGGGGCGAAACAGGAGCCGAGCTTTATTGGGCTGAAGGCCGCTTACTATGGCGAAGGACGGGGGGACTGGACGGCGGTGCGCATGAAGAAGGCGCAGCCGGGCGACACGATTCTGGTACACGCCGGGCTGTACCGGCCGGAGCGGTACAACTATGTGGACCCGTTGAGTGCGCCGTTTACGGGATCGTGGTCCTTGTCATTGAAAGGCACCGCGGAGAAGCCGATCACGATTCAGGGAGCCGGCGATGGCGAGGCGATTTTCGACGGCGCGGGAAACGCGAAGCTGTTCGATGTGATGGCGAGCCATCATCACATATTCGAAGGACTGACGTTCCGGAATACGGAAGTAGCGATATTCGCGGGCGAGAAGGAAGTGATGGGCGCGGTGGGGCTGACGGTGCGCAACTGCCGCTTTGAAGATATTGGCGTGGGGGTGTGGACGGAGAGTGCTGAGTCGCGGGATTTCTACATCGCCGATAACCTGTTTCTGGGGCGCGAGGACCGGATGCGGCTGATCGGGTGGAACCAGGCGGGGATGCGGACGGCGGGGATCTATCCTTCGCACCAGTTGCGTAGTTTCTTCGCGGTGAAGGTGTACGGGCCAGGGCATGTGATCGCGCACAATGCGATCGCGTATTTTCACGACGGCATCTGCATTTCGACGTATGGGCCGCCGGATGCGGACCCGGAGCGGCGGGCGTCGGCGATCGACATCTACAACAACGACGTCCATCTATCAAACGACGATTTCATTGAATCCGACGGCGGGGCGCACAACATACGCGTGTACCAGAACCGGGGTGTGAACGCGGCGCACAATGGATACAGCGCGCAGCCGATGTTCGGCGGGCCGGTGTACTTTATGCGGAACCTGCTTTATCACACAGGCGGGGGCGGGGCGTTTAAGTTTAGCGCGGCGCCGGCGGGGATTCTGGCGTACCACAACACGTTCATCAGCGAGCAGACGGCGCGCGATGGGTATTCGAATACGCATTTCCGGAACAATTTGTTTATGGGAAAGGATGTGCCGGACCGCGGGGTGATGAACTGGGCCAACGCGACGGCGAACTACAGCAGCGACTACAACGGGTTTCGGCCGAACCGGAACGTGAGCAAACAGTACAATTTTCTGGCGCCGGGAGCGGATTGGAAGAGCTTCGCGACGCTGGCCGAACTGCGGGCGGCAACGGGGCAGGAGGCGCACGGGATTGAGGTGGACTACGACATTTTCGAAAGAATGGCGCCGCCGGACCTGGCGCGCCGGCACCGTGTTTACCACGCGATGGATTTGAATTTTCAATTGCGGGCGGGGTCACGGGCCGTCGATGCTGGCGTGGCGCTGCCGACGGTGAACGATGGGTTCACGGGGAAGGCGCCGGACCTGGGCGCGTTAGAAAAGGGCGCGCCGGCGCCGCACTATGGACCGCGTTGGATTACCTGGGCGCCGTTTTACCGGTAGGCGGGGATTAGGGAAAAAGCGCCATCAACGCGTCGGCGAACAGGCGCATGCCGCGGGCGTCGGGATGGTTGATGGCGTTGAGCATGAGCGCGTTGTAGGGGATGCCCTGGCGCCACAGGCGGCCGTAGCGGAGAGAGGCGTCGGCGAGGGCAACATCGTGGCTGGCGGCAAACTGGCGGAGGCCGGCGACGTAGGGGCGCGGGTCGTCGTCGATATCGCGCTGGCTGGCAAGATTCATCCAATCGGGCCGGACGTAGTGCGGCGTGAGGATGATCCACTCGGCGCCGATGGAGCGGAAATCGGTTAAGAGGCTGGCGTAGCGCTCCTGGACTTGATGCGGTTTGAGGCCGGCATCGTTGACGAATTCGGAGACAACCAGATCGGGCTTCAGGGCGAGCACGGTTTCGCGGTAGTTGTGCGGGTTGCCGGGCGGGACGGCGAGGTAGCTGCCGGTGTTGCGGCCGCCCCAGGCTTCGGTGAGGAGTTCGATGCGTGCTTTGGGAAAGCGGGCGCGGAGACGCGCGACGAATTGCTCCTGCCAGCGCTGGGTGTTTTTGTTGGGAAGATACACGCCATCGGTGACGCTGTCGCCCCAGGCGAGAATGCGAATGGAGTGGCCTGCGTTCAGACGATGGGTGAGCCGTTGGATGGTGGGAGAGCGCGGGAGGACCTGTTCCGGAAAGGACTGTTCGAGGATGGGGAAGAAGTTGTCGTTCGACAGCCTGGGGAGGAGGCCGGGGAGATAGATATTGCCGAGGTGGCGATTGCCGGGTTCGAGCGGCGGGACGGCGGGCGCGGCGGCGCGGGGTTCGCCCTGTTGGATTGAGATGCGTCCGTTGGGGGAGAGGACTATGGCGTCGAGGCGGGTTTGCGCGTGGCGGTAGGTGGCGAAGACGGGCTGGCCGGGCTGAATGCGGCCGTTGGGGAGGCGACCGAAGGTGCCCCAATCGGGGTCGATGGTGTAGTCAGTGTCTTTGATGAAAAGAGTGGAACCGGGTTCGGGACCGGCGCGGAGAGTGAAACTGGGAACATCGACGAGGAAGGGGCTGGTGGTCTCCTGAGCCTTCACGCCCTTCAACTGCGCGCCGCGGACCCAGCCGCCGGCCTTTGGGTTGAAGAGGGGCAGATCGTCGTACCGTTCCGCGGTGACGGAGAGAAGGGCGACGGGGGCGACTCGTACGGTTTGCGGGTTGACGCCTGAGACGGACACGAGCACGTCCCAATCGCCAGCGAGCGTGAAGGAGGGTGGCGCCTGGGCGAGGGCGGCGGCGGCCGCGAGGAGGATGGCGGCGGCGAGGCGTAGCGGCATGTTACGAGTTTATGCGGTTGCGGCGCATGATGGCGATGGAATTGGAGGCGAACTTTCGCGTTGATAGACTGAGAGAAAGAAAGTATGGATGAAGCCGTAATTGCCTCGGCTGGAGATTGCCTGTGCGGCATAGCCATCCAGTGGGGCTACTTGGACTGCCAACCGTTACGGAGCCATCCGTTGAACCGTCCGCTGCTGAACCGGCCGTTGCGCGAAGGGGACGTTGTGATTGTTCCGGTGATCAGCCCGCCGGAACTGCCGCGCGGCGTGGATGCGCGACATGTGTTCCGGGCACGGAACACGCCTCCGGTTTCGATCCGGATTGTGCGGGAGGAAGACGCGCGGCCGCATGACAGAAACGAAGTGACGGCGCTGCATGTTAGTAACTATGTGCCGGCGCTGGCCTCCACTGTGGCAACGGGGTACGATAGCACTTTTCACGACCGGTTCGGCTACGACGCACCCACGAACGGCGACCCGGACACGTTCAAGATTGAGATAGTGGACCCGCGGGCGCAGGGGCGGATTACGGCGCGGCTGGAAGCGTTGCGGCCATTGTACGAAGCCGACCCAAGCCACCCAACTGGGTTGCGAGTGCGGGGACATGAGCCGTTTCCGGGTGATGAACGAGCGATTCCAGATGTGGAGTTTCATGCGGCGACTGGTTCGGTGACGACGTTTCTTTCGCGGTATATGCGGCTGGTGGTGGACGAAGTGGACAAGCAGGCGGCGCCGGGAGCAAGGCAACTGCTGCTGGTAACAGATATGGCGGACGGCCGGGGGACGGGACAGCCGGGCGATAACGACAGCGTAGAGATTCTGGATCAACGGGTGCGCGCGACGTACACGATACCGCATTGTCCGGGGACGCCGAAGTGTTTCGTGTCGACAGAGAAATGGATAGGAGGGGCGGAGCGGAGACGAGTGCGGGTGTGCTTTCATCTCTTCGCGGCGGACGACACGCCGGAGTTGCGGCGGGCGATTCGAAGGAAGACGCTGCGATGGATGCGGAGAATACTGGCGCAGGCTGATGTGGCGCCACGTATTGTGGCGCCGGAGTTCCGCGTGTATACCGCGCCGGTGACAAGAATGCTGACGATTTCCAACCGGACGGGGAGGCCTGCGCGGGGATCGGGCACGGTTCGGCTGCGGCTAACCTTGCCGGGGGAAGCACCGGTGACGACAGCGCCGATTTCAATTACCAACGGGATGACTCCGTTGGAGGCCGGGCAGCGAATTGCCGATCACATGCCGGCGGGATTTCACGCGACGGCTTTTGCGGCGCCGCCGCTGCGCAGGCAGGACCGGTTGCTGGCGCCGTGCGATGTAATGATCGGCGCCGACAGCGGCGCGCGTCCGACGGTGCAGGTGCTTCCGGCGCCGCATAGCTCACTGCGGCTGCGGATGCGGGTAGTGAACGTTGACATGAATAACATTGATGGGAGCGCGGACCAGACGTACCTGCAAGGGTCGGCTGACGTGCGATACATTCTGCGGTCGGTGCCGGGCATTACGGACGATGTTGTGCACTTCATATTCGTGGGCAAGTTTTCTGATTCGACACTTGGATTCGCGTTCCTGCCGCACTATGCCCCCGGCGTGCCGGCGGACCGGCGCCCGGACCTGCCGTTCCGCTCCGCGGTGCTGCTGCCGCGGTTTAATCGCGAGAATAGCCCGCTGTATCTGGAAGACGATATGGACCCGTACATTCTGGCGCATGAGATTGGCCATGTTTTGACGGATGCCTATCATGTGGACCGGCCGTCGGACCATTTCCGGACGCAACTGATGTTTCCTGAATCCCCGCCATTGTTTCATCAGAGCCTGCAGAATCCGAAACGGATGGGGGACCACATGCTGCTTGTTCCGACATGGATTGAGACGGGGAGCGTGACCGCCGTGCAGTCCCATAGCGTGGTGAGCTTGCTGCGGACGCGCGGCGCGGAACGAATGGAGGATTGGTAACCAATGCCGCCGCCGTTTCCGATTTCGAATGTCCGGTATTTGGGCCTGAGCAGTGAGGGGCCGCTGGCGGCGTATGTGAAGGCGGGCCGGATGGGGCCGTCACGCGTGCCGCGCGGATTGGATTCCGACTGTATCCGGTACTGGATGCGGACGCACGTGAACGGCAGTCTGCCTCCGGTGAGTTATTCCCGGTGCCGGCAGGTGCTTGCGTACTATGAGTTGGGAGACCTGACGAGCCATTTCGTTCGATTGCTAAACCCGAAGGCGGAGAAGTCCCGCGACCACTTGCGGAATGTGGAGATTGTTGAGCTGGCCGGAGCGGTTGGCGGGGAGGCGGAAGTCCGGCTGGCGGGACAGTTTTTCCAGCGAGTGCTGGTGGCGCATCCGCAAGCTGTTACGAACGCGGAACAACTGTTGCCCGCCGCCATAGCGCTGGCGCCGGTGATGGACCTGCGTCCGCTGGCGGCGCGATTGGCAGCGGCGCAACCAGAGGATGAAGCAGCGGCGGAGAAACGGGACGAGCAATTGGAAACGGCGCTGCCGGAAGCACAGGAAGAGATTGCGCTGCGGAACCGGATTGCGGGACGGTTGCCAGAGTTGGCGGCGGAGTATTTGGAGCACGGGGAATCGCTGGAGACGGATACACCGGTATGGGCGGGGCGCAGGCTGCGGAAGATGGCGCTGCAGGGAGAGGCCGGGCACGCGGCGGTGTTGACGACGCTGGGCCGGGTGCTGGAACAGACCGGGGATGAGGCGACGTTTCAACGGGCGGCGCGGGCGGTGCTGTACATGAAGGGCAAGCTGAGTTTCGCGCAGATTGGACGGTTGGAGCGGATTCCGTTTGATGGGGACGACTTCCTGTGGGATGAAGATTCGCGCCCGAAATAGCGCATTTCGGCGCCGCGCCTTGTATCATGCTTCGAGGCGTATGTTTACGAAATCATTCATATTGGCCCTGCTGCTTGCGGTGGCGAGCGGCGTGGGCGGACGGCTGTTGGCGCAGAACGGGCCGGAAACGGCGATCCGGGGAACGAAGCAGTTTAGCAAACGAGTGGTCGTGTCCGGACTAGGAGGGCCATGGGAAGTAACCTGGGGGCCGGACGGAAAACTGTGGATCACGGAACGGACGGCGAAGCGGATTACGCGGGTGGATCCGGTGAGCGGGGAACGGAGCGTGGCGGCTACGATAGATGAGGTCTCCGTACCAGGAGGCCAGGATGGCCTGTTGGGAATGGCGTTGCACCCGGAACTGTTGAAGAGCACAGGGAACGACTTCGTGTATGTGTTCTACACCTACGTGGACGAGGCGCTGGGGGCGGACCCGACGATTACCGACCCGAAGAGCCCTTATCGCTTTTTGTACGGGAAGGTGCTGCGGATGACGTACAGGAATGGGACGTTGTCGGATCCGGTGACGGTGATTTCCGGGCTGCCGGCGAGCAACGACCATAGCGCGGGGCGCATCAAGTTCGGGCCTGACAAGAAGCTATACCTGACGCTGGGCGACCAAGGGAACAATCAATTGGGCAATAGCTGTCTGCCGGTGGAGGCGCAGCGGCTGCCGACGCGGCAGGAGTTGGACGCGAAGAAGTTTGCTTCGTATGTGGGGAAATCGCTGCGGATGAATTTGGACGGTTCGGTGCCGAAGGACAACCCGAGACTGAACGGCGTGGTGAGCCACGTGTTCACGTATGGCCACCGGAATCCGCAAGGCCTGGACTTCGCGCCGGATGGGAAGCTGTATTCCTCCGAACATGGCCCGAAGACGGACGATGAGGTGAATTTGTTGAAGAAGGGCGGCAACTATGGCTGGCCGCACGTGGCAGGGTTGAAGGACAACAAGGCGTATGAATACGCGCGGTGGGCGGAGGCGAGCACGCCGTGCGCGCAACTGAAATTTAGCGACCTGGCGATTCACCCGTCGGTGCCGAGGGAACCGGAATCGGCGTTTAAGAAACCGATGGTGGATCCGGTGGCGACGCTGTTTACGGTGCCGACCGGGTTCAATTTTCACGATCCGGCGTGCAAGGGAATCGACTACATTTGCTGGCCGACGGTAGGGGTGTCGAGCGTAGAGCATTACCAGAATAACGGCGGGGGCGTGCCGGGCTGGGGGCGGGTGCTGCTGGCGCCGGCGTTGAAACGCGGGTCGCTGTATGTGGTGCCGCTGCAGGCCGATGGGAAGTCGGCAGCGGGATTCATCAGCCGCTATTTTCAGTCGGAGGACCGGTACCGGGACACGGCGGTGAGCCCGGACGGGAAGACGATTTTCATTGCGACGGATCCGAGCGGATTGGCGGAATCGGAAACGGGCGGGACAACGACGCAGATGCAGAACCAGGGAGCGATTCTGGCGTTCACCTATACGGGTGAGGGGAGCGGCGCGGCGGCGGTTCCGAAGGCTGTTAGCGAGGCGAAAGCGACGGAGCGGAAAGAGGTGATGGCCGGCGGGATTGCACCCGAGTTCACCGCGGCGCAGACGGCGGCGGGAAAGACGGCCTACAACGCCAGTTGCGCGGTTTGCCACGGGAACACGATGACCAACGGGACGATGGCGACGCCGCTTGGAGGCGAGTATTTCAAGAACAAGTGGCAGGGACGGAGCGTGGCCGCGCTGTTTGAGAAATCGCAGAAGACGATGCCGCCGGCGGCGCCGGGATCATTGAGCGGAGAGGCGTATGCGAATATCGTTGCCTACATCCTGGAGACGAATGGCATGAAGGCCGGGGGAGCCGCGCTGCCGGCCGGCGGAGTCGGGTTGACTAAGATGAAGATTCAATAGCGGGCGCGTTGGTCAGAGCGAGCCGTATTTGGCGAAGGCGTCCTTCACCGATACGCCTCTGCGCAGTTCGTCCCTCATAGCGGTTTCCCTGCGATTGATGTCTTCGGCGGCGGTGAGAACGTCGAGGATCATGCTTTGCGGTACGATGACGACGCCATCGATGTCGCCGAAGACAAAATCGTTGGGGTGAATCACGGTTTCGCCGATTTTGATTGTTGTTTGGAACTCCTTGATGTTCCAGCGGCCGACGGAACTGGCTGCGCAGCGAAAGTTAGCAAAGACGGGATAGCGCATGGCGTTGATGAGATCCATATCGCGGACGCCGCCATCGAGCACGGCGCCGGTGCAACCGCGCTGGCTGGCGGCTGTGGACATCATTTCTCCCCAGTGCGCGCAATTGACGCTGCCGCCGCAGGCCCAGACGGAGATGGAGCCCGGGGTGATGCTGTCGAGCATGTGGAGGCGTGTCTGGGTGTCGTCATCGGCGGCGCTGGCGGCGGGGTAGCCTTGGCCGGTGAAGGCGAGGCCAGCCAAGCGATTGACAGATGTCGAGGCAGTGATGGTGCGGGGCAGAACCTGGTGCCGGTGGCCTGCCTTGTCGAGGATATCGGCGATGGCGCCGGTGTAGAGATGGAGGTAGCGAGAACAGATGCCGGACAGAGCGGATGCGTCCATACTGATGTACCCTTCTGGCCCCATGCTACTCCGTGAATAGAAGGATTGCGATGCTGTTAGAATTGCGCTGACGCTATGGCAACTCCGACGAGACTTTCCCGACGCCAGATGTTTGGCGTGCTGGCCTCCGCGGCAAGCACGCAAGCGGCCGCGCCCGAACGGCCGAACGTATTGTTTATCTATACCGACGACCATTCCTACCGGACGCTGAGTTGCTACAAAGAAGCGTATCCGTGGGTGAAAACGCCGAATATCGACCGGCTGGCCAGGCAAGGGGTGCGATTTCTGGCGGCGTATAACGGGTCGTGGTGCATGCCTTCGCGGGCGACGATGTTGACAGGGCGGCATACGACGGGGATCGAATCGATGCGGATGGAGGGGCCGTATCCGCAGTGCGTCTACGATGCGGAGAAGTGCCCGTTCTGGCCGAAGATATTCCGGCAAAAGGGGTATTTCACTGGGCAGATCGGCAAGTGGCATACGGGCACCGATACGGGATTTGGACGCGACTGGGATTACCAGATCGTCTGGAACCGGCCGAAGTATACGGAGACCAGCCAGAACTATTACTACGACCAGCCGATTACTTATCATGGCGGAAAGACCGAGATACTGAAGCGCTATTCGACTGACCAATACACGGATTGGGCGATTGAATTTTTGCAGGGAGAGGGCCGGGACAAGAGCAAGCCATGGTACCTGTGGCTCTGCTACGGCGCGGTGCATAGCCCGTACCAGCCGGCCAAGCGACACTTGGAGGAACTAGCCGGAATCGACTTTGAAACGCCGAAAGATATCTATCCGCCGCGGGCGACGAAGCCGGAGTGGGCGCAGAAAATCAACCAGTGGAAGAAGGGGCCCGACGGCACCCCAGTGAGCGGGGACAAGACGCTGAACCAGTGGGTGCGCCAGTATCATCAGGGAGTGATTGCCATAGACGAGGGGGTGGGGCGAGTGATGGCGGCGCTGGAGGAGACGGGGCAGCGGAATAACACGCTGGTGATCTTTACATCCGATCAGGGATTGGCGTTCGGGCAGCATGGATTTCGCGGCGTGAAAGTGGCCGGGTACGACGCGAATGTGCGGTCGCCGTTACTGTTCTCCATGCCGGGCCGCATTCCGGAAGAGCAGGTGTGTGAAGTGCCGGTGAGCGGTGTGGACATTCCAGCGACTATTTTTGCGTTCACCGGAATCCGACCGCCGTGGGAGATTCATGGGCATGACCTGACGCCACTGTTAAAGAACCCGAAAGCCGAATGGCCGCATACGACGATGATGATGGCGACCGGGCAGAAGTTTGGGGCCGACATATTGCCAGGCCTGGATGGGAAGAGCGCGATGCATAACAACGTGCCGTGGTACATCCTGATCCGGGAAAAGAATCTGAAGTACATACGGCCGCTGATAACGGATCTGGAAGAGCTGTACGACTTGGACAAGGATCCGGAGGAACTTAATAACCTGGCGGTGCAACCTTTGTTCCAGGCGACGCTGCGCCGGATGCGGGCGAAGGCGATAGGCGAATTAAAACGAACCAAGGCGGGCATTGCGGGCCATTTGCCGGCCGTGCGCGAGGCGGGAGCAGAGTAGCTAACGGATTAGCAAGGCGTGATAGAATCCGCAGCATCGAGAACGAAAGCCGGCAATCGCCTGCAACGCTCGAAGCTGAAACGGGGGATGGGAACCATGCGATTTCCGATTCACGCACTGACACTTGCGGCCGCGGTGGTGGCGACTCTCAGTGTGGCGACGCTACCCGCGCAGACGTTGGGCACGGTGACGGGGGAAGTGAAAGACACGACCGGCGCCGCCGTTGCGGATGCGACGGTGACCGTGCGGAACACCGCCACCAACGGCATTCGCACGGTGACCACAAACGAAGAGGGGATCTATAACATTCCCGCGCTGGTGCCGGGGATCTACGATGTGAAGGCGGAAAAGACCGGGTTCAAGGTTTCGTCGCGGACGGGTGTGGAATTGCAGGTGCAGCAGACGGCGCGGGTGGATTTCGGGCTGGAAGTGGGGCAGGTGAGCGAGACGGTGGAGGTGAACGCGTCGGCGCAATTGCTTACGACGGAGAACGCGACGGTCGGAACGGTGGTGGAGCAACGCCGGATTACGGAATTACCGTTGAACGGGCGGAATTTCTTTAGTCTGGTGGCGCTGAGTCCGAACGTCACCTACGGGTTCAATCAGGCGGCGCAGGCGGCGGGCCGGCAGGGCGGGACGCGTGCGAGTCTTACGATGTCGGTGGCCGGAGCGAGGTCCGCGTGGAGTAACTACACATTGGACGGGATTACGAACACGGACGTGAATTTCAACCTGTATATTGTGCTGCCGAGTGTGGAGGCGTTGCAGGAGTTCAAAGTGCAAACGGGAATTTATCCGGCAGAGTTCGGACGCGCGGCGGGGCAGATCAACGTGTCGACGAAGGGAGGGTCCAACCAGTATCACGGCGCACTATTCGAATTTTTGCGTAACGACAAGCTGGACGCGCGGCCATACTTTTTTAAAGACCCGGAGAGCCCGACGCAGACCGCGCCGCTGAAGGCGCCATACCGGCAGAATCAATACGGCGGCACACTGGCCGGGCCAGTGTGGATCCCCAAGCTGTTCAATGGCAAAGACCGGCTGTTCTTCATGGCCAACTACGAGGGTTTCAAGTCCCGGCGGTCCGTTCCAAACTTTTTTACGACGATGACGCCAGAGATGCGGGCCGGCGATTTTTCGGTTGTGCCTACGTCGCTGCAAGACCCGGCGACGCGGGTACGCACGCCGAATGCAACGGGCACCGGGTTCACGGTGGCGTCCACTCCCTTCCCGGGAAACCGAATTCCGACGAGCCGCTTCAATCCGGGCGGCGTGTATTTGCTTGAGAGTTTCGCACCGCTGCCGAACCTGCCGCAAACTGGACTGCCCAACCGGAATTATCAGTTTGTGGCGAAAACACCGGTGGATAAGGATCAGTTCACGGGACGGATCGATTTCAATGAGGGGACGCGGTCCCAGTGGTTCGGCCGGTATAGCTGGACGGACGAATTGACCATTACTCCGGGTGTCAAGCTGAACGGGACCATCCTTTACACGAAGGCCAGCCAGTGGGTGCTGGCGAACACGCGGGTGTTCTCCTCTTCGAAGGTGAACGAATTCCGGTTTGGGTACAACTCGATTTTCAACAACATCAGTCAGGAGCTTTCGGGCATTGATAACCCGAATGAGAAGCTTGGCACGCCAGTGAAGATTAGCGATCCGAACTCCTGGGGGATTCCGAACATAAGCCTTTCCGGCAGCACGCTCTCCAGCTTCGGCAACGACGCGAACGGACCGTTTTCCATTGACAACAAGGTCTACCAACTGGTGGACAACTTTTCCTGGGTGGCGGGGAAGCACACGTTTCGATTCGGCGGGGACTGGCGGTATAACCAGTTTCTGCAGATCGGCAACGAGTTCGCGCGGGGCCGGTTCACGTTCAACGGCGCGTTTACGGGCAACCCGAACACGCTGGCTGGAGGCTACAATGGCGCGGACATATTGCTGGGAACGCCAAGCGTAATCGAGAGTGCCGTGGCGCTGGCAAAGGGCGATTTCCGCAACCATGAGTGGGGGATGTATGTGGACGATACGTGGAAACTGCATCCCCGGCTGACGGTGAATTGGGGCGTTCGCTGGGAAACGGCGCAGCCGATGCTGGATAACTTTGGATTGCAGCCCAATTTCCAGTTGCGGCAGCCGCTGCCGTCCACACCGGTGGAGCCGGACGCGAACAAGCACCCGGTGCTGGTGCGAACGGGAAATGGCGACTTTTATGAGGGGTTGGACTTCCGGTTCCGCGGGCCGGTGCAACTGGCTCGGGACGGGCGGCTGGGCAACCGGTTGATCCGCACGGACTACAACAATTTCGCGCCACGATTGGGCATAGCCTACAGCCCGAACGCGAACTGGTCCATTCGGACGGGTTTTGGCGTGTTTTTCTCGCAGGAGAGCAAGAATTCGATATTCGATATGAGCCGGGCGGCAGGCGGACGGGCGAACCCGGCGATCGACCTGCAGGCGGTGCCGACGCTATCGTTCCAGAACTTCATCAACACGAGCCAATTGCCGGTATCGTTTGTGCCCGGCCTGACCTGGGGCGCCGATCCGAACCTGCGAACGACGTATTCGATGCAGTATTTGTTCAACATCCAACGCGCTATTGGAAAGAACTCGACGCTGGAGGTGGGGTACACGGGCAATCAGGCGCGCAAGGTAGCGTTTCTGATTAACGCGAACGCGCCGGTGGCGGGTATCACGGCGTTTGACCTGCGGGAGCCGTATCCGGAGTGGCATGGGATTCAATACCTGACGGGGGATGGCATAGCGAACTACAACGCGTTCAGCGCGAAGTTCACGCAACGATATGGCTCAAATTTCACGAGCATGTTTAGCTACACCTGGTCCCGCGCATTGGACGAGAATAGCGCGATCCGCGGAACAGGCGCGGATTTCACGCTGGCGAATCAGCGCTGCCGATCCTGTGACTATGGCCCGTCGGGTTACAACATTCCGCAGCGGTTTGTGACGTCGATTCTGTATGTTCTGCCTTTCGGAAAGGGCCAGCGCTTTGCAAACGTGGGAGGGGTGGTGAATGAAGTGATTGGCGGATGGCAAGTGAGCGCGATTGGCGAAGCGCAGAGCGGCACGTCGATTGTGACTGAGTCCTGGGATTCGGCGGGAATGGGAGCGGGCTTCCCGCATTCGAACCGGCTGCACTGTGTGGCTGGGGTGAATCCGGTTGCTGATAGTCCCACGGCCGATCGCTATTTTGTGCGCGAGGCGTTCCGCAATGTGGTGGCGGGTGAGTTCGGGAACTGTTCGCGGAATAACTTGCGGGCGCCGTCTACGTGGAATCTGGATTTTTCGACGATGAAGGATTTCCGGATTACGGAGAACCACAATCTACAATTTCGTATGGAGATGTTTAATGCGCCGAACCATCCGGCATGGGGGCGGCCATCGGCGGCGTGGGGCAGCCAGGGAGCGAATCCGGCGGCGAGTTTCGGACGAATTCGCTCCACCAGCCAACTGCGACAGATTCAGTTTGCGTTGAAGTATTCCTTCTGAAGCTGGAAGGAAGGCGCGACAGCCTGTTACTGCACTGCCGCGAGGAGTTCCAGGCCGGCCTCGAAGGCATCGAGATGGTTGAATGACGCGAGCATGAGATTGGTGTAGACGCGTTTGATGTCGAGCTTTGTGGTGGTGCTGGCGGCAGTGAGATCCGCGATGTCCAGCTTCTCGATCGAGACTCCCACTTCGAGCGCGTCCCGAAGCGAGAGCGACCCTTTTGCGGTGAGTTCGGTGTAGAGGGCGACGAGTTTCGGATGGGCAAAGACACCCGGGGTATCGACGGCAACGGGGTCAGGAATGTTGTAGCGCGTCAGTAGTGTGCCAATTGTCGCGAAGTGCTGCTGTTCGCTGGTGGCGATGCGATCGAAGGCCGCGTAGTTCCAGCGGGCGAACAGGAAACGATAGACATCGCGGGCCAGCTTTTCCTCTTCGCGCATGTACGAAAGCGACTGTATCTCCTCCGCTGTGGCGGGCAGAACGGCTACTGGGGTCTGGTTCTGCGGTCCGCGCGGGCCGGGGCCGTTCTGCGAGAAGGCTGGGGTGAGCACGAAGGCTGCGAGAACGAACAGGCGTGTGGTTTTCATGGGGGCTCCTTTTCGTGAAGATCGTTCGTATCTTCGCCTGATACAAGTGCACACGAGCGGCCAAATGGAAACTGTTGATTCTGCTCATCCGGTATCGGGCGGCGCCGCGCACGCATTGCGCGCGGTGCGCAGAGTTTGCGCGGGTCACCCTTCCTGGATGCCGTATTCCTTGAGCCTATATTGCAGCGTGCGAAGGCTGATGCCAAGTTGCTGTGCGGTGCGTGTGCGGTTGTTGGCGTTGGCCTGCAACGCATTCAGAATGGCCTGGCGTTCGATATCGCGAAACAAGACTGGGCGCGCAGGACCGGCGGGGGTGACCGGCAGATCGTCCGGCTCGACGGAACCATCGCAGAGAATCGCGACGCGCTCCATCGTGTTCTGGAGTTCGCGAACGTTGCCGGGCCAGGCGTAGGTAGACAGCACCGCCTCCGCTTCGGGCGAAAGCGTCAACGCCGCTTTGTTCAGCGCACGCGCGGCGCGGCGGAGAAAGAAACGAGCCAAGGCGGGGATGTCCGAAGTGCGGTTGCGGAGCGCGGGGATTTCAATTGGGAACAAATTGAGGCGGTAGAAAAGGTCCTCACGGAACACGCCATCGGCCACCGATTTCCGCAGGTCGCGATTGGTGGCCGCTATTACCCGGACGTCGACGGTAATCAGGCGTGAACCGCCGACGCGTTCAAACGACCTTTCCTGCAAGACGCGCAGGAGTTTTGCCTGCAGGTTGGCGTCGAGTTCGGCGATTTCGTCCAGAAAAAGTGTGCCGCCGTGGGCGCGCTCAAAGCGCCCGGTGTGTTGGGCCGCGGCACCGGTGAACGCGCCTTTTTCGTGTCCGAACAATTCGCTTTCGATGAGGGACGCGGTGAGCGCGGCGCAATTCACGGCGACGAAGGCGCGGCCGGCGCGGGGACTGTTGGCGTGAATACAGCGCGCGATAACTTCTTTGCCGGTGCCGCTCTCACCGGTGATCAACACGGTGGCGGGCGTTGGAGCTACACGTCGAATGAGTTCCAGGATCGCGGTCATCGAAGGATGCCCGGCGATCATGTCGCCGCAGGAAAAACGGGCGTCGCTTTCTTCGCGCAGCAATGCGCGCTCCTGCCGCATCTGGCTTTGGTCCAAGGCTTTTCGAACCAGAAGGCGAAGTTCCTCCGGGCTCTTTAAAGGCTTGCCGATGTAGTCCTCCGCGCCAAGTTTCATCGCTTCCACTGCGGATGCCACTGTGCCGAACCCGGTGATCATGATGATGGGAGTGGCGGGCGAGTGCTCCTTGCTCCAGCGCAATACGGATAAGCCATCGCCATCGGGCAGTTTCAGATCGCAAACCACCAGTTGGAACTGCCGTTTTCCGCAGGTAAGAATCGCGGTGGAGACGGAGTTGGCGGTTGTCACCGAATAGCCTTCCCCGGCAAGTATTGTTTCGAGGAGGGAGCGAAAGCCCGGGTCGTCGTCGACCACCAATATGTGTTCGGAAGGGAGTGCGGTGTCAGGCATCACGGTGGAGGGGGTGTAGAATTTCGGCTACGGTACCGCCGCTGGGGCGGGGCTCGATGGTCAGGTGGCCGCCGAGGGACTCGACCAACTTGTTCGAAACGGACAAACCTAAGCCGGTTCCAGAGGCCTTTGTGGTGTAGAACGGTTCAAACAACCGCTGACGAACCGCCTCCGGGATGCCGGGGCCGTTGTCGGCTATGCGAATCACAGCGCAATCCCCGGCGCCGATGACCTCGAAGTGGATGACACCGTCCGGCTGGTCGCGAATGGCGTCGGCGGCGTTACGCAACAGGTTCAAAAGGACCTGTTCCAGCAACTGGGGATCTGTTTGCAGCGACAAGGGGGCGACGGAGGTCACTGCCTGGGGCGCGTGGATGCGCACGAACTCTTCGAATCTGCTGGCGTGAACGCGTTGCAATGCGGGTGCTGCCGGGCGACCATAAAGCAGCAAGTCACGGACTAGTTCTTCCAGGCGCGAGGTTTCCGATAGCACCGGACTCAGCAGCGACGCATGCGCACCGTCGAGCTTTTCGGCCAATAATTGGACAAAGCCCTTGATGGTGCCGAGGGGATTGCGGATCTCGTGAGCGAGAGTGGCGGACATCTCGCCGAGCGTGGCGAGATGTTGCAATTCGAGTTGACGGCGTTCAGCACGGGCAAGCCGTTCGGCTCCGCGAACTGTCAGCACCGTCAAGAGAACGATGGAAAGACCACTGAGGACGACGAGTAGAAGGTGATGCCCGGCGTGGGCGGTAAGAAAATCCGCTGCCGATTCGGCGATGTCGATTCGAGCCACACGCAAGCCCCCGCCGCTGTGGAAGGGGACATACGCGCGGAAGACAGGCGGGACCGCGTTGACACTTTCCGTGCGAAAGAGCTCTCTGCCATCCCAAAGCGGCGCGAGCGATTCCGGGCTTGACGGGCGATCGAGTACGGCAAAGCCAGTCAACGCCTCTTCCTCTTCGGCCAGCACGCGGGGCCAGTGCTCCTCGGCGACAGTCTCCAGATGCGCGGCCAGCGTAGCAACGCGACCACGGAGATACACCGCCCGTTGATCGGCCAGCGAATGGTACGTGCGGACGGCGCTCAATACCAGCACGACGGCAAGGAGGATAGTGAACGCGGCGAGGACGATATGCAGGGGCCGGCGGGACGGAAGTGTCACGAGTGGTCCTGGAACCATCGTATTCCTTTGTTCTGTCTAACGCGCGCCGCCGCGCCAAAGCGGCATGCCATTGCTGTCACGGAGCACGATTTTCTGGCGGGTTTGCACGCATTCCACCGAAGTTGCCACGAGGCCGGCACCCTGCTGTTCGAATCCGCGCACGACGACGGACTGGCCAGCCTTCGGGTTGAAGTCGCGCGCGATCAGGTATCGAATGGAGCCCAAGCGAACATTCCATTGACGGCCATTGGCGGTGTTGACGGCAATGGAGGGCATTCCGCCTGGCGCGAGATTCACCGAAGCAATCGTTCCGCGGATCTCCAGAATTTCGAGCGCGGCCGGTTTGGGGCCCGGTTGGGCGAGCAGTGTGGCGCCGAAAATAATAAGCGCCGCTGGGATCAGATTGCTCATGACTTCCTCCTTCCGGGAATCGACTGCCGGCCGCGCAAGCGGCATTAGTTTCGACCGCCACGCCGCCCCTGGCCCTGGCCTTGGCGTTGGGGATTGTGAATCGGGCCGGAGCCATCCCGCGGCCCATTCCCGTGGCCTCGTTTGGCGCCGGGGCCGGAGCCATCCTTCTTTGGTGTACCGCCGTTGGGGCAGTTGGGGCAAGTGCCGGGGTTGGCGGGCGGACCCTGCTGGGCGAACAGATTCACGGTTCCGAGCGACAGAGCGGCGGCCGTGGTGAAGATGAGGATTCTGCGTTTCATGGTGTTTTTTACACCTCCGCTTTTATGGAATGCAGATGGGGTGCCAACTCCGATTTGTTGGAAACAAAGGGCCGGCCGCAAGGAGGGTGCGCAGAATTTGCGCGGCGCATCGCATTTGTTGCGCGACGGAAGCTGATTATGGCTGTAACCGCAATGCGCGGGCGATGGCGGACCAATCGGCGAGGATGAAATTATTGCGGCTATTGTTCATGGCGACGAAGAGACCGTTGGGCGAGATATCGATGCCATCGGTAGTGTCGGCGCCGACGCGGAACGTTCCGATTTCCCGCAACGAATCCCGATGGAAGACGTGGAACACGGAGTTCAGCGGCCGCTGATCCGTAGCGACGATGAAGCCCGCGTGGATGGCGATGCCCTCGCGGTCTCCTTGCCACCCGCTGGTGGCGAAGAGCGCCAGCTGGCGTGCCGCATCCGGGTGGGCTGGGTCAGCGTGATACTTGCGGATACCGGCGCCTTCGTCGGAGTAGTAGATGTGACCTCGTTCGTGATCGACGGCGACAGCCTCAATCTCTTTTGTACCGCTGTAGTTTCCGAACGCGCGGACCAAGCGGCCCGTCAGCCTACCGGCGCCGTTAGCGGCAAGCTGATATTGATGCAGATATGTGCCGCTGGGGCCGGACTTGCGGCTGACGATAGCGAATAGTGCTTTGTCCGACGGGCGCGTGTAGAGAGCGATTCCCATGGGCTGGTCAAAAACCGGAATGTCCGCCAGATCCTTCAATCCAACACCAGGAATAACTTCGAACACGCGAAGGCGATTCCGGTTCCGCTCCGTCGCGACAGCGATATCGACAGTGCGGTTGCCAACGGGGACGGAGTACGCAACGTCGATATTGTTGGGCCGATCGACGTTGGGTATGCGCATCAGCCGCGTGCCATCCAGCCGGTAGACCGAGATGGCGCCGTTGGGCGCCGCCATCTTGACGGTGCCGAGGATGAGGCTCTTGGATGGGTCGCGTTTGTCGAACCAGATGGCGGGGTCGTCGGTCTGATGCGGTTCCGTAGCGGTTTCGCGCATCGGCTTTACATCGAGCTGAGCGAAGAGGGTTAGCGAGAGCAGGAGCCGCCACATGTCAGAAGTTTAGCCGCAGCATGAACTGCAATTGGCGCGAGGTGCCTGTGCCGGTGGCGCCGTCGTTGGCGGTGGCGACGATGGCGCCGAATGTGGAGTTGTTCCGCGCGCCGACCGGGTTGCCGTACTGGGCGCGGTTGAAGAGGTTGAAGAGTTCGGTGCGGAAATCGAGGTTGACGTTTTCGGCGAGCCTGAACTTCTTGGAGAGCCCGAGATCGGCCTGCCAGAGGCCGGGGCCGCGGAAGCGGTTGCGGCCGGAGTTACCGAAGAACCCGTTAGCGGGAAGGGCGAAGGCGGCGGGGTTGAGCCAGAGACCGGGTGCTCTATTGGCTGCATAGGGATCACCGCCTAGATAATCGGCCCGCTGATTCTGGGTTTGTCCGCTAGGCACGGTTGCGGCTGTGCGCGCGATGGTCACAGTGACAGGCGTGCCGGTGCGGGCTGTGAAGATGCCGCTTACGTCCCAGCCGCCGAACCACTTCTCGCGGGCGAAGGGAAGTTGATAGACAGAGTTGGCGGTAAATGTTTGGCGGATGTCGTAATCAGCGTCGCCACGGTCACAGGCGCGACAGGCGATGTTCTGAATCTGGCCGCCTTCGCCGGAGCCGGCGTTATCGCTGATGGCGTGGCCCCACATGTATTGGGCCTGGAAGAGGAACCCCTTGGAGAACGCGCGGGAAAGAGAAGACTGCAGGCCGTTGAAGCTGGTGTTGCCATCGAAGCGCTTTTCGTCAATCTGGCCGAAGGCGGCCAGAGGCCGGCGGCGGGTGACAGGGTCGAGGGTGTTGACGTATGTGCGGGTGAGTTGATTGCGTCCCACGTTACCGACGTAGGCGGCCTGGGCCACCATTGCACCCGGCAGTTCGCGCTGGACGGAGAAGGTCCACATGTGTGACTCCGGTTCCTTGCGATCGCGCTGCAGGCTGCGCGGGGTTTGTCCTTGAGAGCGGAGCTGAGCAAGGAAGGGCGAGGGCGGGTAGGCGAGGGCGGGCGCGTCGGCGGCAGTAAGGGAGAGGTTCTCCGGCAGACTGTCGATGGCGGCGGTTACATCGTCATTTTGCCCAGGGCCGAAATAGCGGCCATAGCCGGTGCGGAAAACTGTTTTGCCGCCAAGCGCTTTGGGCGTCCAGGCGAGCGAGAGCCGCGGGGCAATGTTGTCATTGTCACCGAAGAACCACGGTTCCCCGGCGGCGCAGAAGCCCAGGCAACGAACGGCATCGAAGACGCGGCCACGGCCGTAGACATCCTTGCTGACGGTGTAGTGTTCATAGCGGAATCCGGCGTTGAGAGTAAGGGAAGGACTGAACCGGATTTCGTCCTGGAAGTAGACGGCGCTAAACGTGCGGCGAACACCGACGGTGTCCAGGCGGCTGCCGATGGACACGCTATTGAGCTGATTGCGGAGGAACGCATCGAGATTTGCAAAAGCAACGCTGGTGGCAGGCCCGTTGCCAACGTTCATATGTATACGGCGGAGTTCGCCGCCAAGTTTGATGGTGTGGCGGCCGCGGATCCAGGAGAGGTTATCGACAAGCGAATAGGCGCTGGGCTTTTCGATGATGTATGTGGTTGGCTGGGTGGACGTGAAACCCGGGATAGAGACGCCCTCCGGAATGCGGCCGACATCGTTGCGCGTAAGGGCGGACCGGTTGAAGCCGAGCTTGACTTCGTTCACTGTGGTCGGGCTCCAAATCTGCTGCCACTGTGTGGTGACGTTCGTGGGCCGGATGTTCGAATCACGGGTTTCGAGCAGACCATTGCGGACCTGGCTGATGAGACCGTCGGTCATGGCGAAGCGGACGAACAGCGAGTGCTTGTCGTTCACGCGATGATCCACGCGCAACATGCCGGAGTGCTCGTTGCGCTTTTCCGGCGTTTCGGCAATCAGGCGATCGACATTGGCGTTGGCGCCGGGCGCGGTGCCGATGGGGTAGAGATTGATGAGACTTTGCAGCGCTGCGGGTGTCCGCTGGCGGAAGGATGCGGAAGGCACCAGCCCATCGGCGCGGGAGATGGTGAGGCGTTGGTACAGGCTCTCCCAGTTGGCGAAGAAAAAAGTCCGGTCCTTGACGATGCGGCCGCCAAGATTGGCGCCGAATTGATTCAGGCGGAACGGGGGCGGGTTGGCGCCATCGAAGGGGCGGCGAGCGTCGAGCGCGGAGTTGCGGAAGAATTCGTAGGCGGAACCGTGGAAGCTGTTGGTACCGGTCTTGGAGACCAGGTTGATTTGCGCACCGCCGCCGATGCCGCCTTCGGCGGTGAAGGGCAGGGAATTGACGCGGAACTCGGCGATGGAATCAGTGGAGATGACGAGGCGGAGATTTCCCTCTTGGCGAGGGTCTTTGATGCCGGTGGCGTCAACACCGTCGAAGGTCCAATTGTTGTCGTCGCGCGGACGGCCGAAAAAGCGGATCGAATTCTGATTGCCTTCGCCGACGTTCACCGCGCCCGGCGCCAGGGCCATGAGCGACGCCCAGTGGCGGCCGTTGAGCGGGATGTTCTTCATTTGCTGTTCGCCAATCACGGCGCCAATTTCCGCGCTCTTCTGATCGAGCGGCGTGACTTCGGCGGCGACTTCCACGGAAGTGGAGACGGCACCCACAGAGAGTTGGGCGTCCAGTGTGCGGGACTGGCCGACGGTGAGATTGACGCGATCGAAACGAGCGGTGTTGAAGCCAGGCTTCGAGATAACGACGGTGTAGGAACCGGGGGGCAGGGCGGGGAGTTGAAAGGCTCCGGCGGGCGATGTTACGGTTTCGCGGCGGAAGCCCGTGGAAGCCGAATCGATGGTGACTGCGGCGGTTTCTACGTTGGCGCCCGAGGGATCGGTGACGTGGCCGGAGAGAGTCGCGCGATCCACCTGGGCGGTTAAGAGCCAGGAGAAGAAGAGCAATGGCGCGAGGAATTTCGAGACTGGAAGCATAGCTGTATCCAGGGTAGGGATCCCCGGATACAGCAATCTGACAATCCTGTTTCAATTCGGTGAATTCGGCGATTCCTGCTGGGGTCAGAACGTGATCTTCAACCCGAGTTGCATTTCGCGAGGACCGTTCGGCGCGCCGTTGACGCCGACGACTCTTCCGAAATTGGGGCTGGTAATATCGCCATTCGGATTGTTGAAGTGAGGTGTGTTGGAGAAGTTGATGGCTTCGGCGCGGAACTGGGCCTGCCATCGCTCAGTGATTTTGAAGGTGCGGAAGATGGAGGCATCGAGATGGGCGAAGCCCGGGCCGCTGAGGATGTTCCGGCCGAGAGTGCCAAACGTGCCCGCCGCGGGCGAGGAGAAGACCGAGGTGTCGAACCAGAACGAACCGGGGCCGACGTCTTTCAGCGCTTTGAACGAACCCGTTAGATTGGGCGTATTGGCATTGCCTGGCGCGTTGATGATGCCACCGGCAACGCTCAAATTGAAGGGCTCACCGGTCATGAGCGTGAGCAGTCCATTCAACTGCCAGCCACCGAAAATCTGAGCGGCCGGGCCGGAGGTGAAGTAGTTCTTTCCTTTGCCGAAGGGCAACTCATAGACATAGCTTTGCACGAAGACATGGCGGCGGTCGCCGTCGGCGCGGGCGCGGCTGCGTTCGGGGTTGATATAGACCCAGAGGCCGCCGTTGTCGGCGCCGCTCAGGTCGATTGCCTTCGCCCAGGTGTAGGCGGTGGTGAGCGCAAATCCGTTCGCAAAGCGCCGGTCGAGTTTCGCCTGCATCGAATGGTAGGTGGTGCTGGTGCCAAAGTAAATGTCGTTCGTGTCGGCGTTGCGGCCAAACCGCTGGAAGAGAGGGCGGCCGTTAACGCCGGCATTTGGAACCAGTCCGGCGTTGATGTTGTAGACAGCTTTCACGCCGACGCCATGGTTGGCAACATACGCGGTTTCCAAAACGAAGTTCTTGGGGAGAGTGCGCTGAATGGCCAAGTTCCAGCTCTGTACGTAGGACTCGCGCACATCCTTGCTTATGGCGTTGTAGACCTGTACCGGTGCGTTGGGGATGATGCCGTTGGAGGGAATCGCGAAGGGCTTGAAGGCCGGGAAGCCGTCGGCCATCGCGCCAGCGGGACTCCAGGAGTTGGGTGCCTCAAACGAGTTGTTTTCGCGCACGGGGAAGTTGAACGCGTAGCCGTTATCCACGAGCGGGGCCCAACTGATGCCGTAACCCATGCGGACCACCGTTTTTTCGTTGTGGCGATAAGCGGCGCCAAAGCGGGGGGCGAAATTGGTCAGATAGTTCTTCCGGCCCATGTTCATTGGGTTTCCGCCGACCCCGGCGAGCACGAGGCTATTGGTGGCGGGGTCATAGTTAGAGAATCCGGCGGAGACACGGGGCACAGCGGGGGGCCACAATTCGTGCCGCAGTCCGATGTCGACCGTCAGTTTCTGTGTCACCTGCCACTTGTCCTGGATGTAGCTAAACCAGGGACGCTGGAGGAAAGTGGGGAAGATGAGCGGCAGGTCCCGGCCGAATTGGTTTGGCCGGTCCAATAGGAAACTGGCGAAAGAATTTGCCAAAGTCGTGCCACCGCTTACACCGATGGTGCCAGTGGCGTTGCGGGTGATCAACTGTGTATTAGCTTCGTTGAACGTGTAGCGGCCGCGGGGATTGAATGTCTGATTCTGCAATAGCTCATCGCGGTTGCGGCGATAATCGACACCGAACTTGATGGTATGGTTGCCGCGAGTCTTGGTTGTGTTGACCACAAAGTTCAGGTTCGTTTCGCCCCGTTCCCACGGCAGGCTGGCGGAATAGCCGACCACAGGGTTGGAAAACCCATTGATATTGAAGCTGGGCACGCCGCCAGTGAAGTCGGAGACATTGACGCCCTTGATGCCCAATTCGTCGGCGGTTTTCAGAGCACCGTCGGCGTTGTTGGCATTGTTGCGGTAGTACATAATGCCGATGCGAACTTCTGATAGCCATGTCGGCGACCAGACGCGGGTGTAGCCGATAGCGCCGTTATAGGCCTTCTGAATGCCTGTGCCCGCGAAGTCGCGCGGACCGCCGCCTTTTACGTCGTACAAGGGAGGATCGAAGATCTCCGAGCGCTGAATCGAGTAGCGAACCGAAAAGCGATCCTTGTCGGAAAGTTGGTGGTCCACTTTGATATCGCCGCCATTGGTGTCCTTTTTGCGGACCGTGGCTCGTTCCCAGTTTTGGCTCAAGCCGGCGTTTCGATTCGGGGCCGGGATTAGCGCCAGCACGCGGGCCGAGATGGGGCTGATGCGAGAGGCAGGAACGATATTGCCCGCGAAAGGAGTCCGGTTGAGCGCATTGGCGTCTCCGGTGGCAGGATCGTATACGGGCTGGGTGCCGGCTGAAAGATTCCCGGTTCTGAATGCGGCTGAGGGAATTGTGTATTGGAAAAAGTCACCACGCCGGTCGCGCACACCCTGGAAATCGGCAAAGTAGAAGGTTTTGTTCTTCGCAATGGGGCCGCCAATAGTGCCGCCAAACATGTTGTAGGTTGTTACGGCTTTACCGGACGCAAAGAAACTGCGCGCGCCCAGGCGGCTCACTTTGTTGAACTCGAACAGGCTGCCGTGCACCTCGTTGGTGCCCGACTTGAAATTCACGTTCGTCACCGCTCCGCCGGCGCGGCCCAATTCCGCCTCATAGTTCGAGGTGGTCACGTCCACGGTCTGCAAAGCTTCAATCGAAGGGATCATGGCTGTCAGCAGACCGGTGCGCTGGTTGTTGTCCACGCCTTCCATCTGCACGTTGTTCGCCATGCGGGACTGCCCGTTCACTCGCGTTGACAGGGAATCCTGCACGTTGAAGAATTCTGAATGCGGACGAAAGGCGCGTACGGTGCCCGGCACCAGATTCAAGACACTTTGGAAGTTGCGGTTATAGGTGAGCGGCAAATCGGCCAATTGCCTGGTTTCGATTTTGCGCCCCGTGTCGGAACGGTCCGTCTGCAACAGGCCTGATTCGGCCTGCACGTTGATGACCTCCGAAACCGCGCCCGGGGTCAGTTCCAGGTCGGTTCGAATCGTTGAATTGACCAGTACATCGACGCCGCTTTTGATCGCCTTGCGAAATCCTTGGAGTTCCACTTCGACGCGGTAGTTACCCGGAGGCAGAGCGGGAAAGGAATAATTCCCACTTTGATTACTGGTGGTGGTCTGGCTAATTCCCGTTCGTGTTTCCACGAGCGTAACCTTAGCGCCTGGCACCGCGGCCGAAGAAGAATCGGTGACCGTGCCGACAAGGCTTCCGGTCACTGCCTGTCCGTATGCAATACTCGACAGGAGGCCAAGCACAACAAGGGCTGTGGCCGCCCGGGTAACTGTGTGGTTCATATAACTCCCTTTGCGAGCGCCGGGGTGTGAAAATTAAGGTGTTTTCAGTAATTTTCGCCGGTCGTGGGAGAATTCTACACGATATGAAAATCACCCGGCAACCTCCTGGAGCTCGGGGAGTCCTGGAGGCGGCCGGGTGCTGGTTTCGGGTTCTGAAGTTAGAACGTTAAGCGGAGACCGAACCGGAACTTGCGCTCGTCGCTTGCGCCGGTAATCGCCATAAAGTTGTTGGCGTTAGTTACCTCACCGGCCGCATTGAGTGTCATACTGCTGACGTTGGCGGCCGGGTTGCCGAACCGGGGCGTGTTCGTGAAATTGAAGGCTTCCGCCTTGAATTGCAGCACGAAGCGCTCGGTGAACTTGAAGTCCTTGAACATAGCCAGATCCGCCTTCTGGAAGCCCGGACCGCGGACGGCATTGCGGCCCATGGAACCGAAACGGAAGGTATTGGCGGGACGCTGGAAGTTCGGGTCTCGGAAAGATGTGACAGCGTAGTACTGCGAACCAGGGCCCACGCCGCCGATCTTCACCAGTTCCCCGATTTGATCGGCTGTCTGGCTGGAGCCTGGCGCGTTCAGCGAAGTGGCCGCGGCCGAAACGGTGAAAGGAGTGCCGCTGTAGGCGCTGTAGATGCCGTTGATGCGCCAGCCGCCAGCAATGGTATCGGCAAGGCCATTCAGTCCCATTGCCTTCCCCTTCCCGATTGGCAGTTCGTATACCCAGCTCATCACGAACATGTGCGTGCGGTCATAGCCGGCCAAGGCCCGATTGCGTCGAATCGCGCTATCCAGATTTGTCAGCGGCAAGCCCGCCCAACCGTCCTCATCACTCATGTTGATCGCCTTGGACCAGGTATAGGCACCCTTCAAGAACAGACCTTTTGCCATGGACTTATTGAGCGATGCCTGCATGGCATGGTAGCTGGAACTGGCCCAGCCGTCCCACATCAAGGTCTCAATCAAGCGGTTCTGCGTGCGCACGAGCGGACGGCCCTGCGGGCCGGAGCCGATGGGAGCCGCGTTGATGTCTCGATCAAGAAACTGGCGGACCGTCTGATTGCCGACGTAGCCAACGTTGGCGATCAACTCGCCAGGCAGCCGGCGCTCGATGGTGTAGTTCCAGCTCTGAATGTAGCCGCGATGCAACTGGCCGCCCCAGGGGCTGCGCGGGCCCATGTTTACGGTTGGCGGAAGCGTTACGCTACCGGAGCTAATATCGGGCGTTGGCACGTCGGGGATGCCGCGGGTGAGTGTGCCGTAGTAGCCGAATTGTGTCGGAGCCACCCAACTGGAAGCAATCGTCGCCGGGTACAATCCGCGCAAGGGGCGCGAGATGACCATCGGGTTGTAGGTGAGCCCGTAGCCGGAGCGGATGACGGTTTTGTCGTCCAACCGCCAGGCGAAGCCCAGGCGCGGTGCGAAGAGCTTCTTGGAGACGCTCATGCCATTGTCCATCGGGATGTTCCCAACGCCGCCGATGGTAACGATGTTTGTCGACGGGTCCCAACGCTCAAGTCCGCGCCCGTCGCCGCGGTTCATCAGCGGGTAGTATTCATAGCGCAATCCAAGGTTCAATGTCAGCTTGCGGTTCACCTGCCAACGGTCGCGGAAGTAGAGCCCATGCTGCCACTCCTGCGTCTTCATGTCGAAGAACTGCACCGATTTGTCGGCGCTGCCCAGAATGTCCAGCAGACCGGCGGCATATTGGTGGTTAACGCGTGACACTTGCCCTTGCAAAACAGTTGCATTCCCCGTTGGCGTGAGGCTGCCGCGCGGATTCGCGATCTCCGGCTGCCAGTGGTTCAACGCGTGGCGAATGATGTCTACGCCCCAGCGGAATTCGTGCGCGCCACGGATCTTGGAGAAGTTCATCGTGTATGTGTAGCTGCGGTCGGCGTAGAAGTTGGGATTCGACGAACTACAATTGCCCCAGGCGGTGAAGCCGTTGGCGATGCAGGGCTGGCCGGAGTAGCGGATATCGCCGGCGAACGCGCGGCCGCCATTGGTGCCGGGGATGCCCCAAACTTCGGAGCCCCAGTTCTTGCCGTAGTCCGGGCCGGTGGCCACGTTGCTGAATCGCGTGTGGCCGAATACACCGTCGATCAGGAACGTCGAGGAAGCGGTGTAGTTGAAGCCGAACGTAGGTATGTTAATGCTGACATCGGCCTTGCCAAGCTGGCCGAGGGCGGGACCGGTGAGTTCACCCAGCGCCGCGGCGCCCTGCACAGGAGCCTTCATCAGCGAATACTTGCCCCACACCATCAGTTTCTGCGTGACGTTGTAGTTGGACTTAATGTCGTACTGGTCCCGCGTCAGTGCCAGCGTGGCGGAAGCGGCGTAGTTGCCGGAGGTGTTGAAAGCGTCCTGGCCTCGCTGGTTCGGCAGCGGCGCCAACTGCTGAATCTTGGTCCAGGTGGGAGAGAAGCGCGCGGCGGGAATTTGATTGTTCGCAAACGGCTGGCGATTGGCGCCGTTGGCGTCGCCCGTCAACGGATCGTAGATGTTGCCAAGGCCGGCGTAGGCCGCGAAGTTCCCAGCCCGCATGTCGGCCGGAGGCACGGAGAAGTTACCGAACTGCGCCGTGCGTTCACTGGTGCGTTCATAGCTGAAGAAGTAGAACAGCTTGTTCTTGATGATCGGGCCGCCCACGGTGAAGCCCGGGATGTTGACGATCGATTTCGGCAGCGTTGGCCTGTTCACGTTTTGCTGAAAGAAGTAGGGGCGCGCGTAGAGGTGCTGGTTGTCGTGGTACCAGAACGCGGAACCGCGCAACTGATTCGTGCCGGACTTGGTGGCGACAGTGACCGCGGCGCCGCCGGCCATGCCCTGTTCGGCGTCGAAAGAGGACGTGGAGATGTTGACGTTCTCAATCGATTCGACCGGAGGGTTGTAGAGCGTGTGATGGGGCAGCCAGATATAGACGTTTGTCGCGCCGTCAACGCGCGTGTTGTTGTTGTTGCGGTTGGTGCCGTTGACATTGGTGGTCAGCGAGCGCTGCGGGCTGGCGCCCACGGAGTTCTGCGTGGCCGACGGGGTCGCGCCAGGCACCAGGTTAATCAACGATTGGTAGTTTCGATAGGCAGGCAGCGGCAGTTCAACCGCGGCGCGGGAGCTTAACTCGGACCGCGTATCGGAACGGTCTGTCTGGAGTGCGGCCGCGGAGGCCTCCACTGTCACTTTGTCGCTCACCTGCCCGACTTCCAACTTCGCTTCCACGCGCGTGGTCGTGTTAATCGTAACCGCGATGCCGGTGCGCGTCAGCGTCCGGAATCCGGGCGCCGAAACCGCCAGGCTGTACGTTCCCGGCAGCAGGCTGACGAAAGTGTAGCGGCCCTGCTCATCGGCCTTGCTCTCTCTGGCCGCGCTGGTCTCTGTGTTGGTGACGGTGATGGTGGCGCCTGGAATGGTGGCGCCGGAGGGATCTTCGACGGTGCCCACGATGGAGCCATAAAGAACCTGGGAATAGGATGGAAGCGCGGCGATCGCGAGCAAGACCGCGAGCAGTAAGGATTTCATTGTCATTTCACTCCTGAAGTGTGTGAACGACTGCGAGGTTGTTCGTTGGATAGATGATATCCGGTTAATCAGGAAAATGAAAGAACTTTGGGCACCCTTGCCAACTCGCACTTGGGCTACGAGGAACTCACTTCTTCGTCACCCGCATGGAGATCCTCCGGTTCTTCGCCCGGCCCTCTTCCGTTGTGTTCTCCGCTACGGGATGCTCCGCGCCGTAACCCTCGGCAGTGAGCCGCGCGGGCTCCACACCCAGCTTCACCAGTTCGGCCATCACGGCGCTCGCGCGCGCCGCGGACAGTTTCAGGTTCGTCGCCACTTCGCCCGTATTGTCCGTATAACCGCCGATCTTCAGTTCCACGTCCGGGAACGCTTTCAGAACGGATGCCACATTCTTCAATTGCTCTTCAGACTCCGGCCGCAACGTCGCCAGGCCCGTATCGAACAATAGCCGGTCGAAGTCAAACCACGTGGTCTTGTCCACTATGCGATTTGCGTCCTCGATGAAGTCCACCAGTTTGTTCTCCACGCCCAGCTTCGGAGCGTTCAACTCCGCGCCCGATGGCAGCCGGCGCGAGAAGAACTCGCCCAGCGCGGCCCACGCTGGGTTTACTATCGCAGGCTTGGCCATTTCGTGCGCCACTGCATGAGCCCCGCCGCGCTCGCGATTCAAGAACCACAACAACCCGGCCACCAGCAGTGCTCCCAATACCAGCGGAATCAGAACTTTGCTGCCCGCGGGCGCCGCCGCTTCCACAACTGGCGCGGCGTGCCCATGTGCGTGGTCCCCCAAGAGAACCGCCAGCGACTCCCCTGCGCTTACCTTTGTCCCCAGCACTCCCAATAATAGAGCCGCCGCTGCTTCCACCAATCGTTGTGCCGAACCGGCGGACACTCCTGCTGCGTGGCTCACGGCGATTTGCGCCGCGCTCTGATCATGGCCGAACAAAAGCGCCAGCAGTTTCGCTCCCTGCTCGCCGCCGGCACTGGTCAGTAGCGGTAGAATCTCGCCCACGAACCCCGCTTCAGCGGCCTTCTTTGACAGCGCAGCCAGAATCGCAGCCGCGCCGCACTGCAAGCCAGCCGCGATAGATGCGGGACTTTCCTCCAACTCCTTTGCCAGTGAGGCGATCGTCTTGGCGTCGACGGCGCCCATCAGAGTGTCGAGAATCGATTGCGACATGCGGTCTCCTATGTGCGCCCCCTGCGAACAGAGGGCCTAATGGTAGATGACACCGCGCACGATTCGTTTCTACAGCGGAAACAAAAACGCCCCGGGATTGAAGCCGGGGCGTTCGAAACATCTCACACCGCAGGTTAGAACTGGTTCCAGAGGTACTGGTTGTACACTTCATGGTGGAACTGCACTTCCGCCGGCTTCACCACAGTGCCCAGCAAGCGAGCGCAGCGGTCCGCCGAACCCTTCTTCAATTCCGCGTAACGAGCCTTCACGTCTTCACCCAGCAGTTTTCCGGTCCATTCCGCTTTGTTGAAGTTGTCGATGGCGTCGTAGATATTGTCCGGCAGGTAACGGTCCGCCTGGCGCAGGTTCTTCACCTTTTCAATGTCGCCTTCCAGGCCGGTCTTGAAGACTGAGAACAGCACCATGTACGGATTAGCGTCCGGACCAACGGAGCGCACTTCCACACGCGAACTCTTCTCGTTACCAATGGGAATGCGAACCATCGAGCCGCGGTCAACGGCCGAAGCCTTAATCTGGTTCGGCGCCTCGAAGTGCGGATCCAAGCGGCGATACGCATTGACGCTCGCGTTGAGAAGCAGGCAGATGTCGTTGCCGTGGGTAAGAATGCGGTCCACGAACTGCCATGCGAACTTGGAAATCTTCTCTTCGCCCTTCGGATCCCAGAACAGGTTTTTGCCCTTCTTGGTAATCGAAACATTGGTGTGCATGCCACTGCCGTTGACACCGACAACCGGCTTCGGCAGGAAGCTCGCTGTCAATCCCATCTTCGTCGCCACCTGGCGGCAGATCAGCTTGTAGATCTGAATCTGGTCGGCCGCGGTCACCACATCGCCGTAGCTATAGTTGATTTCAAACTGCGACGGCGCCACTTCCGGGTGATCCTTTTCGTTCTCGAAACCCATCGCGCGCTGCACTTCCGCCACCGTATCGATAAAGGTGCGCAACGGATCTCCGGGCAGGGAGTGGTAGTAGCCGCCAGTGTTGACGTACTCAAACTTACCGGTTTCGTGGAAGCGCCGTTCGGCGTCTTTACCCTCAAACAGGAAACCTTCAATTTCGTTCGCCGCGTTCAGGGTGTACCCTTCGGTTTCATACATCTTGGCGGCATAACCCTTCAGCACACCGCGGATGTCGCCCGAATAGGCGGTGCCATCTTTGTCGATGACTTCGCAAAACACAAGCACTTTTCCGGAACCGAAGATGTCGGCCGGGGCATGATAGAAGGCGCCCCAATCGATTCCCAGGCGCAGATCGCTTTCCTTTTGGGCGGTGAAACCGCGGATGGAAGATCCGTCGAATGTCAAATTGTCCCAGCTCTTCAACAAGAATTTCTTGTCATAGTCGAGCATGTGAAGGCGGCCCTCAAGGTCGCTGAACAGGACAGTGACGGCCTTGATCCGCGTCTCTTCGGTCAAGTACTTCAGCCGCTCTTCCCGAACCTGATCGGCCGGAACCCGGTCCTTCCGCTGTTGCTTAATCGCTAGATTTCTTTCTTCCAGCTCTGCGTAAGAGAGCTCCAAAAAGTCGCGCAGGTTGCTCAATTCAATCTCCTCAGGTAACGGGATGGGAAACGGCGCAATCCGCCGCTATTTCTCGATTATAGGCGCCCCAACCCTTCCGGGATGCATCCACGGGGCACTTTTTCAAACGTATTTATTTATGGACCCTATCGCCAGTCCTAATCAGTGGTGGCCGAAGCCGCACCTTCCGCCAAGCGAATTTTCAACTTTGTTCCAGGCGGCGCGTCTGCTTGACGCCGCAGCACGCGCCCGTCCGGAAGAGACACCACTGCAAAGCCGCGGTCCAGTATTTGCAATGGGTTAAGCGCGTTCAGGCGCGCTGCCATCTGCCCCGATTTCGAGGCCGCCAGGGCCAGCCTCCGCCCCATTGCCGCTTCCATACTTGCCCCCGCCTGGCGGATCTTGAAACTCGCCGTCTGGAGCCGCAGCCGGAGGTCCAGTCGCCGCAGTCGCCGGTCCAGTACCTCCAGCCTGGTGGTGCTTGCCGCCACGCGCACCCGCAGCGCCTCGCGCAGCGCCTGGCCGGCGTCGTCCAGCCGCTGACCGGCCCGGAACAGTTTCCGCTCAATGGTCATCTGCGCCCGCTGCGTTCCCAGCTCCGACAGCCGCCGCGCCGCCCGCGACAATCGCAGACGCATCGCCTGCCCAATTCGCGATTGCGCCGTCAGCACCTGGTTGTAGATGGCCTCCCTGGACTCCGTCACAATTTCCGCTGCCGCCGATGGCGTTGGCGCGCGCCGGTCCGCCACAAAATCTGCGATCGTGAAATCGGTCTCATGCCCAATGGCCGATATCACCGGCACCGCGCAGCGGGCAATCGCCCGGGCTACGTCCTCTTCGTTGAACGTCCACAGGTCTTCCAGCGATCCACCGCCCCGCGCTAGTATGACCACATCCGCCCACGCCTCCGAGCTGAAATAGTCCAGCCCCGCCACCACTTGCGCTGCTGCCCCTGCCCCTTGCACCTGGGCTGGGTATAGGCGAATATGCAGTCCGGGGAATCGCCGCTCGATCACGTGCAGGATGTCCCGTATGACCGCTCCTGTTGGACTCGTCACAATGCCGATGTGCCTTGGCAGCCTCGGCAAAGCTCTTTTTCTGTCCGCGTCGAACAGCCCCTCTGCCGCCAGTTTCGCCTTCAGCTTTTCGAACGCCGCCTGCAGCGCCCCGGCCCCCACGGGCTCAATCGATTCGACAATCAACTGGTACTCGCCTCTCGGCTCATACACTTCAATCCGCCCCCGGACCAGCACTTCCGCTCCGTCCTTCGGCTTGAATCGCAGCAGCCGGTAGGCGCCTTTCCAGCATGCCGCTCGCAGCGTCGCCCGGTCGTCCTTCAACGTGAAATAGGCGTGCCCGCTCGCCGCTAGTTTCAATCCCGAAATCTCGCCCCGCACGTAAATGCCCGAATAGGCGTCGGTCAGCAACTCGCCGATCTCGGCCGTCAATTCGCCGACGCTATATTCGCGCCGTTGTTGGGTTAGCTCTGGGAAAGGGTCCATTGGGAGGCTCGATTTGCTAGTCTGGTCGAGTCATCATCCCATTCTTCCATGTGGAGGTTCAATGAGTCCGAAGGACGTGCTCGCGTTCGCGAAAACTGAAGGCGCGCGCCAGGTCGATATCCGCTTTACCGATATCCCTGGCTTGCAGCACCACATCACCTATCCGATTTCGCAATTGTCCGAAGACTCTTTTGACGAAGGCTTTGGCATTGACGGTTCCTCCATCCGCGGCTGGGCGGCCATTAACGAATCCGACATGCTCATCATTCCGGATCCCGCCACCGCCATCATGGACCCTTTTTTCGAAGTGCCCACGCTCATCATGCTGGGCACCATTCAGGACCCCATTACCAAGCAACGTTATGACCGGGATCCGCGTAATATTGCCCGAAAAGCCGAAGCCTATCTCACTAACTCCGGTATCGCGGACACATGCTACATTGGGCCCGAAGCCGAGTTCTTTATTTTCGATAACGTCGCGTTCGAATCGAAGCGCCACGCGGCCTTCTACGACATCGGTGCCGAGGAAGGCCAATGGAACAGCGGACGCCGCGAAAACAATCAGGGCTATCGACCCCGGTATCGAGAAGGCTATTTCCCGGTTCCGCCCACCGATCACTACCAGGATCTCCGCGCCGAAATGGTGGAGGTGATGGAGGGTGCCGGCCTCGTCATAGAGTGCCACCACCACGAAGTCGCCACCGCCGGCCAGTCGGAAATTGACATGAAGTACGACACCCTGGTGAAAGCCGCCGATAACATGATGACTTACAAATACATCGTGCGGAACGTGGCCTATCAGTACGGCAAAACAGTAACATTTATGCCCAAACCGCTCTTCGGCGACGCCGGCAGCGGTATGCACTGCCACCAGTCGCTGTGGAAGGATGGCAAACCCCTTTTCGCCGGTGATGGGTACGCCGGACTCAGCCAAATGGCGCTTTGGTACATCGGTGGTCTGCTGAAGCACGCCCGCGCGCTTTCTGCCATCATCGCCCCAACCACTAACAGTTACAAACGGCTTGTCCCTGGTTATGAGGCGCCGGTAAACCTGGCCTATAGCCGCCGAAACCGCTCCGCCGCCTGCCGCAT
>JAEUQC010000186.1 GCA_016789905.1 Bryobacterales bacterium | reverse complement strand
ATTTCAACATCAACGGAAAGCCAACCACTGCCGCATCCTTGGCCTGTTCCAACAGCCCCGTCCCCGGCAACATCGCCACCCCAGCCTTCGAAGCCAACTCCCGCGCCCGGTGCTTCAACCCAAAGTCCCGCATCTGCGCCGGTGTCGGTCCAATAAAGGCCACCCCCGCCGCCTCGCAGGCCTCGGCGAACGCCGCGTTCTCGCTCAGAAACCCATAGCCCGGATGCACCGCCTCCGCCCCGGTTTCCTTCGCCGCCGCCAGCACCGCGTCCACGTCCAAATACCCGCGCGGGCCCCCAATGCAAACGGCCTCATCGGCCTCCCGCACAAACAGCGCCCCGGCGTCGGCCTCCGAATACACAGCCACACTCCCCACGCCCATCCGGCGCAGGGTGCGAATAATGCGGCACGCAATGGCGCCGCGGTTGGCAATGAGAACTTTCTTAAACATTATTCGGTCACCACCAGCCGTACCGGCGTCGGGTTGTACGCGTTGCACGGGTTATTCAATTGCGGGCAGTTCGATATCAACACCAGCGTGTCCATCTCCGCGTAAAGATCCAAATACTTCCCCGGCGCCGACAGCCCATCCTCGAACGTCAGCTTCCCCTCCGGCGTCACCGGAACGTTCATAAAAAAATTGATGTTGTGCGCCAGGTCTTTCTTCTCCAGCCCCGCCGCCAGCCCGTACTTCAAAAACGTCTGCCGGCACGCATGCATGTAGCGCTTCCCAATGTCGTAGCGCACCATGTTCGATTCCTGCGAACACGCCCCGCCCAGCGTATCGTGCCGCCCGCACTGGTCTTCCGTTATCGTCATCAGCACGTTGCCGTTCTGCGACAGCAGTTTCGTGCCCTTCGTCAAATAGATATTCGCCTGCGCCGTGATCGTATCCACCGCCGAATACCGGTCGCTATAATCATGCGCGTTATACAGCAGCGTATCCACCGCCTGGTTCCCTTCCAAATCGATCATCCGCAGCGTCTGCCCTTTCTTAACAACGCCGCTCCATCCATCGCCCGCCAATACAGTCACATCCAGTACGGTACTCACCGGCAACACCTCGCAGTCAAAGTAAATCCGCGTCCGTTCTCCGGCCGCGACACCCGGCAGATATCATCCGCGCCCGGCGCCGGCACCCGCTTCACCGTCAGGTTCACCGGCTTCGGCGCATACTCTCCGCCCGGTTCCATCGCATGGTGATTCGCCGCCAGCAGCACCAGCACTCGCATCTCCGCCCGCAGCTCCACCGCATCCCCGGCCTTCGAATTCCCCGCCACGTATACCATCGCGCCTGTCCCGTCCACCTGCACCTTGCTGAACAAATTCAGCGTCGGCGTCAGGTCCCTCGGGCCCAGTCCATATTTCGCCAGCTCCAGCAGCAGCCCCTCCTTCGCCGCCTGCGTCCACTCGTTGCGATGCTCCTGATACGATTTCACGCCATATTTCGCCGCCACCTGCGCCGCCGTCAGCGTCCCGCCAATCGGGTCATGCCAGCCCACCGTGTCCTCGGTCAGCGAACACAGAATCCGCCCCATGTCCGAATACAGCACGAACCCCTTCGTCAGCCGCGCGATGTGCTGCGCCTTCAGCGTATCCGGCATGTTGTAACGCTCTTCCGGCTGCTCGGCGTTATAAAAAAGTGCGCTCACATTCGCGCCCCCTTCCACATCCGTCAGCCGCAGCGCCATCCCCGGCTCCACCACGTGGCTCCATGTCTGGCCCCCGTGCAACAGCTCTTCCCACAAAATGGTTTCACTCATACTCATTCGCTACGGAGCGATCTTCGCCGCGTCCAGCCTCCATATGTTCTGTTCCCGCAAATTCGACAGCCATACCGCCCCATGCGCATATAGAATCGCGTCCCCGCCTGGGCCCGCGTACTGATGCGTCACCTTGTTCGTCTTCGCGTCAATCCGCGTAATCGGAATCTGGAACACCGTCAGCCACACCGCGCCTCCGCCCGCCGATATCTCCCCTCCTCCCCCCGGCACGCCGCACGCAATCGTCGCCACCACCTTCCGCGTCTTCGGGTCCACCTTCGACACCGTCCCGTCCCCCTGGTTCAACGTCCACACAAACCCCTCACCCACCGTCAAAAACCGCGGCTTCGGGCCTACTTCAATCGCATCGGTCACCTTGTTCGTCCTCGCGTCAATCCGCGTCAACAGGTTCCCGCCCGATTGCGTCACCCACACCGCCCCTTCGCCGAAATCAACGGTGTGCGAACCCGCCGCCACCGCGATCTCCGCCACCACCTTATTCTTCTTCGGGTCAATCCGGACAACCTTATCGCCCTCGGCTCCCGTTGCCATCCACACCGCGTCTTTCGACGTTGTGATCCCGCCCTCCGAATTCGCCGGACCCGCCGGAATCGTGGCCACCAACTTGTTCGTCTTCTCGTCCACCCGCGCCACCGCCTTGTCCCCGCACAGCGGCGCCCACAAACTGCCAAACCCATACGCAATCCCGCTGCACGGCTGCTTGCCCACCTCCACCGTCGCCGTCACCGTATTGGTCTTCGGGTCCAGCTTGGAAATGGTGCCCTTCGGCTTATTCGAAACCCATACCCCGTCCTTCGTGGCAATCGTCCAGTCCGGCACCCCTGGCACCGGAAACACCGCTTCCGGCTTTACCAGCTCCATCGGCTTCTGCACTTCCTTCACCCCCGGCAGCGGCGGCCGCGGTGAACGTTTCTTCTTCGGCGCGTCCTGCGCGCACAGCACGGCGGTGAACAATATTAAGGCGTATCGCATAGTAGCTCCTCGTTATTCTCAACGGTCGATGGCGCCGATAACAGGCTGCCCGCCAAAAACGCCGCCGCGCTTAACACCGGCGGCAGCAGCGTATCCAAGCCAGCCCACTCCCCCGGCACCACGAAGTAGCAGATCCCCCGCGCAATCGTCCCCGTCAAAATACTCGCCAGCGCGCCCGCCTGTGTCGCCCGCGCCCAGTACACTCCAAAAAACAGCGGAATCACACAGCCTGCGAAAACAATGTCGAATGCCACAACCAGCAGTATTCCAGGTTCCGGCCGCACATACGCAATCCAACAGGCCGCTATCGCCGTCGGCAGCGCCAGCGCCCGCGATAGGAACAGCATCGTCGAATCCGTCACCGGCCGCGTGCTCCACCTCTGCCACAGGTTCCGCGCCATCACCACCGAAATCACCAGCATCGCCCCGTTTGCCGTCGACATCGATGCTCCCAGCACTCCCACAAACACCATCACCGCTATCCAATACGGCAGCGTGCCGCTCGCAAACACCGGCAGCACCATCCGCGGGTCGTCCAGCTTCCCCACCGTCGATATCGCCGCCAGCCCCACCAGCGACGCGCACATCCCGATCACCACCGTCCACCCCGCCGCGTAATAACACGCCCGCTTCGCCGTCTCCGGTGACTTCGCCGAAAACACCCGTTCCATAAAGTCCAGTGCCATCGCGTTCCCGAACGCCAGCGAAATGATGTTTGCCCAATTCGCCAGCCCGCCCCCGGCCCGCGTCGTCAATTGCGAAAGGTCCATCGTCGCCGCCGGCAGCGCCGTCATGATAGGCGCCCACCCCCGCGTCCACAGCAAAAACACCGCCGCCGCCACAAACCCGATTATCGCCACATGAATCTGGAAGAAATCGGTCCAAATCGCCGCGTACAGCCCCCCCGCCACTGTATAGAGGAGAATCACCGCCGTCCCCGCCAGCAGGCACTCCCCGTACCCATACCCGCTCACCACCGATAGTATCCATGCCACCGCCGACAGATTTCCCGCCACCACCACAATGAAGCAAAGAATAGTTAACAACGACGCCAACAGCTCCGCCGTCCTTCCATACCGCCGGTAAAAATACTCCGGCAGCGTCAATAAATCCATTTTGTTCAACGGCCCGGCCAAAAATCGCCCCACAATCAGCAGACTCGCCGCCAGCCCAATCGGAATCGCCGCGCCCGCCCAAAATCCCGTCGAAAACGTCAGCGACGTGTTGCCCAGCGTCGCGTTCCCGTCAATCGCCTGCGCCGCCAGCGCCGTCCCAACAACAAGAAATGGCATGGACTTCCCGCAAACCGTATACCGTTTGCTCGATCCACGTACCTGCGTATACGTATACAGACCAATGGCCAGCGAAATGGCCATAAAGATCACGACCGGCCAGAACATGGCTGTCATGGAACTACCCCTTGGAAAGAAAGCCGGCTCTGCACTGGGGCCGGATCGGGGGCTACGGGGGTGGGCCGCAGACGCTGCGGGGTGAATAAGGAGTATAGCTCTTTTCTATTTGACTCCTTAAATCGAAATCTCTTATGATCCCCTTAACTGCTTTCGTCTAGTCTCGGAAGCCGTCTCCGCCTTGGCGCGGGTCCCCTCAACGTCAGAGAATCGTGCGCTCCTGTCAGCGCAGAACGAATCTAAGGGGAAAAACACTTGAAAAGATTTACTCTGCTCCTCGCGGCAAGCATACTGTCCTTGCACGCCCAAACGAGTTCGCTCCAGGGACTTGTCACCGATCAACAGGGCGCCGCGATCGCGGAAGCCGTGGTTAGTATTATTAATTCTGATACTTCTGCCGCCCGGAAAGTCATCGTCAACGAAACCGGCTCCTATTCCTTCGCCCAGGTTCCTCCCGGTGCCTACAAGCTCGAAGTCCAGCACCCCGGCTTCCGGACCTACAAGTCCCAGGTCCGCCTCCAGATCAACGTCCCTTCTTCCCTCGACATTAAACTCGAACTCGGCCAGGTCTCCGAAGTCGTCAACGTCTCGGAGGAAATGTCGGCCATCAACACCCAAAACGCCACCATCGGCAACGCCTTCACGCAAATCCAGGTCCGCCAGCTCCCCCTCCAGACGCGCAACGTCGTCGATCTGTTGAGCCTCCAGCCCGGCGTCACCTCCACCGGCGAAGTCCTCGGCGCAAAGCGCGATCAGAACAACGTCACCCTCGATGGCGTCGACGTGAACGATAACCAGGCCGCCGGTATGACCGCCACCACCTCCGCCGGCCTCAACGCCGCTCTCCCCATTCCGCTCGATAGCGTCCAGGAGTTCCGCGTCACCATCGCCGGCCAGGGCGCCGATCAGGGCCGCTCCGCCGGCGGCCAGGTTTCCCTCGTCACCAAAAGTGGTTCCAATCAGTTCCACGGCTCGCTCTATGAATTCCACCGCAACGTTAAAACCGCCGCCAACGACTGGTTTTCCAACCGTTCCGGCATCAAACGCGAAAACCTCATCCGCAATCAGTACGGCGCCTCCCTCGGCGGCCGCATCATTCGCGATCGCGTCTTCTTCTTCGTCAATTGGGAGGACCGCAAGGATCGTTCCGCCTCCGCCCAGTCCCGCAACGTGCCCACCGAAACCCTAAAACAGGGTATTGTCCAGTTCCGTCAGAACAATGGCGCCATCGGCCAGTTGACTCCAGCCGAAGTCACCGCCGTTGACCCCCTCCGCCTCGGCTACAGCTCTACCATGAAGGCCATCCTCGCCTCCTATCCAGTCGCCAACGATCTCGCTTCCGGCTCCGATCGCGGCCTCAACTTCGGCGTCTTCCGCTTCAACGCCCCCCTCACCCGGAACGACCGCGCCTACGTCGCCAAAATGGACTTCAACCTCGACAAGATGGCCAAACACACCCTCATGCTCCGCGGTACCCTTGCCGACAACACCCGCGACGAAGTCCTCGCCCAGTTCCCCGGCCAGGACGCCGCCGCCAAGGTCCTTGATAACTCCAAAGGCCTCGCCGCCCGCTACACCGCCGTTCTCACGCCCTCCCTCGTCAATGTCTTCAGCTACGGCTACACCCGGCTCGGCATCGCCCAGTCCGGCACCGGCGGCCCCAACCTCAGCTTCGACGGTCTAACCGCCCAGCAGAACTTCACCCGCGCCTTCGGCCGCTTTATCCCCACCACCAATCTCGTCAACGACCTTACTTGGACCAAAGGAACCCACACCGTCCAGGGCGGCATCAACTTCCGTCTAGTCCAGAACGATCGCACCTCGTTCGCCAACTCCTTCCCCAGCTATAGCTTCAGCCGCAACACCCTCCGCGGCCTCGGCGCCGACATCTCCGATGCTGTCACCGGCTTTATCCGCGACCGCGCCGGCAACCCCGCTCTCGGCCTCTCCGAAACCCAGCCCACCCAGCGCGCCATGGGCGTCCTGCTCGGCGTCATCAATAACTACAGCGGCGTTTATAACTTCGGCCGCGATGGCAAAGCCATTCCCTTCGGCGAACCCCTCGCCCGCAGCTTCGGCACCCATGAATATGAGTTCTACGTCCAGGACGTTTGGAAAATGCGCCGTGACGTTACGCTCACCTATGGCCTCCGCTACGGCAGCTACCAGGTGCCCTACGAAAAGAACGGTGTCCAGGTCGTCTCCACCACCGGTCTCGATGTCTTCCTCGCCGAACGCGTCGGTGCCTCCATGGCCGGCATCGCCGGCGCCGCCATGCCCAACTCCAAGTTGACCTACGCCCTCGGCGGCCCCGCCAATAACGGCCCCGGCTGGTACGCCCGCGATAAAAACAACTGGGCGCCGCGCCTCAATCTCGCCTACGCCCCTGTCAGCGATACCTTCTTCGGAAAACTCTTCGGCAAGGGCTCCGTCCTCCGCATGGGCGGCTCCATGCTCTATGACCGTTACGGGTCCGACATGGTGGTCAACTTCGATCGTGCCGGTTCCCCTGGCCTCGCCAGCTCCGTCACCCAGCCCCGCAATACCAACTTCACCGACGCCTTCCGCTACTCCGGCAGCGCCCTCCCCGCGCTTCCCACCGTCGCCCCGGCCGTCTTCCCCTATACCCCCGCCTCCATCGTCGGCGGCTTCGGTTCGTTCTCCGGCGTCTTCCCCGGCCTCGTGGCTCCCTACTCCATGCTGCTCAACGCCACCTACGCCCGTCAGCTCCCCTCGAAGATGACCATCGAAGTGGGCTACGTCGGCCGTCTCGCCCGCAAATCCCTTGTGCAAATGGATGTCTTCCAGCCTCTCACCCAGTTCAAGGACCCCAAGTCCGGCCAAACCTGGGCCCAGGCCGCCTCCGTCCTTCGCGACTACAACATCCAGGGCAAAAAGGCCAACGAAATCCCCACTGTGGCCTTCTTTGAAAACATGTTCGCCAAGGCCGCCGGCAAATACATCCCCGGCACCGCCACCCAGAACTACTACCACGCCACGTACAATACCTACGCCGGCTCCGATCTCGACGCCCTCAACGACATGGATCGCGAACGCCAGGCCGATGGCTCCTGCATCTCCGCCCTCGGCTGCAACACCTTTTTCGCGCTCCAGAACGCGGGCAATATCGCCTGGTCCAACGCCGGCCGCAGCAGCTTCCACGCCGGCCAGCTTGTCCTGCGCCGTCCCGTCACCAGCGGCTGGGGGTTTGATTTTAACTACACCCTCTCCCACTCCATCGATCTGGCTTCCGCCGCCGAATCCGCCGCCGGCACCTCCGGTGGCGTCATCCAGGACACCTTCAACCCCAACTCCTTCCGTGGCAGCTCGGACTTTGATTCCCGCCACAACATCACCGCCAACGCCGTCGTCGAACTCCCCTTCGGCAAAGGCAAATCCATGTTGAATAGCTCCTCAAGCTGGGTCAATCAGATCGTCGGCGGCTGGCAGTCCACCCTCCTCTGGCGCTACCGCTCCGGTCTGCCGCTCAACATCTCCTCCGGCGGCCAGTACCCAACCAACTATCTCTCTTCCGCTCTCGCCATCGTCCGTCCCGGCGCCACCCTCCCGGAAAATGGTGTTGGCTTCAATCAGAGCGGCAACCCAAGCCTCTTCCGCACCACCAATGCCGCCACCGCCTCCTTCGTCCAGCAGTACCCCGGCGGCACAGGCACTCGCGGTATCATCCGTGGTGCGGCCATGACCAACTTTGACCTTTCGCTCGGCAAATACTTCACCCTGCCCGTCGAAGGTCATCGCATTCAGGTTCGCGCCGAGGCCTTCAACGCCTTCAACAACGTGAACTTCACCACCGCCAGCCTCAGCCTGGCCAACCCTTCCACGTTCGGCCAGTTCACCAACGTCATGGCGCCTCGTGTCATGCAGTTCGCTTTGCGCTATGAGTTCTAAAATGTTCACCTCAAAACTCCGGGTGGCGGCGATGGCCAGCGTGCTGGCCGTCGCCGCCGCTCCCAAAGACGCGAAGAAGAAACCTAGCCTGGGCGTGCAAACGCCCGGTGTCCAGATCCCCTTCGCTTCCCTGAAGTCGGACGCGGAAATCAAGCTGGAGGCGGCGCCAACCGGCGCCGCTTTCACCACCGAAGCCTTCATCGCCGCTGGCGCCATCATCCAGCGCGTGGACGCAAAAACCAACAAGCCTGGCGATAAAATCGCCGGCCTCGATAACGCCTGCGGTGGCCTGCTGAATGCCCTTTCCAGCCTCTGGACGGTAAACTGCGGTACGAAAACGCTGGCCAAACTCGACGCTAAAGCCGCCAAAGTAACGGCGACCATCGAAGCCGGCGCCGTCGTCGCGCCAGCCGCGCTAGCCGCCAGCGCTGACAGTGTCTGGCTCCTCGCCGACGACAAAACTACCCTTATCCGAATTGATCCCAAGGACAACGCGCCGGTAGCCGAAGTCCGTCTCCCCGCCGCCTGCACGTCCATCCTCTCTGCCGAATCCTCGCTCTGGGTCACCTGTCCCACTGTGGATAAGGTGCTCCGCATCAACCCCCAGACCAACTTGGTCGATAAGCGCATTGACGTACCTGGCCAGCCCATTGCCGTGACGTTTGGTGAGGCGTCCATCTGGGTGTTAGCGAAGAAGGAAGGCAAGGTCGCCCAAATCGATCCCAAGACCAACAAAGTCACGGCGACGATTGATCTCGCCATCCCCAACGCCAACGGGTCCATCGTGTTCGGTGACGGCTCCGTCTGGGCCTCTGCTCCGGGCTTCCCGGTTATGCGCATCCACCCTGGTACGGCCAAGCTGGTGCAGCAGTTTGCCGGCGAAGGCGGCGGCATGATCTATTCCGGTCTAGGCTCCGTCTGGGTCACCAACCCAACCGCCAAGACGATCACCCGTTTCGACCCCAAACGCATCGTCGCCACCCTCGCCGACTAACCGGAAGCAGCAGCGCGAATCCCATCGGCGCCAACTTTAAACTCGGGTCGTTTCGCCAGACCCTCTCTCGAGAAGGCGATTGCCTGATTGCAAAGCGCCCCGCCTTGGGTTTTACGATAGGGAGACTCTACGCTGCGCCGTTTATCGCGATCTATGTGCACCACACTGGTGCATGCGCTATGCTGACGATATGGCAACCCAGCGCAAAACGGCTTCGCTCAGGTCCGTACGCCAGAGCGTGACAATCCCCGCGACCCTCGTCGGAGCGGTCCGACGCACCGCCAAGGAAGAGCACCTTACAATGAGCCGTGCACTGGTCGTTCTCGCCGAACGCGGAGTGCGTGCCGAAGCCGAAGCCAAGGAACAACTCAAGGCCAGCTACAACCGGTTTCTCGCCGAAAGCGATCCAGCTCTCAAGAACGAAGCTGGCAAGGATCTGATCCGCGCGATTTTCGGGACGGGCGCCATTGCCGAAGATTCAGTTCGCTAACCTGCCTCGACCGGTCTGGCAGCATCTACTGCAGCGAGTGGACGAGCGGCGGATCTCTGTTTCTGACTTGTTGGCGCTTCAAGAGTGGGTAAAGACCGGTCTCGTCGCGCCGCCGGGGGATTGGTACAAGGACTTCGGCTCATTCATTCTCTGCGGCACGGACCAGTTCCCGAAGACGGTCCTTGAGAAGGGGATGAAGCCGTTCGGATCCCCGGTCCCCTGATCAAGGATACCTGTAACGTTAGCCAGGTTCTATTGAGTACCGGCACTCTGCGGAGAGGGCACGACATACCCTGTTCTTGACCGAACCGACGCGTTCTTGTGTTCCTTTGCCGCGTTCCGAGCTAGACCAACGCTGATTCGTCGCTCCTCGCCCGGCTTTCCAGGGGGTGGCGCATAGAAGAGGCTGTAGCGCGAGCGCAAACGTTGAATCGCTTCGCTAAGCCCCTTTGGCGCATCTTCGAAATCCACGCGATCACCGCCGGTCTGATCGGCTGCAAATCTCATTCCTCGAAACGGCGGGCCGATGTGAAACTCCTTGAAGTCAGTCTTGAGACCGAGGCTTAGCACGACCACGTCGGCATTCCAAAGTTCATGAACCGCCTCGCGCACTAGGCGGCCCGCTGTTCCAGGTCCGCGATCATCCGAGATTCCGATGATCGCGCGTCGCCTATTCGACTTCGCCCGGCTCGCAATCGCTTGCGCTGCAGGGTTGAGAGCGTGCAAGGGTTGAGCGCAGCCGACAGTCTTTGTACCAGCGTACAGGTCACCGCTGTTTAGGTGGCTCTGAATGGCGCTCGTCAGCGACTTTCGGTCATTCGTAAAGTCGGTGATGGTCTTCGTTTTGCACTGAGCGTCGAAGACAATGATAGCCACCTGATCGGATTCCCGCAGCTCGCCAAGTGCGGAATCGGTCGCCGCTACTAACTTACCCACGATCTCGCGCATGTTGGGGCCGGTGTCGATCAAGAGGACGATTTCTAGGGGCACCTCCTCCTGTCCGACCGCCACGACCGTTTGAACCTTCCCTTCATCGACGATCCTAAAGTCATCTTTCTTGAGATTCGCGACCGGAGCACTTCGTTCGCGAACGTCAACCTCGACCCGTACAAGCGATACTTCGCTCCGAAACGTTGATTCCTGCCCCAGCATTGTGGTCCTCAGCGTCAATAGTAAGAAGCACACGGGTCGCATGGAGAAGGTTTGATGCACGGCATGCGCCAGCACCGAAGGCGATGATATCAAGGGGCTTCACAAACTTGCTTGTGGGCCAATCAAGCCCAACCGTGAAGATGGGTCGCGGGTTGTCGGCCAGTGTAGACCGGTCTCGTCCTGACGGCCCACCAGTCGCTTTCTGGGAATTGTCAGCAATTCCCTCCCGATCGGCGCCATGTGCAAATCGCGCATGGGCTGGCGAAGTAGCTCACCGATCCCCCTCCCCATGCAACACTCCCCATGCAACACTCCCCATGCAACACTCGAGGTGAGGTCTCCGCATGACCCCACTTCGCTGGACCCGCCTTCTCATCTGGCTCCTCGCCCCCGCCGCCCCTGCCCAACTAACCCACACCAACAGCCAAGCCTGCTGCCTCGTCCCCGATCCCCAAGGCAACCTATACGTCATCGGCACCGCCAACGCCAACATCTCCATCACCAAACTAAACCCCGCCCATCAAATAGTCACAACCTTCGAATTCGGCGGAGGCTCACTCGATCTACCCGTCGCCGCCACCCTCGACCCCCAAAGGCAATCTAATAATCGCCGGCGAAACCAACTCCCCCGATTTCCCCCTTTCTCCCCGCCCTCGCACAAACCGCCCCCGGCTCCCCCGCCGGCTTTTTCACCCGGGTCAACCCCGCCACCGGCGCCGTCCTACCCGCCAGATGGGTCCATCTCCCCTTCCACCCTCGTCCCGTTCTCCCAGCCGCGCCTGCCCGTCTTTGTGCTCTACCAGAATCCTTCCCTCGAAGTCCTCTACAAATGGCTACGCGCCGGGCCTGGTCGTAAACCTCCTGCAAATCAGCCTGCGCCTGCCCGGTTCCTCCGGCAGTTACTTCCAGCTCATGATTGGCAGCAAAATCTCCGCCCAGTTCTCACTGTATCTCTAAGGGTTCCAAGAAGCCGAGTCACAACCCATCCGGATTTATTTTTTCCACCGTAACTCGACTTGTATCTATAACTTAGTCCCGCCAGTACGAAATGCCAAACGGTACCGAACCCCAAAACCGCGTGGTATCCAGGTTGTAGGGGGTTTTTTATGTTGGAACCAATCAACGGGTCGTCGCTACTTGCTACCGTCGACGAACAGGAATATGAATCGCTGCGCCGGCACTATCAGTCCGTCTGGGCGCCGGTCAATGTCTATATCGCGGATAAGGTGGATGATCTTGTCGCCATCCGCTGGGAGTTGAACCGTCTCCGCCAGGTCCGCCGCCAGCACCTGGCCCGTGTTTTCAACGATGTCACGGCTATCCACCGCGATGCTGCCGCGGAGACCTCCGTTGTTACGGAAACGGAGATCCAGGCTGGCACGCCTGCCACACCACTGGAGCGTCTCGACCTCCGCATCCGCCGCTGTCAAATCGAGATTTCCCGTGTCGAACGCGACATACTTCGCGTCAGCCATTATTTCTCCGCCAACGGAGCATCCCAAAACTTGTTGAAAACAAACGATGAGGTATCCCGCCAGAACCCAACGGAACCCGCCCCGCGCCATGCCGCGGCGCCTGTCAGGCCGGCTCCGGCCGCCTGCGCTACTGCGCCCGTGTCATTCCGTGGTGGCGTCCCGCCCGTCGCGCCCCCGGCGCCAGGATTGTCGCCGCTGCCCTCCCGCGTCTGCCCGCCCGGACAGCCCTAGCCCGGCCGCCGGCCACTGCGAAACCCACAAACGGCCTTGAACCAACGGTTCCAGGCATCCGCGAATACGGTCTTGGGCCTACCCATCGCCGACATTTCGCTACAGCTCTTTGACAATTGAATATCGATAAGGCGCCCCAACCGCCTACCCGACCAAAAAAAGCATCGGGTAGGCCAGGCCGAGCGGCCAACCACCCGCGAAACAGGAACGCCACACAACACCAGCGCAAAGACGCGCACCGGAACCCCACCAAGCGAGCGACGAGCCACCCGGCCAATCAACCACCAGACCTCTTAACACGGTCCAAGAATCGCGCTCCATCCCACCCGCAAACACTGAGCCACCACACCAACTGCCCAAACAAACTCAAATCCGCTCGCGAAACCCAAATACCCTACCCCACAAACAACGCCACAACGTTGCTGTGTACCCCGTCCGCCTCCACCTCCAGACCGTAGCTCCCCGCCTTCAACCCTGCCGGCACCGTGAACCACAGCCGTTGCACCCCCGGCATTGCCTCCTCCAACTGCGATCCCGCCGAAACGCCTCCCACCCGCAGGTTCACCGGCCCCGTCCATCGTGACAAGCCGGTCAAAAACACCGCCACCCGGCTTCCCGCCCGGCACGGCGCCTCCGCCGTCACCTGCGCCCGGCCATTCTCGAACACGCTATCGCCAAACAACGCCGGCGCTGCCGCCCGTATCTCAATGCTCGCCCTCGCGGACCCTCCCGGCGTGATCACTTCCACCGTTTGTGCCCCCGCCAACTCCCCTGGCAGCACAAAATTCAGTTGCATCGGCCCCGCCGCCAACACCCGCGCTTCCACCCCGCCCGCCAACACCCGAACATCGCCCCCGCCATTGGCAATCGTCTCCGGCGTAAACTGCCAGCCGTAAACACTCACCACCCCGCCCCGGCCTATCGCCCCGCTCCCCGACGCCGCGTTCACCGCCCCTCGTACCACAGGCCCCGGTTCCACCACGAAACTGTCGAACGCCGTCCCTTCTGTGTCAATCGCCGCGAACCGCATCCGCCGTCCAGCTACTGACGCCCGCAGGTAATGAAACACCGACGCGCCTTTTGCCACCAACGGCGAATCAAACACCGGGTACAGCGCCGCGCCGCCGCCGCCCGTCGTCAGGTAAATCGCCCCCCCGGCCGCCTCCGCGCCCCCGCGAATCGGCACGCTCCGCTGATAGCTGTGTTCATGCCCGCTCAATATCAACGGCACACCAAAACGCTCCAGTACCGGAACAATATGCGCACGCGCCATCGCCGTGTAGGCGTCCTCCCAGTTCGGCCCCGCCGCGTACGGTGGATGGTGGAATACCGCCACCCGCCAGAACTTCGTGCACGCCGCCAGGTCCGCCTCCAGCCACCGCAACATCTCCCCCCGCCCCGCCGCCGCCTCTTCCAGCGGCGCATTCGAATCCAGGCACACAAAATGAACATCGCCCCATTCAAATGAGTAGTAGCGCCCCTGGTCCTTCTCCGCCACGTTCATCCGCGGCAAATCGTGCAACGCCCGGTACGGTTCCGCCCCAAAGTCGTAATAATCGTGGTTCCCTGGCACCGGGAAAAACGGAATCCGCCGCATCGCCTCCTGGTAAACATCAAAGTGGTTCCGGTCATACGCCTCAAACGTTCCTGTCGGATACGCCAGGTCCCCGGTATGAATCACCAGCGCCGCCGGATCCCGCTGGAACGTCGCCGCCAGCCGCTTCTGGTCGTCCGATCCGGTCCCCGAATCCCCAATCGCGAGAAACGTAAAATCATTCTGACCCGCCGTCCGGAAGCGCGTTTCCCCCGCCGGCGTTACATCCCGGCCGTCCAAATGGATGCTGTAGCTATACTCCGTCGCCGGTTCCAACTCCTCCACCCGCGCCCAATGACGGTAAAAATCCGCGCTCGCTCCCCGCTCCCCAGCCGCGAAACGCACCGTCACCGCAGGTACCGTTCGCGTCCCCCCCTCGGGCCCCGCAATGCGTACTGTAGCGGCTCCCGGCGCATCCGATGCCCAGCAAATCGTCGCCCCAGTCCGCCGCACACGCTGCACGTGCGGCTTCCGGCAGACCACTGCCCCCGCCGCCATCCATGGCGCAGACAATACCGTTAGACTGGCGCCCAGAAATCCCCGCCGGTTCATCATCGATTTTCTCGTATGGCTCAAATATAGGATATCTGGGGATAATGTCAAACCTGCAGAGGTACTAATCGCCCGGGTCTACTCCGGTAGGGTGAATACCGTAGAGCTTTTCAAATAAGTACTGATTCCGTCGCCAACTTAACTGTATGTTGAAAAACTACCCCCGCGCTGCCCTATACTGCGAGAGAACTAAGGCTGCCAGCGTAGCGGCCGCGATCGAGGGGAACGAATCATGAAGTTTCTTGCACAATGGATGGGAGCCGTTGTTTTCACCGGCCTCGCGGCTCACGCCGCCCCCTTCACCATAAACGTCGTCATGGGCGGAGGCCTCACCACCACTCAACAGGCTGTCTTCACCACCGCCGCCAACACATGGATGGGCCTTCTGCCCAGCTATCAGGCCGGCATCAACATCGCCAGCCTCAACATCAATGCTTCTGGTGTCGCCATCGATGGTGCCGGTGGCATTCTTGGCTCCGCCGGTCCGGACACCATCACCAATCAGGGTGGCTTTTGGCTCTCCACCACCGGCACGATGCAGTTTGATACCGCCGATCTCACCAATATGGAGAACAACGGCACCCTGCTCGCAGTCATCCTCCATGAAATGGCCCACGTAATGGGCTTCGGAACTCTCTGGAACCTGAACAACGTCTACACCGATGGCACGGGGCAGTACACCGGCGCCAACGCCATTGCTGCCTACCGCACAGAGTACAACCAACTGCTCGCCACGTTCGTTCCTGTTGAACTCGGCGGTGGCCCTGGCACGGCCAACGGCCACTGGAACGAAAATGACGGTGGCGGCTGTTGCACGGGAATCATCAGTTCCAACGGCGATATGACGTTCGACCTGATGACCGGCTGGCTCAACGGCGGCTCTTTCATCAGCAATACCACCGTCGCCTCCTTCACCGACATCGGCTACATGTCCGCTGGCGCCGCCATTCCGGAGCCCGGCACATTCGCCCTCTTCGGCGCCGGTCTCGCCATCGTCGGTTTCCACCGCCGCCGCCGCTAATCTCCGGTCCGCAGCAGCGCCTTCGCCTCTCTCGCCGGCAACGGCCAGAAATCCGCCGCCGCTAGTTTTCGATACAATACCGCCATGAAATGGCTACTCGCCGTCGCGGCGGTCTTGTGTTTGCCCGCCGCCGAAACTCCGGCTGAGTTCTTCGAGACCAAGGTCCGCCCCGTACTGGCCAAGAACTGCTTCTCCTGCCACACCCAAAGCAAATTGGGCGGCCTGGCGATGACCTCGCGCGAGGACATCCTCAAAGGCGGCAAGTCCGGCCCCGCCATCACCGCCGGCGACCCCGATAAAAGCCTCCTCCTCCAGGCCCTCACCCACCAGCACGAACGCCTCAAAATGCCGCCCTCCGGCAAGCTCGACGACGCCTCCATCGCCGCCGTCAAAACTTGGATCCGCGATGGCGCCGTCTGGCCCGATGGCCCCAAAGCCAAACAGTACTCCGTTTCCAACGAACAACGCCAGTGGTGGGCCTTCCAGCCCGTGAAGAACCCCGCTCCGCCCGCCGTAAAAGCGAAAGCCTGGGTCAAAAGTCCCGTCGACGCCTTCATCCTCGCCGCCCTGGAAGCCAAAGGCCTGAAGCCAACGCCGGCCGTGGACCGGCGCACCCTCCTCCGCCGCGCCTCGCTCGATCTCACCGGCCTCCCGCCCACCGCCGCCGAAATCGACGCCTTCGAAACCGACAAATCCCCGCAAGCCTTCACCAAAGTCGTCGACCGTCTCCTCGCTAGCCCCCACTACGGCGAACGCTGGGGCCGCCTCTGGCTCGATGTCGCCCGCTACTCCGACGACAAACTGAATTCCACCATGGACGAGCCCCGCCCCAACGCCTTCCGCTTCCGCGATTGGGTCGTCAACGCCTACAACAAAGACCTCCCCTACGACACCTTCGTCAAAGCTCAAATCGCCGGCGACCTCCTCGGCGATCCCGATCTCGTCGCCGGCACCGGCCTCTACGGCCTCAGCCCCGAGTTCCAGGACGACCGTGTCGACGTCACCAGCCGCGGCTTCCTCGCCCTCACTGTCGCCTGCGCCCAGTGCCACGACCATAAGTTCGACCCCATTCCCACCAAGGACTACTACTCCCTCCTCGGCGTGTTCAACAGCTCCAAGCAAAATGAGTTTCCACTCACCGATAAGGCCACCGTCGAAGCCTGGACGCAAAAGAAGAAGGCTCTGGACAAGGCTAAGGAAACCCTCGAAAAGTTCTATGCCAAACAGGCCGAACAGCTCTCGGAGATGCTCGCCGCCAAGGCCGACAAGTACCTGCTCGCCGCGCAGGACAAAGGTTCCTACGACGGGCTCGATGCCGAGACCATCCAGCGCTTCCGCAACTACCTGAAGAAGAAGGATCGCCTCGCCAAAATCGCCGAAGACCCGGCCGTTTTTCGCTCCGAACTCATCGCCGTGCAGGAGGAAAAGAAGGAGATCGACGACACCAACAACATCCGCCTGGGCGGCTCCAAGGAGCGCCGCGATCTCTCCCAGGCCGACCTGCTCTCGCTCGCACCGGCCAAGTTCTATCTCTGGCGCGACTTCTACCGCAACGGCGGCGTCTTCCACTACGGGCCCGGAAAAATCGAACGGTTCCTGGAAGGCCAATGGCGCGAGCACCTGCAATTGCTCAAGCAAATCGTCGAAGTCGCCCAGAAGGCGCTGCCCGAACAGTACCCCTTCCTCCACGCCATGGCGGAGGCCGACAAGCCGAAAAATGAGCGCATCTACATCCGCGGCAACCGTGCCAACCTAGGGGACGAGGCCCCGCGCGGATGGCTGACCATCCTCTCCGCCAAGGCCGAATCGCAGCGCTTTGAAAAGGGCAGCGGCCGCCTCGAACTCGCCGAACGCATCGCCAGCAAGGACAACCCGCTCACCGCCCGCGTCATGGTCAACCGCATCTGGCAGGGCCACTTCGGTGAAGGTATCGTCCGCTCTACGTCCAACTTCGGCCGCCTCGGCGAACAGCCCTCGCACCCCGAACTGCTCGACTATCTGGCCACCAGGTTCATGGAGAACAACTGGTCCATTAAGTCCGTCCACCGCGACATCATGCTCTCGGCCGCCTATCAAATGGCCGCCGGCCACGCCCAGACCGACAACCGGCTGCTGGAGCAGTTCCCGTCGCGCCGTCTGGACGCCGAGTCGTTGCGCGATTCCATCCTCGCCGTCTCCGGCCGGCTCGACAGAACGGTTGGCGGTAAGGCCTTCCCGCTCACCGACACCGCCCAAACCCGCCGGACGATCTATGGCTATGTCAGCCGCCGCCGCACCGACACCATGTTGAACCTGTTCGACTTTCCCAACCCGAACGCCACCAGCGAGAAGCGCGCCTCCACCGACGTGCCGCTGCAGCGTCTGTTCCTTTTGAACAGCGAACTCATGGCCGATTCTGCCGCCGCCATTGACAAATTGACCGATGCCGCCACCGCCGAGGAACGCATCCGCAAGGGCTATCGCGCCATCTTCGGCCGCGTCCCGTCAAAAGCCGAGCTCGACCTCGGCGTGCAATACACCAAGGCCGGCGGCGACGCCTGGCCGCAATACTGGCAAGTCCTGCTCGCGACCGACGAATTCTTAATGGTGAGGTAACCCGGCATGATGACCCGACGCGATCTTCTGCAAACCGTTGGCATGGGCTTTGGCGGCTGTGGCCTCGCCACCGCTGCCGCTGGCCCCCATTTTCCAGCCAAGGCGAAACACATCATTTTCATCTTTCTGAACGGCGGCCCGTCACAGGTGGATACCTTTGACCCCAAGCCGCTGCTCCAGAAGCACCATGGCAAGCCCATGCCCGCCGGGCCGAATCTGAAAACGGAGCGCAAGACCGGCAACCTGCTCGGCTCGCCGTTCCAGTTCAACCGCTGCGGCAAAAGCGGCATCGAAATCAGCGAGATATTCCCCCGCATCGGTCAGAACATTGACGATTTCACGGTTATCCGCTCCATGTATACGGACCGGCCGAACCATGAGCCGTCGTTGTTGATCATGAACTGCGGCGTGCCGTTGCCGGGAAAGCCATCGATGGGCAGTTGGCTCAGCTACGGCCTTGGTTCCATGAACAAGAACTTGCCGAGCTTTGTGGTGTTGTGTCCGGGCGTGCCGGTCATTGGCAGCCAGTTGTGGACTTCGGCGTTCCTTCCGGCCGTCCATCAGGGCGTGCATCTGGAGACGAAGGAGAAGGACGTGCGCAAGCTGGTGCCATACATTACGCCGCGCCGTGGCGCCGAAGAGCAGCGGCGCCAGATGGATTTGTTGGCGTCGTTGAACAAGTTGCAGGGCGAGGGCCAGTTCGAAAGCGGCGTGGAGAGCATGGAAGTGGCGTTCCGGATGCAGAAGGAGGCGCCCGAGGTCTTCGACATCACCCGGGAGCCGGAGAAGGTCCGCGAGCGGTATGGAGATTCGGCCGTTGGGCGCGGCTGCCTGATGGCGCGCCGCATGGTGGAGAAGGGTGTGCGCATGGTGCAGATCTATCATGGCAACGGTCAACCCTGGGACAATCACGACGATATTCAGATTCACCGCACGCTGGCGCGGGAGGCGGATCCGGCGATTGGATCGTTGATTGAGGATCTGCGCGAGCGCGACATGTTGAAGGAGACGATTGTGTTGGTGGGCGGTGAGTTTGGCCGGACGCCGAGCGTGGAGGTGAGCGGCCTGGTGAGTCATCAGAACGGCCGCGACCACAACAACCACGGCTACTCGATGCTTGTCGCGGGTGGCGGGTTCAAAGGTGGGTTCACCTACGGCGCGACGGACGATTTCGGGTTCAAGGCGATCGACAAGCGCGTCTACGCGCACGACCTGCAGGCGACGATGCTGCACCAGATGGGCATCGACCACACGAAGCTGACGGCGCGATACGGCGGGCGCGACTTCCGCTTGACCGACGTCGGCGGCAACCTGATCCCCGACCTGCTCGCCTAGGGGCCGGAGGGCGGGCTGGCATGGCGGTGCGCCGTCAGCCTGTCCGCCGGGGTGTGCCCTCGCGGAGGCGCATGGGGTCGGCGGAGCGGGTTGTGCCCGGCCGTAGGAGAACGGGCCTGTGCGTCTGGGGCCGGCGGCGTGGGGCGGACTGGTCGACCGGGAGGCGGGCTACGCGGAATGCCATGGGCATGGGCGGAGCGGGTTTTGTCCGGCCGTCGGCGAACGGGCCTGCGCGTCTGGGCCCGGCGGCGTGGGGCGGGCTGGTCGACCGGGAGGCGGCCTACGCGGAACGCCATGGGCATGGGCGGAGCGGGTTGTGCTCGGCCGTCGGCGAACGGGCCTGTGCGTCTGGGGCCGGCGGCGTGGGGCGGACTGGTCGACCGGGAGGCGGCCTATGCGGAACGCCATGGGCCTGGGCGGAGCGGGTTTTGTCCGGCCGTAGGAGAACGGGCCTGCGCGTCTGGGCCCGGCGGCGTGGGGCGGGCTGGTCGACCGGGAGGCGGCCTACGCGGAATGCCATGGGCATGGGCGGAGCGGGTTGTGCTCGGCCGTCGGCGAACGGGCCTGTGCGTCTGTGCCCGGCGGCGTGGGGCGGACTGGTCGACCGGGAGGCGGCCTATGCGGAACGCCATGGGCCTGGGCGGAGCGGGTTGTGCTCGGCCGTAGGAGAACGGGCCTGTGCGTCTGGGGCCGGCGGCGTGGGGCGTCTCCGTCCCGCCTTCCATAAACGGGTTGGTGCTGAGGCGCACCGTCGGTCGGGTCGCCGGAATCGTATCAGGCAGGGGTCAGCGCAGACTCTCGACGCGGAGGCCGGTGACAAGCACAGTCCCGCCATCGACGAAGAGGCCGAATTGACCCGCCGTAGCGTCCACACTGGCCGTCAGTTCCAGCATGTTCTTCCACGCCGCGCGGAGCTTGCCGTCGCGCACTTCTAACGTCAGCCGGTAGGCGATGTGATCCGAAATATTGAACCAGTCGCGGGCCAAAACCTCGCGGGCGGTCGCGCGAGGACGCGCCAAATACACCTTGCCATCGGGTGAGTAACGGGCGGTGACCGCGGCTTCCACGCCGCCTTCGCCGTCCGGACCGGCCAGCGCAATGCCGCCCATCCGGCCGGCACCCGCGCCGGTCATCGTCAACGTCAGGCGCCCGTTGCGCAATGGGGCCGTATCCACCAGGATTTGCGCTCGCTCACCGCCCGCCGTCAGCCGCAGGTGGCCGTCGTGTATCGACGCCCGCGCGCCCCTGCCCATCACCTTCAGCCCGGTCAACGGCAGCTTCGACGCGCCGCCCACCGTCAGGAACCGTTCACCCTCCGACCCCAATGGCGCCGGGCCCTGGGCCTTCAGCGAGACAAAATCATCAGCCGGGAAATGCTGGGACTTCTGCACCAGAATCACGCGTCCATCGCCGTAGCAGTGCACCATCGTGTAGCCGAATGGCGAGGTTACGTTCGCCGCCCGCTCGACAACGGGCACGCCGCCCAGAATTCGGATCACGTTGCGGTGCGTATGGCCGCACAAGACCAGGCGGATACATGGCGCGCTGGCGAGGATCTCCTCAAACGCCGAGGAATCGCGCCAGCCCGATGGCGGGACGTGGGTGCAAATGACAACCCGCAACTGGCGATCGGTGGCCTCCCGGAGCCGCTGGCGCAACCACTCCGTCTGCGCGGCGTCGATGCCGTATACATCGCTCGCGCCGCCCGGATTGGGGATCAGCGAGTGCAACGCGATGACACGCCAGCCGTTCAGATCCTGAAAGCGATACGGCGCACCGAACAGACGTGACCACGCCCCCAACTGGGACTCCCGCTCATACACCCCTTCAAGCGTTTCGTGGTTGCCGATCATGGGGATATAGGGATGGGCGAGCCGCTTGTAGAGATCGGCGGCGAAGGCCAACTGCTTGGCGTACTCCGATGGCGTTGGGTAGAACGATCCGCCGGCGCTGATGACGTCACCGGCGTGAACGGAGAGCGCGGGGCGCTCTCCGTTCAGCTCCGCTGCCAGATCGGGCATGCGGCGGTTGGTGTTGCTGGTGATCTGGGCGCCGCCGCCCCAGTTCTCTTTGTGATCGGGCCAGTAGTGGTGATCGTTCACGAACGCGAACTTGCACGCCGCCCCATCAGGGACAAAGCTGCCCTCGTACAACACGCTTCCGGCGCCGGACTGGGCGAAGGCGGTCATCGACAACATTCCCGCGCCGCTCAAAAAGGCGCGCCGATCCATACGCGGCCCGCTCATCACATTTCACTCAGGGCGGCGATCAACGCGCCTTTGGCGGTGGCCGTCAGTGGCTCGTCCGCCAATCGGATTTCCGATAGCGGCACGGGGAACTCCACGCGCTGGATGGCCTGTTCAAACCGGTCGCGGAAGCCTGGCGGCATGGTGCTGCCGCCGCTCAAGATCAGCGGAATCGGCCGGCCCAGGCGCGGCAGGCTCTTGGACTTCGTGAACACGTCCTTCATGGCGCCGACAAGCGTAGTAATTAGGTCGTCGTAGTAGACCGAAATCACCTGATGGGCCTTATCCTGCTGCGCCCCGCCGAACAGGAAACTGTTCTCCTTGATGAGCCTCATGCGGGTGGCCATTTCGTTGGTGACCGAAGCCGCACTTGAGTCAATATAATCGCCGGCTTTGGGCACGCTGAAGGCGATGACGGGCACGGCCAGGTAGGACATGCAGACATTGCAGAGCCCGCCGCCGACGCTGACGCCGATGCCGGTGTAGTTTGACCCTTCGAGTTCGCTGTAGACGACGGCCAAACCTTCACTGACGGACTTGGCGTCGTAGCCGAGATCGGTGAGCATCTGGCGCAACGAAGCCTCGTGAAAGGTAGCCGTGTCGGAGGCGCCGGATGGGGCCGCGGGAACACTGAAAAAGAGTTTCTGGCGGGCGTGTTTGGCCGTCCCGAGCAGGCTGCGGAGCAGTTCCTGCATCATGGTTAGGCTTTCGGGCTCGTCGGGGTTCAAGAAGCCCCTGGCCATGGGACGGCGCGATTCGGCGCCCAACAGATCGGCGAAGCGTTCGCTTTCATTGCCCTGCACCAGAATCTCATTGGCCCGCACGGTGTGCGGAACGTTTTCCTTGCGGAGGACACCTTCGGTGAACCTGGACCCCGGCAGGGTGACGAACGAGTTCAACTCGCTGCGGTAGACATAGCCCGAGTCACTGGGCCAAGCCGCGACGATGCGGCTGGTTCCGACGTCCAACCCCACGGGGGTGGAGCCATCGGAATAGCGAATTGTCATGGAAGGGAGCTCCTTGTTTCCGGCTCGGAAAAGTTAATGTAGCGATGCGGATCGGGCACATCCCGGAAGCGTTGCGCCAAGGTGCGCCGATACGCCGCTGTCGAAAGTCCACGCTTCGTCGCGTCCTGCCGGAGAATCGTCTCTCCCGCGCTGATGCCATCCTGCAGTTCATCGGCGGCAATGGTCGAGTAGTAGTCCTCAAACCCAAATCCGAAAAGCGTTATGGCCGGAAGCGGGGTGAGATAGTTCACCGGTAGCCCAAGGCGGGCGAAGGGGAAGCCGGACGAGAAATCAGTGTGATATCCAACGCCCATATTGCCCGGATTCACGGAGACCTGGGCGTGGGTGACGCAGTTGGCAGCCGGAATCCGGTAGCGGGAGCGCAGGATCTCCGTCAACAACCTGGCGCTAAGGATCTGCGGCTCGGTGATGCTGGGCCTGCCGTCGGGTCCGCGGGACTGGCCATCGAAGGACACGCCGAGGAAGCTGTGGTTCATGTTTACGAAATAGTATGTGCCGTCGGCCCAAACGGACTGGCCGGCGTGGTTGGCGGGTTCGTTTTCCGGCACCGTCCGGAAGACGCGGCCGAACTTATCGATGACAAAGTGGTAGGCGCGCTGGGATTGGACGAAGCCGGCGGTGCCTTCGGCGGCGCGGCGGAGGCGGCGGTTGTTCGATTCCTCGTAGGCGGCGGCGTCGGATTCGGTGGTGTGGAAGACGATGCCGTAGGGCGCGGGGTTTTCTTCGCGAGTATTGTTATCAATCCGCCAACGCTGATACTTTACGGGCAGCCGGGGAGGGGCGGTAAACCGCTTTTCGACGCGAAGGCCGTTGCTGTAAAGCTCATGATCCGCGGTATCCTCGACGGTCCAGACATTGCCGAAGGCATCGGCCTTGGAGGCGGCCTGCACGGTACGGCGCGGCGCGGCTCCATCGGTGATCATTGGCACGGGAAGCAGCAACGCGAAGGCGACGAAAGCGCTAACGCGGTGCAGGCGTGTATCGGCAACGGCACGGCGGATGGGACGGCGGGCCCAGAATGAGGCGGAACCCCGGAGATAGCCCAGACGCGCGACCGGATCGGACAGTTTTCCGGCGCGCCACTCCACTATTTTGGCTAACACCTTTCCCGGCGCTCGAAGGCGCGTTCCGGAAGCGGCAGTGGCGGCGTATTTCATCTCCGAAAAGGCAGACCTCTCCTTATATCGTACAAAGGCCTTTGATTACTTATAGTACGCAACGCCTAATCCGGGTACAAGATTAGTCCTAAATTTCCGATGGTTCCGGCAGGATCGCACTGTCTGCCGACGGATACTGCGCGGGTTGCGAGTGTGGATGGGGAGAACAGGGAGGCTCGGCCGCGGGGATGATTGAGGGCCGGCGCTGGCTGGGGAGCGTTACTCTTCGAGCGGCTCGACGGAAGGCAGGCGCGATTCGGATTGGCACCTCCGGGTGGGGCCTTTTGTTGCCGATGGGGAGAACAGGGAGGCTCGGCCGCGGGGATGATTGAGGGCCGGCGGTGGCTGGGGAGCGTTACTCTTCGAGCGGCTCGACAGATACGAGGCGCGATTCGGATTGGAATTTGCGGAAGCCGGAATAGTCGATTTGGAGGCCGACGCGGAGTTTCTTGAAGAGCGCGAGGCGGGCGTCGAAATCAACCTTAATCCGCATGGGCATCCAGAGCTCGTTGTTCACCTTGGTCTTTTCAAGGGTGAATTTCGCGCCCCGATCCAGGCGCGCCAGGACGAGGCCGAAGGAGACGGTGTCGATGGCTTCGGCTTCCAGGCGAAGCAGGGTGAAATCCTCCTTCGAAACGAAGAAGCGGCCTTTGAACTTGCCCAACATTTTGGCGCGGGAGTCGCGTGGCTGGTATCCGGGGAGGGGGGTGGCGTCAATCATCCAGGCCGCGCGGCCACCGATTTTGCTTTCACCGGCGAGTTGGAAGGAAAAAGCCTTGGGTATTTCGAGGAGAAAGGCCCGCTGGCGGCGGCGCTCCGCGGTGTATTTTGCAATGCGGCGCTCGGTTTGGGCGGGCGTCTCCTTGGCCCTTTCGGCCGCCAGCTTGTCAATTTTCGCTTGCTCTTTGCGGGCCGCCTCGGGCGTTAGCGGTTTGCCGTCCTTGGCGACCAGGCGGCGGTAGGGTTCACCGTAGAGGCTCATGATCTCGTGGGTCTGGGATTCCTGTTTGGAAGGCTTGCCGTCCTTCCATTCCTGTTCGACGGATGTTTCGAGATACGCGTATTGGCGTGCCAGTTCGTCGTCGCGCTGATCGCGCTGGAGGCTTTTTTCCATGATCGCCCGCGGGTCCTGGGCGCAGAGTGTCAAACCGGCCAATGCCAGTGCCAAACGCATGATCTAGAGACGCCTCCGCGCCAAAGAGGTTGCTAAAATGGAGAGAAATGGATTCCATCGCGCAGTACCAGCAGGATTTAGCCGAAACCATCCGCGGCATCGACACCGAAGGCGTTCGCAAGGCGGTCGACCTGTTTTCCCAGGCCCGTGAAGCGGGCAACACGATTTTTGTTTGTGGCAACGGCGGCAGCGCCGGTTCCGCCTCGCACTTTGTGTGCGACGTATTGAAGGGCGCCAGCTTTGGCCGCGACAAGAAGTTCCGCATTCTGAGCTTGAACGACAATTTGCCGACGCTGACGGCGTACTCGAACGATGTGGGTTATGACATTGTTTTCGCCGAGCAGTTGAAGAACTTCGCGAAGCCGGGCGACGTGTTTTTGGCCATTAGCGGCTCAGGAAACTCGCCGAACGTGTTGCGAGGGATGGAGACGGCCAAGGAACTGGGTTGCAAGACGATTGCAATGACGGGGCGGGATGGCGGGAAACTGGGCCCGATGGCGGAGTTGAACCTGCATGTAGCCAACCGGCATATGGGCCGGATTGAAGACGCGCATATGGCGATGTGCCATATGATTGCGTATCACTTCATGGAAGAAGGCTGCTGATACAACTTTGCCTCCGTTTGCGAGTTAAGTATCGCAGGAGGCAACATGTCGAATCGATTCTTACTTGCCGGGTTACTGCTCGCCCTTCCTTTGATTGCCGATGTGCGTGTCAAGGTGCGGGTGGGGCCCGGTCATCCCATCGCTCGTCCGAACCGGACAGTGATCGTCCGCCCCGTCCGGCCAGCCGCGGTGGTGGTTCGCAACCCGGTGGTGTATGCCGCGCCGGTTGTGTGGACCCGCACTGTCGTTTCGCTTCCGGCGCGCGACCGGCTGTTGTGGGAAGACAGCGAAACGATCACGCGCCGGGAGGACTGGGTGGACACGACGCTGCACGTGAACAACCGCGGGAATGCGCTGTATTTGAACATCGAAGGACGGGCGCATCTGGACTTCGCCGAGGTGCTGTTTGAGAACGGGCAAGTGCAGGTGGTGGACTTCCGTGAGGGGCAGGTGGAGAGAGGGACGTTTCGGCTGCTGGACTTCGCCGACGGGCGTGCCGTCAATTCCGTGCGGCTGATTGCCAGGAGCCAGTCGCCGCGGTCGAAGCTGACGGTATATTTGGCGAGGTAGGATTCGTGTTCGGCGGGGGCGGCCGCCATTGGTATTGGTGGTGGTGAAGTTGGATTGGGGCAGGGGCGGCGCCAATCTTGTGGGGAGTGCGCGCTTGACGCCCTGTTGGGGAGTTGGGGCAGGATTGGTTTGGCGGGGGAGGTTTCCGTTGGGCGGGATTGGCGGTGTTGCTGGGGCCGGGGGGTGGATTTCGGGGTGTGGCGGTGCGCGTTTGTTGCGGCGGCACGAGCTCCTTATGCCGTTCCGCCGAGATCAGGACACCGGGATTCGATAGCGAATGCCATCGCCTTCCCAACCATCGTTATGGGCGAATAGGCGGGTCATGTACAGGACAATCTCCTTGGTTTCGCGGTCCTCGTGGGCGTAGAAGTTGGAGAGAGTCAGAATCTCGTGTTCGCCCTCGGCGCGGCCGTCGATCTGGCGAACCGATTCCTTCCGCAACAGGCCGGTGGCCCTATCCACTTCCGCAATCACGAAGGGGTAACGGGGCCGGTTGCCCTTGGGATTCTCCGGCGTAATGTTGCCGAGCCAGTAAAGACGCCCATTCGAATGCGCCAACAGGTACGAACAGGCGCTGGGAGAGAAGAACGGAGCGCCATCGGCATACGTCCAGGGCCTGGCGGGCGGAAAGGTGCGGCCGCCATCGGTGGACAGGCTGAACCACTTGTAACCTGGAAGTTTGGTGTTCTTGTCGTTCGAGCCCCGGAGCACCATGAGTACGCGGCGGTTGTCGAGGAAGGCGATGGTGGGTTCAACCATGCCGCGGGTGGTGACGGCGGGGTCGCCGAGGACGAGGTTCGACATCGACCACTCCAGCCCGTTGCCCTTCCAACGGCCGATGGCGAGAGCGGCGTCGGACCAGGTGTAGCCGCCGCCTGGGTTGTAGAGCTTGCCGTCCTTGGCGGGGAAGATTTCGAGCGGGAGAAGAATGTCGCCGTTGGGGGCGGTGATGGGGGCGGAGCCATGGTCGCCAAGCATGAAGCCGTTGCGGCCGAGTTCAGCGCCGGGGATGGGATGTTTGGCGTCGAAGCCCGCACCCTTGTGGATGAGCTGGCGGGCGGGGCCGCCATCGATGGAGTAGTAGACGCCGTAGTTGCGGAGGCCTTCGAGCGGATCGTCGGTGGGCAGAACGGCCTCCATCCAGAATTCGAGGAGGCGACCGGTGCGCGGGTCGACAAAGCCGGCGCGGGGGTGTTTGCGCCAGGTGCCGTTGGGGCGCTTTTCGCCGGTCTTGGATTCGACAGGCGCGGACCAGGTTCGGCCGTTGTCGGTGGAGACGCGGCGAAATACGGTGTCGATAGTATCGGACCGGGACCAGCGCTGTTCGAGCGAAACCATATCGAGCCCGGAGGCCTTTGCGTAATAGGCGATGCCCATGATGGCCGTGCCTTTGCCGGGGGATTTCATGAACACCTCGCGCCGGATGGCTGGGGGCTGGGCGGCGGCGGAGAGGGAGGCGAGAAAGAGGCGGCGGCGCATCTTCACAGGGTACGACTGATTGGCGGGACGGCGAGCGGAGGGCCCTCTTGGTGAACCCGCGACGGTACGTACCGGGACCGTTTTATGCTGGGCTGTTTTCCATAGAAATACCGACGGAAGCGGCGATGGCGGTCGCGAGGCGGAGAAAGTCAGCACGGCATTGACGGACGGCTTCGACGTGGGCGCCGATGGCGCCATCGGCGGGTTTGAGTTCAAACATGGGCTTGTGCGCTTCCATGGCAAGCGGCATGAGGCTGCGGTAATGTTTGAGCTGGGCTAGACAGTTGGGGTCGTCAGCAACTTTTGGCATTGGATCCAATAGGGGCTGGGCGCGGATGTGGGTGCGGTAGACAGGCGGGATTTTGTCCATCCAGCGTGAATAGGCTTTGACTGGACGACTATCTCTCATGCTGTGTTGCATGACGACATAGCCGCAGGGATCCATGTTGCCAGAGGGCAGGGAGAGGCCCTTGGGGGCTTTCTCCTTCAAGCTTGACCAAGTGGACCGCCACCTCGCGAGAGTCGGACCGAGGTTCTTTAGGCCTTGGAGGGAGTACAAGTCCGGTGCGAGAGGGAGGCAGACGCGGTCTGCGGCGATGAGAGCAGCCCGGTTGATGGCACCGAGGTTTGGGCCAACGTCAATTAGAACCAGTCTGGCCCAGCCGTTTGCCATCTGCTCCATGAGGCGGAACAAGGCGGTCATACTACGGAACGAGGCTTCGTCGGAGTTGTGGCAACGGGGCCATGCGTCGGACAGTTTGTCTTCAAAGCTGGAAAGGCCCAGATCGCCGGGAAGGAGACCAAGATCTTTGGCGATCCACTCGACGGGGGGAACGGCGACGTCGCCGAGACCGCGCAGGATGGGGCGGACTGCGCCGTAAACGGTGGAGGAGTGTTCGTCATCGTCCGGCCAGAGCGATTCCAGGCGCTCCTCGTCTAGGAACATGGAGGTGAGATTCGCCTGCGGATCGAGATCCGCAGCGAGGACGGGAATTCCCTGGTCGGCGAACATCCAGGCGAGGTGATAGACGAGTGATGTTTTGCCCACGCCGCCCTTGTTGTTGAAAAAGGCGATGGTCTTCACAACCGGCTCCAGATTGTTACCCCGAAATGGTTTTCGCCGAAGGTGAAGGAAGGCGAGGGATTGCCATTCTTCGCGAGAGCGGCTCTCGCACGCTCGACACCGCGGCCGAACCGATTGATGAAGCCGAGCGTTTTCAGGGCTTCGGCAAGGACCGGATTCCGGTAACTGGTTTGCGTGGGGAAGTTATCCTGGCGGGCGAGCCCGTAGAGGGGCCCTGGATTTTGGATTTCGATGCGGTCCGAATACTGATAGAAGCGGACGGGGGCCGGGGCTTCATAGGAGCGATGGAGGATGGCGTTCAATAGCAGTTCGCGCAGGGCGACTACCGGATAGTCCGAGACGATGGATTCCTGGATGGCGGAAATTTGCGCAGGACGCTGGGTGGTAAGAAGTTTCACGAAGGAGTTGAGATCCTGCACGACCGAGAGGAGGTCGCCTTGGAAGGTTTTCTCATTCAAGACGTCTGTGTCCAAAGTCGTTCCGTCGAAGCGCACAAATTGGATGTACGCGTTCGGAAGCCATGCCAGTGCGTCCTGCGCAAACAGAAGGATACCCGCGTAGGTGGGACAATTGCGAGAGAGATCGAAGAAGCGAAGTGACGCCAATTGCTGCTCTATGGGTCGGTGATTTTCTTCGATAATGTCGGGGTCTACAGCCAAATGGCGGTAGGAATTTGTAAAGAGATCGAGCGACAGATCGGCGAGGGCAGCGCCGATGCAGGGCCTGGCATCAAAGGTGCGAGCGGCGTCAGTGCGGCGTTCGATGAGAAGCGACTCTTCGGTTTCATTCGCAAGTGCCTTGCGGGGCCCGCGGCGAATCCAGATGCGCTGTTTGTAGCGGACGGGAGGCAGGTCAGAGGGTTGGACTTCAACGACAGCAATATCGCCCGCCCCGGACGGGAGCGAAAAGCTGAAGACGCTTAGCGCCGGGGCGGGCAGGATGTTTCCATCGGTGGCGAGAGCCGCCAGGTTGCGCAGGAGTTCATCGGTTACAGTTAGCCCCGATGGCGCTCCGGTCTTGTCGTGAGCGCCGATGACGAGATAGCCAGGGAGGCGGGCGCCGGGCATGTCGTTGGCAAAGGCACAGACGGCTTCGCTGAATTTTGCTGTGTCAGTGGTGGAGGTGGTTCTTTCTACGCGAAAGGACTCTTTATCCGCGAGCAGTTCCAGGAGTTGTTCTTCGGTGATCATTCCAACCCACTATTGACGATAGCAGGCTTGTCAGAACGTGAGCTTCAGGCCAAGTTGCAGGTTGCGTGGGGCGTCGGCGACGCTGATGACGCCGAAGCCGGCGCCGCCGAGGGCGCGGCCGGGTTCCTGGAAGTTGGCGCGGTTGAAGGCGTTAAAAGCCTCCGCACGGA
>JAEUQC010000185.1 GCA_016789905.1 Bryobacterales bacterium | reverse complement strand
GTATTGAAACTAAACCAATTGGGAGTTGGTTGCGGGGGCAAGATTTGAACTTGCGACCTTTGGGTTATGAGCCCAACGAGCTACCAGGCTGCTCCACCCCGCACTCAAAGAATACCAACGTTACATCCGCCCGGTCAACTCCTCACTACAAAACGTTATACTGCCTTACGGGACGCGCATGACCACACCCGAAGTCACTCAACTCTTAAACCAATGGTCCGATGGAAACCGAGCCGCCCTCGACTCCCTCACCCCCGTCGTTTACGACGAATTGCGCCGCCTCGCCTCCATCTACCTCCACCGCGAGCGCTCCGACCACACCCTCCAGCCCACCGCCGTCGTCCACGAAGCCTACATGCGTCTCGTCGACCAACGCTCCGTCCGCTGGCAGAACCGCGCCCACTTCTTCGGCATCGCCGCCCAAATGATCCGCCGCATCCTCGTTGACCACGCCCGCGGCGTCCGCGCCGCCAAACGTGGCGGCGGCGCCGTCGCTCTTTCTCTCGACGAAGCCCTCGGCGTCTCCGAAAAACGCGATCTCGAACTCGAAGCCCTCGACGACGCCCTCACCACACTCGCCGAAGTCGACCCCCAACAGGCCCGTGTCGTCGAACTCCGCTTCTTCACCGGTCTCTCCATCGAAGAAACCGCCGAAGTCCTCGGCATCTCCGAATCCACCGTAAAGCGCGACTGGGTCTCCGCCAAGGCCTGGCTTTTCCGCGAACTCTCGAAAGGAAAATGAACGCCGCTGCTCGATGGAAGCGTGTCAAGGACGTGTTCGATCACGCCCTCGAACTTCCGCGCGGCGAATTGACGCGTTATCTTGATGAGGCCTGCGGTACCGATTCCGAACTGCGCCAGGAAGTCCTCTCCCTCATCGCCGCCCTCAACGAAGCAGGTGCCTTCATGGAAGAGGCCGTCGTCAATCTTTCCACTCCCCGAACCTCCGCCGGCCGCCAAATCGGGCCCTATCATCTCGAATCGCTCCTCGGCCAGGGCGGCATGGGAGAGGTCTATCTCTCCACCCGCGAAGTCGACGGCTATCAAATGCCCGTCGCCCTCAAGCTCATTCGCCATTCCGCCGTCACTCCCGCCGCCGTTCGCCGCTTCCGCATGGAGCGCCAGATTCTCGCCCGCCTCCATCACCCGAACATCACCCGTCTCCTCGATGGCGGCATCACTGACGATGGCCTGCCCTATCTCGTCACCGAATACGTCAAAGGCACCCCGCTCGACAAAAGCCCCGCCGCCAAACACATGAGCCTGGAGGAGCGCCTCCACGCCTTCCTCGCTATTTGCGACGCTGTCAGCTACGCCCACCGCCAACTCGTTGTCCACGGCGATCTCAAGCCCGCCAACATCCTCATCGATCCTCCCGCAGAAATCAAGCTCCTCGATTTCGGCATCTCCCGCCTTCTCCAATCCGGTGACGACACCACCGAAGCCAAGCCCGGCGGCACCACTCAACCCGCCATGACCCCGGCCTGGGCCAGCCCCGAACAGCTTCGCGGCGAACCCGCCGGCATCGCCTCCGACGTCTATTCCCTCGGCCGCATTCTCTACTATCTCCTCACCTGGCAGCAGGCCTTGCCCATGGACAACCTGTCGCCCATGCAATACTATGACCGCCTTCGCCAGGAAACTCCCCTTCGGCCCAGTCATCGCGCAGGCGACCGCCGCCTCGAAGGCGATCTCGACAACATCGCCCTCAAAGCCGCCGAGTTCGAAACGGTCGAACGGTACCAGTCTGTCGAGGCCTTTGCCGACGATATCCGTGCCCATCTCGAATCCCGCCCCATCGCCGCCCGCGCCCACACCTGGCACTACCGCACCCAGAAATTCATCCGCCGCAATCGTCCTGTCGTCATCGCCACCGCCGCCGTCCTTATCGCCCTTATCGCCGGCCTCGCCATGACTCTCTGGCAGGCGCGCATCGCCCGGCTCAATTACGAACGCGCAGAGCGCCGCTTCCAGGACGTCCGCCGCCTCGCCAACACCTTCATTTTTGAAATGGACGACGCCATCGCCCGCCTTCCGGGCGCCACCGCCGTCCGCGGCACCATGGTCCGCAACTCGCTTCAGTATCTCGACAGCCTGGCCCAGGAATCCTCCGGCGACCCCACTTTGCAGGAAGATCTCGCCAACGCCTACGAAAAAGTCGGCGACGTCCAGGGCCGTCCCGGCGCCTTGAACCTCGGTGGCACCGCCGCGTCCCTGCAAAGCTACCGCAAGGCCGAAGGCATCCGTCGCGCCTTGCTCGCCGCCGCGAAAAACGAGGCCGAAAGTGATCGCCGCGAAGAAGCCTTGGCCAACACACTCATGCGCATCAGCTCTATTCTTCGCGCCACTGGTGACGGCCAACAGGCCCTCGAAGCCGACCGCACCGCCCTCGAAATGCGCCGCCGCCTGCTCGAACGCAAGCCCGGCGATACCGCCCGCCAGCGCAACGTCGCCTCCAGCCTCACTGCCACCAGCGCCAGCCTCTCCATACTCGGCGCGTTCCAGGGCGTCCTCGAACTCCGCCGCGAAGGCTTGCACATCTATGAGGAACTCGCGCTCCGTAACCCCGGCAGCGAAGAGGATCAGCAAGGCCTTGCTCTCGCTCACACCCGCATGGCCAGCATTCTTATGCATGAAAAGGATACAAGCGGCGCCGTCCGGCATTACCGCGAAAGCCTCCGCTTGCAGGTCGCTCTCCATGGCGCCCGCGGCGGCCAGGCCCAGTACCGCATGTCCTTGGGCCTCGCCCATTCCAACCTCGGTAACGCCCTCCGCGTCGCCGGCGATCCGAAGGAAGCGCTCGCCTCTTTCGCCCGCGCTGTCGAACAGTTTGAGCCCCTCGTCAATGCCGACGCCAACGAAGTCCGTGCCCGCACTCTGCTTGCCACCGTCCGCTTTCGCGAAGCCAAAGCCTGGAACGATCTCGGCGAAACCCAGCGCGCCGCCCGCCTCCTCCGCGCCGTCCTGGAGGAGCGCCGCCTCCTCGCCGAACGCAATCCCGCCAATGCCGGCGCCCGCGGCGAAGTTGCCGAAACCCACGGCGCCCTCGGCGACGTCGCCCTCCGCGCCAAGTCTTTCCCCGAAGCCATCGCCCAATACGAAACCGCTCTCTCCCTTCTTGCCGCCCTCGCCAGTGAGGGCCGTTCCAACGCCGCTGACCGCGAAGAAACCGAACGCATTGAGGCCCGGCTCGCCGAAGCCAGGAACAGAAAGCGGTGAAACGCCTTTGGCGCCGTCTGGCACCGCTGCTGGTTAAAGCCGTGCTCTATTGCTACGCCTTCTGGATCGGTTCGCTCGTCCTCTTTCGCTGGGTTACTCCGCCCACCACCGGCGTCCACCTCCAGCGCCGCGTCGAATCGTGGTTTCGTAAAGGCCCCTATGAGAAACGTTTCACGCCCATGCCAATGGCCAAAATATCGCCCCACCTCCGCCATGCCGTTGTTGCCGGCGAAGATACGCATTTCTACGAACACTGGGGCCTCGATCCCGGCGCCATGGCCGACGCCGCTCGCGATGCCACTGGCGCCCGCAAACGCCTCCGCGGCGCGTCCACGCTCACCCAGCAGTTAATCAAGAACCTCTTCTTCACCACCCATGGCAACCCCGTTCGAAAGGTTGTCGAATGTACCCTCGCCCCCATCGCCGATTACATCCTCGGCAAGGAGCGCATTCTCGAACTCTACTTGAACCTCATCGAATGGGGCCCCGGCGTCTATGGCGCAGAGGCGGCCGCCCGCTATCACTATCGCGCCCCGGCCGCCACGCTTTCCCGCGAACAGGCCGCCCGCCTGGCCGCCTGCGTCCCCGCTCCCCGCCGCCGCCGCCCCGCCGCCATGAATCAGTATGCCGCCATCATCGAAAACCGCATGAGTCAAATGGGTCATTAGCGGGATATGATGGTTCGCGATGATGCCGCCAGTGAACCGCCGACAGTTTCTGCAAGCCGGGGCTGCTGTTACCGCCACCGCCTTCGGTTTCCGCCTGGAGGCCGCCTCCGCCGCCGCGAAAGAACTGAAAATTGCCCGCACCAATCAAGTGCAAAGCGTCTGCCCCTATTGCGCCGTTGGTTGCGGCGTTGTCATCCACACCTCCGGCGAACGCGTGAAGAACGCCCGGCCCACGGTCGTCCACATCGAAGGCGATCCCGATAGCCCAATAAACCGCGGCACGCTCTGCTCCAAAGGAATCTCGCTCAAAGAATTCGTCGTCAACGATCGCCGCCTCACCAAGCCCCGATATCGCGCCGCCGGCGCCGCCGAATGGTCCGATATCTCCTGGGACGAAGCCATCCAGAAAATCGCCCGCCGCATCAAAGACACCCGCGACCGCGACTTCCAGGCCACCGACCTCCAGGGCCGCGTTGTCAACCGGCTCGACACCGTCGGCCTCATCGGCGGCTGCACCGATACGAACGAAATCAACTACCTTCTCGGTAAATTCCGTTTCGGCCTCGGCATCATCCCCTACGAAAATCAGGCCAGGCTTTGACACGGCCCCACGGTGGTCAGTTTGGCCGCCACGTTTGGTAGAGGGGCAATGACCAATGGCTGGTGCGATATCGCTAATGCCGATGTCGTCCTCGTCATGGGCGGCAACCCCGCCGAAAATCACCCCGTCGGCTTCCGCTTCGTCATGGAGGCCAAGCGCAAGCGCAAGGCCAAGCTCATCTGTGTCGATCCGCGTTTTAACCGTACCGCAGCGGTCTCGGATTCCTATGTCCCCCTCCGCTCCGGCACCGACATTGCCTTCCTCGGCGGCTTGATCCACTACGCCATTGCAAACGATCTGTGCCACATGGATTACGTCCGCGCGCACACCAACGCCGCGTTTCTCCTCCAGGAAGGGTTCGCCTTCAACGAAGGTCATTTCAGCGGCTGGAGCGATGAAAAGAAGAGTTACGACAAATCCACCTGGCAGTACGAACTCGATGGCGCCGGTTATGCGAAAGTAGACGCGACCCTCGAAAATCCGCGCTGCGTCTTCCAGCAGATGAAGCGCCACTATGCGCGCTACACCCCGGAAAAGGTGGCCGAAATCTGCGGCTGCACCGCGGAAGATTTCAAGAAGGCCGCCGCCGTCATCTGTAGCACCGGCCGCGCAGGCAAAGTCGGCACCATCCTCTACGCCCTCGGCTGGACGCACCATTCCCACTCCGTTCAGTTGATCCACACCGCCGCCATGGTCCAATTGCTCCTCGGCAATATCGGCCTCCCCGGCGGCGGCGTCAACGCCCAGCGCGGCCACGCCAACATCCAGGGTTCCACAGACATGGGCTCCTGGAACATGCTCCCCGGCTATCTCCGCCTGCCCCGTGCCAACTGGCAAAGCTTCGACGATTACATCAAGGCCACCACGCCCAAGCCGCTCCGCCCGGACTCCATGAACTACTGGGCCAACACGCCCAAGTTCGCCGCCAGCCTGCTCAAGTCCTACTACGGCCCTGCCGCCAGGCCGGAAAACGGCTTTGGCTACGGCTGGCTGCCCAAGCTCGGCGAAACGGAAAACCAAAGCTGGGGCTTCATATTTGACCGTATGCATCGCAAGGAGATGCACGGCTTCATCAGCTTCGGCATGAACCCCGTCGCCAACGGGCCCAATACCGAAAAGATGTTGGAAGCCCTCGCCCGGCTCGATTGGCTCGTCGTCGTCGAAAACTTCGAAACCGAAACCGCCGCCTTCTGGAACGCCCGGCAACTCGGTGAAAAGTTCTATCCCAAATACGTTGACCCAAAGGCGATCCAAACCGAGGTCATCCTCCTCCCCGCTGCCTGCTTCGCGGAAAAGGATGGCAGCTTCGTCAATAGCTCCCGCTGGCTCCAGTGGAAGCGGGCCGCCGTGCCGCCCCCGGGCCTGGCCAAGCCGGACCACGAAATCATGGCCCGCATCTTCCTCGCTGTCCGCGCGCTCTATGAAAAGGAGGGCGGCAAAGGCATGGAATCGCTCATGGCCATGCAGTGGAACTACGCGCAGCCCCTGGCGCCGTCGCTGGAAGAAGTGGCCCGCGAAGTCAACGGGCGCGATGTCGCCACCGGCGCCCAAGTGCCTGGCTTCGCCGCCCTCCAGGCGGATGGCTCCACCTCGTGCGGCAACTGGATCTACAGCGGTTCCTGGACCGAAGCCGGCAATCAAATGGCCCGCCGCGGCCAGGAAGATCCCACCGGCCTTGGCCTCTTCCCCAACTACGCCTGGAGTTGGCCCGCCAATCGCCGCATTCTCTACAACCGCGCCTCCAACGATGCCAACGGCAAGCCCTGGAGCGAAAGCCACGCCGCCATCCGCTGGAACGGCGCCAAGTGGACCGGCGACACCCCGGACTACAAAGCCGATGCCGATCCCCACACCTTCGGCGCCTTCATTATGCTCCCCGAAGGCGTGGCCAAATTCTATACCACCGAACTCGCCGAAGGGCCGTTCCCGGAGCACTATGAGCCCATGGAGTCCCCCGTCAAAAACGCGCTCCATCCCAACGCCTCCGCCAACCCCTGCGCGCCCGTCATGTCGAGCAGTGCCGATGCCATGGGCACGCCCGACAAATACCCTTACGTCGCCATCACCTACCGCCTCACCGAGCACTTCCACTACTGGACTAAACACGTCGCCAGCGGCGCCGAACTGCAAAGCAACTTCTTCGTCGAACTCCCCGAAGCATTGGCCAACGAAAAAGGCATCAAGGGCGGCGACCTTGTCCGCGTCTCCTCCGCCCGCGGCACCGTTGAAGGTCCCGCCATGGTCACCCAGCGCATGAGGGCGCTCACTGTTGGCGGCAAAACCGTCTATCACGTCGGCATCCCCATTCACTGGGGTTTCGTCGGCCGCGTCCGCGGGCCGCTTGTCAACAACCTCACCCCCTCGGCCTTCGATCCAAATTCCGGAACCCCTGAATACAAGGGCTTCCTCGTCAACGTGGAGAAGCTTTAGCCATGGCCGTCACCACGGTAGCCAAACTCGTCGATACCTCCCTCTGCATCGGTTGCAAGGCTTGCGAAGTCGCCTGCCAGGAATGGAACGATCAGGAGTTCACCCTCGGCGTCTTCAACAACACCTACCAGACGCAGCCGGACCTCTCTCCCAGCTTCTGGAACCTCATTAAGTTCAATGAGCATGTCGATGACGGCGTCAACAGTTGGCTCATGGCCAAGTACCAGTGCATGCACTGTGCCGACGCCGGTTGCATCAAGGCCTGTCCCGCCCCCGGCGCCATTGTCCAATTGCCCAATGGCATCGTCGATTTCAAACAGGACAACTGCATCGGCTGCGGCTACTGCATCACCGGTTGCCCGTTCGATGTCCCACGGCTCAGCCCCACGTCGAAAAAAGTCTACAAGTGCTCGCTCTGTTCTGACCGTGTCGGCGCCGGCATGACGCCCGCCTGCATCCGCACCTGCCCCACCAACTGCCTCACCTTCGGCAGCCGCACGGATCTTGTTCAACTGGCCTCCATCCGTACCGCGGAGTTGAAGGAGGATGGGTTCATGGACGCCGGCGTTTACGACGGCCCAGGCGTGGGCGGCACCAACGTGCTCTACGTGTTGAAGCACGCCTCCGAGCCCGAAAAATACGGGCTGCCGAAGGACCCGCGCATCCCCTGGACCGTGTCGTTATGGAAGGGTCCGCTCAAGTGGGTGGCCAATGCGGCTTTCCTTGGCACCGCGCTTGGCGCCATGTTGCACTACCTGAAGTTCGGCCCGCAGGAGAGGCACGATGACGACACAGATTGAGCGGTTTTCCTTCGCCGAGCGCGTGTCCCATTGGACCTCCGCGCTCTGCTTTCTCTACGCGGCCTTCACCGGCCTCGCGCTCTGGAGCCCTCGCCTTTTCTGGCTTTCCGGCGTCTTCGGCGGCGGTGAAACCGTGCGCGCGTGGCATCCCTGGGCCGGCCTCATCTTTTCCGTCGCCCTTGGCGTCATGTTCAAACGCTGGGCCGGCCAAATGCAGTTGGATCAGGACGATCAGGTCTGGCTCGCCAAAAGCCATCTCTACGCGCAGCATATTGAGGCGGGCATCCCGGAAAGCGGCCGCTTCAACGCCGGGCAGAAAATGATGTTCTGGCTCCAATCGGCCAGCGCGTTTTTCCTGCTGCTCTCTGGCTTGGTCATCTGGTTTCCGGAAGTCGCGCCGCGCAGCGCGCGCCTCATCGCCATCCTGCTCCACCCGGTGTGCGCGTCGGTCTCCATGGGCGGCATCATCGTGCATTTCTACATGAGCACTCTGGCCGTGCCGGGCGCGCTGTCGGCCATGGTCCACGGCACCGTCAGCCGGGGCTGGGCGCGGTCCCACCACGGCAAGTGGTTTCGCGAGGTGGACGGCCGGTGAACGCTGCCCGCGCGCGGTTGCTCGCCGGGCGCCATCCGCAATCGGCGGAAGTGCTCCTGTTCGTCGCCGCCGCCTATGAACTGATCGGCGAAGCCCGCCCTGATTTTGCGGGGGCGCAAGTGCTGGCTGAACGGCTGGTGCAGAGTCTCGCGTCCATCGCCCCGGAACCATTGCGCGGCGCCGTGCCGGATGTCGCGGCTTATTTCCAGGCGCCCGATCCCTACGCGCCGTCGAGCGTCTATGCGCGCCTCGCGCTGGAGCCGTGGGCCCGCCATGCGCCCCTGCAAATGCTGGACCCGCGGCCCAATGAGTGTCCCCGTTGCGGCCACGCCCCGCAGTTGGGCGTCTTGCGCCCGGCCGGCAATGGGGACGCGCTGTTTCTCGCCTGTTCCCTTTGTCGAGCCGAATGGGCCTTCCGCCGGGGCACCTGTCCGGAGTGTCTTGCAACGGACCCGGACGCCATCCAGTTCCACTCCGCCGAAGGCTGGCCCCACGTCCGCACCCAGACCTGTGACGCCTGCCGCGCCTGCCTCCATCTGTTGCTGCCGGAGGCCGAACCGGCTATCATCCCGCACATTGATGAATTGGCGCTCCTGCCATTGGGTGTCTGGGCCATGGAGCGCGGCTACCGCAAGGTATGGCCGAATCTGGCTGGCCTCTAGTCAAGTCCGGACTTATTTTCCCCCACCATACGCAATGAAAACGATTGAAGTAGTTGCCGGCGCACCCGTCTGCTCAGCCTTGCCACGAAGATCTCGCTCCCGATACGCGGGGATATTTCCGGTGCGGAAGACGTTTCGAAAAGCAGAGCGCGACGCTCGTCGCCAGTTCGCGAGAAAACGCGCATCGCAGGCTCTTTGCCGCCTGGCATCGCGTGTAGGAGGAGTCGTTGTCTCGACTAGCGGAAAGTCACAACGCCAGGGCTGCCGCCCGCGCCACCAGCCACGCTGCGCCGGCGTAACCAACCGTCGTTAGCGTGAAGCTGCACGCCATAACGCCGCCGAATGGGCTGGCCGGGCTCTGGTTCGTCTTGGGCTTCACGGCCAGAACAAGAAAGCCAACGGGGTTCATCACGGACCCGGCAATCATCGATGCAACAACGGCTGGTGGCGCGGACAAACGAAAATGCGCAAACAGCAGAAAGAAAACAATCAACAACCCAGACATCATCAGATAGTCGATGTGGGCCTTCAATAGGTGCTGATAGCCTGGGAAGATCTGCTTCATAACGGAGGAAGCGCGAACCCCCACAAGGCACCAGGCAAGCACGAGGGCGAGGAACAGACAGAGGCTCCCGGCCAGGACCAATAGGTTGGAGTAATTGAGCATGAGCGGTTCCTTTTCGTTCGAGGCTACGCCGCGCACAGGCACAGTGCGCGGCGTTCAGTCTGCGCTTAGGACTTCTTGCAAGAACACGAAGGCCCGCACTGGCAATTCGTTCCACACGCGCAGCCTCCAGGCTGGTGATTTGCCTTGGCACTCTGGCAACCGCAGGTGCAAGCCGCACCCGGGCACAGTCCGCATTTGCATGATTTTGAGTTGTTCGACATTTTCGAGCTCCTTGGAAGTTGTTTGCTGGCTTGATGCCAACAACCGAAGTTTCTCATTGAACTCTCGCTTCGGAATTGAACAAAACAGCTATTGTTGACGTACGAATCAGCTATGCTGTGGGCGCCCGTAGGTTCTGTACCGCAGGGCGTTCGGCAGGCACGTCGAACGGGGAGGGAAGTTCAGCGAATGTGCCGCGCATCAATACGGAGGGCGCCATCCCCACCATCTGGTAAAAGGTCCTCGTCAGGTGCGCGGCATCGGCGAAATCCGCTGCGTGTGCGGCGGCCGAAATCGTTCGCTCAGACCCAACCGCCACCATGGCCCGCGTCAACTTGCGCCATAGCATGTAGCGGCTATATGGAAGCCCGACTTGTTCTTTGAACAAATGAGCGAATCGGCTTGGTGACAGGAACGCCTTCTTCGCCGCGTTCTCCAACGAAAGGTGTAGATCGTCGCCTTCCCGGATCGCGTTCAGCACGGTTGTCACTCTCGGGTCCAGGCGTCGTGCAGGCGGCGCTCCTGGGCTTAGCGCCTGAACGCAATGGCGAATAAGCTCACCAATCTCCATGCATTCAAAGGGTTGCTCCATGAACCGGCGCAACTCTTGAGCCGATGAGGCCAAGCGCGGACCCGTAACCATCGTAATGTCACGCTGGAGCGCGCTTCCGAGCCAGGTTCCTTCCGTGGATTCGGGATCCACGAACAACATCGCACCCAACGCGCCATTGCAATTGAACGAGTGGGCCGCGTCCGGCCGGACAATGACGCCCGCTCCCTTTCGCCAGTCCCCCTCTTTCCCGCGGATCGCCACTTCTCCTTCAAGAGCCACAACGATTTGGATCGCATGGTGCGTATGCGTTGGCACAACGCCATCTGCGCGAGCGATCAGAAGAAAGCCGCCTTCCCAAAGATACCAGCGCGGTTCGTTCAACCAGCGGTACGAACCGCGGCTCGGCGTCTCCGTCACTAAACCCCCCGGCTCTCACTGTAGCCGATTCGTTCAAGAACTTCAGCCGAGGCATTCTAGCGCCCGGCAGAGCCGCCGGGCTAACCTTGGGGCGTCGCCAAGAGACGCTCGACAGCGGCGGAAGAAAGGGAAACGATATGGAATACCTGGTTGGCGTGATTTTGGGAGTCGTCGTGGCTGGATTTGCCAAGGTGATCGGCTTTGATCGTGATCGTTCGTTCTACCCCGTCGTGATGATCGTGATTGCGTCCTACTATGCGTTGTTTGCATTGATGGGCGAACCCCATCACTTCACATTGGAGATTGAGATCGCCGTCGGCCTGGTTTTTGCAGCTTTCGCGGCACTCGGATTCAAGAGGAATATGTGGCTGGTTGCCGCCGCCATCGCCGGACACGGCTTTTATGACTTTTTCGTTCATCACGCATTGGTCACGAACCCGGGCATGCCAGTTTGGTGGCCCGGCTTTTGCGGCACGATAGACATTGTGCTCGGTGCTTGGTTAGCGATCTGTCTTTGGAAGACTCCGGGACCATATGGCAGCTCGGCAGTAAAACGATGACGCGCGCAAATGCAATGCACCCCCAACGATTGAATCTTGCCAATACTCGCTCCGCGCGCAGCTCCGGCGAAGAATAGCGGCGCCTTTCGAGCGCATGGGAACGGAAAGCCTGGAAACCTCAACTGGATCGTCCCATTCGCGGCTCTCGCATTGGCCTTCTTTTTCATCCCGGTCGGGTGCGGGCGCGGCGCTGGTCCGCAGCCCATAAACAAGCGGCTCGCCGGGAAACCCCGCATGCAATACTGAACCCCGCCAGGACGCGTTTTGAGCGTGTCTCTGGAGCTTCCGCATTTTCGGCTGAACTTGTTCAATGAGCGAGTCCTCTGGGGCAATCGCTGACTCGAACAAGGAGTTGGTCTGATTTAATGTCTAGCCTGACAGACCGGCGGGCGACACCATCGCCGTGCTCGGCGCCAGCAACTGCACGTTCCCTGAAGCCACATGGATATAAGCACGTGGCGGCTGGATCGACTCTCACCCGCGAACGTTCACTTTCTCCGGCGGTGTGCCGGAGATCGTCATTCCTGGCAACCTGCGCCGCACATACGAAGAGAGGGCAGTCCGCTATGGGTGGCCATGATCCCAGCGAGGCTGAGAAAACATCCCGGTAAGGCCAAGGTCGAAGCCGGCCTGCTGGTGGGAAAACGTTGGATTTCAATGGCGCTGCGAAGGCGGCCGTTCCAGGGGCAATGAGGCCATCGGCGAACCGCTGACACGGCTCTGTGCGCGATCCTTCCGCAATCACGAAGGCTCGTGCCAGACGTTGCTCGACACGCCGGACCGTCCCGCGCCGCATCCGTTGCCTTACGAGCGTTACAGCTGCCGCGAGTGCAGGACGGCCCGCGTCAACATCCAGTGCCGCGTTGAGCTTGACCGCCATTGGCATCGCGTTCCCTATCAATAAACACGGCGCGAAGTGGAGATCCGCGCCTCGGCAACCACCGGAAGAATTTGCCAACAGGGAGCGTCGGCCGAAGGCACCGCAGCGTTTCTTGGATTGGACGCCGGCCCGAATACTGGAATGGGTCGGCAAGACCGGTCCCTCCGCGCTGGCGGTGGCCACGCGAAACCTCGACACCAATCACCATCCGGAGCAGGGGCTCCGCTAGTGACTTGGACTCATCCGGCCCACCGGCGCCTCCACTCGGGCGCGCCGGGATGGCGATACGGCAATGTTCTATAGCGCGGCGGACCTGTCGTGGGACCTGGCCACGGTGCGGGTCGATGGCAGCCAGCGCATGTGCTCAGACCAGCGGCCCTGCGGATGCCGTCTATTGGTATCCGCCCACCCAGCATTCAACCGTCTGCGCGGTTTCCACCTCGTTTTCACCCGCGCTTAACCGCGAACCTCATCCCGCTCCACACCTCGTCCACCGCGCAGATCTTGAAATCCACCAGCCCCGCCGTCAGCGCTGTTTCCCTCACAATATTCCCGTTAATATCGGGCTTGCGTTCCTTCGTCGTCTTCGGCCAGATCACCCAAATCCCCCCGTCTTCGGCCTTCCTCCGCATCTCCGGCAGCGCCTCTTCAAACGCCCGGCGAGTCTCCACAAACCACAACGTCAAATACACCTTCCCCGTCGGATTCCGCTTCGCATTCGGAATCATCTCCGCAAACCCCTTCGGCGCGTTCACTAGCCCCACCGCCAAACCCTCTTTCAACCCCAGTTTCTTCCCCAACGGCGCCGGCTCCTTCGCCTTCGGAACATAGGCCTCCTTCGGCGGATTCGCCAGCACATCCTCCAGCACCGGCCCCAGCTTCGGGTAGGTCGTGTACCGCGCGTCCGGCAACGCCTCTTTTATCATCGCCACCTTTTCCGGTGCGCCTTCCACAAAGACCAGCGGAATCAGCCGCGTCGATCTGCTGCCGCGCAGATACACACCAACCTCCCGCCCGTGGCTCGGCAGACGCGAAAGGTCGATTACAACTGCCGCCGGCGGATTTTCCCGAAATTCCTTCATGGATGAGCTGACGAGTCTGGCGGAGTCCACCTCGTACCCCAACGCCTTGATCGCAGCCGCCCGCGGCGCGCACTCTTCTTCTTTCCAATGCAACAAGCGGATGCGTGACATGTGTCCCTTCTGCCATATAATAGTGGGTTCGTTCGACGAAATACGCGAGGTGAGTGCCATGCCTGAGCACAAAAGTACGGAACAGACCGAATTAACACGGCGCGACGCGGCCAAACTGGCCGTCGGCGCGACGGCGGCCGCCGCCATCGTTGGCGCTCCCTGGATTCAAAAGGTGAAAGCCGCCAACAGCCAGGTGCAGATGGCTATCATCGGCACTGGCGGACGCGGTTACTACCACATCACCCACATGAACGGCCTCGACGGCGGCCGCCTCATGGCCGCCGTCGATATCTATCAGCCCAACCTGGACAAGGCCGTCAATGGCTCCAAGGACAAGCCCAAAGGCTACAAAGACTACCGCGAAGTGCTCAACCGCAACGACATCGACGCGGTGATGATCGCCACGCCCCTGTCCACCCACTTCCCCATCACCCGCGACGCTCTCCTCGCCGGCAAACACGTCTTCTGCGAAAAATCGCTCGTTCATAAGCCCGAAGAGATTCACATGCTCCGCAAAATGGTGAATGAGCGTCCGAAGCAGGTCATGCAGGTCGGCCTCCAGCGCCGCTATAGCAAGTTCTATCAGACCGCCCGCCAAATGGTCGACAAAGGCCTGCTCGGCGATGTCACCAACGTCTACTCCCAGTGGCACCGCAATCTCATCAACGTCCCCAGCGCCACCTGGACCATGAAAAAGAACGATCCCCGTGGCGAAGAGGCCAACTGGCGCCTCATGTCCAAATACTCCGGCGGCCTCGTCGCCGAACTTGGCTCGCACCAAATGGACATTGCCGACTGGATGTTCGGCAGCCACTTTGAAACCGTAAGCGGCGTCGGCGGCATCGATTACTTCAAGGATGGCCGCGACGTTTTCGACAGCGTCCAACTCATCTTCCGCTACCCCAAAGGCCAGCGGCTCATGGCCTCCTACATCTCCACCAATCAGCATCTGCCTCTCTTCGGTGGCGCCCGCGCCCAGTTCGGCGAAATGATCATGGGCACCGAAGGCACCATCCACATCACCGTCGGCACCGATGATGAACCCTCCTTGGGCATCTGGTACCGCGAACCGGCCAAGAAGACCCCGAACCCCACCGCCACCAAGGCCGCTGTCGCCAGTGCCTCCCTCGCCTCCACCGGCAAAGGCGCCAAGGCGCTTCCCATCCTTCTCAGCAAGGACGAAATTACGGACCAGGACAGCTTCGTGCAGAAGGAGCTCAAGTTCGCCCGTCGCTGGCTCTACTCCAAGGGCGTCATGGTACCGGAAGAAGAAAAGAATCCGGTAGACCAGCAGTTGATCGAGTTCTGGGACTGCATCCGCACCGGCGCCAAGCCGAAGGCGGACCTCGAAATCGGCTTGTCCGATTCCGCGGCTGTGATCCTCTCCAACATCGCTATGAAGGACGAACGCAAGGTCTGGCGTAAGGAGATCGATACGCTCGGCAATCCCGCCGCGCCTCCGGCCAAGCCGGGCGCACCTGTCAAGAAGGGCTAATGCCGCTCAGCCGCTGGCGCCACCGCGACGCCGCGACGATCGAAAACACCGCCCTGCGCGTCACCGTACTGCGCGAAGGCGGCCACGTGGCCGAAATTCTGCACAAGGCTTCAGGAGTGAACCCGCTCTGGGTTCCTCCCTGGCCAACCATGGACCCATCGGCTTACAGCGCCGCCCTCCACCCCCACTACGGCAGCGACGCCGAATCGAAACTCCTCTCCGGCATCCACGGCCACAACCTCTGCCTTGACCTCTTCGGCGCGCCAACCGAAGACGAAGCCGCCGCCGGCATTACCGTTCATGGCGAGGCCTCCATCGCGGCCTATACACTTTCCGAAACCGCCGCCGGCCTCGAAATGTACGCCACCCTGCCGCTTCACGGTCTGGCCTTCTCTCGCACCATCCGGCTGGACGGCGAGCGCGTTCGCTTCTTCGAAACCGTCGAAAATCTCACCCCCCTCGATCGGCCCATCGCCTACACCCAGCACGTCACGCTGGGCCCGCCATTCCTCGAACGTGGCCACACGGAATTCCGCATTCCCGCCACCCGCGCCATGACCTATCCCGCTGACTTTGCCGGACCCGACGGCTACCTCCCCGCCGGCGCGGAGTTCACCTGGCCTCACGCGCCGCTGCGCGATGGCTCTGGTACCGTCGACATGCGCAAACTGCGGAACGTGGACCGCTCCGCCGCCTTTTCCACGCAACTGCTGGAAGGGCACCGCGCCTGGTTCCTCGCCTGGTCGCCCTCCTCGCGTCTGCTGTTCGGCTATGAATGGCGCCAGGCGGATTTCCCATGGATCGGCATTTGGGAGGAAAACCACTCCCGCCAGTCCCCGCCCTGGAATGGACAGACCTTGACACGAGGCATGGAGTTCGGCGCCTCGCCATTCCCGGAATGCCGCCGGGCAATGATCGAACGCGGCGGCTTGTTCGGCGTCCCAGGCTACCGCTGGCTGCCGGCGAAAGGACGCATCGCGGTCGAATATGCGGCTTTTGCGCGAATAGCGGATTCCATTCCGGAGGCGTTATGAAGATTCTCGGACTGCTCGTCTTCTGCGGCATGGCCGCCTTGCCGCAACAGGTCGTGTTGCGCGCCGCGCGCCTTTTCGACGGCCGCTCGGAGGTCCTGCAAACGCCCGGCCTCGTCGTTGTCGAAGCCGGCCGCATCACTGGCGTCGGCCCGTCGGCCGTGTTGAAGCCCGGTGCGAAAGTCATCGAACTTGGCGACGCTACGCTCCTCCCCGGCTTCATGGACGCACATGTGCACCTGACTGGCGAAATCGGCCAGGACAGCCGCCAGGACACGATTGATGGCATGGCCCGCACGGCCGCCGAAACCGCGCTGCTGGGCACCAAATACCTGCGCGCCACATTGCACGCCGGCTTCACCACCGTCCGCAACTTGGGTGCGGGCGATTTTGTCGATGTCGCCATGCGCAACGCCATCGCCCGCGGAGCCGTCGAAGGGCCGCGCATCCTGGCTGCCTCCAAAAGCCTCGGTTCCATCGGCGGCCATTGCGACCCGATGAACGGCGTCGCCCCGGACTTTTTCGGCCGCGAACCCGATTGGAAGGACGGCGTCGTTAGCGGCGCCGAAAGCGCCCGCCAGGCCGTTCGCTACAACGTGAAGTATGGCGCCGACGTCATCAAAATCTGCGCCACCGGCGGTGTGCTCAGCCGCAATAACGACGTCGATTCCCCGCAACTTACGCTCGATGAGATCGGCGCCATCATCGATGAGGCCCACGCCAAGGGCAAGAGGGTCGCCGCCCATGCCCACGGCGCCTCCGGTGCCAAACGCGCCATTCGCATGGGTGTCGATTCCATTGAACACGGCAGCTTCCTGGACGAAGAAGCACTCACGCTCATGAAGCAGAAAGGCACCTTCTACGTCCCCACTTTGCACGCCGTCTGGAGCCTGGAAGAGCGCCTGAAAACGGGTGGCGTCATGGACCCCCGTACACAAGCCAAGCTCAAAATGGCCTCCCGCCGGATCGGCGAAACCTTCCGCAGCGCCGCCGCCCGCGGCATTCGCGTTGCCTTCGGCACCGATGCCGGCGTCGGCATCCACGGCACCAATGCCGAAGAGTTCGTCCTCATGGTCAAGGGCGGCCTCAAACCCATTGACGCCCTTCGCGCCGCCACCTCCGTCGACGCCGAACTCTTCGGCATCGCCGGCGATCTGGGCGCCCTGGAGGCCGGGAAAATCGCCGATGTCGTCGCCGTGCCTGGAAACCCGCTGGATGATATCGCCCAGACACGCCACGTGTTCTTCGTCATGAAGGACGGCGCCGTCGTAAAGAATTCGCGGTAATTGAACGCGTTCAAAAAAGGATTGACAGTGTCGCGCGCCGCGCGTATTCTGTTTTTGAACATGTTCAATTGAACATGTTCAAGAAAGAGGACGGTATGTATATTCTCCATACGTATCTGCTGTACCTGACCATCTCCATCGCCATCACCGTATGGGTGGCGCGCACGCTTCACGCAAACGGAAAAACGTTCCTCCTTGATGCCTTCCACGGCAACCGGGAACTGGCCGGTTCAGTGAATCACCTGCTGGTCGTCGGGTTCTATCTGCTGAACCTGGGCTGGATCATCTTCACCCTGCGAACCTATAACGACGTGACCAATGGCCGCGCGCTTGTCGAACTGGTGAGCGACAAAGTCGGCTTTGTTCTGATCGTGCTCGGAATCATGCACTTCCTGAACATTCTTATCTTCAGCCGCATGCGCCGCCGCGCCCTGGATCGCCTCCCCTCTGCCCCGCCGCCCGTGCCGCCCGCCGGCCATTGGGGGCCCGCGCGATGAAACGGCTCCGGGTGTACTACGACGCACGCTGCGGGCTTTGCGCCGCGCTGGTGGCCTGGCTCTCAGTGCAGCGCCAGTTGGTCCCCCTCGAATGCGCCCCGAAGCCGCCGGGCCAAACCGATCTCGCTGTGCTTTCCGATACCGGTGACGTGTGGACCGGCGATTCCGCCTGGCTCATCGTGCTCTGGGCGCTGGACGGCTATCGCGATTGGTCCTATCGCCTGGCCCGCCCGGAACTGTTGCCGCTCGCCCGTCAGGCCTTCGCGACGCTTTCCAAAAACCGTTCTACACTGTCGGAGTGGCTGGGGCTGCGGGGCGATGAAGAGTTGGCCGCTCGCCTGCGCGATGTTTCCCTGCCGGGGTGTTCCCTGTGAGAGAAAAAAAGTCCGCCGAAACGCGCGCGAAAATTCTGGAAGCGGCGCTGGAGCTGTTCCGCGAAAAGGGCTTCGCCGAAACAAGCATGAGGGAGGTGGCCGCCCGCGCCAAGGTCGCCACCGGCCTCGCCTACTACTACTTCGCTTCGAAGGATGCCATCGTTCTCGCCTTTTACCAGCAGGCGAAAGATGATCTCGGCCCGCTGCTAGAGACCGCGCAGAAGGGCAGGAAACTGGAAGCGCGCCTGGCCGCCATGATCCGTGTGAAGTTCACTTATTTCGAGCCCAATCGGAAATTCCTTGGCGCCTTGATGGGCCACGCCGCTGACCCTGCCAGCCCGCTCTCCCCCTTCGCCGCCGAATCGAAGGACGTCCGCGAACAGGACCTCGCCCACTTCGCCCGCGCCCTCGCCGAAACCGAAACCAGCGTCCCCGCCGACATGGCCTCGCAACTCCCCAAAATCCTTTGGATGTACCAGATGGGGCTGATACTCTTCTGGATCTACGACCGCTCGGACGGCCAGTCGCGCACCGCGCAGCTCCTGGAAACCAGCGCGCGCATGGTCACCACCCTCATCCGCCTCGGCTCGCTCCCGCTGCTGAAACCCGCGCGGAAAGCGGTGCTGGACCTCGTGGCCATTCTGGAAAGTTAGGCCAGTATCTCTGCCAGTTGCGACGGCTCTATGTTCCCGCCGGACACGATCACACCAATATTGCGCACTTCCCGCGGCAGCTTTCCGTGCAAAATCGCCGCTACCGGAACCGCCCCGCTCGGCTCCACCACCAGATGCGCCTTCGTCGCCAGCCAGCGCACCGCGGCGCGAATCTCGTCTTCGGTCACCAGAACCACCGCTTCCAGGTTTTCCTTCATCACCGGGAACGTCAACTTTCCCGGAGCGAATGACCGCAGCCCATCGGCAATCGTATCCGGCGGCGCGATCTCTACCCGCTCACCGGCTTGAATCGAAAGGTACGTATCGTTGCCCAGCGCTGGCTCGCCGCCAAACAGGCGCAGCGATGGACGCATATGCCGCGCGATCAGGCACGTCCCCGCCATCAGCCCGCCGCCCCCCAGCGGCGCGATCAGCGCGTCCAATTCCGGCGCCTCTTCCAGCAGTTCCATCGCCGCCGTCCCCTGCCCCGCAATCGTCATCGGATGATCAAAGGGCGGCACAATCGCCGCGCCCGTCTCCGCCGCCAGTGCTTGGCAGATGGCCTCCCGGTCCTCCGTGAACCGGTTGTAACTCACAATCTCCGCCCCGAAGGAAGCCGTGTTATCCACCTTCACTTTCGGCGCGTCATGCGGCATCACCACCCGCGCCTTCGCCCCGGCCCGTTGCGCCGCCAGCGCCACTCCCGCCGCGTGATTGCCCGACGAATACGCCATCACCCCGCGCCCCAGTGCCTCCGGCGATAGCGTCCGGATCACGTTCGTCGCCCCGCGCAGCTTGAACGATCCCCCATCCTGCAGGTTCTCGCACTTCAAATACAAACGCAGTCCGCAAACATCCACCGGCACCACCGGCGTGCGGCGGACAAGCCCTCGGATTCGCTCCGAGGCGGCGACTACTTCGGCGGCGGGAATCGGCATCTTAGTGACGCGTTTCCAGGTATTCGCCCGTCGTCGCGTCCACGAAAACCGAATGGCTGCTCGTGCCCACAGAGTCTCCCCAAATCACCCGCCACGCCGGGTTCGGGTGCTTGTTCCCCGCTTCCAGCAGGTAGTTAATCCGCATCCCCGGATTCTTCTTCATATACTCGGCGCTTTTGCCTTCGGCCACTTTCAGCGCCGCGTCCGTATCCGCTTTCAACGCGGCCACCACAAACATCCGCGCCGCCGGGCTCGGCGTAAACGCCTCTTCCGGCCCCGGGAAAACGCCCGCATGCAGATTCCCTTCCGCTTCCACCGCGGACCACGTGTACGTGCGCTTCCGCAGCTTCGATGGCGATACCACCGTCACGCGCCACGCGCCCGATTTCCCCTCGCCGCCCTTCACTTCGCTGATCGGAATGTTGACCACGTTCAGGCACTGCACATCCTGCGCCCAGGCCCTCGCCGTCACATATACCTTGAAGAACGCATTCTTGCCGGTAATCGCTTCCGGCTCCTTCTTCGGTTCCTCCTTTTTCGCCGCCGGGCTCTTTGGAGCATCCGAACAGCCAGTCAGAAACAGGACAGAGGCAGTGAAGACAACCGCTATTGTACGCATGGAGAACTCTCTCTTTTCAGTTTAATCGCTACCGCGCGCGGATGTTGGCCGCAACAATTCGCTGGTCGAATTGGAACACCATCGGGTTCACCGGGTCCGCCGTCGCCCGGATCCAGTGAACGTCCGGCGGGCCAAACGTCTCCACCCGTGTGAAGTTCTCCACGCGGCTCCCCTCCGCATTGTCGTGGGCCGAAACCAGCGGCTTGTCGATCCGGAAATAATGGCTGTCGCCATGAACCAGCACCACCTCCCCAGGGAACGCGCGCGTCTCCCGTTCCAACGCCGCAATCGTGTCGCCGAATCCATCCCCAGCCTTCCGCTTCTTTTCCTCAAAGTGGGGATTCGCCTGCATAATCACCATCACCCCCCGGAAGCCCCGGTTCCGTGCAATCGCGAACGCCGCTTTCACCCAAAACAGGTTCGCCGCGTTCCGCGGTTCGTATTCCGCCCGCCTCGCCGCATTGTTGTTCGTTCCCACCACATGCAGCGTCGCAAACAGCACCTGCCCGCGCGCCCACATCTGGTTCTCCACATACGGCGCGAACTCTTTTAACCGGCCCTGCGAAACCAGCGGCAGCGAGCGCTTCCCCAGCGCAGGAAAAAACAGCGCGCGCACCTTCGCCAGCCGCTCCAGCGGATCGAACCCGCCCATCGTCGCCTTCCCGCAGTCCGTCCAGTCGTTGTCCCCAGGCGTCAATACGAACGGATGCGCCGAACGCCCGAACGTCTTCACGCGCCGCGCAAACGTCGCGTCGTCGCACGGCTTGTTGCTGCCGATGATGTCCCCATCGTGAACCACAAACTGCAGCGGTTCCCCGTTCATCGAATCGATGACATTCTCAAACAGCTTCTCCTGCGCCGGCGTATACTGCTGATCGCCAATCAACGCAAACTGAATCCGCTGCGCCTTCGGCGTGAACCGCCCCGCGTTTTCCCGCACAAAGCTGTCCACATCCTGCGCCCGTGCCAATAGCGGCAACAAGAGCAGCACCAACGCCCTCATTTGTTCGGCCGCATCGCGCCAACAATCGCTTCCAGGTGATCGAGATACTTCTCCAGCGCCGCCCGCCCTTCAAACGTCAGCGAATACTCCGTCCGCGGCATCCGGCCGTTGAACCCCTTCGAACACGTAATGTAGCCCGCCTCTTCCAGCTTCCGCGCATGTACGCTCACATTGCCATCGGACGCCGCCAGCAGCGCCTTCAACTCCACAAACGTCAGCGGCCCGCTGACGGCCAATGCGCTCACAATCCCCAACCGCATCTTTTCGTGGATCAACCGGTCCAGCGCCTGCGACTCTTTCATCGCCGTCGGACCTGCCGCCCCCGGCGTCACCGCCTCTAACTTCCTAACCGCTGATTTAGCCACCGTACCTCCTTGCAATGATCAGTCCGAAAACGATATGCACAATGCCGAATCCGAACGCCAGGAACCAGTTGCCCCATGCCGCCGGCGCCGCCAGCGCCGCCGCCCCGATTCCCATGAAGCACAGCCCCATCACCGGCACAATCCGCACCGAGAACGCCCCCGCCGTCACCACTCCCGCCCCGTACAGCATCAGCCACAATCCCGGCAGCACCGCCCACGCCCCCTGCTGATACAGCACCCAGCTCAACACGCCCCCCGCCGCCACCGGCGGGCTGAAGCTCAAAAAGAACTGCCGCCCCGGCGCCGCGAACAGGCTCCGGTCTCCCCGCCGCGTCTTCCGCACTATGAACGCGCCCCCAATGCACAGCGCCAGCAACACCTCGCACATCCACACCCCGCCCCACATCCGCACATCCGTCTGCCGCGACGCTACCCCCGCCGCCGCCAGTGCCGACACTCCCATCGCCACCCCGCCCCACCCCGGCACCGCCGTGAACGATCCGGTCCGCTCCATCGTTTCCCGTATGTACTTCAGTTGTTCCAGCGCGTGATCGCTTATCGCCACTGGCCGCGGTGAGCCCATCCCTCTATCTTCCATCAAGCACTTTTCGTTAGCAAGTAAACCCGCCCCTTCAGAACAGCCGCATCTGCGCCGCCCCCACCCAATCCGGCGGCCGGTAAGCAACGCTCCGCTCCCCAAGCCCATGCCGCTTGCGCACCGTGTCAATCCGCGCCTTCAGCCACTCCCCATACGGCGCGTCCAAATACGCCTCCCGCCCATACCACCCCCGGTACTTGCCGCTCAGCTCCGGAAACTCCCTTTCCAGCCACGGCAAAAACACCTCCCGCGCCGAATCCCGCAAGAACAACGGCTGCGCCCACAGCGTTCGCGCCCCCGCCGCTTTCGCCGCCCCGGCGATCGCGTCCAAATGCGCCTCTGAATCCGTGATCCGCGGCAGGATCGGCGACACCCCCACCCCCACCGTCACCCCTTCCCCCGCCAGCCGCCGGATCGCCTCCAGCCGCAGCGCCGGCCGCGGCGCCAACGGCTCCATCTTCCTCGCCAGCCCCGCGTCCAGCGTCGTCACCGTCATGTTCACCCGCACATCGTTCGTTCGAGCCAGCCGCGCCAGCAACTCCGCATCCCGCCCTATCAGATCGGATTTCGTCGTCACCAGCAGCTTCCACTCTTCCGCCCGCCCTGGCAATTCCTCCAGCATCTTTCGCATCAGCCCATACCGCCGCTCCGCCGGTTGATAACAATCCGTCGCCGTCCCAAACGCCACCGAATCCCCCGGCGCGATCCTCCGAATCTCGCGCCGGAACACTCCCGCGTCCCACTGCTTGGCAAAAATGCGCGTCTCAAAGTCGCTCGCCGTCAACTCCATGAACTCGTGCGTATACCGGGCATAACAGTACCGGCATCCGTACTCGCAACCCCGGTAAGGGTTCACGGTCCAATCGAAAATCAACCGCTTCCCCGAACAAGCGCCTATGAAACTACGCGCCGGCAACTCCAGATACGACACACGGCTCTTGTCCTCTAACTTGGGACTTTCAGCGGCCATCTTCGCAATGCCAACCAGCGGCATTCATAGATATTCGCTTTTTGTTCGCCATGTGTCAAGCGAAAAAGTTACGCCATCGTCGCCGCGTCAATCGCCGTCAGCCGAATCACAATCTTCGATTGCGCCTGGCTCCGCCCCTCCACAAACTCCAGCCCGATCTGCGTCACCACCATTCCTATCTGCTGGCCATTCACATACACATTCACGCCCCTTTTCTCTCTCGCGCTGGCCCCCAACAGGTCCATCAGCGGGTTGCCTTCGGCCGCTGAAGCGGTAGCGGCGGCGCCGGCCATTGCGGCCAGCGAAGGGATCAGGTTGCGGCGAGTCATCTAGAGGCCTCCCATCAAAGTCTTGTAAATTTCCATATCGTTAAACATCCCGTCTGTCCGCAGCGCATACGCGCAGTGCATTTCCAGCACGCCGCCCCGGAAGTCCATCTTCATCTCTTCCTTCGTTTTCACGTTGCGCAGCTTAATCGCTTGCAGCCCATCGCGCAGCGCTTCCTTGCCCATCGGGTCCAGCGCAATCGTCCGCAGCGCCATGTTCAGCCGGTGGCACGACAGATTGTCCAAAAACCGGATCGCCTCAGCGTCGTCGGCCAGGCTGTCCCAGTCCACCTCATACCGCGCCGCGCCACCGCAAATCTCCGTGATTTCCTGTTCGCGCTCGGGTAGCGTCTTCTCTTTCAGGTCCCGGATCATTTGCCGTTCTTGCAGTCCCATTGTGGTCTCCACAGGGAATGGCGCAACAAACGCGGGAAACTCGTCACCGTTCCTGAAAATATATGCCGGGAACGGGAAGTGGCTGGGAGACAGGGATTCGAACCCCGATAAGCAGAGTCAGAGTCTGCTGTCCTACCGTTGAACGATCTCCCAGCGAGGGCGAACACTTTTAGTATAAATCACCAGGTGCCCATGCGCAAAATCACTCCCGTCGACAATTGCAACCCCTGGTTGTACAACCGCGTGTCGCCAGTCACCCCCGCCCAGCTTCGCGCATACTCCACACTCGCCAGCCGCAGCGCGAACGCCGGGTTCAAACGGATATCAATGCCCGTTCCCGCCAGCAGCGCCACGCCATGACGAATGTCCGATTGGGAATAGGTCTCCGGCGCCGGCAGCGCCATCCCCTTTCGCTTCGCCTCCGTTTTCAACAGTTGCTCCCGTATCGGGTCCACTTCGTATCGTGTCAGCTTGTTCCCGCCCACCAGCACCTGCGCAAACGGGTTCACCCGCCGTTCCGCCAGCGGCGTCCACCGGGGGCCAATCACATACGTCAGCGAATCGCCCGTCGTATCCCGCGCAAGGTCCCGCAGTTGACAGCCGCTCACTTGCCCCACAATCTGCCATGTTGGCGACAACCGAAACGCCGCCTGCCCGCCCCCGCCCGCGCACTGCGTGTCGCCGAACCGCGTCCAGAACGGCAGCGCCGTCACTTCAATCGGCGCGGCCTTCGGAAACACGCGCGGCCCCTCCGGTTCCATCACATGCGGCGCCCGGTAATGCTCCGCCAATATCCCCCCGCGCGAATCCCGATACCACGGCGATTTCATCCGCAGCGCGTTCGAAAAACTCCGGCTCGGGTTCAGCCAGCTCCGCATCATCATCCGTGCCCACTTATTCTCAAACCGCCGTTCGAACGGAAGGATCACCTTCTCGTCCAGAAAATCCTCGGCCACCAGCCATCCCGTGCCAATCACCGGCGTCACCACATGGTCCACAAACCCCTGTTGCGGCCGCCGCCCTTGAATCTTCCCTATGCTCGCCTCGCTCACCGGCCCAATCTCAAACCACGTGCTGTAGGCCCACGCCGCTCCCATCGCCTTCAACCGGCTCCGCCAGTACCGCGGGTCCCGCCCCGCGCGCAGCAGCCGCGCCTGCGGGTCGTTCTGTATGTAAATCATTCCCGACACCGCCCCCTGCATCGGATGACCCACATAATTTACATAGAATACGTCCCCGTCTCCCCACCCATGCAGGTTTCCCACCGCGTCCGCGTAGCCGCCCCAAAATGGGCCTTTCATCCCGCTTCGCGTTCCACGCTCCGTTCCTAATCGGAACGCGTGTTGCACCCCTGTAAAAATGGCCGACTGCCGTGCAATCGCCTGCCAGTCCACCGCTTTTTCATTCCCAGGCGTCACCGCCGGCTTTGCCGGCTCCACCACCCGTCTCTCCACCGCGCTCCCGCCACCGCCCGAAGGCTCCTCCACTGGCTGCGCTACCGTCAAAAACAACCCCGAAACAAGAGCGAAAATTCCGGTCTTGAGTATCCTGCAATTCATGGTCTAGCTTTCCATTTTGCCCAATTATGACTAAATTGTCATCTTACGGACAGCCTGGAAGCCTGGCTCTACTCCTGCGTTTGCAGCACCAACGGCAGCCCGTAAACCTGACGGAACACCTCGCCCGCCCGTTCCCCCGCCCAAATTTCCAGATTGGTGTCGGCGTCCGAGCGCAGCGCGATAATCGCCTGATTCCCCTGCAATTCAACCGCCAGACCCTCCACTCGCTGATCATGGCTCCGGTCCAGCGCGTCCGCCAGCCGCAACAACGGCACCAGCCGCAAGATCACACGCTGCTGCGCCGCCGGAAGGCTCTGATACGCAATATGCCGCGCCGATGGCATCGATTTCCTATGGAACCGGCACAGTTGCGCCACCATCAGCCGCTCCTCCGCCGTAAACGCCGGCAAGTCGGCGTTCGCCACAATGTACTGCGAGTGCTTATGGTGTCCCATATCGCTCACATAGTGGCCTATATCGACCAGGTACGCCGCCGCTTCCAGCAGCTTCCCGCATTCGGCCGGCAGCGTATGCACAGGCTTCAAACTATCGAACAAAGCCCCCGCCAGCTCCGCCGTCTTCCGCGCGTGGCGCACATCCACACCAAATCGCCGCGCCATCGTTTCCACAATCCGCCGCTGCTCCTTGTCCAGCCGCGCCAGTTGCCCGCCCACCCGCCTCGCCGCCAGGTCCGCGATAATCCCATCCCGCACCCCGGCCACCGAATAGTACACGGATCGCGCCCCCAGCGTCCGCAGCATCCGCGCCAGCACCGCCGTCCCGCCCACTATAATCTCCGCCCGCCTCGGTCCAATCCCTATGCGCTTCCGCCGCTGCGCCAGTTTCTGCCCCGATAGCTCCTCCAAAAAACGCTCCACCTGCGCCGTCGTCGCGTGCTGCCCGTCCGCCACGTCCCGCGCCCGCCGCCCCACCGCGTTAATCGCCGATACCACCGCCGCCGCCGTCGATGACGTCCCGATCACCCGGTCAAACCCGCCCTTGCCAATCCGCTTCAACACCGGCGCCATCTTTTCATCAATATAAGCGTTCATCCGGTCCAAATCGTCCGCTGTCGCCGGGTCGTTCTCCAAAAACATCTGCTTCATCCGCACCGCGCCCAGCGGCTTGGAAAACGCCGCCGTCATCCGCCCGTTCTCGCTCACTATCGCTTCCGCGCTCCCCCCGCCTATGTCAATAATCAGCCGCCGCTCCCCCGCGCCCGGCCACACCGCCTGCACCCCCGCATGGATCAGCCGCGATTCCTCAATCCCCGAAATAATCTCCACCTCCATCCCCGCCGCCGCGCTCGCCCGCTTCAAAAACTCTTCCTGGTTCCGCGCATCCCGCACCGCGCTCGTCGCCACCGCCCGCGCCCCCATCGCATGGTGCCGCTCAATCACCGTCCGGAAACTCTTCAACACCCGCGTCAAATTCTCCATCGCCTCTTTGCTAATGGAGCCCTCACTGAAAACACTCGTCCCCAGCCGCGTCACCTCCCGTTCCGACGCCAAGGTCCGCACCGGCCTCCCCGGTTCCACCTCCGCAACGGCAAGCCGTACTGAGTTACTCCCAATATCAATCGCAGCGTAGCGGGGCATCTCGTTTCATCATAACCGCCCGCCGTTATTCATCGAATTGAAACATTCCCCTCTCAACTCGCCGATATAATGTGTGTTTCCCATGCCCCTCCTTACTCCCAATCGTTTCAAGGGAAAGCTCATCGTCGTCGAAGGCATTGATGGTTCCGGTAAGTCCACCCAGCTCTCCCTCCTCGCCCAGTGGCTCCGCGCCCAGGGTCTCGCCGTTGCCTTCTCCGAATGGAACTCTTCCCCCCTCGTTCGCGAAACCACCCGCCGTGGCAAAAAGAAGCAGATGTTCACCCCCGCTACTTTTTCCCTCATCCACGCCACCGACTTTGCCGACCGCCAGGAACGCTTCATCCTCCCCATGCTCAAAGCCGGCGCCATCGTCTGTGCCGATCGCTTTGCCTATACCGCCTTCGCCCGCGATGTCGTCCGCGGCGTCTCCCCCCGCTGGGTCCGCAATCTCTATAGCTTCGCCATCCAGCCCAATCTCGCTTTCTATTTCCGCGTCCCCCTCGAAGTCGCCCTCGGCCGTATCCTCGGCGGCCGCGATTCCATCAAGTACTACGAAGCCGGCATGGACTTGAACCTCTCCCGCCGCATCGAAGAAAGCTTCCGCCTCTTCCAGGGCCAAATCCTCGAACAGTACGACGCCATGGCCGAAGAAATGGGCTTCCATATCATCGATGCCACCGGCTCCATCGAAGATCAGCAATTCCAGATGCGCAAAATCGTCATGGACCACCTCGGCGATGCCGTCGCCTCCGGCCAGATCCTCCACAAAGAAAGAACCTTCCGTGCAAATCCCCAAACCCCTGCAGTTCTATAGCGAACCCCTTCCCGGTGTCGACACCGCGGAACTGCAAGGCAAGTTGATCGTCATCGAAGGCCCCGATACCGTCGGCCGCTCCACCCAGATCACCCGCCTCCGCGCCTGGCTCGAACACCAGGGCCACGCCGTCCTCGATACCGGCATGGCCCGCAGCGCCCTCGCCGGCCGCGGCATCGCGCAGGCCAAGGAAGGCAACACCCTGGGCCCCGTCACCATGACCCTCTTCTACGCCACCGACTTTGCCGACCGCCTCGAAAACGAAATCGTCCCCGCCCTCCGCGCCGGCTTCGTCGTCCTCACCGATCGCTACATCTTCTCCCTCATGGCCCGCGGCCTCGCCCGCTCCGAAGATGCTGCCTGGCTCGAAAAAGTCGCCGGCTTCGCCCTCGTCCCCCACGCCGTCTATTACCTTCGCGCCGACGTCTCCACCCTCGTCTCCCGCGTCGTCATGGGCCGCGGCAGCTTCGATTTCTGGGAATCCGGCATGGACATGCGCTTCGGGCCCGACATGTACGAAAGCTATGTCCGCTACCAGGCCCGCGTCATTCGCGCCCTCGATCGTATGGCCCGCAAATACCAGTTCACCACCATCGACGCGTCCAAACCCGCCGACATCATCTTCCGCGAACTCCAGCGCAACATCTCCGGCCTCTTCCACACCCCAAAAAAACGCGCCGTCGCGGCAAAAAAATAGCTATGGCCACCTTCGGCATCTTCATTGAAATGGCCGCCCCCGAATCGGTCGAAATGGCCGGCTGGGCCGGCTGGGACCACTGCGTCATCGATTGTGAACACGCCCCCATCGATAACGCCATGCTCCCCAACATGCTCCGCGCCGCCCGCATCCCGGCCTACGTCCGCGTGCCCAACGCCAGCCCCGAACTCATCCAGGGCGCGCTCGATACCGGCGCCAACGGCATCATCGTTCCCCGCCTCCGCACCCCCGCCGAAGCCCGCGCCGTCGTGGAAGCCGCCCGCTTCTTCCCCCATGGAAGCCGCGGGGTCAATCATATGGTGCGCGCCGCCAAATACTCCCTCGAACCCGCCGAATCCTACCTCGCAGCAGCCAGCCCACGCGTCATTGTTCAAATCGAAACCCGCCAAGCCCTGGATTCGGTGGAAGAGATCGCAGCCACCCCCGGCCTCGACGAGCTTTTCATCGGACCCTACGATCTCAGCCAGGCCCTCGCCATCCCCGGCCAGGTGCTCCACCCGGACCTGCTCGCCGCCGGCCGCCGCATCCTCGCCGCCGCCGCCGCAAACAATCTCGCCCTCAGCGTTTTCGTCGCCAACGACGATGCCGCCCGCGCCTGGCTCGCCCTCGGCGCCACCATTTTCCACTATTCAGCCGATTCCTTCCTCCTCGCCCAATCCATGCGCCAAACCCGTGAACGTCTCCGGTCTCTCTAAATCCGCCATCCGTACTCCCCCCGCTTGCGGCTATCGCTCTGCCAATGGTCCAGAACGTTCTAAGAGCGAATAGGCAACCGAACCCTACCCCGTCCCAATAGCCCCAAACGCCGACTGCTCCCAAACTGTTAGTAACCCCGCCCGGCACGGCCCGCGCGTGGATAACAGGACCGAAGGGAAGAATGAAGACGAATCGTGTTTTGGCATTGGCCGCTCTTTTGCTGGGCAGCCTCCTGGGAACTTCGCAAACGGCCAGCGGCGCCGCCCTCACCGTCAACGGCATCGGCCTCGGCAGCTATCCAGTGCCTTTGTTAACCAATCACGGCTCCGGCCTCGCGCCGGAAAACGCCTATGTCGTCCAGATTCTCATCACCCTGAACGGTTCAGCCGCCACGGCCTTCTGCCTCGATCTGTTCACCAACATCGGCCTGCAGAACTACAACGCCCTCTACGGCTCCCCGGCCGATTACATTAACGGCAATCGCGCCGCCTGGGTTGTGGACACATATACTCCCGGCCTCGATACCAACGCCGAAGCCGCCGCTCTGCAATTGGCCCTTTGGGACATCATTCACGACAATGGCGACGGCCTCACCGCGGGTTCCATTCAACTCGTGGCCACCGGCTGGGAAACCCTCGTCGCCGATACGCAGGCCATTGTCACCGCCAGTCTCGGCCAGTCCTCCACCAATGCCACCATTCTCTATACCACTGCCTTAAACGGCACTCCCGCGCAGACGCTCATTACCCGCGGCGTGCTTGTCGATGTGCCCGAACCAGCCACCTGGGCGCTTCTCGCCGCCGGCGGCGCCTTCATCGCCGCCCACCGCCGCCCGTCTTCAGCCAAAAAGGTTTAGCGCCAGTTGCTCTCCGGCCATCGTCTCGGCCCGTGCCGGTTCGTCGTCCTCGTTTAGCCACGATAATTCGTGCCGCGCCGTTTCCGCCGTCTCGCTGTCGCCCCGCACTTCGGCTTCCACCAGCAACCGGTGCAGCGTTCGTATGCCTTCGCGTCTGCGCCCGTCGCGCAGCAGCAGAAACGCCGCCCGCAGGCACACCTCGGTGGCCATGCTCCAGTGGCGCGCAAAACCGAACCCAATCGCGCCGGCCACCTCCGGCAGCAGTTCCCGGCACGGTTCCGGCGTGTCTTTCCAGTTCCGGAAGCACCGGTGCAGGATCTGCAAATGGTGCGTCCGTGTCGCGTCGTCGCTTGCCCCCTGCCGTGCCATGCGATAGGTGCCGCGTCCAGCGTCCAGCGCCACGGCCTCCGCCAGGTTTCCGCCCAATTCCCGTGCCAGCCAGCCTGGAAAGCGGGGCGCGTAGCAGCATCCCAGCGCCGCGCTCGCCTCCCCGGCCGGCGGCGGCCCCAGCACTTGCAGGTAGGAGTGGCGGCTTTCCGGCAGGCGCAGTTCTTTGTCCACGTGTGCCAGCACGGCCAGCACCCGGCCTTCGCCAGTCCGGTAGTCGAGTTCGGCCCGGACTGTCGCGGCCTCTCGTCCGGCGCAGCCCAGCCACACGACTCCCTGGAAATGGTCGGCCGCCGCATGGGCAAACGCCTGTGCGGCGCCAATGTCCGCAGTGGTCACCCGTCCGGGTTTGTCAACCAGTTCGGCCCACCATTCCGCCGGCGCCGGCGCGTCGAACGCAGCCGCCGAAATGCCATCCACCAGCGGTAACTGCCGTGTCACCCAGCGTTCCACAGCGCGTTCGAATTCAGCCATATCCGTCGCCGGGAAGAACGGCCGCCGTTCCAGCAATTTCGGAAACGTGCACTCTTCCAGCCGTGCGAAGGCAATGGGCGGATCGTTGTCGTGATCGATCAACGCGGCCCAGTCATCGCGCCGCATTGGCGCCGGGGCGCTGTTTTTGTCGAGCAGGATGAGGACGGCGTCCGCTGCCGCGCCTTCTTCCCAGGTTTGCCAGACCGGCGCCTGGTCCTCGGCCACCAGCAGGGTGGATACGCCCAGGTTACGTTCCAACCGTTCCGCCAGACGCTTACCCGCCACCGCTCCCCGCGACGAACAACAGATGCTCAACTGCACCCTACCATTGGAGCCTCCGCCCGGCCCGTTCGTCAATGTGCGGCTTATGCCGTTTTGCGTGCCAGCCGCGGCACGGTTCAATACTCACCCACAGGCTGGCCGTCGCTCTGCCACCCGTGGAGCCCTCCAGCGCCCCGGCCACCGCGAGCCCCTCACGCCAGGATGCTGCGGGCAAAAGGACATTGTTCTCGGGAGTCTTGAGATGCAAAGTTGCGTTGTGCCGCGCTTGGGCCCGGCGTGAGGACCGGGAATGGGATGCCGTGCCGCCAGGACCGCCCCGGCCACGGGGACACCGCCTTGGCGCGTCCTGCCTTTCTCATCACCTTCTCCGCAACCCCGCACAACACGGCGGGTCAAAGCTTGCGCAATCCGGCGCCGCCGGTGGCCGGGCTGATCTGCAACCCCGCCGCCAGGCCCCCAGCACCCCACGCGAAGCCCGACTCCGGGGACATCGCCTTGGCGTGTCCCCCCTTTACCGTGCTTCTCAGCAACCCCGCCGCCAGGATCGACCAGCACCCGGCACGCAACCGAAAGGATCAGGAACGGGCAGTCCAAAGAGGTAAGCTCTAGGGCGCCGCGCGATGCCCCAAGAAATCTGGCAAGCCGCGTTGGCGGCCTGATCAGTATCGGGATCGACACAGCCACCGCGACTGAAATCGTCGCAACTCCCAAATCGGCCCCAGCGCCCGCCCGCCGCCGGTTCATCATAAGAGATCAGACATGCTGCACAGTTTAAAGTTACTCCTGCCGGCTCTCATCCCCTCGTGGCGTTTCTTCGACACCATCACGCCGTCGCCCCGTATTGAATATGCGTTGCTGCATGACCCGCACGCTGTCGCCGTGTGGCAGGAATTCCGCCCCCGGCCCGCGC
>JAEUQC010000158.1 GCA_016789905.1 Bryobacterales bacterium | reverse complement strand
TTAAGACCGATTTCGGTTGTCGGGCAACCGCTCTCAGTCTGCCGGTTCTCCCACCACCCCGCGAACCCTTCTCCCTCCCTCTCTGCCCTCCGGCTGCCAGGCCTCGCTGGCACCCGCCTACCGCGGAGCGGTTTCGTTCATCGATATTTGGGCAGGGTGGCGTTTTGCGGTTTGCGGGCGGGCTGAGGGCGGGTGGATTCGTTCTTTGCCGAAGAGTCGCCGAAGTTGCAGGAGCGCGGCCGTTAGCGAAGGGCGTCTTCGAGCGTCGAACTCTGCAGGACTCGCAGAGCGCAGGTGCGCAGGTCTTCGGCGGGTGCGGATTGCAAGCGCTCTATCGCCCACGCGGGGAGCGTGCCGAACTTCTGGGTTAGCAGTTCCCGGAGAAGTTCTTGCCTTCCCTGTTGCTGGCCTTTCTGCTGCCCTTTCCGTTCACCCTGCTCGAATTGCTGCAGGAGAAGCGGCCCGAGGATCTTGTTCTCCATCACGTTGATCATACCGACCTCCCGACGACGGGTAGCTGCTGGAACCGGGGCACCATTTCAGATAGACCGACGGAACGATGAACTGAACTGGGTTAGCGAAGGGTATCTTCAAGGGTCGTGCTGAGCAGGATCTGCCTCGCCCAGGCTTGCAGATCTTCCGCCGATGCGGTTTCCAAACGCTGTATCGCCCACGCGGGGAGAGTGCCGAACTTCTGGGTTAGCAGTTCCCGGAGAAGTTCTTGCCTTCCCTGTTGCTGGCCTTTCTGCTCACCCTGCTCGAATTGCTGCAGGAGAAGCGGCCCGAGGATCTTGTTCTCCATCACGTTGATCATACCGACCTCCTTCAGCCTGTTGTTCGTGGCTTCTTCCATTCCAATTATGCCCGAAAGCAGCAGCAGCGTGCCGGCGGCCCAGTTTTGTTCGTCGCCGCGCAGGGCGCGGAGCCGGGCGATGGCGACGCTGAGCGCGCGCTCCGCGTCGCCCTTGGCAAGCAACGCCAGCGCGTTGTCAGCCCAGTCGTCACTTTCGAGCAGCACTGCGGCATCGAACTCCCGCAGATTCACAATATCGAAGCGAAAATCAATGGACGGTGAGGTAAAAGCGCACTCCATTTGAAGCGGCGCCGCACCCATGTAGAGAACCTTCTGGTCAACGTGCTGCTGATGAGCGCGAACCAGATAGGCGTAGTATTCGAGCATCCGGAGGGCGAATCCTGGTTCGTTGGTGGTCTGAAACTCCACCTGATGCAGGGAACCGTTCGTGGTGCGGACCACCATATCGGCACGATGATTGAAGACCTGGGGTTGCTCGGTGGCGAGGTGCTCGGCGACCTTGCCGCCGAAGAGAAGGTTACGCATGATGCCGTCCCCTTCGCGAAGGAACAACGCCTTCAGCGAAACGTCGTAGCGGTGAGCCATGAGGTTACTTCCAGTATCGGGCCTGGGCAGGCCAGGCGTCCAAAGAAGGGCGATTTTCTTGAGGGCGCCTGGAGCGGTAGGGTAGATATGAGATGATCCATACCGCGGACGAGCAGACGGCGCTGGCGGCGCTGGAAGAACGCATTAAAACCCTGCTGCCGAACACCTATCAGGAGTGCTATGAAGAGGTGCAGCCGGTGTCGATGGGCTCGGCGAAGTTGAAGTATGGGCCGGATGGGAAGGTAGCGTGGAACGAAATATGGGGTTCGTTTTGCGACCTGGCGATGGCGGGCGGGCCGCCGCACAAAGGAACCCTATTGGAACCGGGAACAGCCGAGGCGATTGAGGCTGAGCCGGAAAAGTACGGGGACGCAGCCGAGGAGATTTGCCGTGGGCTGCGGCTGGTGACTTCGCTCGCCGCCGAAGTTTCCGAGAGGCTGGGCTGGGCGCGGTTAACGTGCGAGGACGAAAAGATGGCGGCATGGCTGCTGCGGGCCATTCCTATGGAAAACGTCTCGGCGCGGGCGGAAGGACGTGACCTGTTATTGCCGGTGGGGCCGGCGTATCGAGTGGAGAAAGAAATCAAGAACGTCATCACCAGTACCGCGAAAACATGCCACTACTGGGTGGAACATACCTGGCCGGCGCAGGCGCGAGCGATTGGCGCGTTGTTTGATACGATGGCCGAGACGCTGCCGTTGGTGGAACCGGGAGCGGGAGGAGAAGCGGAGCGGATGGCGTTGGGTGCGCGGATTGGGGCGCTGACCGGGCTGAAGGCTACGGCACACGGGTATAGGGGATGGTTAGGAGTGGAGTGCCCGACTGTAGCGGCGGCGGTGTGGATGATGCGGGCATTGGTGGCGAGCAATGTGCTGGCGCGGCGGGAGGGCACGGCGCTGTTTGTGCCGATTCATGCGGGAACGGACCCGGGCGGCGGAATTGTTGCTGGACGGGTGGCGCAGATTTATGGATTCGCGGCGAGGCTGGGGCGCGTCTAAAGAAGCGTAGGCGCGGTGGATTGGAGGAGAAGTTGTGAGCTGGTCCCTACCGATTGGCAGTATTGGCGGCATTCGACTGCAGGTACATTTCACCTTTCTCCTGTTTATGATGTGGCTGGCAGGGAGCGGATTGGCGCAGGGCAAGGGCCGGGACGTGGTGCTGGGGAACGGGCTGTTTATACTGGGCCTGTTCGGATGCGTGATGCTGCATGAGTTGGGCCATGCGCTGATGGCGAAACAGTACGGCATTCACACGCGGGACATTACACTGCTGCCGATCGGGGGAGTGGCACGGCTGGAACGGATGCCGACCGACCCATGGCAGGAGTTGTGGGTGGCGCTGGCCGGGCCGGCGGTGAATGTGGTGATCGCGGCGGGACTGATTATATGGCTGATGGTGACACGGGGCGGGGTGGAATTGAACGGAGAGACGGCATTGACAGGCGGATTCGCGCAGCGGCTGTTGACGGCGAACCTGACGCTGGTGGTGTTCAACATGCTGCCGGCGTTTCCGATGGACGGCGGGCGGGTGGTTCGGGCGCTGCTGGCGACGCGGATGGAGTACGCGAAGGCAACGCAGATGGCGGCGACGCTGGGCCAAGGAATGGCGCTGCTGTTTGGCATTGTGGGATTTTTCTATAACCCGGTGCTACTGTTCATCGCGATTTTTGTGTGGATCGGCGCGGGGCAGGAGGCGGGACTGGTGCAGTTGCAATCGGTGATCCATGGGCTGCCCGTGCGGGCGGCGATGATTACTTCGTTCGAAACGGTAGCGCCAGAAGACTCGTTGGAACGGGTGGTGCAACTGGTGCTGCGAGGGTCGCAGCAGGACTTTCCGGTGGTGGACGGGGAACGGGTGGCAGGCGTGGTGACGCGGGACGGACTGCTGCGGGCGCTGGCGGAAAAGAGCGAGGCGCGAGTGGGCGAGATTATGGAACGGGAAATGGCGACGGCGGAGGAAGACGAGATGCTGGAAGGAGCGTTCCAGCGGCTGCGAGAGAGCGCTTTGCATACGATGCCGGTGCTGCGGAACGGGCAATTGGCAGGGATATTGACGACGGAAAATGTCGGGGAGTTTTTGATGATTCAGACGGCGCGGCGTGGTCGCGACGGGCGCTGAGCGATGGATTAGAAGCGAGATTCGAAAGAACGGATGTCCCAGGCCGCTTCGCCTTCTTTCATGGTGGCACAGAGGATTTTGCGCCCGTCGGTGCGGACGTTGACCAGGCCGTAGACGATACCGACGACGGCGAGCGTATCTTTCCAGGGACGAGTTCCTTTTTCGGGACGGATGGTGCCGGAGCGGACTTCCGCGTAGTCGATGGTTGCGGTGCTGTCCGGACCGAGGACCTTCTCACCGGCGGCGGTGACCTTTTCGACCCTCGCCATGCGGACACTGCGGGAGATTTCGGTGGAATAGACGAGAGGCGTGACGAGGCGATCGTTATCGATTTGCCGATGGCCGGTGACAGCGGAGGCCGCGACGATGGCGGGGCGGGGATGGGAGTGGGTTTCATTATCGCCAGAAGAGATGACGGTGGCAGCGGCGCCGATGGCGGAGAGGAAGTCGAGCGAGCAATCGTCACTGCCGTGATGACAGGCCTTGGCAACGTCGGCGGCGAACTCCTGGCGTTCGCCGCGGTATTGATCGAGTAAGACACGCTGGGCGGCGGCGTTGAGATCTCCGGTGAGGAGAATGCGAGCGGTGCCGTAATCGACACGCAGGAGAACGGAATTGCCGTTGGTGTTCTGGCTATCTCCGCCGAGGGACGGGAGGCCGGGGCGGCCATCAGGGAGTTCGAATTCGACGGGGCCGAGAACCTTGATGGAGGCCTTACCGGCGGCGGGGGCGAAGCCGGGGACATGGCCGGTGACGTGACTGAGGCGTTGGATGGTGTTGATGCGGGGAGTGGCGGCGATGAGGCATTCGATGAAGCTGCGCCATTCGCCCTGCGGCGTCCACGAAGGCGAGGCCAGGGCGGTTTCGAGGCTGGCGCGATCTTCATGCAAGAGAGTTAGAAAGGCATCTTGTTTGGGGCCGAGGGACCTGGCGGTGCCGGGCTTTTTCCACCAGCCGACGCCGGCGTGGAAGAAGGCTTTGACTTTGACGGCGTTGACTTTGAGTTCGGCTTTTTCGGCGGGATTGAGGAGGTCCCAGAGACCGCCGTAGTGGTCGGCGTCGTTGTGGGAAGCGATCATGGCGTCGAGCACGATTTCGCTTTGGCCGTATTCCTTTTTGAATTTCCAGTCGACGAAATCGGCGGCGTTTTTGCCAGAAGGCTGCTTGGCGCGGTTGTAGCCGCCATCGATGAGGATGTGGCGGTTGTCGGGGGTACGGATGAGGATGCCATCGCCCTGGCCGACGTCGATGAAGTAGAACTCGAGGAGCGATTCGCCGTTGAGGTGGGAGACGTCGATGGTGCCGAGGCGGCTGCGGGCGGAGGCAGCGACGGTTCCGGAGGAGGGGAGGGTGCCATCGACACGGACGCTATCGCCCCAAAGGAGTTCGATGGTTACGTTCTTGCCATTAATGGAAGTGGAGAAGGGTGCGGAGTCGCTGCCGATGTAGAAGGTCTGGGTCGCCATTCGTTTTTTCCGTTCGATTGTATGAGCGAGAAATGCGCGGCGGGAGTGACACGGGAGTTGGGAATTGGGGACTGGCGGTTCACGCCTGGGCGGTAAGACAGAACGCTTAGCGTCTTCGTTTTCGTAACGAAGACGACGTTGAAACCAAATGAGTTATCTGGTTTTTTCGATAAAACAATTGGTGTCTGACACCGAATAATTGGGGGAGGCGGCGTTTGGCGGTTTGGCCCTAGAACATGACTTTGAGTGAGAGCTGCCAGTTGCGGCTGTCGCCGGCGGTGCCGGTGATGCGGCCGAAAGCGGTGTTGGTGGGCGTGGTGTTGGGCGCATTGAAATTCGTGTGGTTCCAGGCGTTGTAGGCATCGGCGCGGAACTGGGTTTTAAGCGATTCGCGGATAGTGAAGTTCTTGACGATGGAGAAATCCCAACTGCGCTGGCCAGGGCTGCGGACACCATTCAAACGGAGCGGGAACTGACGATAGTTGGAGGCCAGTTGCTGGTTGGCGTTGCGGTTGAAACCGGCGTTGGTGTTGAACCAGCGATCGACATCGCGTTCCGCGGCGGGGAGATTGATGCTGGCGATATCGCCGTTAAAAATGGCATTGCCGAAGCCCATGGGGCCGCCGGACTGGAGGGCGACGACGGCGCCGAGTTGCCAGCCGCCGAGGACAAAGTTGACGGGCGCGGGGAGTTCGGCGCCGAACTTGCGGCCCTTGCCGACGGGAATCTCCCAGATACCGGTAGAGGCGATGCGGTGGGTGCGATCGAAGCTGGAGACCGATTCGTAGGGCGTGGGATCGGCGGGGTTCAAGAACTCAATGGCCTCCATGGTTTTGGACCAGGTGTAGGCGAGTTGGAAGGTGAAGCCCTGCAGGAAGCGGCGTTCGGCGCGGACCTGGAGGGAGTGATACCAGGAGTAGCCGATGGGCATTTCGAGAGCGATGTCGCCGAATTGGGGATAGGGGCGAAGGAGGTTGGCGCGGCTGATATTGGCGCCAAAGATGGGGTTCGTGCCACGGAAAGGGCTGGGGAATTGCTGGGACAGATAATCGATGCGGGCCTGATCGCGAGAGGCGGAACGGCTTAGGTATTCATTGGGCGTGGCATTGATCTGGCGTTCGACATCGAGGCGGGTGCCGCGGTTGGCGACGTAGCCGGCATCGAGGAGAAGTTGGCCGGGGAGGACGTGTTGAATGCCGAGCGACCAGCGCTGGGCGTAGCCCTGGAGATTGGGACGGAAGTAGGTGGTGAGGGATTGGCCGAGGTTGGTTTCCAGACCGCCGGCGGGGCCACGGGGATGGAGGAGGCCATTGGGGAACGGGTTGGCGGTGGTGGCGAGATAGGAGAGGCCGCTATCGAGAGAGGCTTGGATGGGGGTGGACTGGGCGAAACCGGTCTGGAGCGGGAGGATGGTATTGACGCCAAGGGTGTTGAAGAAGATGCCGTAGCCGCCACGAAGGATGGAATCCTTGGCGAGTTGGAGGGCGAAGCCGATGCGGGGCATGAGGTTATTCTTTTCGCCAAGGAAGGGGCTGCGGTTGTTGGCGGTGACCCAGGTGAGTCCGCCGGGAGCGCGGAACTGGGCGGCGGGGATTTCGGGGATGGGGTTGCGGGCGTAGTTGGCGCGGACGGCAGCGTCGATGGGGTTTGGGGTGGAAGAGTCGAACTCGGACTGGAGCCGGTTGTAGCGTTCGTTGATGGGAGTTTCTAGCTCGTAGCGGAGGCCGAGATTGAGGGTGAGGCGTTTGTTGACCTTCCAATCGTCGTGGACGTAGAGGCCGAAGTATTTGTTTTGAAGGGCAGAACTGGCGGCGACTTCCATGGAGCCGGCGGGGACGCCCAAGAGCATGGACGCGAGGTCCTGGCCGATGGGGGCGGCGGGGGAGTTATCGAGGGGGCCGCGGGTGAAGTTGGTATTGAAAGAAAGATCGGGGGAGACGCCGATGGGGCGGCGGTTGTTGAAGCTGCGGTAGACGCGGAATTCGGGGCCGAAGCGGATGGAGTGATTGCCGCGGAGCTTGGTGACATTGGCAGTGAAGGAGTGGGTGAGGGAGGAGTTGACGCCGTCGCCGGGGTCTTCCCAGGTGGAGAGTTGAGAGTACGCGCCGGGAGAGATGCGCGGGAGCGGGGATTGGGTCTTGTCGGTGAGATTGACGAGGGCGGGGCTGAAGCCAAGGGCGGCCAGGTCCATGCCACGAGAGGTACGATACTGCCACCATTTGGTGGAGGTGAAGCCGTAGCGGAGATTGAGGACGGTGGTGGGATTAAGGACGATGACATCGTCGAGCGCGGCGCCGCGATTGGGGCGGAACTGGTTGATGCCGTTGGTTTGATCGAGGAAGTCATGGTTTTTATCCTCCTTCCAAAAGTCGTAGTGGACACGGAGGAAGAGGCGGTGATTTTCGCTGAGCGCATGATCGAGACGGAGGAGGGTGGAGGTGGTTTTTTGGATGGCCTTGGGAGAACTGAAGTAGTTGTTACGGCCGTCGGCGGTGGCGGTGTTGGGGGAGTTGGGTAGGGGATAGAGATTGGCCAGGTTGACACCGAGCGAATCGAGGCGGGAGCGGGGAATGATATTGCCGGGGAAGGCGGTGCGGGCAAAGCGGCCGCCGGCGGCGGCGGTGGTGGTGCGAGGATCGTAGACGGCGTAGTTGGCGTTTGTGAGCGGGAGAAGGGCGGAGAAATCGCCAATGCGCTGGGCGGCGGTGGGGACGGTGCGGCTGAACTGGGTGGGAACACCGAACTGATTGCCTTCGTAGGCGAAGAAGAAGAACGATCGGTTCTTGCCGGAGTAGAGCTTGGGAATCGTGAGAGGGCCGCCGAGGGAGAGGCCGTAGCGGTTGTCCTGATAGACGCCTTTTGGGGTGTTGTTTTTGTTATTGAAGAAGTTGGAGGTATCGAGCGAGGAGTGGCGGAGGAACCAGTGGGCTTCGCCGTGATATTCATTGGTTCCGGAAGCGGTGGAGACGTTGACGACGGAGCCCATGGTGTGGCCGACGGAGGCGTCATAGGCGGAGGTTTGAATCTTGAATTCGCGGACGGAGGAGGCGGGCGGGGCGTAGGCGACGCGGGCGTAGCCACGGCCACGGTCGGCGGCGGTGTTGGAGATGCCGTCGATTTGGAACTCGTTGTTGTAGCGGCCGCCGCCATCGGCGGCGAAATCGGAGGTGGCTTCCGGGGCCATGGATTTACGGAGGCGGAGGTTGGTGGTATTGGCGACGCCGGGGGCAAGGAGGGTGAGTTCAAGCGGGTTGCCGCCGCGCTGGGGGAGATCCTGGATGCGGCGTTGGTCCATGACGAGGCCGAGGGAGGAGGAGGCGGTTTCGAGTTGGGGGGTGGAATCGTTGACAACAACTGATTCGGAGACGGAGCCGACTTCGAGCTGGATATTGAGTTCGACGGTTTCCGAGACACGGACTTCGACTTTGGGGCGGGAGAAGGACTTGAAGCCTGTCTGTTCGACGGTGACGTTATAGAAACCGGGGATGAGATAGGGGAGAGAGAAGAGGCCGGATTCATTGGTGATGGCGGTGGCGACGACGCCTGTATCGTTGGCGGTGGCGCGGACCTTGGCGCTGGGGATGAGGGCGCCGGAGGTATCGGTGAGGGTGCCGCGGATGAAGCCGCGCGGGTCCTGGGCAAGGAGGGAGAGCGAGAAAAGAGCGAGGATAAGAAATCGCATAAGACCTCGCTCATAGTTACTAACAAAGCAGGGGGGAACGCAAGCGGGGCGAACGGCTATGGCTGGAAGGGGCCGGAGAGATCGGCACGCTGGGCGCCGCGCCAGTAGGTGCCCCGGGCGGGTTGGCGCCAATCGATGGCGATTTCGGCGTCCTCAGTGGAGACAAGTTTGCTGGCGACATAGATTTGGGCGGCGGTGTCGGGCCGGATGGCGATGCGCACGGGCCCGGGCGGGGCGATCCGTTCGTATTTGCCGGCGCGCCAGTAGGAGACGCCGGATTGGTCGATTCGGAGGCGGTAGCGATTGGCGGTGAGGGGGCCGGTGCGGAGAGAGAGTTCAAAATCACCGGTGGTGAGTTCGAAGGTCGCACCTTGGCGGGGATTGATTTCGCCGGTTGGATTGGCGGTTAGCGTTTTGGCGGGGAGGTTCTTGGGTTGGAGGTCGGCTGTTTGAGGCGCAGGTTCACGGAGCCATGCGAGGTTGAAGGCATAGTGGTTCCAACTGGAGATGAGGTGAATGACGCCGTCGCGGGACTGGGTGGCCGAGAGGTAGCCTTGGGGTTCGGAGCGGGAGGGGCTCATGCGGATCCAGCCGCCATCGATGGTGGAGGCGCCGTGTTCGGGTCTGCCGTCGGTGATGACGCGGCGGATGGGCCAGGTTTTGCCATCGTCGAAGGAGAGGGCGCCGTAGAGGTTGGTGAGGGGCCGGCGGGGATTGGGGTTGTCGCCTTCGGCGAACGAAGCGAGGAAGAGAGGGCCTTCGCGGAGGCGGATGAGGGTGTGGCGCTGGCCGCCGGAGATGGGAGGAATGGGGCTGGCGGTGAATTGCCAGGTTTTGCCGAGATCAGTGGAGATGCTTTGGGGGGAGAAACCGCCGATGTTCTGGCCGCGGCCGATGGCGAGGAGCTGGCCGTCTTTGGTTTCGGCAATGGCGGCGTGGACGCCACGGATGTTGCCGCCGGCGTCGGCCCAGGTTTCGCCGTTATCGCGGCTGACCCAGATGGTTGAGCCGCCGGCAGCGTCGGCACCGAAGACGATGGCGCCGGAGGCGGTTTTGAAGACGGGGTGGCCGACCATGTTGCGATAGCCGAATTCGGGGGCGATGAGGCGAGCCTGAGACCAGGTGTGACCGTTGTCGGTGCTGGTGCGCATGACGATGGCGAGGGGTTCCCAACGGCCTGCGACGCCGAGGCCGTTGAAGTGATAGAGGGTATTTTCGCCATCGAACCAGAGCGCGGGGCAGTGGTCATTGCGGTCCGGAGCGTCCCAGAAGGGCTGGGCGGGGTCCCACTCGGTTTCGCCACGGCGGAGGCGGGCGGAGGCGACGGCGAGTTCCCTGCCCCGTTCCTGCTGGCAGGTATACCAGATGGCGAGGAGATCGCCGTTGGGGCATTCGGCGATGGCGGTGTCGTGATTGTGCCAGCTATAGATGGGGCCGTGGGAATTGCTGGGGATTTTGACGTATTCGCGAGGGCCTTGGAAGTAGGGCTTGGCGGTGTTGTAAGGCGGGGCGGGTTTATTTTTGGTGGTGACGGGTTGAAGAGCGGGGAGGGGTTTGGTTAGCGGGGCGGAGCCCTGAACGATGCGGAAGCCGATGAGCCAGTGGCGGGTATCGGGGAGCGAGCCGAGGCGATTGGCGGAGCGGAGGTAGTAGGGATCCGTTCCGTGGCTGCCGCCACGGGTGACGCGGAAATCGCCGGCGGCGCGGCCGGTGGGATCGGTTTGGGGGGCGGAGGGATAAGGGCCGTACCAATCGGCGGTCCACTCTTCCACGTTGCCGTGCATGTCGTAGAGGCCGAATTTGTTGGGCGGGGTGAGGCCGACGGTGAGAGGGACCCGATCGGCGGGAGAGTTGAACTCCGTGGAGCGGGCATTCTTAAGAAAGGCGGCGGGGAGGGTGTCGCCGGTGTGGAAGAGCGTGGTGGAACCGGCGCGGGCGGCGTATTCCCATTCAGCTTCGGTGGGGAGGCGATAGGGCTTGCCTTCCTTGCGGGAGAGCCAGCGGCAGAAGGCAACCGCATCGTGCCAGGAGACGAAAACGACGGCCTCGTTATCGGCGTGCGAGAAGCCATGTTTGGCGCGGAGGGCTTTGTGGGCGGGATCGAATTGTTCGTATTGGGCGTTGGTGATTTCGTGGGTGGAGAGGAAGAATGGCTTGGAGATTTTGACGGTGTGGACAGGGTGTTCGTCGAAGTCACCGCGGCGGGCGGCTTGGAAGGGGAGGACGTGGAGGCCGGGCATTTCGTCGCGGCGGGGGTAGGTGAGCGGAGTGAGCAGGGCGTCGGTAACTGGGGCGGATTCGCCCATTTGGAAGGAACCGGCGGGGATTCTGGAGAAGGTGACGGTTTGGGCGGGACTGAGGATGGGGAAGGCGCAGAGGCAGAAAAGTAAGGGTTTCACAGTAGGCCTGTCAACCATTGTTCCACCACTTGTGGATACGCAGGGGCTTGACCACAACATTTTGTGGAGCTATTGTTTGAGACAGGCTGTCCATTTTTATGAGTTCCACAGTACATACCCCTGCATTTTCCTTCCCGCGCTACTTTACGAGCAAGCTGCAAGAAGACCGGAGTCCGTTCGAGGACATACACTGGGAGGCCCGAACGGCCTCCATCACCGGCGGCGATGGCACGGTGATATTTGAACAGAAAGATGTTGAAGTTCCCGCCGATTGGTCACAAACGGCGACGAATATCGTGGCGTCGAAGTACTTCCACGGAAAGATGGATACGCCGGAGCGGGAGCGCAGCGTGTCGCAATTGGTGGACCGCGTTGTCGGGACGATAGCCGGGTGGGGGCTGGAGGGCGGGTATTTTGCCACACCAGAAGACGCGAAGAATTTTGAGTTTGAACTGGCGCATTTGATGCTGACGCAGAAGGCGAGTTTCAATTCGCCGGTGTGGTTCAACGTGGGCGTGCGCGGGGAGAACCGCGGATATGGGTGGTATTTTGACAAGACGCTGGGGCGAGTGATTCCGATTGACAACAAAACGCACCGGCCGCAGTGTTCGGCGTGTTTCATCAATTCGGTGACGGATTCGCTGGAATCGATTTTGGATTTGGCGAAGACGGAGGGGATGCTGTTTAAGTTGGGGTCGGGGACGGGGTCCAATTTATCGCCGCTGCGGGAGGAGAACTGCACGCTGCAGGGCGGAGGGAGAGCGTCGGGGCCGTTGAGCTTTATGCGCGGGTTCGATGCGTTCGCGGGGGTAATCAAGAGCGGCGGGAAGACGCGGCGGGCGGCAAAGATGGTGATTCTGAACGCGGAGCACCCGGACATTGAGCGGTTCATCTGGTGCAAGGCGAAAGAAGAAGAGAAGGCGCATACGCTGATTGAGGCGGGGTATGATTCGTCGCTGGACGGGGAAGCGTACAAATCGATTTTCTTCCAGAACGCGAACAATTCGGTTCGAGTGACGGATGCGTTTATGCAGGCGGTGGTGAACAACGACGACTGGTGGACACGGTCCGTAGCGACGGGCGAGCCGGTGCAGAAGTTCCGGGCACGGGAACTGATGCGCCAGTTAGCGGAAGCGACGTGGCAGTGCGGGGATCCGGGGATGCAGTTCGACACGACGATTAATAAGTGGCATACGTCGAAGAACAGCGGGCGGATCAATGCGTCGAATCCGTGTTCGGAGTACATGTTTGTGGACGATTCGGCGTGTAATTTGTCGTCGCTGAACCTGAAGAAGTTCATGCAGGCGGGCGGGGAGTTCGATGTGGAGTCGTACCGGCGGGCGATCCACACGATGACGCTGGCGCAGGAGATATTGGTGGGGAACGCGAGTTACCCGACAGCGGCGATTGCGGAGAACTCGCAGCGGTTCCGGCCGCTGGGGTTGGGGTACGCGAACCTGGGATCGCTGTTAATGTCGCTGGGCTTGCCGTATGATTCGCCGGGCGGGCGGGCGTGGGCTGGGGCGCTGACAGCGATCATGACGGGGCAGGCGTATTTGACGAGCGCGCAGATTGCGGGGGCGGTGGGCGCGTGCGAGGGATACGCGGCGAACGCGACGCCGTTTTTGGAAGTGATCGAGATGCACCGGCAGTCGCTGGCGGGGATTGACGGGCAACTGGTGTCGCGGACGTTATTGGACGCGGCGGCGGATGCGTGGAGCGAGGCTTTGAAGGCGGGACGGGAGTTCGGGTACCGGAATTCGCAGGTGACGGTGCTGGCGCCGACGGGGACGATCGGGTTCATGATGGACTGCGACACGACGGGGATTGAACCGGAACTGGCGTTGGTAAAGTACAAGAAGCTGGTGGGCGGGGGCGTGATCAAGATCGTGAACCAGACGGTGCCGAGCGCGCTGATCCGGCTGGGGTATAGCTCCGAAGAGATGGAGCAGATTGTGGCGCACATCGACGCGCGCGGGACGATTGAAGGGGCGCCGGGATTGAAGGCGGAAGACCTGGCGGTGTTCGATTGTTCCCTGCAGCCGACGAACGGGACGCGATTCATTCAGCCGCTAGGTCATATACGAATGATGGCGGCAGTGCAGCCGTTTTTGTCCGGTGCGATATCGAAGACGATCAACATGCCGGAGGCGGCAAGTGTTGACGACGTTATGGACGCCTACATTGAGAGTTGGAAGCTGGGCTTGAAGGCGGTGGCGATTTACCGGGATGGATCGAAGAAAGCGCAGCCGTTGAACACGAGCGCGGCGAAGAAGCAGGTGGTGGAAGAGCGGATTGTGTACCGGCCACAGCGGCGGAAGCTGCCGGATGAGCGGCAATCGATCACGCATAAATTTTCGATTGCGGGGCACGAAGGGTACGTCACGGTTGGGATGTTTGAAGACGGGACGCCGGGTGAGCTGTTCATCACGATGGCGAAGGAGGGATCGACGATTTCGGGGCTGATGGATAGCTTTGCGACGGCGGTGAGTTTTGGGTTGCAGTATGGTGTGCCGCTGAAGTTCTACGTGGACAAGTTCAGCCATGTGCGGTTTGAGCCGTCGGGGTTCACGGGGAACCCGCGGATTACGTACGCAAAGTCGATTATGGACTACATTTTCCGGTGGCTGGCGCTGAAGTTTATTGGGCCGGACACGGTGGAGAATGAGGCGGGCGGGGAGTTGTTGTTGCGGCCGACGGAACCGGACCCGCAGCAGCAGTTGCCGTTTGGGCGGGCGGCGAATATGCAGGACGCGCCGTCGTGCGCGGAGTGCGGCGGGATCATGACGCGGAACGGCAGTTGCTACAAGTGCGAGAACTGCGGGGGCACGTCGGGCTGCTCGTAGTATTTCAATTTTTAATCGGCCCAATTCATACTTTTATGTTGGGCTGATTACGAATGTATGGTAATAATTGGATCGTGAGCGGCAGGTGGCCGCTCACGATCCGCTTTGGGCCGCGCGGCCTGCGTTATTTCTGTCCGCGAGGTTTCGATGCAAATTTTTGCTGTAGTTTTGGTGGTTTTAGGGTGTGCGCTGGCCGGGGCCGACGTACGCACACAGCACTACGATAATGCGCGGACGGGGGCGACGCTGACGGAGACGGCGTTGACAGCGGCGACCGTAATTCCAGGGAAATTCGGAAAGAAATGGACGCTGTACGCGGACGGCCAGGTGGTGGCGCAGCCGCTGTATGTGGAGCGGCTGGCGATTGACGCGCCTGGGGTGCAGGGGACGTTCAACGCGGTGATTGTGGCGACGATGCACAACACGGTGTACGTGTATGACGCGGACGCGGAGAAGCGGGGCGCGGACGGGAGGACGGCGCCGCTGTGGGCGAAGTGGCTGGGCGAGCCGAGGCCGGGGACGAAGCAGATTGACATGTGGAGCACGAACGACCCGGAGTGGGGGATACTGAGCACGCCGGTGGTGAGCGAGGACCGGAAAACGCTTTATGCAGTGGCGTGGCACAACGACGGCGCGGCAGGGCTACAGTACCGGTTGCATGCGCTGGCGTTGCAGGATGGGGCGGACGTGGTGGCGCCGGTGGCGGTTGGCCCGGCGTCGACCGATGCATCGCAGCCTTGCAACCAGGGCCCGTTTAACCCGTGCAAGCACAAGCAGCGGGCGGCGCTGCTGCTGCATCAGGGGCTGATTTACATTGCGTTTGGCGGGGATGGGAACAAGGGAGCGATGTTTGTGTTCGATGCGGCGACGCTGGCGCAGCGGGCGTTTTGGAGTTCGACGCCGACGGGGACCGACGGGGGCATCTGGCAATCCGGGCAAGGGCCGGCGGCGGACGAGGAAGGGCATGTTTACCTGATGACGGGGAACGGGGCGTTCAACGGAAACACGGGCGGGCAGAACTTTGGGAACAGTTTTGTGAAGTTGAAGGTGGAAGGCGCGGCGGTGACGGTGAAGGACTATTTCACGCCGTGCAATTTTCAGTTTTTGAACGATAAAGACCTGGACCTTGGGTCATCAGGTCCGGTTCTGCTGCCGACGAATCCGCCGCTGGTGACAGGGGGCGGGAAGGAGGGCGTGCTGTATCTGCTCTCGCGGGCGCAACTGGGCAAGTATGCGGCGAGCCCGGAGGCGCCGGCGTGCAAGAACGCGAATGCGCTGCAGGAGTTTCGCGCGTTTGAAACGCATGTGCATGGGGGCGCGGAGCATTATGGGAACATTCATGGGTCGCCGGTGTATTGGAAGGGGCCGGACGCGGAGCGGATATACGCGTGGGGCGAGAACAGCACGTTGAACGCGTACGTGTTTAAGCAGGGGCGATACCAGGATGTGGCGAACCCAAGGAAGAGCGCCTACCGGCCGCCGGCGGGGATGCCGGGCGGGATGCTATCGATATCGGCGAACGGGAACAAGGCAGGGAGCGGGATTCTGTGGGCGGCGGTGCCGCTGGACGGGGACGCGAACACGAACCGGGGAGTGAAGGGCATTCTGCTGGCGCTGGACGCGCAAGACGTGAGCCGGACACTTTGGACGAGCGAGCAGTTCGCCGAGCGGGACCGGCTGGGTTTGTTCGCGAATTTTGTACCGCCAGTGGTGGCTGGGGGCAAGGTGTTCATGGCGACGTACGGCGACGATGACGTGCGGAGAAAGTACGACGGCGCGAACCGGCCGGCGCAGTTTCCGGCGCGGTACGGCGTGGCGGTTTATGGACTGCTAGGCCCGCCGATGACGATGCCGGCGGTGGTGAATAAGAACAGCGGCGACGTGGCGGTGGTGCGGGCGACGACGGAGCCACTGGCGCTGGACCGGACGCGGTGCGCGGAGGTGGAGGGCGGGATGAACGACTGTACGGCGGCGCTGCAGGACGCCGCGGGCGGAGCGCCGAGCCTGCATAGTTTTGTGGTGTCGGCGGCGAATGAGCTGGCGGGCTGCGTTCTGGTGCGGGTGACGGTGGCGAGTAAAGACGCGGGGTTGAACGCGGCGAGCGGAGTGGGCTTTTGGGCGGCGAACGCGGCGGGCGGAAACCAGGCGGCGGGGAACACGGGGCTGTTCGTTGGGAAAGCGCGGCTGAAGACGGTTGGAACAGGGACGCTGCTGAATGGGAGCGGGGCGACACTGCATGAGTTCGCGGGCGTAGTGAACTGCGCGACGGGAGACGGGGAGAGCCTGAGCCTGCTGTTCAAGCCGTATATGGAGTTCCTGGGGGCGGACGGGAAGAGATATCGAAACTGGGATATGGGCGCGAACTACCGGCTGGCGGCGGATGTGACGGAGTTCGACCGGAGGGGCGATGTTCTGCGGCCGTAGGCGGTGGGCGGCGCTGGGGCTGGCGGTGGTGGCGCCGGCGCTGGCGATGGATTTATCGCCGGCGGTGATATTGCAGTGGTTCGAGACGACGTACCGGACGATGGAGGCGCGGGCGCCGGAGCTGTTTTTGGCGGGGTATGGAACCGTGTGGACACCGCCGCCATTCCGGGCCGATACGGGTGACCAGAGCGTGGGCTACGATGTGTACGACCGGTTCGACCTGGGGCGGCCGGAGCGGCCAACGGCGTATGGGACGGAGGAGGAACTGCGCGGGCTGGCCGGGACGCTGCACCGGGCGGGGATGAACCTGCATGTGGATTTTGTGATGAACCACAATGGCTATTCGAACCTGGCGACGCCGGGCTTTGTGGCGGCGGGCGGGTACCCGGGACTGGCGATCACGCTGCCGAACGACATTGACGGGGATTTTCATTCGGCGTATGCGGGCGGCGTGGAGTATGAGCGGCTGGCGGGACTGTTGGACATTGCACACGAGAAGGAACGGTACTTTATCCGGACGCCGGTGACACCGGGAGACCCGCGCAATTTGCGCGCCGGGACCACGGCGGCGTTCGGCCGGCTGGCCAATGTGCCGGACCCGAAGAACCGGCGGTTCTATCCGCAGCCGGGATACAACACGATGAAGCTTTTCGACCCGATGCGGAATGAACGAGACATTCCGGTGCATAGCTTCAACCCGGCGAATCCGATGGGCGGGGAGCCGACAATGGAGACGGCCACGGGATACCTGATGCGCAATGCGCAGTGGCTGATCCAGGTGATTGGCGTGGACGGACTGCGGATTGACGCGGCGAAACACGTGCCGGGATTCGTGCTGGACATGATTGACCGGGGAGTGTACCGGATGAACCCGCGGAGACTGCTGGACGGGACGCAGAACGACGTGTTCACTTACAGCGAGGTGTTCGATGCGAACCCGCGGGTGCTGCTGCCGCATGTGAAGAAGACGATCAACCATGGGGACCCCGGACGGATTGGCGGGAACCGGGACACGCTGGATTTTAAGCTGTACTTCGCGTTGAAAGAGAACCTGGAACAGACGGCGGTGCCGGGGGCGTGGCAGCGGATTAAAGACGCTGCGCTGGACGTGGCCGACGATGGGCTGCATAACGGGTCGGCTGGGGTGACGTTTGTGCAGAGCCATGATGTGACAAAGCCATATGCATTGGAAAACGTGGCGCAGGCCTACACGCTGCTGATGCCGGGGAACACGGTGGTGTATTTCAACGGGAAGGAGTTGGGAGAGAACCGGCCTTTTCCGCTGCCGGGGCGATGGGACGCGCTGAGCGAGGGATTCCTGGCGCGGCTGCTGGCGGCGCGGAACACGCATGGGCGCGGCAACTATGCGGAGCGGTGGGATGGGACGGAGGGGCTGTTTGCATTTGAGCGCAGCGGTTCCATGCTGGTGCTGCTATCGAACCGGGGAGACGCGGGATTCGACAGCCGGACGCTGACGAACGTGGGGTTCCGGCCGGGAACGCTATTGACAGAGCTGAGCGGAAACGCGAAGGACGCGGCGGTGAACCCGCGGAAGGACATTCCGGAGGTGGTGCGGGTGTTTGGGGAAGGCGGCGTGAGCAAGGTGAATGTGCGGTTCCAGCGGCCATCCACTATCAGTACGGCGGGGCGGTTCGATTTTCATGGGAAGGGGGTGCTGGTGTACGGGCTGGCAACGCCGGCGGCGGACCTGGGCATTGAACTGAGCCCGGCGGCGGAGCAGGGAAAGATAAGCGTGGTGCGCGCGGATTCGTTGACTGTGCGCGTGCGGACGAAGCCGGTGCGGCTGCTGGGGGCGGATTCACTGCGGGACGAGGATGCCGACGGGGATGAGGCGCTGCTGCGGCTGGACGGGGGCGTGGATGTGAATGGCAACGGACAGGTGGATTTCCGGACGGCGGGGAGCGGGGAGTATGGGTTCGAACGGTTCGTAACGAAGCGAAGCCCGCTGCTGGGAGCGACGCGCGGGGATGGGGAATTTCGGCAGGACATCGACATGCGCGGGCTGGCCGAAGGGCTGCACTTTTTGACGGTGCGGGTGTACCGGCGGCAGCCGGCGGGAAGCCCGGCGGTGTTCAGCGAGTATCGAAAAGTGATCTATCTGGACCGCGCGGCGCCGGCGGCGGAACTGGACAGCGTGCGGTTTGGGGAGTTGTGGATCCGAAGCAAGGACGCGACGGCGACGCAGATGCGGGTAGTGGTGAATGCGCCGGAAACGATGACGGACGCGGCGATTCTGGCGGCGGGGGGAACGCCGTTAGCGCGGGTGGACCGGGCCGTTTTCAAGGGCGGCGCGGCGGGACTGCGGCAGGGGACGAACCGGGTGGCGGTGATGGTGACGGAGAGGAACGGGACGAGCGGGGTGACGCGGCTGACTGCCGTTGTGCCATAGGACGCATATAATTACGCCATGCAACTTTGGAAGGCGGCAATGATGACGGTGGTTCCTTTGGCGGCGCAGACGATGTATATCGGCACACGTAGTAGCGAGGGGATTTACAGGGCGCAGTTCGACGCGAAGACGGGGGCGGTGAGCGATGTGCGGGTGGCGGGGAAGACACTGAACCCGACGTTTGTGGCGGTGCATCCGACACGGCCGCTGGTGTTCGCGGTGGTGGCGGCGCCGGAGGGGAAAGTGAGTTCGTTCGCGGTGGAGGCGGACGGGAATTTGCGGCTGCTGAACGAGGTGAGTTCCAAGGGCAACGGGCCGGCGCATGTGCAGATTGACCGGACGGGGAAGTGGGTTTCGACGGCGAATTTCGGGAGCGGAAGCGTGGCGGTGTACCGGATTGAGGCCGACGGGCGATTGAGTGAAGCCGTGGATTCGGCGCAGCACGCCGGGAAGGGTCCACATGCGACGAGGCAGGCGGGGCCCCATGCGCATTCGACGTATTTTTCGGCGGACAACAAGACGATGTACGCGGCGGATTTGGGCATTGATGAAGTGAAGGTGTATGGATTCGACGCGGGTTCCGGGAAGTTGACGGCAGGGGCACCGTTAAAGACTCCGGCAGGGGCGGGGCCGCGGCACTTGGCGCTGGGGAAGAAGCGGGTGTATGCGTTGAATGAGATTGCTTCGACGGTGAGTGTATTTGAGAGTGGGAAATTGGTGGAGACAGTGAATGCGCTGCCGGAAGGGTTTACGGGGGATTCGTCGGCGGCGGAGATTGTCATCGATAAGCGCGAGAAGTTTTTGTATGCGTCCAATCGCGGGGCGGATACGATTGCGGTGTTTCGGATTGGTTCGACTTTGAAGAAAGTTGGCGATGTGAAGGTGGGGAAGATTCCTCGCGGGTTTGTGCTGTCGCCGGATGGCCGCTTTTTGATTGCGGGGAGCCAGACGGAGAATACGATTCAGGTTTACCGGGTGGATGGGAAGACGGGGATGCTGACGGCGGCGGGCGCGGCGGTTTCGGCGCCGGGGCCGATTTGTTTTCGGTTCCGTTGAGCTAGACGAGCGCGTGGAACTTGAGCCAGGAACCGAAGATGGGGATGGCGAGGCGATCCTGATCGGTGAGCAGATATCGTTGATTGAGCCAGCGACGGGTGGCGGGAGCGAGTGTGGCGGGTAGCCCTTGGGCGAGTTGATCGAGAGCTTCGCGCACCGGGGCGGGGGCGGCATTATACATGTCGCGGAAGTAGGCTTCGGCCCACTCGATCACCTTTTCTTCGAGGGCCTGGAAATCATGGATGGTGGCGGCTTGGCAGTTCTGGTCGTTGCAGCGTTTGACGAGCAGGTAGCCGTAGACCTGAACGAGAAAGGGCTGGCCGCCGGTGTGTTGGAATACGGCCTCAGCGACGGCGGCGGGGATGGCATCGGGCGGGAAATCGGCGGAGGGATTGGTGAGAAGATCAACAGTTGTGGAGCGGTCCAGATAGGGGAGACGGACCTGGCGGGCGCTGATGAAACTGTCGTCCCAGATGCGATCGAGTTCAGAGAAGGGGGCGGCGCCGGAGACAAGCAGGCGGACGCGGCGGCGATGTTGGATGGTGGCGCGGAAGAGGCCCATGAGCTGGAGGAACTCGGTGCGTCCGCCGGGAAAGAGATCTTCGAGGCGTTCGGATTCGTCGATGCAGAGGAGGACGCGGTGGCCGCTGGGGAGTTGATCGAGTTGGGCAAGCCACTTTTCGGCGGCTTCCATGGGCGGGCCGGGCGGGAACGGGGGGATGCTGGCGCGGCGGGTTTGCTTGGCCTGGACGACGGTCTGTTCGGCCAGTTTTTGCCAAAAGGCGGCGACGGTGGAGACAGGATGGGCCTGGAGATCGAAGAAGACGCAGAGAGTGTCCGGCAGCATCTGCGGGAGCATTTTGAGGAGTGAGGTTTTGCCGGAGCGGCGGGGGGCAAGGAGTTGGAGGGAGGCGGAGCGGGAGGAATCGGCGAGGATGTCTTCGATTTCGCGGGCAGCGGATTCGCGGCCTCGGAAGACTTCGGGGCCTTCGTCGGTGGAGAGGGGATTGCCGGCGCGGAAGGGGTTGGGGAGGCGGCCGGCGGCGGCGGCGTTCGCTTTGATGATGGCTTGATGGTGGTAGCTTCTTAGGGCCTGCAGGAGAATTGAGAAAACATCGCTGGAGGGTCGGGTCTTGTTGGAGAGTCTGTCGAGTTGGTGGGCTAACTTCTCCAAGTGCTGGAGAGCGTGGCTGGGATTGAAGGCGGTTTCGGCGGCGTGAGCGTAGCGGGCGGCTTCGACAAAGGCGAGGAGTTCGGGATCGGCATCGGCGGGGGTTGGGAGCCACGCGCCGCGCAGTTCGGCGATGGCGGCGAAATCTTTGGAGTTGGTGAGGAGGACAAGTTCTTTCAGGCGAAGTTGGGACTCGACTCGTTTGCCGATGTTTTGTTGGGCAAGCGAGCGAGCGCAGGCGGCGAGGAGGTCGCGGGTTCGTTGCGGATTCGTGTTGGCTTCGAGCAGGAGGTGATGTTCGAGAAAGGGGTAGGGGAAGAAGCTCATTTCGTGGAAGTTGAGCGGGGTCCATTGAAGGGTTTGCTTGCCGGTTTTTTGGGATTTTCGGTAGAGGAGATAGGTGGCGGGGAGTTCGAGGAGGAAGAGGGGCAGGCGGAGGAGGGCGACAACAGCAAGCGAAAAATGGAGGAGTGCGTAGTCCATTCCGTATTGGACCGACTCCACCGCAGAGATCGCGCCGAAAATGCCGAGTAGAACAAAGAGCTGGAACCGGCGAGGATCGATGTCAAAAACTATGTGCCGCCCGAACCAGAACACACCACCGGCAAGCGCAGGAAACGCGGCAAGTGAGAAGAGGGCGCTTTCCCAAATGAAATGAGCGTCGAAGAGTTGAGGTTGAAAGGAGAAGAAGACGGACCAATTCGGAGGAGCGGCAAAAACAAAGGCCGTGACGGCGTGGAGCGGAATCGCGCCTAAAAGGACGGCGACTACCCAGCAAATGATGGACAGGAGAGTCCATTTATCGAAAGTCATCAGCGAGGGCTTGCAATAGAGCAGATAGCCGGAGCGAAGAAAACCATTCATTTGGCGCCCCGGAGCCAGGAGGCGAAGACTTCGCCAAAGGGTTTGCCGTCGGCGGTGACGAGGCCACGGCGGCGGAGAGTTCCGGCGGTGGCGGGGATGCCGAGAGCGGCGTCGCGGAGGGCGCTTTGCAGGTTCGGCGGCAGAGTGCGCCGGAGCGTGCGGAGATGGGTGTTGGCCTGTTCCTGAAACTCGGCGAGGCCTTCATCCGGAGAAGCGCCCCGGCGGCGGGCTTCGACGAGGGAGCGGCCCAAGAGTTGCAGAAAGAACGAGTGTCCGCCACACCAAAGACGCATCAGATCGGCGTCACCGGGGCCGAGTTGTTCGGCGCCAATGCGGATGGTTGCGTCCGCGCCGCCGGGTTCGAGCAGACCGATCCAGAGGGCCTCCATTTTATTGGTGATCGGCGAAGTTTTGTTGTTCTTGGCGAAAACTTCGTCCGGTGTATCGCGGGAGGAGAAGACGAGACAGACACGGCCGATGAGATCGCGGAGACGGTCGAAGAAACGGACGTCGCAGGTGTACACGATGGACTCGACTTCATCGACGAGGACGACGGGGGGAACGCCGGCAGTGGAGACCGCATTGATCCAGTCGATGAGGCGGTCGGCGGCGCCGTCGGGATCGGGTGGAGCGTCGAGGCCGGTGATGGTCTTGACGAATTGGCTGGCGGAGACGCCGGCGGGTCCTTGGCCGGAAACGAGTTTGGCGACGATACCGCGCTCGCGGAGCCGCTTTTCCCAGGCGAGAAGCACCATGCTCTTGCCGATGCGCCAATCGCCGACGAGCCAGACACTGCGGCGTTCATCGAAGGCGGCGGCCAGACGATCGAACACGCCGGCACGGCCAAAGCACTGTTCGGGCCGAGGGTCCCATGGACTGAAGGGGTTTGGCTTGCGGGGATCGAGATTTCTGCCGAAGGTCCAGGTGGAGCGGCCGGCGGCGGTGCCCTGGTAAGGGCTATTGTCGTCGAACCAGTGGCCGGCACGAGGCGAGAAACTGCGAAAGCGGATGGTGGCTTCGATGGGGCGGCCGTTGGAATCGAGTTCGAGACGGACAAACTGGCAGGAGTTGCCATATTTGTCGGCCAGGCCGCCTTCGTAGAGGGAGCCGACGGCGAGTTCGCGGAGGCGGCGATCCGGATCGATCCAGTCGGAGAGTTCGGTTTCGTGGAGATGGCCGCGGAGGACGAGATCGGCGTTTTCGGCGAGGATGCGGCGGATGTCGGTTTTGTCGGCCAGGTCGTGGAGCGGGTGATGCATCAACACGAGGCGAAGGCCGGGGAGCGGATGGCCCTGGGCATCGAAGAGATGGCGGGCGGCCTGATTTTCAGTGACGAGGAGGCGGCCGGAATCCGCGTTGTCACCGCAAAGCCAAGCGGTGTCCAGACCGACGATTTGCAGGGGAAACTCCCAGTGCGGCAGGGTGACGGAGCGGCGGTAGCCGAGGCCGGGCTGGGCGAGATCCGCTTGTCCGAGGGAATGGCGCACCCAGTGGCGGTAGGCGTTTTGGCGTTCCAGGATGGCGTCCCGCCAGTGGTCTTCAAAGCCGAGCGGCGGCCGGCCAATGCCGTTCATCCAGCGGGAGACACCGAGGAGCCCGGTGGTGACGGCGAGGCGGGAACGCATGGTTTCCCAGACGCCGTTGTTGCAATTGCGGGCGATGTCGTGATTGCCGGGGACAAGGAAAAGGCGGTCGAGCCCGAGGTGAAGTTCGGCGCAAATTTCGTGGAAAAAACCGGTGAGTTCTTCGTACTCGGCTGGGTCACCGCTGTTGGCTGCGTCGCCGGTGAAGAAGATGAAGTGTATGGGGCCATCCTCTTCCTGGATCGTCTCCAGATTACGCCGCCAGCCATCCCCGAGAACACGACGGCGGCGCCAAGGCTCCCGCTCGTTGGGCCCTTTGCAATGAATGTCGGAGATATGCAGAAACTGCAGGCGATAGGCGCCGTAGGCCATGGCTTTGCTTTAGTCTAACAACGGCGACTGGATGGGGGTATGATGGCGCAATGAAATCAAATCGCCGTAATTTACTGGCTGCCGCGGCTGTGGCGGCTCCGGCCGCGATGGCCGCGAAGAAGAAAGCCTCGTCGAAACAGTCGCACTGGAAAGACGGGCGGCCGAAGGATGGGAAGCTGCCGTTGTATTCGCCGGCGGTGACTTGCAATGGGTTCGTGTTTGTTTCGGGGACCGGGAAGATCGACGGCGGGACGATTCAAGAGCAAACGAAGTACGTGTTGGACAGCATTGAAGCGAACTTGAAGCACGTGGGTTCGTCGATGGAGAAGGCCGTGAAGTGTAACGTCTATTTGAGTGACATTACAAACTACGCGCCGATGAATGAAGTGTTTCGCGGACGGTTCGGCGAGAATCCGCCGGCGCGGACGACGGTGGCGGTGGCGGCGATTCCGTTTGGGTGCCTGGTGGAGATTGAAGTGATGGCGGAGGCGTAAGGTGAAGCTGGCACTGTTGGTTTTCAGCATTGGACTTGCCGCGCAACCGCTGGCGCTGCTGCGGGAGAATCCGCACTATTTTGTATTTCGCGGAAAGCCAACGGTGCTCGTGACTTCGGGCGAGCATTACGGAGCCGTGCTGAATGCGCGGTTCGATTTTAAGAAGTACCTGGACACGCTGGCGGCTGATGGGCTGAACCACACGCGGATTTTTACGGGTCTCTATCGCGAGGTGCCGGGGAGCTTCAACATTGCGCGGAACACGCTGGCGCCGGAAGCGGCGGACTTTGTTTCGCCGTTCGTGCGGGACAGTTCCGGTGTTTATGATTTAACGACGTGGAACGCGGCGTACTTCGCGCGGCTGAAGGAGTTCATGGCGTATGCGGGTGAGCGGGGAATTGTTGTTGAAGTCTGCCTGACAACCACACACTACAACGACACGCATTGGAAGCTGACGCCGTGGCAGAACAACCGGAACGGCGTGGGAGCGGGGCTTGCGCATACCGACCCTTGGACTTTGAAAGACGCGAAACTGCAGGGTGTGTTGGACACGTTTGTGGAGAAGATGGCGCGCGAGTTGGCGGCGTTTGACAACTTCTATTTTGAGATTTGTAATGAGCCGTACATCGGCGGACCGACGCTGGAATGGCAGCGGCACATGGCGGCCGTGATCCGGAAAGCGGACGGCGGGCGGCACCTGATTTCGCAGAACATCGCCAACCATGAGCAAACGGTAACGGCGCCGGATGGGAACGTGTCCGTTTTCAACTTTCACTATGCGCGGCCGCCCAGGGCGGTGACGCAGAACTACACGCTGCGGCGGCCGATTGGGATGAACGAGACAGGTTTCGACGGGGCGGATGACGCTACGTACCGGATTCAGGCATGGGATTTTTTGGTGGCCGGCGGGGCGCTTTATAACAACCTGGACTACTCGTTTACGGTGGGGCATGAGGACGGGAGTTTTGGGGCGCCGGCAACGACGCCGGGGGGAGGTTCGGCCGGGTTGCGGAAGCAGTTGGGTTTTTTGCGGCGGGTGTTCGCGGGGCTGGACCTGGCGGTGATGGCGCCGGCGGAGGGAGTGGCGTCGCAGGGGCGGTGTCTGGGTGCGTCGACGGGTACGATGTACCTCTGCTATGCGCACTACGGGGAGTTGCGGAATGCGTACCGGCCAAGGTATGCGGTGGAGACATCGAAGAAGACGGTGGCGTGGCGGATGCAGTTGCCGGAGGGCCGGTATGAGGCTATCTGGTGGGACCCGAAGACGGGGAAGGAGTTGGGCAGGGGGAGTTGGCAGGCGGGAACGCCGTTGACAACTCCCGAGCACAGCGAAGATATCGCGCTGGAGTTGCGGCGGCTATAGGGCGGCGAGCACTTCCTTGTAGAGATATTTGGCGCCTTCGACGCCGTCCCACGGGCCGTCCTCATATTCGAGGGCGAAGATGCCGCGGAAGTTGGCGGCGGTCATGATGCGGACGCTGCGGGCGATATCGTTCTGCTTCCAGCGGTTCCAGTATTTGGCGTGGACGGTGGTGTGGGCGTAGGGGGCGAGAGCGGCAAGGCCGTGGTAGAGCCAGTATTCGTGTTCCCAGTTGCAGAAATCGGGCGAGGCTTCGCAGAAGGGGCTGTTGACTTCGTCGACGATGATGCGGATGTTGATGGGGTTGGCGGTGAGGCCCCAATGGTTTTCGAGGGTTACTTTGACGCCGACTTTGGCGCCGTGATCGGCCATTTCCTTGAACGATTCGATGCAGCGGGTGAGGTAGCCGGCAAGTTCGTCGTTCTTGGGGTAATCGGTGGTGACGCTGGCGTTGGGCGCGATGCGGGGCCCGCCGCTATTGACGCGCATGGTTTTGGCGCCGATGTGGCCGGCGCCGTCGAGCCACTTTTTGGCGACCTCGATGCCGGCGCGGCGTTTGGCGGGATCGGGGTCGCAGATGTCGCGGGGGGCGTTGTTGGAAATGTGGTGGCACTTGGTGCCGGTGGCGGCCATTTTGGCGTTGAGTTTATCGAGCCATTTTTTGGCGGAGGGGAGAGAGGGGTCGAACTCGAAGACGTCGCGGGTGGTGCCGTTGAAGGTCATCTGCGATTTGGTGTACATGGAGTCGTCAGAGGTGTCGCCGAAGAGACCGGAGAAGAGATCCATATGGTAGACACCGGGGAAGGTGTCTTTGGTGAACTGGGGAAAATCGAGCATGGTGAGGGTGCCATACTTCTTTTTCATTTCGTCGGCCTGGGGGTTGGGGCGGGCGGAGCGGGACTTGAAGAGCTGGCGGATGGGCCAAGTGTTGGAGGCGATGCGGGAGAGCTTTTCCTTCTCTGTGAGGGGTCGGGCGTTGAGGCCCATGAGGAGAGAGGAGCCGGCGAGGAAGCCGCGGCGGGGAGTGTAGTTGGATGGAGACATGGGTGGTACTGTCCGGTATTGTAGCGCCTTGGCGAATTGAAGCCTCAGGAGAATGGAGGGCAGGAGGCGAGTTCGGCGCAACGGTCTATTCTGGTAAGCAATGACAACGCAAATTGCATTGCTGCGCGGCGTGAATGTGGGCGGGAACGGCAAGGTGAAGATGGACGCGCTGCGGGCATTGTGCGAGGGGATGGGGCTGCGGCGCGTTCGCACGTACATACAGAGCGGGAACATTGTGTTTCTTGGTCCAGAGGGCGTTGGCGCGCGGCTGGAAACGGAGATTGAGAAGACGTTTGGGGTGCGGACGTTTGTGGTGATACGGACGTTGGAGGAGATGCGAGAGATTGCGGCGCGGAACCCGTTTCCGGAGGTGGAGCCGAAGAAGCTGCTGGTTTCGTTTCTACAGGGGACGCCCGCGCGGCAGGCGGCGGAGCGGGTGGGGCAGATGGAAATTGGGCCGGAGGAATTGCACATTCAGGGGAGCGAAATGTACATTCACTTTCCGTTGGGGCAAGGGGTGTCAAAACTGCCAATGGCGAAGATTGAGAAGACGCTAGGGCTTGCCGGGACGGGGCGGAACTGGAATACGGTGCTGGCGCTGCTGGCGATGGCGGAGGAGATTTCATGACAGACACGAAACTGCTGGAAGAGGCGGCGCGGCGGGCGAGTGCGTATTTGGCCGGGGTTGGCGAGCGGCGGGTGTGGCCCGCGGCGGAGGCAGTGGCCGCGCTGGCGGCGCTGGATGAGCCGCTGCCGGAGGAGCCCGCGGAGGCGGCGGCGGTGCTGGAACTGCTGGACCGGGTGGGGACGCCGGCGACGGTGACGACGCAGGGCGGGCGGTTCTTCGGGTTTGTGACGGGCAGCGCGCAGCCGGCGGCGCTGGCGGCGAGTTGGCTGGTAAGCGCGTGGGACCAGAACGCGGCGATGCGGGTGATGTCGCCGACGGCGGCGGCGTTTGAAGATGTGGCGTTGCGATGGTTGCGCGATTTATTGGGGCTGCCGATGGAGAGCGCGGGCGCGGTGGTGACCGGGGCGACGATGGCGAATTTCACAGGGCTGGCGGCGGCACGCCATGCGTTGCTGGAGCGGGCTGGATGGGACGTGGAGAACGATGGCTTATTTGGCGCGCCGGAGTTGACGGTGGTGGTGGGGGAAGAAGTGCATGTATCGCTGCTGAAGGCACTGGGCATGCTGGGGCTGGGGCGGCGGCGGGTGGTGCGCGTGCCGGTGGACGGGCAGGGACGGATGCGGGCGGACACGCTGCCGGCGTTGAACGCGCGGACGATTGTTTGTGTGCAGGCGGGGAATGTGAATACGGGGGCGTTTGACCCGGCGCGGGAGATCTGCGCGGCGGCGAAGGCGGCGGGGGCGTGGGTGCATGTGGACGGGGCGTTCGGATTGTTCGCGGCGGCATCGCCAAAGTACAAGCATTTGACGGATGGATTCGCAGACGCCGACAGTTGGGCCACAGACGGGCACAAGTGGCCGAACGCCGGGTATGACTGCGGACTGGCGTTTGTGCGTGAGAGCCAAGCACTGCGCGGGGCGATGGCGATGGTGGCAGCCTATTTGCCAGAGGGCGCGCGGCGTGAGCCGTGCCACTACACGCCGGAGATGTCGCGGCGGGCGCGGGGAGTGGAGCTTTGGGCGCTGCTGCGGGGCATGGGGCGGAGGGGGATGGCGGCGCTGATCGAACGAACCTGCGCACACGCGGCGCGATTTGCCGAAGGACTGCGCGAGATGGGTTTTGCCGTTTTGAACGAGGTGGTGATTAACCAGGTGCTGGTGTCGTTCGGAACGGCGGAGCGGACAATGGAGGTGATGCGGCGGGTGCAGGCGGAAGGCGTTTGCTGGTGCGGGGAGACGATGTGGCAGGGGCGTGTGGCGATGCGGATCAGCGTGTCGTCATGGGCGACGACGGCGGACGATGTGGAGCGAAGCCTGGATTCGATTCGCCGGGCTAGCTCTGTTTGATTCGCTTTAGTTCCGCTTTGGCGGCTTCCAACGCAGGCTCCAGACGGAGGGCGATGGAGAGCTCGCGAATGGCGTCCGCTTTGCGGCCTTCCTTGGTGTAGAGGGAGGCGAGGAGAAGGCGCGTTTGGGCGTGGGTGGGTTGGCGGCCCTCCGTGGGGGCGGAGAGATAGTGGTTCAAATACTGCTCGGCGCGACGGAAATCGCGGCCGATATCGAGGAGCGCGGCAGCGGCGAAGTAGAAAGGCGCGGTATCGTCAGGAACCGCCTTTTCGGCGCGCGCGAGCGTGGCTTCGAGTTCGGGAAAGCGCTGCTTGGCGGCAAGAACGTAGGCCAGGGCTTCGTAGCCGGCGGCGGCGGAGGGGTCGAGGCGAATGGCATCGAGCGAGGCCTGTTCGGCTTTGTCGAGACGCTGGACCTTGGCTGTGCAGCAGTAGAAGCGGGCGAGCGAGACGCGGGCGCGGTAAAAGTTGGGATCGGCTTTGACGGCGGCTTGGAGCCAGCCTTCAACGACGGCGTCGTCGCCATGCTCCTGCAGCAGGCGGGCGTGGGCGAGATTGCCCCAGACAGGGAGATGGGCGACGATTTGATCGGCGATACGGACAGCCTTTTTCTTGTCGCCGCCAGCGATGCCGGGCGCTTTCCAACTGAACATCATTTGGACGAGGAGCGCGTCGAGATTATTGTGATTGAGGGTGAGGGAAGCTTCGAGCGCCTTCTTCATGCGGCGGACGTGGGAGAGCGCGGCGATGGGGCTGGAACGATCGGCGAGGAAGGCGGAGGCTTCGGCGAGCTGGGCGTGGGCGCCGGGGTTGTTTTGATCAAGAGCGACGGCGCGTTCTGCTTCGGCGAGCGCGCCGTAGTGATCGCCGAAACTGGACTTGACCTTCGAAAGCCAGAGGCGAGCCTGCGGGTCGTTGGGATTGGCCTTGAGCTTATTTTCGGTTAACTGGCGGAGGCGTTTCCAATGGCCGGCCTCCATCAGAGCATCCCACTGCGGATTGGCTCCAGTTTGTGCCGAGACGACTGACAGGCACAAGAAGCCCGCAATGACGAATTTGGATGCAAACACTTCTCAATAGTTTAGCGGATGGCGATGGTGACCCATTCGCTGGGCTCAACGCCGAAGGGGCCATCCATGCCGCCGATACGGATGGGGACGGCGGGGCCGGGGATGGTGGTTTCCGGGACGCGGATATTCATTTGGAGAACTCCGGAGACGAGGCCGGGCGCGGCGCCGGCGTAGAGGACTTCGGTAGCACGATCGGAGATTAGCGCGAAGATGCGGAGGACGGGGCGCGGGAGGGGAGCGGCGGCGACTTTGCCATCGACGCCTTCGGGCGTGGTGCGGCCTTCGCCTGTAGCGAAGAGGGTGATGATGGAGCCACGATCGGCGGGATTGGAGGGTGAGTTAATGGTGCCGTCCTGATTGATGATGGCGCCGGGACCGCGGCCGGAGGAGTTTTGGGTGAAGACGCCGACCATGGCTGGGGCGGTCCAGAGGACGAGGGGATTGGAGCGCTGGCCCTGGTAATCGACCTGGACGGTGGTGCGGCCGTTGATGGGCACGTTATAGGGGACGACGGCGCTGAGCTGTTTGGCGGAGACGTAGAGAAGCGGGGCGGGCGTGTTGTCGAAGAAGACGCGGACGCCGGCGAGGGCGGTGTCGACGCGGCCATCGGCGGTGAGTTGCAGGGTGGTCAACTGGGCGGGGCCGAGTTCATTGCCGAAGAGGGTGACAATCTGGCCGGGGGCGACAACGCCGGTGGTGCCGGGCTGATAAGTGGCGGCGCTGATGACGGAGCCGAGAGACATGGAGGAGCGGGAGGCGAGATCGAACCTGGCGAGGAAAGCGGTGGAGAATTCGGCGCGATCCGGCGGCTCATAGGTGGCCATGGTACGGGGGAAATTGATGGACGAGGAGACGCCGGTGATGTAGGCGTTGCCGGCGGCATCGAGCGCGACGGCGGTGGCGGCTTCGTTCTTGCTGCCGCCGAAATAGGTGGAATAGGCGAGGGCGGAGCCGGAGGCGTTGAGCTTGGTGAGGAAGGCGCCGGGGGCGGTGCGTCCGCCGCCACGGTAGACGAGGCCGGGGCCGGATTGGAAGGCGTCGGGAGTGACGGGAAAGTCGGTGGATTCGGTGGCGCCGGTGATGACGGCGTTGCCCAGGGCGTCGATGGCGATGTGATAAGCCACGTCGTCTTTGGCGCCGCCGATGAGAGTGGAATAGACAGGGGTGAGGCCGGTGGCGTTGAACTTGGTGACGAAGGCGTTGCCGCCGGGGGCGGATTTTTGGAAAGCCTGAGCGGTGACGGGAAAATCGGCGGAGCCGGTGAGACCGGTGAGATAGGCGTTGGAGGCGTTATCGACGGCGAGGGAAAAGGCCACATCGCCGTTGGTGCCGCCGAAGGAATTCGAGTAGAGAAGGGCGGAGCCAGCGGGATTGAGCTTGGCGAGGAGCGCCTTGGGACCGCTGGCGCCGGCGATGTAGGCGTTGCCGGCCGCGTCAACGGCGATGGCATTGGAGACATCGGTATTGGCGCCGCCGATGAAGGTGGAATAGACGATGGTGGAGCCGAGGGGATCGAGTTTGGTGACGAAGGCGTCAGCGGCGCCACCGCCATAGGTTGCTTGCGCGGCGCCCTGCGTGACGCGGAAATCACGGGAGGGCGTGCCGCCGGAGATATAGGCGTTGCCATCGCTGTCGACGGCGATGGAGGGGATGCCGGACTGCGTATTTTCATCGCCGCTGCCGCCGAGGTAGCTCGCGTACATGAGGGCGTTGCCGGCGGGGTTGAGCTTGGCGACGAAGAGGTCGTCGCCGCCGCGGTTGGTAGGTTGGGCGGTGCCGGCGGTGACGGGGAAACTGGAGCTGCTGGTGTGGCCGACAACGTAGGCGGCGCCGGCGCGATCGACGGCGATGCGGAGGCCGGCGGTGCTGGAGTTGCCGGAAGTGCCGCCAAGATAGGTGGCGTAGACGAGGGCGGTGCCGGCGGGGTTGAGTTTGGCGACGAACGCGGCACGGCCGGCGCCGAAGGCGGGTTGGATACCGTTAACGGTGAGTAAGGTGTTGTTGGTATTGCCGGTGAGATAGGTATTGCCGGCCGCATCGAGAGCGATGCCGGAGCCGATGGCGTTGGCGGCGGTGAGGAAGGTGGAGTAGGCGAGAACGGGATCGATGACGAGGGGTTTCGACTTGTCATAGGGGGCGAGAGTGAAGCCGATGGTTTTGTTGGCATGGAGGGTGAAGCGGGCGGCGATGGTTTTGTGGCCTTGATAGGCGACAGGGGCGCGAAGGCGAGTGGCGCCGAGGAGGAGGTCGCCGGAGGGATCGAGCTTGGGCGAGGCCCCGTGGAATTGGAGCTGGATGAGATTGGGGTCGGCCTGGGGGGCGAGCAGAAAATCGAATTCGAGGTGGTTGTTTTTGGAATAGTAGACGATGTCGATGCCGGGATAGATGTTCGTGGATTTGACGCGGGCGAAGTGGGGGACGTTGGTGCGCCAGTGACGTGGATCGGGGCCGAGGATGTAGTTGCTGACGGCGGGGAGAGAATCGAGCGGGGACATGCTGGCGGCGGGGTTGGCGCCGGCGAACTGCATAGTTACGGGTGTTTGGCCGGGGAGGGAGAGACGTGCCTGCGCAGGAGAGAGCAGAAGGCCTGGCGCGGCGAAACGGACAGCGCTTTCGAACTGGCCGTGGTTGGCTTCAAAGGAGATGGGAAGGGCGGTGTTGGCGAGGGCGGCCAATGGGAGGAAGAAGAGGCAGCGAAGAAGCATGGGTTCCTTTCCTAGGAGACAATCCGGACGCGCCGCGCGCGGAGGCACCTTTCATTTTCCATGAACGCGGGGGCGGGCGTAAGCTGGTAACGGAGTTCGGTCAAACATGAGAATTGGGCTGCTGGCGGGGGTGATTGGCGCTGGACTCTTGTCGCGTCAAATACAGACGGGAGCCGCGCTGCTGGATAAATACCTTGGGGATGCGCTGTATGCGGTGATGATTTATCTGCTATTGCCCATTGAAAGGATTGGCGTGCGCGCCGCTGCGTCGATGCTGTTGATGGGGGTGATTGAGGGATTTCAACTTACTGGAATACCGGAGGAAATCGCCAGTTCAGAAGTAACAGTTTGGCGGCTAATGGGACGATTGCTGGGCACTGTTTTCAGTTGGGCGGATCTATTCGCATATGCCACTGGGATAGCGGTGATAGCCGGGTGGGACTGGAGGGAATTCACGAGGGTAAAGCAAAGGCGGGATGTTCCAATGGACGGCATCGGATAGACTAGTGGACTAATGCGAATTGCGGTCAGTAACCCTGACAATCTTGGGGACTTCATTCTTCGGCAGCCCATGTTGGCCGCCCTTGTAGAAGCTGGACATGAGGTTCTGCTTATTGTTAGGGCGCACGTCGCTCCGCTTGCGGCCTGGAGTGTCCCCGGCGCCACTGTTCTGCAGTGCGCCGGCGATCCGTACGCGCCGCGCTTTCAGATCTATTCGCCGCCGGATGACCGGCTTGTGGCGGCGGTACAGGCATTTGACCCAAATATCTTTGTGGCGGCCGCGTACCAGCATTCGCAATTGGAAGAGCAATTGGCGAGTCAGCTTCCGCGAGCGCAGTGCATCGGCTTCGGCGGGGAACTGCGGCAGAACGACAGTTCCCTGGGGATAACGCACGTTTCCGCGATGCGGCTGGCAATCCGGGTGACGGTTGGGCGGGACTGGCATGAATCGCGAAAGAATGAGTTGCTGTGCGGCGCGGTACTTGGAAGAAGTGTCACGCTTTCGCGGCCGCAACTGGAAGCGGACGCGCGATTTGTGGAGATAGCATCGGCGCGGATGCGGCGCGAGGGCATGCAAGACCGCAAGTTCTGGGTGGTGTGCGCAGGCGAAGGGTCCGAGTACACGAAGCTGAAGAACTGGACGCTGGCGAAGTGGGCGGAGCTGTGCACGGCGCTGGTTCGCGAGGAAAAGCTGCACCTTGTCTTCATCGGAACGGAGGCCGAACACGAATCGACGGCAGCAGTTCGAGCGCTGATGGGCGATGCGGCCGGTCACACGCTGGACATGACGGCGCAGTCCGATGGGCTGGATATGCTGGTGGGACTGCTATCGCTTTCGAGCGGCTACGTGGGGAAAGACACGGGCCCGATGCACATAGCGGCAAGCCTGGGCAAACCAGTGGTGGCCGTTTTTGGCGGGGGCCACTGGCCGCGGTTTGTGCCGAAGCCGTTGCGCGGCGCCGTGATTGGCATGCGGGTGCCGTGCGTGGGCTGTGACTGGATTTGCCCGTACAAGACCTCCCACTGCGTAAAGGACGTGCCCATGGCTCCCGTGCTGAACGCGGTGCGCTCAGAACTGCGCGAGGAGCCGGGCGGATTCGAAACGATATTGCTGGAGCAGGAGGAATGGGCGGCGCGGGCAATGGTCCTGGAGGCAGCGGAAACGGCGCGCGCAGCGACACATGCGCTAACGGTGGAGCGGTCCAACTTTCACCAATGGCACGCGGACCGCGTAACCGATATTGAACGATTGCGCGAGCAGATTGCCCAATTGGAGGCGCAGAAACAGGAGTTCGCCAAGGAGCGGGAGGGCTGGTCCGCCACGCTGGATCAGTTTCGCGCCGCGTCGGCCCAGCAGAACGCAGAGAGCCAGGAACTGCGGCAAACGGTGGAACTCGGCGGATCTGTTGCGCGCCGCCTGGCCAGGATACAAGAGCGGAGCGCGCGAAAGCTGCTGGAGGGAATGGCGCAGCGAGCGGCATTGCAGGCTACAGTAGGCGAGTTAAGCGCGGGAAATGCCGACCTGCAAGAACGCGTGGAGGGCTTGCTGGCCGAGATTGGGGTGGCGAAAGAAGAGATAGCCCGCTTGGAGCAAGAGTGCGCGGAGCGCGCGTTGGAGATCGACGCGGCGAACGTGCGCCTGAACGACATATCGAGCCGCGATGAGGGTTTTATTGGCGAACTGCGCCAGCAACTGCAGCGCAAAGAGGCGGAGTTGCGATCCGTGCTGGCGCTGGTACCGGATTTGCGGGATGAGCTGAGTCAATACAGGATAGAGGCAGACCGGAGCGCAGCAAGGCAGGCCACCATTGACCGGTTGGAAGCACTGCTACTGGAGGTGGAGGCCGATCGCACGGAACGGCTTCGCGTCATCGAAGGCAATGCTAGCCGGCTGGAAGAATTGGAGAGCGATCAGCGGGAGAAGCAGGCGTTGATCGAGCGGCTTTCGGAAATGCTTACGGAGGCGGAAGCGGACCGCGCGCAGCGGCTGCGAGTGATTGAAGCCCATGCAGACCAGTTGGAGGAGTTGACGCGAGATCAACAGAGCAAACAGGCGCTGATTGAGCGTCTTTCAGCAACGCTAACCGAGGTGGAAGCAGACCGTGCAGAGCGCCTGCACGTGATGGAAGCCACGGCCGGACGGCTAGAGGACTTAATGCGCGACCAGCAGGCGAAACAGGCGTTGATTGAACGGCTGTCGGCAACGCTGGGCGAGGTGGAAGCGGACCGGGCGGAGCGAGGAAAACAGATCGGGATTCTGACCCAGATTGCGCAGGAGCAGAGAGAGGAACTCGGGCGGCTGCAGGGAGGGATTTGGCGGCGGCTGACAACGCGGGCGCGGCGCCCGTAGCGCGTTACGGTTTCCATGGAGAAGCAAATCAGCAGAGACCAGGAAAGGGACATTTCGCTCTCCGGAAGAGTTTGCATTGTCATCCCGTCGAGGAATGCACGGGAATTCCTGGACCAAACCCTGTTCAGCCTGGTCTCGCAGGCAGGCCCGTTCCGGCTGCACATTCATGTGCAGGATGGGGAATCGAGTGACGGAACGTTAGAAGCGGCGGAGGCGTGGAGGCTTCGACTGCAAGCGGGCCACGTTCCTGTGCTTTGCGAAGAGATCGCGATGAGCACCGCGTCCGAAGCGGACGCGGGGATGTACGACGCGATAAACAAGGGGTTCACAAAGTTACAGGCTGAGCCGGGCGATCTGATGGCGTGGCTGAACGCGGACGATGTTTTGCTGCCTGGCGCGGTGCGCTTCGCGATGGACCGTATGCGGCAATTTCCGGAGATCGCGTGGATGGGGAGCCGCCCATCGGAGGCGGACGCCGGGATGGTGACCACGAAGATCCATGAGCCACAGGTATACCCGAGCAAGACATTGGCGGCGGGCTTGCACGACGGACGGCACCTGCGATTCGTGATGCAGGAAGGATCGTTCTGGCGCGGCTGGCTATGGCGGGAGGCAGGAGGATTGCGTCCGGATTTGCGGCTGGCCGGGGACTTTGACCTTTGGCGGCGGTTCGCCTCGATCACGCCGCTCTACACGGCCGATGTGGTACTGGCGGTACACCGGCGTCATGCCGGCCAGCTTTCCAAGGCGATGGAGGCGTACTATCGCGAGATTGATGAACTGGTGATTCGGGAAGAGGACAAGGCGCGCACCGCGGCGTGCTGGCGGGCCTACGAGGCGTGGCGCGACGCGGAGCCGTTTGCAAGCGGCGCAGATTTCAGCGGGTCAGCGGTGGTGTTCGATCCGTCGCGAGGCGCATGGGAGGAAGAGACGCGGCCGCTACCCGTTCCACTGCGGCCATCGCTGACGCAGACGATCACCGGACAGCCGGCTGCCATGATTCCCGCGCGGTACGTCAGCGGATTTTCCGAACCGCAGCCAGGGTCGCAGAACTGGAATCTATTGGCCGGATCGCGGTTCGCCTCCTCCGGTGCGAACAGAGTGGAGTTCCTTGTGCCGCGCCGCCGGGTATACGCGTTGCAGATCGTCTGCCGGAACTTTTCCAAGGAGTTGCGGCTATCGGTGCGCCGGACGGGGGCCGAAGTACTGTCGATAGCAGTGCCGCCGACCGGGCACGAACGCGAGACGGTATTAACAGGTTCGCTATACCTCGACGCGGGCGCGAACACGGTGGAACTGCTGGTGGATGGACCGGACGGGGCACCGCAGCGCGGGCTGCTTGTGGCGAGTGTGGGTGTACTTCCGCTATAAGCGAGGGGAATGGGCGGATGACACGTCCGGGAACAGGGAAAACTCAGTGAACAGCACGGCGAGGGGCCGGCCCGACACGGCGGGATCGTCCCAGCGAGAGAACCGCAGCCGCAACTCGTTCGGGCCGCGGCGGATGTCCGCCTTCACACAGAGCAGGCGCCCTGAGCCAATACCGGTTTCCGGCAAGGTGAAATCGCCGAGCGGCGCGCCGTTCAAGTGCAAGTGCATCGTCTGCCCGCCGTGCAAGTTCCGGTACCGCAGAATTAACGAGTGCGGGCCATCGTTTTCGGAATGCAAGTTGCATTCTGAAACCGGCCCGTAGGCCCAGCGGAATTTCGGCAGCGAATACTCTGGATACGGCCCTTCTTCAGAGCCAAGCGAGGTGGAATCCATGGTAACGCCGGCTTCCGGGTGAATGGTGCGGCATTCCGGCGTTTCAGGCTGCTGAGGCAGGAAGGAGATCTTCGGAGGCAGTTGCAGCTTTTCTAAAAGACCCAAGCGCCTCCACGCCTGAAAGAGATGGAAATAGGAAGCCTGCGGGGACCACTCGTTTTCCACGTAGATTCGTCCCCAGCGCGCCATATCGCGACGCAACTCGGGGTGGGTATAGAGGTAGTAGATGGACGAGGCGAGGCTGGCCTCCGAACAATCCTCGGCAAGCAGTCCCGTCAAGCCATGGACAACGGCCTCCTGCATGCCGGAAGCGCGGAAGCCGATAGCTGGAGTTCCACAGGCAATCGCTTCAATGAAAACCTGGCCGAATGTCTCCTCCTGGCTGGGGCCAACGAAGAGGTCGGCGGCAGAGTAGAGCGAGGTCAGCTTGTCAGTGTCGGTGATATGCCCAAGGCGACGGACATCGGGAAGATCGAAAGATTCGCCATCTCGCTTTTGTCCAAGGCTGACGACGGTAAGATCGGGCAGGTGCAAACTGGCCAGAGCATCGAGTGCCAATTGGGTGTTCTTGCGTTTGTCATAAAGATCGCCAGTAAGCAGGACAATGAAGTTTTGCTCCGGCAAGCCGAGCGCGAGACGGCAAGTCACGCGATCCTTCACGCGGAACTCGTGCAGCGGGAAGTTCAAGCGGAACTGTTCGACGGGGCTAGGCTTGCCGCGTCCGGCAGTGGCGCGGATGGCATTGCGTGCGAAGGCTGTGGTCCAGGCCGAATTGCCAAGCAGGATGAGTTGGTTACCGGCAAAGAGGAGCTGCTGTTTGCGGCGCCAAGCCTCGGCAATCTTGTGAGGAGGCAAGCTGGGATACTCGTGTGCCGTGGGGCAGGTATCGTCACAACCGGTGACGAATTTTTCGCACGGGCGCGGATAGGCGCAGCGCCCAGTGAGCAGCCAGAAGTCGTGGAGGACGGCCATGACCGGATACTTCTCCGCAAGAATGCCGAGTTGCCATGGGTCAGGGCCGGCTGAGTGAAGATTGCCAGTGATCACGACATCCGGATTTGCGGCGCCGATATGCTGAGCAACTTCCGAAGCTGAAAGGGTGGTGGGTTCGGACGTGTAGCCGGGCTCAGCGCGGAGGGAAAATGGCAAGACAGTGTGGCCGGAAAGGGTGAGCGCGTCAGCGAGGCGCTTATGCGCGATACCAGCGCCGTAGCGAAAGCCATGGTCATTGAGCATGGCGATGCGCAGCTGCTGCTTGGGCTGAGCGTGCGCCTTGCTGGGGCGGCGCGGGCGTCCGGTGCGTTGATAAAACTCGTCGACGTAGCGCCGCAGTTCCGCTTTGAATTTCTGTTCCGCGTTGGTCTTTTGTTCCTCATGGAGGCGGAACCAGGCAACGGGGTGGCCGATGACGTGAATGCGCGCCTGGGCTTCGGCCATCCGCACCCAGAGGTCATAATCCATGCTGTAGAAGAGGTCCTCGCGGACTTTTGCCCCGGCGCGCTCCCAGAGTTCCCGTGAGAACATAACCTCCGGCTGATAGAAGAACTGGCCAGCGTTCCAACCGCCATCGAGGTCCAGCAGATCGTCCAGGGGAAGCAGTCCCGGTTCGCAGCAGGTCATGTGATGGCCGACGGTGGCACCGTTGGAACGGAGGGTTACGATTCCCGCGACAAGGTCCGCGCGGGAGGTATGGAAGCCCATGGCAACGGCGGCCAGGGCGCCCGGCGCGAGCATATCGTCGCTATTGAGCCAGGTGGAAATGTCGCCGGAGGCGTGCGCCATTCCTTTGTTGATGGCGTGGCTTTGGCCGTTGTCTTTCTCCGAAACGGCTACCGCGAGATGGTGACGGTAACGGCGCATGACGGCGGCGGTAGAATCCGTGGAGCCGCCATCCATGACAATGTGTTCCACGCGCGGATAGCCCTGGCGCGCGACGGAGAGAATTGTTTCCTCGATGTAGCGACCCTGGTTAAAAGACGGCGTGACGATGGAAATGAGCGGCCAGCGCTCGCCGTTTGGCAGCGTGTCGGGCAGCGGGGGCGACGCAGCATTCCAGGGCCATTCCCCATAGCCGCTGACAGCGGCCGGCTGATTGGCGCGCGCCCACTGGCGGACGGGGCCCAAAACTTGTTCGCAGGGAGTAAATGGCGATTCAACACAGAGTCCGCCCTGTACAAAATAGAGCTCGGCGAGCAGAACTCTTGCCGATTGGAACAAGGCGGAAGGAAGGCCGGCGACAATGGCAGGGAACCGGCCGGAGGCGCGAAAAACGCGACCGCCATCATAGCCGCGGATTCGTTCGAAATGACCCGCGTCCACCCAATGGTCTTCCTGGTGGAAATGCTGTTGGACGACAACAGCAGCGCCCGCAGGCAGTTCCCGCCAGACGGCAAGCAGGTCATCGCCGCCGGGGACGGCGACGGCGGCCGGATGGATGGGAAAATTGCGAAAGAAATCGAGCGGCTGGCCGTGGAAAAAGAGAATTTTGCTGGAGTACGGCGTGCGAATGGTGGACCGGTAGGCGGCCCGGAGCACTTGTACGTCGGTATGAACAAAATAGACGAGGCAGCCTTCTCCAGCGGCGGCGGCAGCGGTCAACGCGGCGCTTGCGTCCATCCGCAGGAGCAGAAGCGGGCCAGAAAGCACACGGACAATTGGACCAAGTACAGCGCCGAGCGCATCTGGCTGTTGATCCGGCGACGCGACAATGCTTGCCTCAATCACCGGAGAAGTCGATTCAGATAGCGTCTGAACCCACCGTGGTGCTACGCAATCATGGTTTTCGGACATGCTTTGGAAAAACAATCGAGCCTAATTGCAGGCCCGAAGGAGGACTACAACGCTACAAAAGAGAATCTTGATGATAACAAACAAACCTGCCGGCGCCGTCCGTTTTTTGCCTTGGAGGCGCTGCGCTACTTTAGCTCAATGGTCAGCGTACGGTAGGGCTTTGCTCCCAGGTTGGTCAGAACGGGCGCGTCCTCTCCTTTGCTGTGCCAAAGGATTTCGCCGGCCTTGCGCTGACGGGTGGTCTTTTCCTTGGTGACCGAATCGAGGCGTTCATACTTGGCGTCGTCGAGCCAGACAATAACCTGATCGGTGGGGCGCGTGTAGCGTTCGCGCGGCACGCCCGGCAGATAGACAACTTCCTTGACACGAACACGGGCGTTATCGAGCTTTACCGTCTCCGGGAGCGGGGCCCAGCCGAGCAACCGCAAACCGCCGACAGTGAGAACGCAGGCGCCGAATGCAACGAAAAGATATCTCATCCCAATATCAATACCATGCAACGCCCCCCGGGCCGGGATGCTCTACTTACTATGGATTTCCAACAACTACTGACGAACTCAATTCCTATCCTTACCGCTGTCGGGTTCAAGATCCTGGGCGCCATCGCGCTGTGGCTGATCGGGCGCTGGCTGATCGGTGTATCCACGAACATTCTGGGCCGCACGCTGCGGCGGCAGAAGATTGAAGAGACGCTGATTCAGTGGCTGATTGCGAGCATCGGCGTGGCACTGAACATTGCGCTGGTGGTGGCGATTCTGGGCTACTTCGGCGTGGAGACAACGACGTTCGCCGCGTTGATCGCCGCCGCGGGCATTGCCATTGGCGCCGCGTGGGCAGGGTTACTGGCCAACTTCGCGGCCGGCGTGTTTCTGGTGATTCTGCGCCCGTTCAAAGTGGGCGACTTTGTGCAGGCGGGCGGCGTTACGGGAACGGTGCACGAGATCGGCTTGTTCGCGACGACGATCCTTTCGCCGGACAACGTATCCACGTTCGTGGGGAACAACAAGATCTTTAGCGACACCATTCTGAACTACTCGACGAACCCGTTCCGGCGCGTGGATCGCACGGCGCAATTGAATGGCGCGGCGGATGTGAACGCAGCGATCGCGCAACTCAAGCGGCAGCTATTGGAGATTCCGAACGTAGTTTCCAACCCGGCGCCGGACGTGGAAATACTGGATTTCAACCTGCTGGGCCCGGTGCTGGCGGTGCGCCCGTACACGCATACCGACCACTATTGGCAGGTCTATTTCGACACCAATAAACTGCTGAGCCGGGCCGGTTTCCCGGCGCCGGAGCAGCAGATCACGATCCGGCAGCGGCAAGGGTAAAAACAAAATCCCGGCGCGCCCGCTTGCGTTCAGCACATACTTAGATATATGTAGTGTGCTGTACCTTGAGGGCGCGCCCGCCCTCGCCAGAAGTTCCCCCGACCCGGGCGCGTGATAGCCGGGATCTGTTCCGTGCCCGGCGGGAGTGTTCAACATGCAACTAAGAGTACTGGCATTCGTCCTCGCGGGCGGCAAGGGCACGCGTCTCTATCCGTTAACCAAGGAGCGGGCAAAGCCGGCGGTTCCTTTTGGCGGACGGTACCGGCTTATCGATTTCGTTCTTTCCAATCTGATCAATTCCGGCATTTATTCCACGTACGTCCTCATACAATTCAAGAGCCAGTCCCTTCTGCAGCATATTCGCGACGGCTGGGATTTCGGCGGTTTGCTAAAAAACCAGTTCATTATCCCGGTTCCGGCCCAAATGCGTTCAGCGGGTGAGACTTGGTACCGGGGCACGGCCGACGCCGTTTACCAGAACATCAACCTGATTGAACAAGCCGACCCGCATCTGGTGTGCATATTCGGCGCCGATCACATCTACCGCATGAATATCCGGGAGATGATCGAATTCCACGAGCAGAAGCGGGCGCAGATCACGGTGGCCGCCATTCCGGTGCCCAAAGCGGAGGCAACCGAATTCGGCGTGATTGAGTGCGCCGCCGACGGCCGCATTACCGGGTTCCACGAAAAGAGCCCGAACCCGCCCACGATGCCGGGCAATCCGGAGATGTGCCTGGCCTCGATGGGCAACTATATCTTCTCTACCGGGCTACTGCTGAAGGAACTCTACGGCGACGCCGCCGACGAAAGCTCCTCGCACGATTTCGGCCGCGACATTCTGCCCTCGCTGGTGGGGAAGGTGGACATGTTCGCCTACGACTTCAATACGAACCGCATTCCGGGCGACCCGCCGAACTCCGAAGCGTATTGGCGGGACGTGGGGACGATTGACGCCTATTACGACGCCAACATGGACCTGCGCGCCGTGGCGCCGGCATTGAACCTTTACAATCGCGAATGGAAGTTGCGCACCGCGGGCTTCGAAGACCCGCCGGCCAAGTTCGTTTTCGACCAGGAAGGACGGCGCGGCACGGCGCTGGATTCGATTGTCTCCGGCGGTTCGATTCTTTCCGGCGGGACCGTGAAGGGTTCGATTCTCGGCCGCGGCGTACGCGTACACACCGGGGCGCACGTGGAAGATTCGATCCTGTTCGATAATGTCGACATTGGACGGCACGCCAAGATCCGGCGCGCGATTCTTGATAAGAACGTTCGCATTCCGGAAGGGACCACCATCGGCTACGACCTGGAAGAGGACAAGAAGCGCTACTACGTCACGGAATCCGGCATTGTGGTGGTGGAGGGCCATCGCAGCCACGTGGAACTGGCCACCATGTCGGTCTAAAGGGTCAGGCGCAACTGCGCCCGAAACGTCCGCCCGTCGTTCAGCGTATTCACAATGCGGCCGAACGTCGGGCTGGACAGTTCCTTGATGGGCTCGGCGAATTGCGGGGAGTTGAACAGGTTGATCGACTCGACGCGCAATGTCAGCGCGCGCACGCCGCCCAGTTTCCAGGTCTTCCCAAGGGACGAGTTGATATTGGCGATTTTGCCGCGCCGGAAGACGCTGCGGCCGATATTCCCGCGCGGGGCCCCCGGCGGCATGAACGCGAAGGCTGAGCGGGGCAGGAGAGCCATGGAGCGGTCTGGATCTCCGATGACGCGGCCAAGCACCGACGGGTCGACGACATCCACGCGGTCGCCTCCCTGGCCGTCCACGTTGCCGAAGCCCGGAGCGTCGCTGCCGGATTCAATGTTGAACGGCGTGCCGTTCTTTAGCAGAGCCACCAGACCCAACTCCCACCCGCGAGATTTTGGCAGCGCGTAGGTGCCGCGGGCGATGAAGGCATGGGGCTGGTCGAAACTTGCGCGGGCCTTCAGATCCTGGTGTACATTTTCTTCGGCCTGGCTGCGGCCCAGGCGTGCGTCAACGCCGGCGAGCGTGGAAGTGTAGTCGTTTCCGAGATCCAACGCCTTGCTGAACCAATAGGAAACGTCGGCGGTGAGGCCATGCTTGCGGGGCAGAAGAACCGTCACTTTGGCAGCGTCATAGTACGCGCGGCTGGCGTTCAACAGCCGGAACACCTCCAGGCGGGAGGGATCGGGGCGCCGGGAATTGATGGTGGCGGTGGTTAAAGGAATGCCGGCCATGGGGCGCGCGCGATTCTCAAACCACATCTGAAAGAGCTTAACGGCGCGGCTGCCGACGTAGCCCAATTGCAGCCGCCAATCGCCGGGAAGGGACGATTCATAACTGAAGTTGTACTGGTGCGCGTAGGGCGTCACCATGTGCGGAGAGACTTCAAAAAAACCACTGCGGGTATTCGGCGGCAGCGTGGCATAGGTGATGCCGCCGAGCGGATTCCGCAGGTCCGGCTGATTGACGGCGATGCGAACGCTGCCCGGAGGGTTGAGCCGTGTCTGGCTGTAGGTGGTGGCGAAGATCTCACCGAAGTGAGTGCCGTAGGCCATGCGCAGGCGGCCCTTGTTTCCGGGCAGGCGATAGGCAATTCCTAGCCGGGGCGCGACGTTATTGCAATCGCAGGAATACGGGATCCGGTCGATACCGTTCACCTCCACCGGGCGGGTGGCCAGTTCGTAGCGAATGCCGTAATCGAACTGCCAGGCCGAGCCTGGGCGCCATTGGTCACCGGCGTAGAACTGGCCGAACCAGTTGCGAAAGCCGCGGTGGGTTCCGCCGAGCGCAATGACGAAAGAAGAAGGCGTGCCGGACCGGAGGTTAGAAACGGCATCGCGGCCGAAGTCGTTGGCGAAGGTGAGGATGCCGCGTTCACCGTCCTGCTCTTTGCCGTTCACCTGATTGCGGCTGATTTCGGCGCCGGCGTACCAGTTGTGCTTGCCGCGAGTGCCGGAAACCTGGAGCGCTTCGCGAAAGCGGTTCTGAGCGCGGAGAATGGGAATGGGCGGCGCGGGGCTCAGCCCGGCGACGAAGTTAGAAACGCCAATGGTGGGGCCGAGCGAATCGCCAGCGGGGCGAATGAAGGTGGTTACGCGGTCGAAGCCGGCGGTGGCGGACCAAACGGAGGCACCGCGCGTCAGCGTCCATTGCGCGCGCGAAGTGTTCGAATGGATGTCGGTATCCGGATTCTGTCCGGCTACGAATTGAAAAGCCTGGACGGCTTGAGCAGTGTAGCTGTGGGACAGGCTGAGGCGGTGACGGGTGTTCCAGGGGATGTCGGCGCGGCCGCTGGCGGCGTTGGTGCCCACGCGTTGCGGCGCATTGGTGTTCAGCATCCGCGGATCGACATCGGCACGGTTAGGAACCTGGGCCGGATAGCCGGCCAGGTAGCGTTCGACAATGGCGCGCAGCGCGGGGTCGTTCGTAAGCGGGGTTCGTTCGCTGGGCAGCGGGACGAGCACATTGCCGTTCACTTGGCCTCGCACGCGTTGCAGCCGGCCGTCAAAGGTGAAGAACACCTTTTTCCACGGCACGCCGGCCTTGGCGCCAATATCGTTCTCACGGGCGGGGCGTACATCGCCCACCTGAAAAAAACTGCGGGCGGAGGCGATGCTGTTGTTGTGCGCCCAGCGCAGTTCCCATCGCGCGGATGTGCGCGCGGGCGCCGGACCGAGCGCGGCGCCGGCGGAGGGCGGGCCGCCGTACTCGGATCCGAAATAGCTCGTGTCGGCCCGGAATTCCGGCACCACTGTGGCGGTGGTGCCCAGGCGGAGGTTCATGTCTTTCACCGTGTTGGTGTCGATGAGGTTGAACTGCTGATTCTCATTGCGGCGGCCCTCGCCGCTGGCGGCGTCGGTTTGCCCCAGCAGGTTCAGTTGGGCGCTGCGTGGCGCTGGCTCCTCCGGCTTTACAGCCGGCGAAACCTGAAACAGAAGCAGGAAAAAGAACGAGTGCATCGGGCCTTCTAGATACTCTACTCCCCCGCCCTGTACAAACCCGCTACACCTTACCTTACCCACACTGTCAAAAATCCCTACAACCGCCGTTTACACTTCATCTCATTCGTTGATGAATAAGCACTTATGCGTTTGGCTTCTCGTTTGCTCTAGAATGTGCGAAAGGAGTTTGACTAAAAAAAATGATCATGCAAAAAGCGGTTCTGATGAGCACGGCGGCGGCGGGGCTCATGTTGTTTTCCACGGGGTGCGCCACGAAGCGTCACGTCCGTGCGGCGATTGCGCCGGTAGAGAACCGCGTTGGGGCCGTTGAAAAGCGCGCGACCCAAGCGGAGGCCGATGTCGACGCCCTCGAAAAGCAGCTTTCCCAAACCACCGAAATCGCCAGCGGGGCGGAACGCGAAGCGAAACTCGCCAAGGCGATGGCCACGACGGCCGACGGCAAAGCTGTAGCCGCCGGGCAGCGGGCCGATACCGCGAACGCGCTGGCGGAAAAGTCGATGACGCGCATTGGCGAAGTGGAAACCCAGTTCGGCAAGTCGATCGACAACCTCTATGAAAACCTCGACAACTACCAGATGTCGCGGTCGGAGAACATCACCTTCGCCTTCAACAAAGCCGAACTCTCGAAGGAGATGAAAGAAAAGCTCGACGCGTTCGCGGGTTCGGTGAAAGACCAGAAAAAGTTCGTGATCGAAGTGCAGGGCTTCGCCGATCCGGTGGGTGCGGCCAGCTACAACCAGGAACTGAGCCAGCGGCGCGCGATGACGGTTGCGCGCTACCTTTCGGTGGAACATGAAGTGCCGCTGCGGCGCATCCAGATGCTTGGCGTGGGCAGCGTGAAGCCTGTCGCGGATAACAAGACGCGCGCTGGACGGATGCAGAATCGCCGCGTGGAAGTGAAGGTGTATACGCTTCCTTCGGCCGCGAAGGCCGCGCCTTCCATCGCGAAGTCGCTCTAAGATCGCCGCTTTCCTTAGCCCCGGAACCCGCCAAGGTTCCGGGGCATTTTTTTGCCTATTTCAACTCCGCCAATAGCGCCTCGGCGAAAGTTTTTCCTTTCGCCGCCAGGTTTCTGGCTTCGCCGGGATCTTTGTCGATCACCTCCCGGGCCTGCTGCGAAAAGGTTCGCACGCGGCTCACCAGATCCGACTGCGCGGGCGAAAGCGGGCGGCTTTCGGCCGCTACCAGAGCGGCGTTGCAGACAGCGATGTGCTGCTCGGCTTGGCGCCGCAAGCTCTCCTTCTCCTCAGTGGACCGCAATTCGCCCAACCGATAGACCGGCGCCGAAGCCGGCACCTCATTTTCGGCGACCGCCGGGGGCGGGGGCGGCGCGACACGTTTGGCGGCGCGTTTTCGCTTCGCCGGGCGCGGCGGGCCCATCGTGGGCGTGGAGGGAAGGCCAAGCGCGGCGGCCGACGGGGCCGGTTTGCCTTCCCCTGACGGGGCGCTAATCGGAGGAGGCGGAGGCAGGTTCTTTGGCGGTGGCGCCGGCTCCAGGCTGGTGACCTGATCGGGAATGCGTACCGGCATGGGTCCGGGCGGCGGCGGGGGCGCCTTGGCGCGCCGAAACGGCCCACAACCGCCGATCAACAAGACCATAGCCAGCAGGGCGCTGCGTCTCATCAGGCTTTCTCCACGGCCGGCAACTCCACGGGTGCCGGAACAAACTGCTCTTCAACCGTCACGGCCGGCAGCACAATGCGGAACAACGTTCCGTATCCGGGCTGGGAACGCATAGCCAGCGTCCCGCCCATTAGCTGAACAGCCTGATAGGCCACGGCGAGTCCGATGCCACTGCCATCTGTTTTGGTCGTAAAGTACAACTGGAAAATTTTCTCCTGCGCGTCGTCCGGAATTCCCGGTCCACGGTCCTCTATTTCAAGGGCGATTTCGGCACCGCCCAGCAGCAACCGTAAGTACAGTGTGCCCCCGTTGGGCATCGCTTCAATGCCATTCACCACAATATTCAACAACGCCTGCTTCAGCAAATCCGGATCGGCCCAAGCTTCGGCCGGCGCCTGTGGTGTGAACACAAGAAGATTCACCTTGTTGCGCGCCGCCTGCTCTTCCACCAACTGTCCGATCTCGCGCAGCGTTTCGCCGGCGTCGAGCGTAGTGAGTTTCACCTCCACAGGGCGGGTGAAATTCAGAAATGTTTTGACCACACGATCCAAACGTGAAATCTCGCGCGCGATCACGTCCACTTCCGCCCGCGTATCGTCGCTATCGGCCGACAGGCGAGAGCGAAGGACTTCCAGGTTGATCGCGATGGCGTTGAGAGGATTCTTGATCTCATGCGCCACGCCGCCAGTCAAACGGCTAATGGAAGCCAGCCGCGACGAAAGGTCGAGATGCGAGGCCAGCGCCTTTCTGGATTCGGCATCGCGCAGCGTCACCAGCATCTGGTCCGAATTCCAATCCACGCTCAACAGCAAGTGTTCTTCCTCCCCCAGCGGGGAACGGCGGCGCACCAGAATATCAGTCAACGGCTTCCGGAACTGCACTGCCGTGCGGATGGACGCGCCGATGGGCGATGCATCGGGAAACAGGTCCTGCACGTGCATGCCTAATAGCGCCGCACGTTCCAACTGGAACATGCGCTCGGCGGGACGGCCGGCCATGATCAGCCGTTCATCTTCGTCGAACAGGAGCACCACCTCCTCCATCCTTTGCAGCAACTGGTCGATCTTCCCGCGCAACTGATCTGCGTCCTGTCGCGCACCGCGGACCTGGCGGCCCAGTACGCCCAGTTTCGATTGCAGGTCAGCAAACTCCTGGCTCTCCTGTGTGGGCCGCAGCGGATCGGCCGAGAACTCGCCGGACGCGATTTTGTCGATTGTCTCGCCCACGCGCGCCAGCGGTCGCAGCGTGAGATTGGAAAACACCAGCGCATAGAGCAGCGAAACCACGATGGCGGTGATGGACACGACAGCGATATTCCGCACTTCCGGAAAAACGGCATCGCGCATCAGAGCGTTGCTGGTGATGATGCGAATGGTAAAAAGTTCCTGGTCTTCTCCCTCCGCGGCAAGGGGAATGCGAATGGCATAGTCCTGGTTTTGGGTAAAAATTTCCATCACACGCGATGGAATCGGTCGTTTTTGCCATTCCAGATAATCGGGCAGATTGGGCGCGATACCGCCGGCGTGGGCCGGATTGGAGGCCGTTAGCACTACGCCATCCCGATCGGTGATCAGAATTTCGGCAACCAGGGTCGAACTCGCCAGTGCCTTGATCAGCAGTTTGGGAATCAGCAGGTCCGCCTTTAGCACCTCCCGCCATTCCTGTTTGGTTTCCTCCAGCCCCCGTGGCGGCGGGCGTTTTGTCATTACACGGTCGTCAATGCGCTGCACCAGAAAGTCGCGCAGCATGGTGGTATTGGTCTGCGCCCGCTCCTGCACATCTTTAAAGGTCTGCCCCAACGATTGGTGCAGGTTCAGGCCAGCCAGCACAATGACGAGTGTCGACACCATGATGATGGTGGCGATATGGAGCCGCGCTTTTAAAGAGAGCCTGTGAGAAAGAAACACGGCGTATCGGCCTCTATGAGCAAGTAGATTACCAAACCTTACGCGTCTTGTTCGGCGCCATCGTATCCCTTTAACTTATTGAATAGAGTTTTCAAGCTGATACCCAGCACTTCAGCGGCCCTTGTCTTGTTGCCCTTCGTCAGGATGAGGGTTCGCCGCACCAGGGCGCGCTCAGCGTCGTCGATGGTGGTTCCGGCGGGTAGAACGAGGAAATCGGCGGAGGCATCCGGCGCTGCCTGCGCCTCCCGCACTGCCGACGGCGCCACAGTTGGCGGCAAGTGTCTGGCCACCACGGCCCCCTCGCCGGCCAGAATCACGGCGCGTTCCAGAGCATTGCGCAGTTCCCGCACGTTCCCGGGCCAACGGTGGTGGCGCAGCAGTTCCAGCGCGTCGGGAGCGATCTCGGTTACCTGGGTGGCGTGTTTCCGGTTCAATTCGTCCAGCAGCGCCCGCGCCAGAACCGGAACATCTTCCAGCCGGTCCCGCAGCGGCGGCAACTGGACCTCGAAAACGTTCAAGCGATAAAACAAATCTTCGCGAAACTGATTTTGGCGGATCGCCTCCGCGAGGTTTTTGTTGGTGGAGGCCACTACGCGCACGTCCACCAGCGTCTCCGTCCGTCCGCCCAGCCGGCGCACGCGGGAATCTTCCAAAACGCGCAGCAGCTTCGCCTGCGTGTTCAGGGGCATATCGCCAATTTCATCCAGCAGCAGCGTGCCGCCCTGGGCGAGTTCGAAACAGCCGGCGCGCCTTTCCACGGCGCCCGTGAAGGCACCTTTTTCGTGGCCGAACAGTTCACTTTCGATGAGCGATTCCGGCATGGCCGCACAATTGAGCGCCACAAACGGTCCGTTGGCGCGGGGGGACATTGTATGCAACGCGCGCGCCACCAGTTCCTTTCCCGTGCCGGATTCGCCGGTAATCAGCACGGCCGCCTTCGAGGGAGCCACCTGTTCGACGAGAGCAAAAATCTGCCGCATGCTCGCCGAAGCCCCGGCCATCTGGCCCATGGTGCCGCTTTGGCTTAGCTGCCGCTGCAGCCGCTGCGTCTCTTCCGCCAGCCGCGCCTGTGTAATGGCTCGCTCCAGAAGAACGCGCATCACACTAGGCTGAATCGGCTTTTCCAGAAACCAGAAGGCGCCCAATTCGTGCATGGTGCTGACGGCCGTTTCAATATTGCCGAACGCGGTGAGCACAATGGCGGGCACCTGAATGTTTTCCGCCGGCAAACGGCGCAGCAGTTCGAATCCGTCCATGCGGGGCATCTTCAGATCGGTAATCAGCACCGAGAACGGCGTTGCCAGCAGCTTCTCCAGCGCCTCCTGCCCGTCGGCGGCAGTGTCGGCGCCGAAGCCCCAGCCGCGAATGATGCTCGCCAGTCCGTTGCGCTGCGCTTCTTCATCGTCGGCGATCAGAATTCTTGCGCTGGGAAAAGTTGCGGTAACGGCCATCGTTCCCAGTTTGCCACGGGAAGCGTTGGTACAATGCAAACATGCGTGGAAACGACGAAGTTATCGCCTACCTGAATGAGTGTCTGAAAGCGGAGCTGACCGCGATCAACCAATACTTCCTACATGCCGAGATGATGGAAAACTGGGGCTACCAGAAGTTGGCGAACTATACCCGCAAGGAATCGATCGACGAGATGCGCCACGCGGAGGCGTTGATTGAGCGCATCCTATACCTGGACGGCACGCCGACGATGCATGAACTTTTTCCGCTCGCGATTGGCAAGACGGTGAAGGAGCAGTTCCAGAACGATCTGGCGCTGGAACTCCAGGCCGTGCCGCGACTGAACAAGGCTATTGCCAGCGCTACTGCCGCCGGTGACAATGGCTCCCGCGATTTGTTTGAAAAGATCCTGGTGGACGAGGAACACCACGTGGACTGGCTGGAAGCGCAGCTCCACATGATGTCGGAAGTGGGCGAAGGGAATTACCTGGCCCAGCAAATCCACAAAGAAGACTAACCAATTCCCGGCGGAACAGATTTCCGGCGGAAATCTGTTCCGTCCGCCTTCCCCGCTTGTCTCAGCCTGCATGAGACTCCTCCCTGCCGTTCTGCTCACGGCGGCCATCGCTTCGGCGCAGATCCCCGTTTTCATTCCTCCGGCCACCTATTCCACGAATGGTAACGCTGTCACTGGTCCGTCCATGTATTGGAGCGCCGCCGCGGATTTTAATAACGACGGACGGCCCGATCTGGCCGCCGCCGATAACCGCGTTTTCGATAATAGGAACGGCTTCTCCGTCGCGCTCGCCGGCGCGGCCGGGGGCTACAATGCGCCAACAACCATTTCCGTTGGTTTCCTGGTGGCCAACCTTCGCCCCGCCGACTTCAACAACGACGGCCGGATGGATCTCCTTCTCACCAGCCCCATCGCCACTGCTGTCGTTTACGGAAACGGCAACGGCACGTTTTCCACGCCGCAGTTTTTGACGCTGCCGGTTACCCCGCTCGCCGGTGGCAATTGCACCTCCGGAGACTTGAACAAGGACGGCTTTCAGGACGTACTCGTGCCCGGCGCCAATGGGCTGGCCGTCATTCTTGGGAATGGCAACGGAACGTTTCGCCCCGCGGTACTTTACCCCACCGCCTTCCAATCGCCGTACGTCGTAACCGGCGACTTCAACAACGACGGCAATCTTGACGCCATTGCCACCGTCAGTTCCACCACGTCCGCCAACATGTTCCTTGGCAACGGCGACGGCACGTTCCAGCCGGCTGCCTCCATTTTGCCGCTCGCCTTCGGCGTGCAAACCGGCGACTTCAACAACGACGGTAAGCTGGACCTGGTTCACCAAACCGCCCAGGCTCGCCAGGACGGCTCCAACTTCGGCATTTCCATCGCTCTCGGCACGGGCACGGGTTCGTTCCTCGGCTACTCCAGTTACGTGTTCTCCGCGGCGTTCCGTGGCTACGTCCCCGGCGATTTCAATCAGGATGGCAACCTCGACATCGCAACCTTTCTCTCGGCGACCGGAAAAGTCACGGTGCTCGGCGGACGGGGCGACGGCTCGCTTGGGCCCGTGCTCTTTGAAGCGCCGCTCGCCAACGGCCCTTTTGAACTTCTGGGCGCCGACGTCGACTCAAACGGTTCCGCCGACCTGATTGTCAGTTCGTACCCGGAGTTCACCGTCTTCCGGAATCCGCGCGGCAACCCGCCGCTGCTGGCCCAACTCACGCTCACGCCGCCATCGGTTATCGGCGGCGCGGAGACAACCACCGGCACCGTCACGCTCGGCGGACCCGCCCCCGCGCCGGTAGCCATTACGCTGTCCAGTTCCAACGCGGCGGCGTTCTTCCCCGCCGGCAATACGGTGGCCATTCCGGCCGGCGTTTCGTCCATGTCGTTCAACGTTGCCACCAGCGCGGTCGCCGTGCCCTCTACGGCCAACATCATCGCCACCGCCGGAGGCGTGACGCAGACGGCGCGGCTCGATATCGTCGCCGCCTTTGTGCTTACGGGGTTCAATGTGAATCCGGCCAGCCAGTACGGCATCTTCAACGTCACTGGAACGTTGACGCTGAACGGCCCCGCTTCTTCAGCGGCTGCCATTTCGCTCACCAGCGGCAATCCCGCGCTTGCCGCGGTACCCGCCACGGTGACGGTGCCCGCCGGCGCGTCATCGGTCAGCTTCCCCATCGCGCTTAGCCCGGTGGCGGTAAATACGCCGGTAAACCTGTCGGCCACTCTGGATGGCATCACCCAGGTGACAATGATTACCCTTCTGCGTCCGGCGGATACGGTGACGATTGCCAAGGCCATCTACACCGCCAAGGCTTTCCAGTTGAAACTGGACGCAACGAGCACCAGCGCCACCAGCACGTTGACGGTCTACAACGCCGCCACCGGCGCGCTGATCGGCACGCTGTCCAATAACGGCAACGGCAAGTACGGCGGCACGTTCACGGTGAACCTGCCGGGCGCGGCCCCGTTCATCACAGTGAAGAGCGCGCTGGGAGGCATTGCAACCGGCGGGCCGCAGTTGAAATAGGTGGAGCGGGCGGCGCACCGGTGCGCCGCCCGCCCGCATCCTAAACTAGAAGAACATGCGCGCCCTATTGCTTCTAGCTTTGCTGCCTATACTCCACGCCCAAGCGCCCATTTCGGGCGCGGCCAAACTCCGGCTCCAGGTGGAAAAGCTCTCCCGCCTGGGCAAAGTGCTCCACATCGCCGCCCATCCCGACGACGAAAACACCGCATTTTTGTCCTTTTCCGCGCGCGGCTGGCAATACCGCACCGCCTACCTCTCGCTTACCCGCGGCGAGGGGGGCCAGAACCTCATTGGCAGCGAACAGGGCGAATGGATGGGTCTCATCCGCACGCAGGAACTGCTGTCCGCCCGCCGCATCGACGGCGCCGAACAGTACTTCTCCCGCGCCATCGATTTCGGTTTCACCAAGAACGCCGCCGAAACGCTTACCAAGTGGGACCGGAACAGGATTCTTGGCGATATTGTGTTCCACATCCGCCGCTTCCAGCCCGACATCATAGTGCTTCGCTTTAGCGGCACACCGCGCGACGGCCACGGCCAGCATCAAGCCAGCAGTCTGCTCGGCAAAGAAGCATTCACCGCCGCGGCCGACCCTGCCCAATTTCCTGAACTCGGCCGGCCCTGGCAAGCCAGACGGCTGCTGCTGAACATCCCCGCATTCACACCCGCCATGGCGAAGGAAGCCGAAGCGCTGCCGAATAAACTCGTGCTCGATGTCGGCGTGTACGACCCGGTGCTTGGCCAGAGCTTCGGCGAGATCGCCGGCATCAGCCGCAGCCAGCACCGTTCGCAGGCCATGGGCTGGCGCCAGGAGCGTGGCCAGATGCGAGAGTATTTCCAGGTGCTGGCCGGCGAACCGGCAACCACTGGACTGATGGATGGCATCGACACCACGTGGGCGCGCGTACCGGGGTCGGAGAAGGCGGCCGCGCTGCTGCGGCGCGCCGCGAAGGAGTTGGACGACCGCGCCCCGGAGGCCATTGTCCCGCTGCTGCAGCAGGCCCGCCGCGAGGTCGATATGCTCGATCATCCGCTGGCCAGGGAGAAGCGCGCCGAGCTCGACGAAGCCATCCTGCAAGCCGCGGGACTGTACTTCGATGTCACCTCGCCCAAGTACCACGCCGTCACCGGCACACCCATCGACATCGCTTTCACCGCCATCAATCGCGGCGGGCTCGACGTCAAGCTCTTCTCCGTTCACAGCAATCTGAAGGCAATAAAAATCGACAAGGCGCTTGGCAAGGGGCAGGCCTTCACCCACGTTGAAACGGTCACGATGCCCGCTGTGCCCACGCAGCCCTATTGGCTCCAGCGCCCAAAGAGCGACACGATGTATGCGATAGACAACGTTCGCGCGCTCGGCTCGCCCGATGGCCCCGCAGCCAATAATACTACCGGCTTCACCGTAGTCATCAACGGCGAACCGCAACTCGTGATGCTGCCCATCCAGCACCGCTACACCGATCGCATTTATGGCGAACTCACCCGTCCGCTTGTTGCCGTTCCGCCGGCCGTCGTGAAGCTGGCCGACAAGGCCATCCTGTTTCCGAACCGGAACCCGCGCGAAATCGCGGTGCAGATCACCGGGATGGAGGCCAACACCAAAGGCGCCGCAAGCCTGAAAGCGCCGTCCGGGTGGAGGGTCGCGCCCGTCTCCCGCGAGTTCGCGCTCAACGCCGCTGAACAACAAACGGTCAAGTTCACCGTTACTCCGCCTGCGGGCGAAAGCACCGCAACGCTCAAGGCGGAACTCGCAATCAACGGGCAAACTCATTCCCTTTCCATGACCAGCGTCGAGTATCCGCACATTCCCCCGCAGGCCGCTTTCGCACCCGCCGAAGCGAAGCTGGTGCGAACGGACATTCAGATCTCGTCGACGCACATCGGCTACATTATGGGGTCTGGTGACGAAGTTCCGCGCGCGCTGGAACAACTCGGCTGTACGGTCACGCTGCTGACGAAGGAGGCACTGGCGCAGGACGATCTCTCCAAATACCAAGCCATAGTCACTGGCGTCCGCGCCTTCAACACGCGCCCAGACGTTCGCGCCAATGCCCGCCGCCTGCACGAGTACGCCCGAAACGGCGGCACGCTGGTTGTGCAGTACAACGTCATGGAAGGCGGCTTCTTCGGCGGCAACCCGAAACTGCTGGAAGGCATGGGGCCGTATCCCATCACGCTCAGCCAGGGCCGCGTCACCGTGGAAGAGTCACCAGTCGAGTTCGCCGCCACGCACAAGCTGCTCCAATCCCCGAACAAAATCACCAACCGGGACTTTGAAGGCTGGGTGCAGGAACGCGGCCTATATTTCGCCTCCGCCTGGGACCCCAACTATGAAACACTCTTTCAGATGCACGATCCCGGCGAAGCCCCGCTGAAGGGCGGCACGCTTTACACGAAATATGGCAAGGGCGCCTACGTATTCACCCCGCTCAGTTGGTTCCGCCAGCTTCCGGCGGGCGTTCCCGGCGCCTATCGAATCTTCGCGAACTTTCTATCGGCCGGGAGCGTAAATTGAAGCGTGAAGTCCACGACGACCCACCGCCATTTCTGGGCGAATGGCGGCGCGTCTACACAGCCGTCATTCTCTATCTCGCCGTGCTTATCACGCTATTTTGGCTGTTCGGGAAGGCATGGGCATGAGACCGCTCGATTGGGTGGTGATGATCGCCTCCGTCGCCGCCGTGGTCCTCTACGGCCTGTGGAAAGCGCGCGGGTCCGACACAACGGATAAGTATCTTCGCGCCGGGAACACGATGCCGTGGTATGCCATGGCCCTCTCCATCATGGCGACCCAGGCCTCCGCCATCACGTTCATATCGACCACGGGCCAGGGCTATGTCGATGGCATGAGGTTCGTACAGTTTTATTTCGGCCTGCCGCTGGCCATGGTTATTCTCTCCGTCACGGCGGTGCCGCTATTCCACCGCGCAAATGTCTATACTGCCTACGAGTATCTGGAGAAGAGATTCGACGCCCGGACGCGCACGCTTGTCAGCATCATTTTTCTCATCCAACGCGGCCTTGCCGTGGGCCTTGCGCTTTCCGCCCCGGCCATCGTGCTGACGGTCATTCTGGGCTGGCCGGACCAGTACACGACGCTCATCATGGGCGTGATCGTGGTGGTCTATACCGTCATGGGCGGTGTTCAAGCTGTTACGTGGACCGATTTTCAGCAGATGCTCATCATGATGGCCGGCCTTGCCGCCGCCCTGTTTATGGCCGTCTACCTGCTTCCTGAGAATATTGGGCTCACCGGCGCGCTAACCGTGGCCGGGGCCGCCGGCAAACTAAATCCGGTGACGACATCCTTCGCCTGGGACGACCGCTACAACATCTGGAGCGGTCTGTTCGGTGGCGCGTTCCTGGCATTGGCGTATTTCGGTTGCGACCAAAGTCAGGTACAGCGCTACTTGACCGGATCTTCCATTGCCCAAAGCCGCCTTGGACTTCTCTTTAACGCGATCGCGAAAATCCCAATGCAGTTTCTGATTCTGCTGACCGGCGCGATCGTATTCGCGTTCTTTACCTTCGTGCAGCCGCCGCTGTTGTTCCAGCCCGGCGACATGGCAAAACTCCGTGCCAATCCCGCCTATCCAGCACTGCAACAGCAGTTCGACACGGCGTTCCAGAAGCGGCATGAAGCCGCAGCCCGGCTTGTCCGCGGCGAAGCGGACCGAGACGCGTTCCAGGCGGCGCAGAAAGATATCGACACCGCCCGAAAGCAGGCCGCCGCGATCACCGGCGGCAATGATACTAACTACGTATTTCTGCACTTCGTCACCCACTATCTGCCGCAAGGCATTGTTGGCCTGATCATCGCGGCCATCCTTGCCGCGGCCATGTCCACAATTTCCGGAGAGATCAACTCATTGGCGACGGTCTCCGTCATCGATATCTACAAGCGGCTTCTGCGCCCCGCCGCCGAGGATTCCCACTATCTTTGGGCCTCGCGCGCATTTACAGCGTTCTGGGGCGCCTACGCGGTGATCACCGCGCAATTCGCTAAGAATCTCGGCTCCCTGGTGGAGGCGGTGAACCTGTTGGGGTCCTTGTTTTATGGGGGAATTCTCGGCGTGTTCGCCCTGGCCATGTACTTTCCGCGCGTAGGCGCCAATGGCGCTTTTTACGGCGTGTTGGCCGGAGAGGCGGTTATCTTCACACTGCACTTCACAGGCGCCACTTCTTTCCTCTGGTATAACGTCGCCGGGTGCGCCGCTGTAATAAGCACTGGATTTCTAGTTTCACGGCTGGAGTATCATAGAGGCCATGGAAACCAATAGGCGCGCCGCTATACGCTGGTTTGAGGAAGTTTGGACACAAGGCAAAGTTGAACTCATTCCTGAACTCGCCCTGCCCGACGCGGAAGGCCATGACATGGAAGGCCCCGGGGTAACTACCAAGGGTATGGATGCATTTCGCGACTTTCATGGCAAAATGAGCGGCGCTATTAGCGACTTGGAAGTGAACGTCCTCGACACCATCGCCGAGGGCGACCGTGTTGTCGTTCGCGTTCACTCCTCAGGCACACATACCGGTGGCGACCTTGGCATCCCGCCCACTGGCAATCCAATCGATTTCGGCGCCGTGATCATTTTCCGGTTCGAAAATGGAAAGATCGCCGAAGCCTGGAACTTTATTGACCAGCTTGCCTTCTACCAGCAGCTACGCATATTAAACGTGCGCTGAGGCGTACCATGTAGGGATGAAGCGCTTCCGCCTTCTTGCGGTTCTTTGCGGGGTCCCGCTGCTCCTGTTGCTGGCGCTCCCGTGGCTGGTTTCCGCGGAGCAGTTCCGGCCGGTAATCAAGCACCAGTTAGAAGCGGCGCTCGGCCGCCCCGTCGCGTTCGGCAAACTATCTCTGACGCTCTTTCCGCTCTCCTTGCAGGCCCAGGCTCTGACGATTCCCGGCCTTGCCAGCGCGGAACTGGTCAGCGTCGGGGTCCGTGCGATACCGTTGATTTCGGGGAGAGTGGAAATTGAGGCGATTTCCCTGACGCGGCCCGTGGTCGACTATAAACCCGAGGCGCCGGCGGCGTCCGCAACCGCCGTGCCCTCCATTGGCGCGCTCGATATCATTGATGGCAAACTTGTCGCCGGGGGCGCGGAATATACACACATCGACGCTTCTATCCGTTCCGGGAACAATCAGACGAGCGGCACAGCGTCATGGAAGAACGCGACTCTTCCGGTGAACCTTCGCTTCGCCGCCGCCAACAGCGGCGGAGTCTGGAATTTCTCCGCGCTTGATGCCACCATGGGTAAGATCGTCGCGTCTTTCACTGGCGCCATAGACACTAATGCCCGCACCGTAAACGGCCGGCTGGTGGTGAAACCAACCCCGCTCGAGGGGCTTCCCATTCAGTCCGCGTATAAGCCCAAAGGCACAGTAACGGCCGATGTGAAAGTCGCCGGCCCCCTTGCCGCGCCAGGCCTTACGGGGGCCGTTCAAATTGCGGACCTCGAAGTCTCTGGCGGCAAACTCACTCAAACGCTCCGTGCCTCCGCGCTCGGGCTCGCCATCACCCCCACACGCATCATCGCCAGCCCATTCTCTCTCCAGGCCGGGCCGACGCTGGTGCAGGCTACGTTCCAACTGAGCAATTACAAAGAAATTGACGCGACCATATCCGCCAAGGACGCCGCCATTCAGGATCTGCTTGCCATCGCCCAAGCGGAGACGGTGTCTGGTTCCGGCACGGCCACGCTTCAGTTGCGCGCCACCGGCCCGCTGGCCAATCCGAGCCTCTCCGGCACCGGCTCCATCGCCAAGGCCGATTTGCGCAGCGACGCACTGGTTCCGACTATTCGCATCGACACGGCGCAAATCAATTTCGCCGGCAACAGTGCGTCCATGGAAAACGCGGTTTTCCACATCGGCAACTCGAACTGGCAGGGCAGTATCGGTGTGGCCAACTTCTCGAACCCGCGGATTGCCATCGCGCTTAAGGCCGACAAGCTGTCCAACACCGAAATCCAGTCCTGGTTCCCTCCCGCCAAAGGCGGCGGCAAGCCCGTAACAGTTACCGGTGAAATCGCCGCCGGCCGGATGCAAATCAACGACCTGATCCTGGAGAATCTCAAATCCGGGCTCACGTACCGGGACAAGTTGCTTACGCTGGAACCGCTATCGGCCGGTGTCTACAATGGCAAACTGTCCGGATCGGCTACGGTGAATCTGAAGACGGAACCGGCGGTGATTAACCTCAACACGCATTTGGAAAAGATCGAATCGGAACAACTTCTAGCGGCCACTACGCCGCTGTGCAAGGTGGTGACCGGCCCGCTTACCGCCGAAGCGAAATTGCAATTTTCCCCGAAGCCGGGTGAGGATTTCGCCCGGACGCTGACCGGAACGCTCCAGTTTCAACTTGCCCAGGGTAAGCTGCTGCCGCTGAATCTGATTGGGGAAATGAATGCGCTTGGCAAGTTTCTTAAGCCGCTGAACGCCAACGCCGCCAATACGCCATTTCTGGGCATGAAGGGGCAGTTCAAACTGAACAATGGCGCGGCGGAAACGGACGATCTGCGGCTGGAACTTGACCGCGGCGCGGCGCTGATTACCGGCTCGCTGAACCTGGTGGATCAGACACTGAACCTGCGCATGTTGACCACGCTCAACAAGCAGTTCAGCGACGAAGTGGGCGGCACCAAGATCGGCGGATTTCTGAGCGCCGCCATGGCCAGCCCCAAGGGCGAACTGCTCATGCCGTCCCTCGTGAAGGGGACGTTCGCCAAGCCTATCTTCGGCCCGGACGCCGTCACGCTTGGGAAGATGAAGCTAAGCCAGCCGCAGGATTTTCAGCAGGGGGTGAAGGGAATCCTGGACGCCTTTAAGGGCAAGAAGAGGCCCTAGCGGCGGGCGCCGCCGGCGGGCACGTTCGCGAATAGGAACTCGGTGGCTTCGTCGGTCAATACCCATAGTGTGTAGATACCGATTCCGGTGCCAATGGGGAAGAACAGAAGTGTCAACGCCGCCACGAATAGGCCCAGCGTCTTCGCCCATGGTTGAAATCGGAGGATGCCGCGCCCGACAATCGCCAGCGGCGCCGCCATGAGCAGGGAATAGAAAATGGCCACGACGGCCAGCACGCGGTCCAAGGGAATCGTCGCCAGATCCTTTCGTTTGTAGAAGGGATTGTTGGTGAGCATGATGCCGTCCAGTCCGCCGAAGGCCACCAGGGTGATCACCGCGATCACGCCCAGGGCTATTCCCAAATAGAACAGGATAAGACCAACATTACGAACGTGAACCTCCAACGCGACTCCTTCGTATCAGTTGTACCATTAAGACCGCCAGCACCGGCAGATAAACCGCCCAGCGCCAGTTACTAACTCCGTCCCAAACGTGTTCCAGACGCCAGCGTATGAGCACCACGTAGTGTAAAGGCGCCAGCGCCCCCCAAACAATAGCCGCCCAACTCCACTCCACCGCCGCCAGCGGGACCAGCCAGGTGAGGTACCACGGATGGACGTTTGCCGACACGAGCAGGATGGTGACAACGACGATTGCGTACGCCGCGCGGGCCGATTTGGCCCACAGCGCGGCGCCAAACGAACCGGCCAGAATGAGGGCCGCCGCCACCCGTTTTGCCATCTCAAAGCCCCCGGCGAGCGCCAAAATAGCACCAAAAAGTGCGTCATTATTGCGCCATCCGCCTACAAAACCGCCCATATAGCGCGCATTTTCGAGCACGTTTGTGTACCACGGAAGCCAGCAAAGACCAAAAGCGGCCGGCGCGAGCCACGCCCAGCGCCATCCGCCCAAACGAACAAAAACCGGCCAAAGCAGCAGCGGCCAGTACTTGGTGGCGCCTGCCAACCCTAACAAAAGAAAAGCTATGGACCACCGTTTGCGGTCCGCGAGCCACACCGCGCCCAGGGCCAGGGCCACCATAACCGCGTCGTGATGCCCCATGCCCCAGAATTCGACAATTCCCAACGGACACCAGCCCCAGGCGAACCACCGCCATTTCTCCGTAACCCATTGAAACAAAAGCCAACTCAACGCCAACTCCGCCGCGCAAGCCCCCAACTTCATCGCCAGCAGCGAGCCCCCGCCGGCCATCACCAACACCCACTGGAGGGTTTGCAGCAGGGGGCCGTAAACCGGCCGAAAGTCTTTGCCGTCAACACGGTCCTCTAGAATGGCGGCGAGGGCCGGCTCCGCGGGCCGGTGTTCATAGGGATTCAGCCCGGCCGCCGCCACCCGGCCCTCCCATCGGTAGCGGTAGAGATCATCGCTGAAAAGCGGGTCCATGCAGAACGCGGTAAGGCGAAACAGGAGCGCCCATCCCAGAAGAAGGGAGGGGCGGACTCCCCCATCGAGTCTACACACGAGGGCCAGCCCGGCGAGATATAATAAGCTGGTCACGAAAAATAGAGCGATCTCTCTCTGTGGGTCGTGAACTTCATCGCCGCGCACCAGCGCAAGGAGTAACAGGCCCGCTTCCAGACCCAACCCGATCAGGCAAGCGACCTTTTCTTTGGCACTCATGCCCCTACTTTTCGCCCTCCTCGTTTCCGAACCATCCGCGCTTGACGAGTTTAAGCGCTCGTTTTTCGACGACACGTTTGCGGGCATCCACAAACTGGCTCCGTTCGATTATGCGCTGCTGGTGCCATATTTCGCTATTCTGCTGGTGCTTTCGTTTTACGGAATGCACCGCTACGAGATGATTCGCGGGTATTTCAAGAACCGCAAGAACCTTTTGAAAACGCCGCCGCAGGAGTTCGCGGAGTTGCCGCCGGTGACAATACAGTTGCCGCTTTATAACGAGCGATTCGTGGTGGAACGGCTGGTGGAGCAGATCGTTAAGATCGACTATCCGAAGCATCTGCTGCAAATCCAGGTGCTGGACGATTCGACCGATGAGACGCATCCGTTCACGGAACGGCTGGTGGCCGAATACCGGGCGATGGGGCACCCGATTGAGTACCATCACCGCAAGAACCGGCACGGGTACAAAGCCGGCGCATTGCAGGAGGGCCTGAAGACGGCCACCGGTATTGTAGTGGCGGTGTTCGACGCCGACTTCGTTGTTCCCACCGACTTTTTGCGCAAGACCATTCACTACTTCGCCGATCCGAAAGTTGGCGTGGTGCAGACGCGGTGGACCTATTTGAACCGGCACTACAACGCCCTGACGGAAGTGCAGACCATCCTGCTGGACGGCCATTTCGTATTGGAGCATGTGGCGCGCGCGGGCGGTGGGCTGTTTTTCAACTTCAATGGCACGGCCGGCATTCTGCGCAAGGAAATGATCGAGGACGCGGGCGGATGGCAGCACGACACGCTGACCGAGGATTCCGATCTGAGCTACCGGGCGCAGTTGAAGGGCTGGAAGTTCGTCTACTGCCCGGATGTGGAGTGCCCGTCGGAGCTGCCTTTTGACATGCACGGCTTCCAGGTGCAGCAGACGCGGTGGTCCAAAGGGCTGACGCAGTGCGCGAAGAAGCTGCTGCCGATGATATTGAGATCCAACGAGCCGTGGCGAGTGAAGCTGGAAGCGATTTGCCACCTATCGCCGAACATCGCCTATCCGTTGATGCTGATTCTATCGGCGTTGATGCTGCCGGTGATGATAGTCCGGTTCTACATGGGCTGGATGCAGATGCTGTTCGTGGATCTGCCGCTGATGGCGGCGAGTTTCTGGTCGATTTCGGCGTTTTATCTGGTGGCGCAGCGGCAATTGCGTCCGGACGACTGGCGGCGGACCATCTGGTACATGCCGGTGCTGATGGCGGCGGGGGTGGCGCTGACGTTGAGCAACGCCAAGGCGGTAATGGAAGCGCTGGTGGGATACCAGACGGCTTTCGCCAGGACGCCGAAATACGCGGTGGGCGATAAAAAAGTCAGCTTGGGCAATGAGCGGTACAAGGCGCGCATTGGCTGGCTGCCGTTCTTTGAGATTGCGGCGGGCACGTGGTTCCTGGCGATGATCGCGTATTCGATTGAGAGCTACAACTTCCTGGCGATACCGTTCCTTTCGCTGTTCGTTGGCGGATACTACTGGGCGGCGGGCAGCAAGTTATGGTTTGAGTATCAGGCCAAGCAGGCGTGGGAGAAGCGTCACAAGCTGGCGCTGGAAGCCGCGCAGTAACCTTCCATGGTTCACATAACCAATGGCGACGCGGTGGCGGAGAAGCTCCGGCGCTGGGCGGGAGAGCCGCGCCTGATTGTTTGGCACGACATACTGCATGAGGGGCCGCTGCCGGCGGGTAAACCGCTGGAGGAGTTCACGGCAGAGCGCGCGGCGTGGCTGGAAGCCAATGGATATGGCCCGGGGGACAAGCTGCGGGAGCGGGACAGGCAACTGCGGCGGCTGGTGAAGCGCGACTCGATTTGGATGTGGTTTGAAGATGATCTGTACGACCAGTTGCAGTTGCTGCAACTATTGCATTTCCTGCGGGAGGAAGGGCTGACTGGCGGTCCGCATTTTCTGGTGGACATTCCGCGGGAAATGGCGGTGGAGAATATGGCGGGGCTGGCGGCGGCGAAAGTCCGGGTGAGCGAGGAGATGTTTGCCACCGGGGCGCGGGCGTGGCGGGCGATCACGGCGGGAGAGGCGGCAAAGATGTTGGAAACGGACCTGGGTGCGCTGCCGCACTTGCGGGCGGCGGTGGAGAGGTTGTTGGAACATGGACCGGTGAACAACCGGGTGCAGCGGACGATTCTGCGGCTATTGGAAGAGGGCGGAAAGACGGCGCGGCAGTTGTTTGTGGAGTATCAGCAAACCGAGGAGCGGCCGTTCCTGGGGGACACGACGTTTCAGCATTACCTGGACGGGCTGGCGCCGGCAGTTGGAAAAGACACACAGGGGATCTACAGGATTCTCACAGCATTTCCACAACAGTGATTTGTTGGGAGTATGCCGGGGCGGGCGGGGTGGTTGCGGCGGCTGATGGCTTCCCTGCGGGCCTTTGAAACCAGGAGGTGCCGGGCGGTGATTGGCGTGACGAGCCAGTGCCTACACGGCCGCTGCCGGTGGCGGAACGTGTCGATCCACTACCAGATGCCGAGGAGTTTCCACCAAGCGAAGCCGACGGTGCCCCAGATGAACACGTTCGACACGCTGACCACCGCGCCGATGCGGAACCAATCCTTCATGCTGACGTATTCCTGCGCGAAGAACATGGGCGAGGGCGTAGTGCCGTAGTTCGTGAGTCCGGAAGAGAAGTTGACGAAACAGGCGAAGGCGAAAGCCACCAGGCCGACGGGCGCGCCTTTTAATATCAGTACGGCAAGGAACGGCGGGTACATCGCCAACAGATGCGCCGTAATGGAAGCGAACGCGTAGTGCGCATAAAAATAGATGAGCAGCGCCGCGACGAAGAGGACGGGCCAAGTGGTATCGGCAAACCAGACGCCGATGCCATCGGCGAAGGCGCGCATGACGCCGCCGTCGTTCAACGCCTTTCCCAGGCGCACCAGGCCGCCGTACCAGATGAACATGTCCCAGGCGGTTTTCTCCGACTTCACGTCGTCCCAGGTCAACACGCCGGTCAGCAATAGCGCGGCGGCGCCGAGCAGCGCGGTTACCGTAATATCGATGCCGTGGCGCCCTGCGGTGGCCCACAGGCTACAGACACAAACAAAGACCAGGGCCAGGATACGTTCGGCACGGGACATGGGACCCATCTTTTCCAGTTCGCCGGCGGCGAAGGCGGCAGCTTCCGGCGTCTTCCTGATATCCGGCGGGAAGAGCTTCATGACGAGCACCGGGATGACGGCGAGCGAGACAATACCTGGCACCGAGCCGGCGATGAACCAACTGGCCCAGGTGATGGGGAATCCGTTTTGACCGGCGATCTGCGCGGCAATGGGGTTGCTGGCCTGGCCAGTGAAGAACATGGCCGCGCCTACGCACACGCTTTGGTAGACGGCGACGATGAGGTAGGCGCCGAGGCGTCCGGCGGTGGGCCCCGGAGTGGAACCGTAGAGTTCGGCAATGGAGCGGGCAATGGGAAGAGTGACGCCGCCGGAGCGAGCGCCGTTGGAGGGAATGATGGTGGCGAGCACCGCGTCGGTGGCGGCCAGGGCATAGGTGATGCCGACTGAGGTGGTGCCGAACATGCGGACGAAGATGAGCGCGATACGGCGGGCGAGCCCGGTATTCAAAAGAGCGCGGGAGATGAGAAAGGCGGTGAGAACAAGCCAGACCATGGGGTCCGAGTAGCCTGAGAGGGCGTTCTGAATGGTGAGACCGCCAACGAGGGCGGAGAAGACGACGCCGATGAGCACCATGGCGCCGCCGGCGACGGGTTGAAGAATCAAACCGGCGACGGTGGCGGCGAAGACGGCGAAGAGTTGCCAGGCGTCCTGTTTGACGGCGGCGGGCCTTGGGAGGAGATAGGCGATGAGGAGATAGAGGAGTACGAGGGGGCCGAAGCCTTTTAGGAAACGGAGCACGGAGGGATATCATAACTTATTCCCGGCCTATCCCCATCTATGCCTTACGAAGTAGGCCCTTTATAGGGATTTTCCTGCTCGCTTTCTCTGAAATTCCCAGGCACACTGAGGGAGATCCGCAATTGCAGTTTGGCGTGCCACCGCAAGCGCCTGAATGGGTTCGGCTTCAGGAAAGGCTGGTTTCAGCAATGATGCTCGGCAGAAGTATTTCGCACAGGATGTGCGTCGCATTAATGGCTATTGGCGCAATGGGGATACCTGTGTTGGGCGTGCCCGTATACCAGGTGCAAGCGATTGGACCGGCGGGCTATGGGAGCACGGCAACAGCGATAAACGGGGCCGGGGCGGTTGTTGGGAATTATATTGCCGCCGATGGGACGTCGAGGGCGTATTTGTGGCAGGACGGAACGGTGACGACGCTGGCGCTGCCGGCTGGGGCGGTGCAGACGTGGGCGGCGGCGATTAGCGGCGCCGGGCAGGCCGGCGGTTTCACGGACATGGTGCAAACGGCGTCGGGGGTGGTTTGGGACAGTGCGGGAAACCCGGTGGCGACGCGGGGCAGCTATATACAGGGGATGAACGGGAATGGGGACGCGGCGGGAATGGGGATTGACGCGAATGGAGTTGGCTACGCATTTGTGACGCGGAACGGCACAATGACATCGCTGGGGCAGCCCGGCGGGGGCGCGTGGAGCAGCGCGAACGCGATCAACAGCGGCGGGGCGGCGGCGGGAACGGCGGAAGCGGCAAGCGGGGCGTTTCGTGCGTTTTTGGCGGCGGCGGACGGAAGCGTGACGCTGCTGGCCGGGCAGGGCGGATGGAACTCGTATGGGATGGCGATCAGCGATACGGGAGCGGTGGCTGGCCACGCGCAACGAGCCGACGGGAGGCTGCAGGCGACGGTTTGGAGCGGGCAGACGGCGACGGGGCTGGGCACATTGGGAGGCGCAAACAGTTACGCCTACGCGATTAACGCGGCCGGGCAAGTGGCCGGCTACTCGGACGTGAACACGGAGGCGGGAACGGCGGCATTCCTTTATGACAATGGCACGCTGTACGACCTGAACACACTGCTGGGGGCGAATTCGGAATGGCAGTTGCTGGCTGCGTATGGCATGAACAACAGCGGCCAGATTGTAGGAAGAGGCCTGCTGAATGGCCTGGAGCAGGCGTTTCTGCTGACGCCACTCGGCCCGGCACCACAGGCGATGATGAGTGCGGATACGCCCGGCGGAGGCGGCGTGCCGGAGCCATCCTCGATATGGCTGGTGGGACCGCCGGTACTAGCCTACTTCGCGCTACGCACGCGGCACCGGTAGGGCGGATGCTACACTGCTAGGGAACCAGTGACAGACTTCCCTACACGATTCGGCCGCGCAGCAACGCCCTCCCGGGCGCGGTTGGCCGTATTGCTGTCGATTCTGTTGCTGTTTTTTGGCGTTGCGCTGTTTTCTCCGCTGCACCAGCACAAGTTGGGCAAAACCAACACGTGTTCGTTTAACAACCTGGAGCACCAGATGGTGTCGCTGGCCGAGGCCGCCGTAGTGTTGGCGCCGGTAGCGCACATGTTGGAAGCGGGCTTGGCCGACAAGGCGCAGTCCCCCGCCGGCGACCGTGTTCGGATTGCGCGTGACCGCGCCCCGCCAACCATTTCCTGATCGCCGCGCGCCGGGCTTACGCCCGGAAACCAACGCCCGTATTAGGAGATTTCGACGTGTTTCGCATTCCCATTTGGGGCATAGCCCTATTTGCATTTCCCGTATTTGCGCAGACGACCGCCACTTTGCTGGGCGACGTACTTGACCCGGCCGGCAGCGCCATTCCTGGCGCGGTGGTAAAGCTATCGAACGCGCTGACCGGATACAACAATCAGGTGACCACTGGCGACGACGGGCACTTCCAGTTCGTCAATGTGCCCTTCCAGACCTATACGCTGCGGGTGGAAAAGGCCGGATTCGATGTGAAGCAGCAGACGATCAGCTTGCGGACGAATGTTCCGTTCAAACTGGACGCCACGCTGACCATCGCCGGGCAGGGGACGGCGATCGATGTGACGGCGTCGGAGATTCGGGCGACGATTGATACGGAAGCCACAGGAACGCGCACGGAACTGGACGCGGCGAGTTTCGCGCATCTGCCTTCGCAGGCTTCGGGGCGTGGAATTGAGAGTGTATTGCTGAGCTTTCCGGGCTTTGCGGCAAACGCCAATGGCGCGATCCATCCTCGCGGGGCGCACAACCAGATGACCTACGTGATTGATGGGATGCCAATATCCGATCAATTGACCGGAGCGTTCGCCAATTCGGTGGACCCTACCATTGTGCAGAACATAGAGCTTTTTACGGGCGATGTGCCGGCCGAGTACGGGAACAAAGTTTCCGGTGTGGCCAACATTACGACGCGCACAGGAATGGGAAGCGGGCGGAAGGCGATGGGTTCGACGCAGTTCTACGCGGCCGGGTTCGACACCTATTCGCAAGTGACGCAGGCGCAAGGGGGGACGGCAAAATTCGGCTACTTCGCGTCGGTGAACATGCTGAAATCGAACCGGTTTCTGGATTCGGTATCGCTTGACAACCTGCAGAACGGGGGCAATTCGGAACGGGCGTTTACGCGGTTCGACTACCAGGCCAGTTCACGGGACACATTACGGCTGAACCTGATGGCGGGCAGAAGTTCATTTCAGTTGGCGAACCTGCGGTCGCAACATGCCAACCTGCAGGAGCAGCGGCAGGGGTTGCGCGACTTCGCGGCGTCGGTGGGTTGGGTGCGGACGATCGACGCGAAATCGACGCTGGACGCGACGGCATCGTACCGGACGGCGATCGCGCAATTGAACCCGAGCGCGGGAGACACTCCGGTGACGGCGTCGCAGGCACGGCACTTATCGACGGTTACGCTTTCGGTTCGTTACAACCGGATGGCGGGGCGGCACAACCTGCGCATGGGTGCCGATAGCCAGCGGGTGCCGATCAGCGAACATTTTTCTTTTGGCATCACCGATCCGGGGTTCAATGCTCCGGATAGCGAGGAGTATTTGCCGGGGCTGAGGCCGCACGATTTGAGCCGCGGCGGACGGCTGTTTCAGTTCGCCGGAAAGCTGACTGGAGGCCTGGATACGGGCTTTGTGCAGGACCGGATCCGGCTGGGACGATTGCAGGTTTCGTTGGGACTGCGGTACGACAATTACCGGTTTGTGGCCAAGGGGACCCAACTGCAACCGCGTCTGGGGCTGGCGTTCCACGTGAAGGAAACGGGAACGGTGTTCCGCGCCTCCTACAACCGCAACTACCAGACGCCGCCGAACGAAAACCTGCTGCTATCGAGTTCGCAGCAGGCGGGACTGCTGGCGCCGGACGCGGTGAGGGAAGCCTTCGGCGGGGGTGCCGTCATTATGCGGCCGGAGCGGCAGGACTTCTTTGAAACGGGCGTGCAGCAGACGATCACGAAGAACATCGGCTTCAGCGGGTCGTTCTACCACAAGCGGTCGCGGGACCTGCAGGACAACGACAACTTCCTGAACACGGGGATCATCTTTCCCATCACGCTGGCACAATCGCGAGTGAACGGAGTGGAGGGGCGGTTCAACTTTTTGCCGGTGGCCGGGTTTTCCGGTTCGATGAGTTTTACGCATTACCGGGCCATAGTGACCCCGCCATTTACAGGCGGGCTGTTCCTGGGGTCGAGCGCGGTGGATTCGTTGAGCGCGGGGCCGTTCATTATTGACCATGACCAGACGCTGGGCGTTCACGGGATGTTGAACTATGCGTGGAAGCGGACATGGTGGGCGTCGCTATCGATGCGCTACGATTCCGGGCTGGTGTCCAACCCGTCGGACCCGGTGGAAGTGGTGCGGGATCCGGACTACGCCGATTTGCTGCCGTACGTGAACCTGGGCAGCGACCCGACACGGGTGCGGCCGCGCACGGTGGGTGACCTTTCGGTGGGCCACGACCACTACCGGGGGGATAAAAAAGTGTGGGACTTGAGTTTCCAACTGATGAACATCGCCAACACGACGGCGCTGTACAACTTTCAGTCGATCTTTGTTGGCACGCGGGTGATTCAGCCGCGGACGGCGGGGGTGAAACTGCGGCTTTTCTGGTAGCGGTCGCGGGATGGCGATAATGGAGACACTATGATCGCCGAACAGTTCCGCGCCTTGTTTCAGTTTTATGTGAATCCGCGCAGGGCTGCGTCGATGGTGTTGGACCATGGCAGTTTTCTGTTCGCGGTGGTAGCGGCGGCGGTGGTGGCGCTCGCGATATCGATGGCGGCCGATGGCGTGGAGGCGGCGGAGTTCAGCGCGCGAATGCAGGCGTTGGGAGCGGCGCCGGTGACTGATCAAGTGACGCTGGAGCAATTTCAGGCGATGCAGCGAGCGGCGGCGGCGGAGTTGCGCGGGCGGTACTTTGCTACGGGCTTGCAGGTACTACTGCTATTGGCAGTGGCGTTTGTCCCGTTCTGCATTCTGGTGCTGGCGGCATGGGAACACCTGGGCGGGGGGATGACCATTCTGTTCCGCGACTACCTGCCGGCGCTGGCCGGGCTGCTGTTTGCATGGACGGCGGCGCATTTACCGCTGGTGTTTGTCTGGTGGTCCGCGGCGGCGGGGGCAGGGACGGTGACGGCGCTGCAGGGTGTGGGGCTGACTGTATTCGTGGCGCTGGCGGCGCCGGTGCTGGCGACGGTAATGGGAGCGGGGATGGGACGCGCAGCGGCGACGGCGGTGGCGGGGGTGATTGTCAGCGCGATTGCGTCCCGATTCTTTGCGCATTCGACGAATCTGCTGTATATGCTGGCTTCGCCGTGGTTGTTGTTCTATGGCTACCGGATGTTTGGCGGGGACTTGATGGCGCTGGGGGGAGGGTTGTCGGAACGGCAGCAGTTTAAGCGGCAGTTGGAGTTAGCGACGACAAACCCGCACGACGCCGACGCGCATTACCAACTGGGGTTGCTGTACGCGCAGCGGCGGTTGCCGGTGGAGGCGGAAGAACGGTTCCGGAAGGCGCTGGCGATTGATCCGAAAGAGCCGGAAACGCTGTTCCAACTGGGGAAGCTGCTGCGGCACCAGGAGGGGCGGGGGGAAGAGGCGCGGACACTACTGGAGCAGGGCGCGACGATTGACCCGAAGTTATCGAGCCATGAGGTGTGGCGGGAGTTGGGGGCGGTGGCGTTGAACGCGGGGCAGATCGATGAGGCCTTGCGGTATTTGGGCCATTATGTGAAGGCGCGGGAGTATGACCCGGAGGGGTTGGTGCTGCAGGGACGGGCGCTGGAGGCGGCGAGCCGAAAGGCGGAGGCCCGGGCGGCGTATGAGCAGGCGATTGAATGCGTGAAAGGCGCGCCGCGGTTTAGGCGAGCGGAGCTATCCCGCTGGGAAAGCCAAGCAAAACAAGCACTTAGGGCGCTATAGAGACACGACGAGCGCCCTAAGTTTTGAAGATTCAGGCTGCGCCAAATGGTGACAAGATTTTCCCCAAAGGGTGAAATGCCCCGGCGGGAGCGATTCCGAACCCACTGTAAACAGGCAGTTTGAGGCTGGCAAAGCGCGTGCACCACTGCGAGGAGGAGTTACTACGCGCATATGCCTCAATACGGCTGGCTGTTGGATGAAAAGCGGTGTATCGAGTGCCGCGCTTGCGAAGCGGCGTGCAAGCAATGGAACAACCTCGACACTGGCGTTCAATTCCGCAAAGTTCGCACCTTTGAAATTGGAAAGTACCCGGCGGTGAAGACCCAGGCACTGTCCTGGGCGTGTAATCACTGTGACCGGCCCTACTGCATGTTTGTGTGCCCGACGAAGGCGATTTCCCGGCGGGCCGCCGACGGGGCGGTGCTGATTGACGCCGCCAAGTGTATCGGCTGCGGGGTATGCCAGGAGTTCTGTCCCTACGGAGCGCCGGTGCTGAACCCGAAGACCAAAAAGATGATGAAGTGCACGATGTGTGTGGACCGGCTGGACGCCGGGCTGCAGCCGGCGTGTGCAACGATCTGCCCGACCGGGGCGCTGCAGTTTGTTCCGGTGGAGGAGATGGAACAGAAGGGGAACGTGGAGACGGTGAACTTTCCGTATCCGCATTCGACGCGGCCGCGCATCCGGTTTGTGGAGAACACATGGAAAGGGTCATCGAGGTGACGTATGTCTTTAACGAGGAGAAATCTATTTCGAACGGCGGGAGGCGCGCTGGCGGCTTCGCCATTGTTCGCCGGGCTCGATGACATTTTCAAACCTGCCTCGCGACCGGGGGCAACGGTGCAGACCATCACGACGGCGTGCGGAATTTGTTCGCCGGCGTGCGGAATGAAAGTAACGGTGGAGGACGGCGTTGTCCGTTTTGTGGAAGGGCTGCCGGGCGACCTGTCGGGGAAGGGCAAGCTTTGCGGGAAGGGCGCTTCGGCGGCGGGATTCCTCTATGATCCAGACCGGCTGAAGTATCCGATGAAACGGACCAATCCGGTAAAGGGCTTCGACCAGGACCCGGGATGGGTACGGATCTCGTGGACCGAAGCGCTGGACACGATCGCCGAGAAGATGGCGGCGGCGAAGAAGGACTACGGAGCCGAATCGCTGCTGTTTGTGACGCTGCCGGGGCCGGATGTGTTCGCACGGTTCATGAACGCGATGGGCGTGGTGAACCGGATAGACCATATTGACGAATGCTTCCTGTCGGACCGCATCATTCAGCGCTATACGACGGGCGGGAAATCGTGGTGCGTGGACTTTGAGAACTCCGACTACATATTGCTGTTTGGCTGGGACATTCTGGCGAAGTCAAAGATTGTGTACGCCACGGACCTGGTGAACGGGAAGGCAGCAGGGGCGAAGGTGGTGTGCTTCAACCCGCAGTACAGCACGACGGCGCGGTTCGCCGATGAGTGGCACAACATTAAGCCGGGAACGGATTTGGCGGTGGCGCTGGCGATGATCCAGGTGCTGCTGGAAGAGAACATTTACAACAAAGCGTTCGTGGACGCCTACACCAATTTTGGCCTCTTTGAGGCGAAGATCCGTGAGCACTTCGCGCCCTACACGCCGGAATGGGCGGCACAGGAGAGCGGCGTGGCGGCGGCCGATATTCGAAGGATCGCCCGCGAGTTTGGCGCCGCCAGGGCGGCGATTGTGCCGGCGCACAAGAAGACGCTGGTGGCGAATTACGCCAATTCGACGCAACTGAGCCACGCGATATCGATTCTGAATATCCTGGCGGGCACGATTGACCGGCCTGGCGGCCGGTACTTCGCGCGGTCGTGGGCGGTTCCGGCGGTGGACGCGATATACCCGCCGCCGGCGTATCCGGCCAAGCAAGGACGCCGGATTGATGGCAAAGACAAGCTGCCGTTTGTGCTGGAAGACGGCGGAGGAATGTTCAGTACGCTGGCCGATGGGATATTGAACAAGTTCCCGGGGATGACAAAGTTCGCGTTTGTGAATGCCTACACGGCGCTGGGGTTCCCGCAGCCGGCACAGATGGAGAAAGCGCTGGCGACCATTCCGTTCCTGGTGACCATGGACTTTCTGCCGACCGATACGGTGAGCATGTCCGATATCGCGCTGCCATCGGCGATCTACATGGAAACCAACGATGTGGTGAGCCGCGAGTACAACAACAAAGTGCCGCAGGTGGTGGCGCGGACGGCGGTGGCGCCTCCGATCTTTGAAGCGCGAGGGGCCGGCTATGTAGCGGTGGAACTGGGAAAACGGCTGGCGCCGGACTACTTCAAAATCGCCGATGGTTCGTTCATAAACCTGAACACGCTGCTGGAGGAAAAGGTGAAGCGGGCCGGGATTGCCGCCAGCTTCGCGGAGTTCGCCAAAGTGGGCATTTTGACGAAGGAACAGGCGTTTGTGCCGCGCGAGCAGTTCGCCACGGCCGGCGGCACCGGCAAGTGCCAGATCTATGTGCCGCAGTTTGAAAAAGGCGGAGAGCCGCTGCCGCAATGGCACCCGAAGCGGGACCTGCCATCGGCGGAATACCCGTACTATCTGTTGACGTTTATTCCGGCGGTCCACAAACGGAATTCGACGCAGAACAACAAAATACTGAACGAGATGATGGGTTCGAACAACATCATTCTTTCGGTATCGCTGGCGGCGAAGCTGGGCATTCAGGCCGGCGAGCGGGTGCGGGTGTGGTCACGCGTGGGCAGCGTGGAAGCGCCGGCCCAATTGACGGAGACGATCCGGGAGGACTGCGTGATGCTGGCGCACGGATTCGGACATCGGTCCCGGCTGCTGACTGTATGCGGCGGACGGGGCGTGCGAGACGGGGACCTGGTGCCATCGCAGAGTATCGACGAAGTGGTGGCGGCGGTGAACTTCGGAGGCGCGTCGTGCATAATGGACGCGGTGGTGAACGTGGGGAAAGCGAGCGCGGCATGACGGAAAAACTGCTGTTCGCGGGCCAGGCGCTGCTTTATCCCGATACCGAACGGCTGCGGGAAATGCTGGCGCACCTGCCGGATGGGGAAAGGTATCGAGCGCTGATACCGCGGCCGGAAGAACTGCTGCGTGAACATACGCGGCTGTTCTTTGCTCCGGAGGGGGCGCCGTGCGCGCCGTGGCAATCGATTTATGAGGAGGAGCCGACGATCATGGGCGCCTCCCATCACTCGGCGCTGGCTTGGTACAGAAGCGCAGGAATGGAGCCGGTGTTGACAAACGAACCGGCGGATCACATAGGAATGCTGCTGGCGTTCTACGCCAAGCTGGCGGCGGAAGAAGCCGGCGCGGCAACGCTGGCGCGCTTCCGAGAAGAACACCTGGAATGGGCGCCGCAGTACTTGGAAAGGCTGGAGCGGCAGACGAGGCTGCCGCTGTTGCGTACGCTGGCGCGGGAGACGCGGGAGGCGCTTATTTCCAGTTGAGCGCGAGATCGACGAACGTGCGGACGCAAACGCCAGACGGGCCTTTGGGCATGTAGGGTTTGTTGTCGTCCAGCCAGCCGGTGCCGGCGATATCGAGGTGGACCCACGGGGTGTCGCCGGCCCATTCCTTTAGAAAATAGGCCGCAGTGATGGCGCCACCCCAGCGGCCGCCGATGTTGCCGATGTCGGCGAAGGGCGACTTCAGGTATTCGCGATACTCGTCATCAAGCGGCATGTGCCACATCTTTTCCCCCTGGCGGGCGGCGCTAGCCTGGACCTGCTGGCGGAAAGCGTCGTTATTGGAAAAGAGCCCGACGTGGATGTGGCCGAGCGCGACGACAATGGCTCCGGTGAGCGTGGCGACATCCACCATGTGGGTGACGCCCTGGCGCTTGGCGTATTCAATGGCGTCGACGAGGATGAGGCGACCCTCGGCGTCGGTATTGAGGACTTCGATGGTTCTGCCGCTGAGACTGGTGACGATATCGCCTGGGCGCTGCGAGTTGCCTCCAACGGCGTTTTCCACTATGGGGATGAAGGCGCTGACGGGGATGGCGGGTTTGAGATGGGCGAGGGCCCGCATGGCGCCCAGGACGGCAGCGCCGCCGGCCATATCGTACTTCATTTTTTCCATGCCATCGGCGGGTTTGATGGAAACGCCACCGGTGTCGAAAGTGACGGCCTTGCCGACGAGAGCAAGATGATCCGGCGAGGCCGGCGCGGCGGGTTTGTAGCGAACGATGGCGAGGAAACCCGGATGGGGAGAGCCCTGGGCAACACCCAGCAGCGAGCCCATGCCTAGCTTGGCCATTTGGGCCTGATCGAGGATTTCGACATCGAGGCCATTCACAGAAGCGGCCATTTCCTGGATGCGTTGCACGAGGACGGGAGGGGTGAGCAGGTTGCCGGGTTCGTTGGCCAGGAAACGGGTGAAATTCTGCGCCTCGCCGATGACGTTTCCCTGAAAGAAGGCTTCCTGCAGATGGTCGGGCTTGCCGGCGACGACGACATGGAAGCCCGTGATTTCAGTTCGTTCGTCTTTCTTCGATTTGTGAGTATCGAGTTCGTAGTTGCCCAGGTGGAAGCCTTCGGCGGCGGCGGAAACGAATTCGGGTGTAGCGAAGGCTTCATCGAGGGAGAAGGCGAGCCGGGCGGCGCCGTTGGACTTGGCTTTGCGGACGGCGGCGCCGATCAGGCGTCGAAGGGTGGAGGAATCAAACTTGGCGGCCTTCCCCGCCCCGGCGAGGACGATGCGCTTGGCGGCGAAGCCTTGGGGCCGATGGAGAACGGTGGTTTCAAAGAGCTTGCCGGCGGCTTCGCCGGAGGTTTCCACGTCGTTGAGCCACTCGGCGTTGGCGGCGCGGAGGGCGCCATAGCTGGGAGTGGCGGGGCGGCCGTCGGCTTCGAATTGGAGGAGAAAAAGGGCGTCAACATCGACGGCGTTCAGCGCTTGATTGGTAAGGGTGACCTGCATGGGATATTAGTGAGCTTTCGAGCGAATGAGGGCGGCGCGGGCTTCGGCGTTCTGTTCCTTGGTTTTTTCGGCGGCGCGCTTATCGTGGAGTTTCTTACCACGGGCGACGGCGAGTTCCACCTTGATTTTCCCATCCTTGAAGTACATTTTCGTGGGGATGAGGGCGAGGCCCTTTTCGCGAGTCTTGCCGTGGAGTTTATCAATCTCCTGACGATGCAGGAGCATCTTGCGTTTCCGGCCGGGGAGGTGATTGGCGATGTTTCCGTGGGAATACTCGCTGATGTGGGCGTTGCAGAGCCAGGCTTCGCCGCTTTCGACGGCGGCGAAGGCGTCTTTGAGCTGGACCTTCCCGGCGCGGCAGGCCTTGACTTCGGTGCCGGTGAGGGCGAGACCGGCTTCGAAACGCTCCATCAGCTCATAGTCATGGCCGGCGGAACGGTTGTCACTGATGATCTTGAAGCCGGTGGCGGCTTTGGCCTTAGCGGCTGCCAATGAGAATCTCCTGCACTTTGTACTCAACGGGCGGGCGACTGGCGCCGTCAATGGTTAATAGGTGGACTGCACTTTGTCCAACCGATCTCCATTTTAGCACGCGAAAAATCCGGAACCTTCTGCAAGATGCTGAATATTCGACAGTTAAGTAGCCTACTGGCATGCGCGACCATTCTCTGGACGAGCGTCATTCCAGCCGAGGCCAAGTCCCGCAAGGGCGATAAGTATTACAAGTCCGGCCAGAAGGCGGAGCTTGGACGGGACTTTGAAAAAGGGCTGGAGGATTACGAACTGGCCCTGAAAGAAGACCCGACGGACACGGCATACCAAATGGCGGTGCGGCGGACGCGGTTCGCCGCGGCGGCTGGACGAATTGACCGGGCCCAAAAGTTGCGGGAACAGGGGAAGGTGGAAGAGGCGCTGCTGGAGTTTGAGCGGGCGTTTTTGATTGACCCTTCGTCGTCGCTGGCGGTGCAGGAGATCCGGCGGACAAAGGCGATGCTGGACTACCAAAAGCGGCAGGGCGCGGCGATGAAGGACGAAGAAAGAGGCCAGACGCCGGCGCAGATCGCAAAAAAGCGGAGCGATGAGAAGATCGGCACCATTCAGCCGGTGCCTGATTTGAAGCCGATATCGCGGCAGGTGACGTCGCTCAAAATGAACAACCAGAACGTGAAAGTTTTGTTCGAGACGCTGGGGAAGCTGACCGGGATTAACGTGATCTGGGATCCGGAGTATCAGCAGCCGTCAAAGAACTACAACGTGGACCTGGCGAACACGAACCTGGAAGAGGCGCTGGACCATTTGTCGGTGATGACGAAGACCTATTGGAAACCGCTGTCAGCGAACACGATCTTCCTGACGAACGACAACATCACCAAGCGGCGCGACTATGAAGACAATGTGGTGAAAGTTTTCTATCTGCAGAACATCACGTCGGTGCAGGAGTTGAACGAAATCGCAACCTCGGTGCGGTCGGTGACGGAAATTAGGCGCCTATATACGTACAACGCGCAGAACGCGGTGATCGCGCGAGGGACGGTGGACCAGGTGGCGCTGGTGGAAAAACTGCTGGGAGATTTGGACAAGCCGAAGCCGGAAGTGCTGGTGGACATCATTGTGATGGAAACGGCGACGGGGCGGACGCGCGACCTGGCGGCGACGGTGGTTACCGGCGAGACGCCGGGATTGAAGTTTAATGTGTCGCCAACGACAACGGCGGCTTCGCGAGGGCTGGGCGAGTTGAAATCGCTAGGGCAGAACGATTTCACGGTGAATCTGCCGGGCGCGCTGCTGCAGGCGATTATGACCGACCGGAATAGCAAGGTACGCCAGACGCCGCAGATTCGGGCGGCCGATGGGCAGAAGGCGCAACTGCGCATTGGCGAGAAAGTGCCGACGGCGAGCGGCAGCTTTGGCTCCGGACTTGGTGTGGGTGGTGTGGGCGTGAGCCCGCTGGTGAACACGCAGTTCCAGTATCTGGAAGTGGGCGTGGTGATGGACATGGTACCGCGCATCCATGGCGACGATGAAGTCTCCATGCACGTGGAAATTGAAATATCAAATGTCGTGGAACGGATCGACATTGGCGGCATTAAGCAACCGGTGATCGGGCAGCGCAAGGTGGTACACGATGTGCGGATCCGCGAAGGCGAGATGAACCTGATTGGCGGACTGGTGAAGACAACGTCGACACGAAATGTTTCGGGCGTTCCGGGGCTGATGCAGATTCCGTATCTGGGGCGGCTGTTTTCCAGTGAGACGGTGGAAGTATCGAATAGCGAACTGGTGATTGCGCTGGTGCCGCATATTGTGCGGACGCAGGAGATCACGCCGGTGAACCTGCGCGGCGTGGCGGCCGGCAATGACCAGACGGTGCGTCTGATTTATTCGGCGCCGGAAGACGGGAAGGCGCCGGCTGGGCCGGCATCGACAATCCCCGGCGGGCCGGCGTTGACGATGCCCACGACACCGGAACCGGCTACACCCGCGAAGCCGACGCTGCCGCCGGCGGCGCCGGTGAAGCTGACGTTCCAGCCGGAAGGGGTGGTGACGCGTGCCGGGTCGCCCGTAGTGGTGAGCCTGCATGTAGGCGACGCGGTGGACCTGTTCCAGGCGCCGATGCGATTCAAGTATGACCAGAAGAAGCTGAAACTGCTGGCGGCGACGCCGGGGGCGTTCCTCTCAAGCGACGGGCAGCGGGTGAACTTTTCTACCGACGACCAGCAATCGAAAGGCGAAGTGGCGATTCAGATGAGCCGGGCGGCGGGCGCGGCCGGGTTGACCGGGACGGGGGCGATTCTCTCGCTGACGTTCCAGACGCTGGAGGCGGGGACGACGCAAATTGGCCTGATTGATTCGGGGTTGCAAAACTCGAAGCTGCAATCGGTGCCGGCGTCGAAGCCGACGATTGGAGTGGAGATCCGGTAATGACCGCGGTGAGTCCAGAACGGCGGCGAACGCAGCGCGGCATGACGCTGATCGAGCTGATTGTCGCGTTCACGATTCTGGCGCTGTTGACCTCGATGGCCGTGCCGCTGGCGCGGAGCCGCGTGCGACGGGAGCAGGAGCGGGAGTTGCGATTGGCGTTGCGGGAGATTCACACGGCGATTGATAAGTACAAAGACATGGCGGACCAGGGGCAACTCGGGCAGCAGAACGCGGCGAAGGAGGGGTATCCGGAGTCGCTGGAAGTGCTGGTGGAAGGTGTGAAAGTGAACGGCCAGGGGACCGAAGGGGAAAAGAAGATTCGCTTTTTGCGGCGCATTCCGAAAGACCCGTTTACGAAGAAGGCCGAGTGGGGCATGCGGAGCACGCAGGACGATCCAAAATCGACGGCGTGGGGCGGGCAGAACGTGTTCGCGGTTTATTCGAAGACGATGGAGAAAGCAGCCGATGGAACGCCGTATTCAGAGTGGTAAGCGGGCGGGCTTCACCATCATGGAGTTGATGGTCTCCATGGCCATCGTGCTGGTGGTGATCTCCGTGGCCGTGCCGTTGTATCAGAAGTCGATCATTCGGGCGAGAGAGAGCGTGTTGCGGCAAAATCTGTTTTCGCTGCGAACGGTGATAGACGAGTATACCTACGACAAGCAGAAGGCACCGCAACAGTTGGAGGATCTGGTGCGCGAGGGGTATTTGCGGCAGATGCCGTTGGACCCGATTGTGGGGAACAATACGTCGTGGAAGACGATCATGGAGGATGCGTCGGCATCGGCAAGCCAGAGCGAACCGGGGATTTTCGATGTGCGAAGTTCATCGGAGAAAACTAGCCTGGAAGGCACACCGTATAGTGAATGGTGAACGCCGATGGTGGTAAAATGGAGGAGTTGCTCCCCGATCGTCTAATGGTAGGACACCGGCCTTTGACGCCGTGAATCGTGGTTCGAGCCCATGTCGGGGAGCCAACTCCTGTTACTTCTAAATTTCAGCGCTTCCTCTGATTGACAGCCCCGCAATTTGGGCCTCGCGCGTATCCTAAACATTTTGGGCATCTTACGGTCTTTGCGCGTTCTCCGGTTCGAAGTCGAATCAACCGGGGCGCGAACTCAACCATGGGGGTTGAGCCCATTGGCCTCTCTCAAGTTCTCGGTTCTCTCTGTTGACACCTCCGGGTTTGTTGACACTCCGCTTGAGAGAGGGGCCCCGGTCCGCCGATTCTCAAACTCGGCCTCGCCAGGTGGACAACGGAAGTGATCCTCCATGGCGTTCGACGCCTTTGGCGAGGGTCGCACACGAAGGCCGGTTCGCTGCGTCATCTACACCCGCCAGCCGGTGGGTCCCTCGGAGGAACTCTCTTCCTGCGCGATTCAGCGTGAGGCGTGGGCGGTGTTCGCCACCCCAAAGGGCTGGACGGTCGAGAACGGACGTTTCGACGACGCCGGATTCTCAGGTGCCGCACTCGACAGGCCAGGCCTGCAACGACTGCTCGTACTTCTCCGCGAGGACGGCGCGGATCAAATTCTGGTTCGCCGGCTTGATCGTCGATCCAGGCGGGTCGTTGATTGCGGGAAGCTGTTTGATGAGTTCCGCAGGCTTCATGTCCATCTCGTGATTGTGACAGCGCCCGAGTTGGGCAACGCAGCCCATGACCACTTTCTACTGAACATCATGGCGTCGTTCGCCGATTTGAACGCGAGATGATCGCGGGACGAATTGCCGAGGCGCGGGCTCGATTAATTGGTTACAACGCGAATCCCCGGACCAAGCAATTCGAACCCGCGCCGGCGGAGGCAGAGGTCCTGCGATGGATGTTCGCGGAGGCGGCCAAGGGAAAGCGGCGATCAGAGATCGCTGGCGAGGCGAACACGAATCAGCATCGAACCAAGGCGAATGGGCTCTGGAGCACGCGTCAGGTTGTTGCGCCTCTGCGCAAACCCGTCTATGCGGGCTATTTCGGGAATGGCTTGGGGATCCGCCTTAGAGAGCATCCGCCCATCATCGACATGGATCGGTTTGAAGCCGCGGGACTGGCGTTTGATTCTCGAAGGACAGCCCGCCACAAGCCGAGCGGTTATGGGACGTCAGGCCGCTGAAAGGCAAGATCCGCTGTGGGCAGTGCGGTCGGCCGTTGTCACCGCACAGTTGCCGGCGCGGCAACAAGGTCTATCGCTAATACCGCTGCCGGATGCCGGAATCCGTGCGGGTATCGGATTCCCGCCTGGGACATCGAGTCGATGATATGGAAACGGCATCCGGATGTTCGCGACGGGGATCCGATGGACGCCGGCCGGCTGCGACCTTCGGTGGCGGGTGTCGTCTACAAACCTGATCAGAATCGCGTAGCGGTGACTTGGAAGAAGGATCCGGAGTGATGCGCTCAACGGGACGGATTGCTCCCAATGCGAATCACTTGCCGAGGCTGAATTGTCTCCAACGCTTCGAGACATGCGGGAAGCAACGGAAGCAGGTTGGCAAGTCGATTCGAGTAGGCATGCATTATCAGCACCGCGAATCGTACTGAGTCCAAATTCTGCTGGTACGGAAGGTTCTTATCGAGCGTTAGGAGAACATCGAAGAGCGGATCGGCCACGGCGAGTTCGTGTCCCTCGAAATGTGCGACGAGTTTACGCGACAGGTTCTCGTCGATGAGAATCTTCATCGCGGGCTGGCGAGGAGGGCCTTGGCTTCTTCCAGTGCGGCGATGGCAACTTCTCGCGTCACGGAAGGGAAGTTGTCCAGAAATTCATCCAGTGTGTCACCGGCTTCCAGGTGGTCGGTCCAGGAATCGACAGGGACACGAGTCCATCGAAAGCACGGCGTGCCTCCCAGGATTTCCGGATCGCTTACGATGACAGATTCGCGTTCCATCGAGGACCGCTTCGCCTTCAGCCTATCTGGAGTGCGAATTTCCAGGTGGTTCGAAACCAACAGAGTGGTACCTTGAAATGGATGCGAACCGCTGCCAAGTTATCTAACCGTCTTTGATTCAACAGCTTGCAATCTCGGAGCTGTCAACCTGCCTGTCAGGGGCGATTTGAGCCGATTTCCAAAGTTATAACGTCGCGCGGCCAGTCGACCTTCACGAGATCGTATTTTTTCACGCGGCTCTATCCCCAACATTCGGCAATACTTGGGCTTTTGACGTTTTTTCCGTTTCGAGACGGCGTGCGCCGGACGGCAGACTGCACTATCCCGGTTGAGGCCGTTGGCCTCTCGCAACCGGTTCAATTCTCCGTGTTCCCTGTTGACGGGGTGATTGCGTTCGGGGGCGCAACGAATTGCACGGCGAGAACCAGGACGCCCCAACACATCGCCGCCACATGTTGTGGCGGCAGGCCGGCTACGTTGCGGAGGATTGTAGAGCTTCGGCTATTCTCGAATCCGTATTCTGAAGAGCCAAGATACGAAAGGGCCCGGCCCAGGAAATCCCACGCGGGGCCCTTTCGTTTCGCCGTATCAGAAGCTCAACCGCAACCCTAGACGGAACACGCGCTCGTCGATCCCGTCCCGGCCCGTGCTCTGCAGCCCCGTGATCTCCGTGAACCCGCCCAGGTTCCGGATCGACCCGTCGGGATTCAACTGCAGGTTCGATACGTTCGCGCCCGGATTCGCGAAATGCGGCGTATTCGTAAAGTTGAAAGCCTCGGCACGGAACTGCACCTTTATCCGCTCCGTCACGGCAAACTCCCGGAACAGCCCGACGTCTACATTGTCAATTCCCGGCCCCGAAATCGAGTTGAACCCTGCCGTCCCGAACCGCCGCTCCGTAACCGGCCGGAACGCCAGCGGATCGAAGTACGACTGTCCGCGCCCGGCGCCGCCCAGCTTCGCCACCGTCGGCTTCACCTGGTCGGCCCGCTGCGAACTGCCAGGCGCGTTCAGCGAGGTACCCGACGCGCTCACCGAGAACGGCGTCCCGGCCGCCGCCGTCCAGATCGCATTCAACTGCCACCCGCCGGCCAGCAGCGTCGCCGCCCGACCCGTCGCCCAGCGCTTGCCCTTGCCGAACGGCAGCTCCCAGTTCCCGTTTACCACCAGGTTGTGCGGCTGGTGGAAATTTGAGACTGCTCTGTTTAAATGCGCGAACTCGGGAATCTGAATCGCAGCAAGACCGTCACTATTATCGCTGCAGCAGACACCCATCGACTTCGACCACGTGTAACTGGCGCCCAGGTGCAGCCCCCTGGCCATCCGCCGTTCCAGCGATGTCTGCAGGCTGTCGTACTGCGAATTTCCGATCGGCGCCACCAGCCGCGTCTCCGCCGTCCGCCCGAACCGCGCCGCCAGCAACCGCCCATTCTGGCCCCCGTCGATCGGCGCATAGTTCAACTCCCGGAACCCGGCCTGATTGATCTGACGCGTCGCCACGTATCCCGCCTGGGCGACGAAGTTCCACTTCAGCGACTTCTGCAAAGTGAAGTTCCAGCTCTGCACGTACCCGCGTGTGTACTTATCAGGCAGCGCGTTCGCAGCCACGTTGCCCGCGATATCCACTACGCCGTTGCCTAGGTTCGGCGCCGTGACCGCCGGAATCCCTTCCCGCAGCCGTCCCGCCGCCGCGAACGCGTTCGCCCCGTTCACGTTCAGCACCACCAGCATCGGATAGTTCGTCCGCATCGGCCGCGCCAGACTGTAAGGGTCCACCGTGATCCCGTAGCCCGCGCGCACGATAAACGTGTCCGTCGCCCGGTATGCAAATCCAACCCGGGGTGCGAACAGCCGCTTGCTCTGCTCCACTCCGCAGTCCCGCGGAATCTGCCCTACCCCGCACACAATCATTTTGTTCGTCTGCGGGTCGTACCGCTCCAGCCCCGTGTCCTTGCGGTAGGGCATCGGGAAAGACTCCCAACGCGTCCCGTAGCTGAGCGTCAGCCGCCGGTTCACCTGCCACTGGTCCCGGATATAGAGGCTGTGCATCCACGTCCGCACGTTGTACTCCTCCGGCACCTGCAAAGTCCGCCCCAGCGCGGACGGCAACCCCAGCAGGAACGAGGCCCATGAGTTGAACTGGTTCGTCGCCGGCCCGCCGTTCAGCGCCGTCGTCCCGCCGCTGAACGTGAAGCCGCCTGCCGGCCCGTGCAGCGCCCCCACGAACTCCGCCTGCGTGTGGTTGATCTGCTGGAACGAACTGTCGAATCCGAACCGCACCTGGTGCGTCCCCTTCGTCCACGTCGCGTTCCCCACCCAGTTGTACCGCGGATCGCGGTTGAAGAACGGCCGGGTCGAGTTCCCCTGCGCCCCCATCGTCGCGTAGCTCGACACCACGAACCGCGGCAGGCCGCTCTCGAAAAAGCGCGTCCCGTTGGTCCCCGGTATCCCCAGCAACTCCTGTCCCAGGTTCTTCCCCAGCCCCCGCTCGATTGAGTTCGCGTCGTACGCCGTAAACCCGAAATTGCCGTCCAGAATGAACGTTGGCGACACGACGTACGTCGCCCCGAACGCCGCATTCCCCGTCGTGCCGTAGGTCGGCCCCGCCACCGACGCCGCGCTGAAATACGGCGCCCCGATCAACTCGCCCAAAATCCCCCCACTCTCGAAGTCGTGATCCTGAATCCCGCCCCGCCCGAACATCGTCAGCTTGTTCCCCGGATTCCAGTTGATCTTGCCGTCGAACTTTTTCGAGTTGAAGGCGTAGTTCCCCTGGCTGAACAGGTTCGCCGTCAGCAGATTCGAGTTCGGCTCGATCAGCATCGACTGAATCTTCAACGCCACCGGATCCATGATCGACGCCGGAATCTGCTGGTTCGGAAACGGCTGCCGCCCCGTACCGTTCGCCGCTCCCGTCCGCGGATCGTACATCGGCGTCGGAGACCCTGACATATCCCCTCGCCGGATCGCCGCGTTAGGTACCGTGTCGATTCGCGAGGCGAACTGCCGGTCGAACGTCATCTCGTAACTGCCGAAATAGAACAGCTTGTTCTTGATAATCGGACCGCCGATCGTCCCGCCCGCCTGGTTGAAAATCGCCTTCGGCTTCCGCTCCCCGGCCGGCAGGAAGAACGGCTTCGCCTTCGTCGCATTGCTGTTGTGATACTCGAACGCCGACCCGTGAAGCTCGTTGGTCCCGCTTTTGATCTGCACGTTGATCGCCGCCCCGCCCGCCAGGCCCGTCTCGGCGTCGAACGAATTCGTCGTCACGTTTACCCCCTCGATCGCCTCCAACGCCGGCGTGAACCCCGGCAGGTGCGGCAGCCAGATCTGGTTCACCCCCGCCCCCTCGATCCGCACCGCGTTCGAGCTCCGCGAGGTTCCGTTGACGTTATACAGCGCCGCCCGCGACGGATCCACGGACGGCCCGTTTCCATTCCGCGGTGAAGAAAAGCCCGGGATCGTCTTGAACATCTGCGTGTAGTTCCGCCCCGGCGGCAGCGGCGCGTTCACGATCTGCGACGCCGTAATCTCCGCCCGCACCTCCGCGCGGTCCGTCTGCAGTGCCGGCGGCGCCGCCTCCACCCGGATCGCCTCGCTCACCCCGCCCACCTGCAACGTCGCATCCACACGCGTCGCCGCATTCACCGGCACCGTAACGTCCTTCGCCGAAAAAACCGAAAACCCCTGCCGCGTCACCGTCACCGTGTACACCCCGCCTGGCAGCGTCGGAATCGTGTATACCCCCGCATCGGTCGTCAACGCCTTCCGCGTCAACCCTGTTCCGCGTTCCTGCGCCACGACCTCCGCACCGGGCACAGCCGCCTCCGTCGCGTCCTTCACATTTCCGGTCAGCGATCCGTAGAGCACCTGCGCCCGCAACGAAGCGCTTAGCGCCAGTGTCAAAAACAGCCCGGCAAGTTTTGTTTGCATAAGTATCGGCCTCAACGTCAAGTCAGTCTATTACTACTATTCGACAAACACAACGCACTTGTAATGGAATCGACACCGGACTGTCACATCGGCGCATGAAAGCGCTGCAATCCATTTCGCACCACCCGGGTACCCCAACCGTCCATCGATTCACCGAGATTCCCATGCGGGTGCCCCGTTCAAGAGTCCGCCGGTTTTGGCTTTCCGTTTTCCAACTCCATCGGGTATTGACTAACGGGTCCTGAATCCCGCCGACCGTGGCGCTACTGTGTCACGTCACCCGGCGCATCGCAAATGCGAACACGTCCAGAGATCGCCTGCCTGGCCACACTGCCAGCGCGCACTCTGGAAGCACGCCAGGAGGCATTGTCCGGGCGTAAACCCGAGACGAATCACCGCCACTTTCTACTCCTAATGACAGCCCCACAGTGCGGGTATCGCGCGAATCCCGAACATTTTGGGCATATTTCGATTTTTTACGCATTCTCCAGTTCGTAGCCGGATCAACCGGGGCGCGATTCGCCGTGCAAACTTCAAACCTCCCCTGACACGCCTTTAGCTGCAAGTCATTTCTGTTCAACGACGACCTGCCGACTCTGGACTGGGCGACGTCAGTGCGGATGGGGCGAACCGCGAAGCGCGAACGTTCCGGGCATCGCGGTCCGGCCCAGTTGCGGAAACGCCGCGTACGCCATGGCAGAAAAATGGCACACTCTAGTTGGTGATCTGGTTGCTGGTATTGGCGGGGACAGTGGTTTTGCGCGCGGCGCCGGCGTGCGGGAGTTGCCACGCCGCTGAAGCGGCGGCGTATCGCCAAACACCGATGGGACGGAGCCTCCAACCGGTGGTCACGCAAGCCCAGGTAAACTTCCTCCGCGGAGGGACGCGCTACTCCGTCAACGCCACCCAACACGCGGCCACACGAAACAATCGCACGGCAACGCACCAAGCAGTATGGCAAATCGGCAGCGGCAGCCACGCCGCGGGGTTTCTGGTTGCAATCGCCGGATCCTGGTTTCAGTCGCCCATCGCCTACTATCCGAAGCAGAACAAGTGGGACGTCGCCCCTGGCTACGAGACGATGGAACACGTCGACTTTAACCGCCGTGTCACGGACGACTGTTTGCGTTGCCACTCCTCGCCAGGTCCGGACGGCATAGCATCGATCGGCTGCGAACGGTGCCATGGTTCGGGAGAAGCACACGCGGCGCGGCCAGGCCGAACCAATATCGTGAACCCGGCGCGGCTTGGCAGGCTTGAAGGCAGCAGCGTTTGCGAACAGTGCCACATTACCGGCGATGCGCGCGTTCCGTCGCCAGGCGCCGCCGTGTACCGTCCGGGCTCGCGCCTGGAGGAATCGGTGTCAATCTACATTCGCGGCCGTGACGGGTTGAGGGTGGTAAGCCACGTGGAGCAGTTGGCACAGAGCGGTTGCGCAAAGGCGGCGCCGGAGTTGTGGTGCGGAACATGCCACAATGTGCACGGCACGAAGATCGATGTCGATGCCCGGTGCCGCGCCTGCCACACCACGCGATCCGGCGCGCATCCGCGCAGGGACAGGGACTGCGCCGGGTGCCATATGCCAAAACAGAAAGCAGTGGACGGGCTTCATACGGCGTTCACCGATCACCGAATCGCCCGGCCCGGCTCTGGCCTGGCGCGGAGCGAACGCCAACTGCGCGTTTGGCGCCCGGGCGCGCACGAAGAGCGGAACGCGGCGCTGGCGCTGCTTGCGGGCGGCAACGCGGAGGAAATGCGAGAGAGTTTCCGGCGGCTGACGGCGGTCTACCCGCGTTACCCAAAAGACCCGGAGGTGCTAGCCGGGCTCGGTTTTCTGCTTTTTCTAAAGGACCAACATGCCGACGGGGCCAAACTGATGGAAGCCGCAATCGCAGTGCGGCCTCGCCACGCGCCCTACTTCCAAAAGCTGGCGTTGGCGCGGCGCGCCAACGGCGAGAAGGCCGCGGCGGTGGCCGCGTTCGAGGAGGCCATCAAGCTGGATCCGCTTGAAGAAACCAGTTACTTCCTGCTGGCCGAAACCGCGCCAGAGCGGCGCGTCGAAGTGCTGGAACGGCTCCTGCAACTGAACCCGCGCCACTTGGCCGCGCGAGCGGCGCTAGGGCGCCGATGAAACCTGGAGCAACAAACGCCGGACGAAATCGTCCTCCGGAAACAGTTCGACATACTTTTCCAACGCGGCCCGCGCCGCTGGATAATCCTTCCGTTGAATGTGCCGTAAGGCGAGGGATTTGTGGAGCGTTTGCGAAAACGGCGCTGCCGCGAGCCCTTGTCCGATGATCTCGATCGAAGCCTCCCATTGGCCGGCGCGGCCGAGGGCATCGGCGAGGTCCTCATAGGTGGCCGCCACGGTGTAGCCCTTTTTCAGCGCCGCGCGCAGAAGAGGAATCGCCTGGTCGAAACGGCCTTCGCGAAGGGCCTGGCGCCCCCGCGTCGCCAGTACGATCGGCTCGCCCTCCGGGGCGGCAGCCAGTGCCGATTGAAAGGCACCGGCCAGCGCCGGGAACTTGGCCAGGGCCTGTCCATAGGCCTGCAGCAGCGTCAACGGCGTGGGCGGCGGGCCTTCGTTGACCTGCCGCAATCCGGCTTCCTGCGCGGGCGGAGATGCGCGCGAAATGCGGTGGTTCGTTAATGCGGAGTGGGCAATGAATCCGATCTCGCGCTTCGGCATGTGGCAGGTCACGCAATCCTGGCGAGTCTTTGTGTGGCTCTGCGAAAGCGTTTTGTGACAGGAGGCGCAGGTCTCGTTGTGGTCCGTTTTGGAAGCGTGCGGATTGTGGCAGGTGTGGCAGGAAAGGCTCTGACTCTTCTGAAAGCAGGCGCTCTGCCGCATGGCTTCGTGGTGTTGCAGCAGGTCCGTCTCGCCCTGTGGCCCCGCCTGAAAAATGGCGACAACATCGGACAATCGCTGCCCCGGCCGAAAGTCGGTTTCCTGCTTCCCGGGCATGAGGACGCGGGCGTCGCCACCCTGATGGCAGTTCATGCAGATCTCTTCGGCCCGTGCCCTCGGCAGTCGCGCGGGATTGACGATGTCGGCACGCCGGGTGGAGGCGGCGTGGCGGCTCCCCGGACCGTGGCAGTTCTCGCAGCCGATGGCAAGTTCGTCGAAGGGAGGGCTGAAATACCTTCCGCTGCTGAGCGCGACCGGCCGCGGCCGGGCCGCGTGGCAGGCCAGGCATGCCGCCGCAAGCGGGCGGTTGAATCCGTAGTCAGCGTGCTCGTAGCCGGGCGACAGTTCCCAGGATTGCGTACGGGAATACCAGCTCAGCGGTGCTTGAAACAGGTGGTCTCCGCGACGCACAGCAAAGCTGACGCCGTTGGCGCCGGACCCGATCGCATATGCAAGTTCGTGCTCCGTAGTGAACCCCGGGCCGGTCTCCCGCTGCGCTAGTTTGCCGTCTTTGCGCAGCACTTCAAACGAACGCCGCAACCGCGGAGCGTCCACCTTCGCCTCCGGCAAAAGCCGCGCGGGCGCCATGGACCGCCCCATCCCGGATTTGGCATACCGGCCGGCAATTTCGGCGTGACACCGCGCACAGGTGGCCGAACCAGCGTACTGCTGCGCGGCTACCGCGAGCGCCGTGACCAGGAAGATAACTGATTTCGCAACCATGAGGTGTCTCTGTCTTTATGGCACAGAAGGCAAGCGTTCGGGCTTCCCGCCTGTCCGAAGCGCACCGTGGATTCCGCTGATGGCCGGCTGTCGATTTCGTGCGACGCCGCTTGAAACAGCAGGGCGCCCATGATTCGAGGCATGTGGCAGGAGACGCAGCGCGCGCCATCGGAGCCGGCGGCGTGGCGAGTGTGCGCCTGGGCGGCAAAGGCAGCCGCGGCGTGGCATTGCGTACACATCCGGTCGGATCCGTTGAACTTCAGCGACCTGGTATTTTCGGCGGCGTCCCGCGGATGGGGATCGTGGCAAGAGACGCAGGTCGCGGCTCCCTTGCGGTAGCACGCCGAGCGCTCGAAGGCCTCCACCAAAAACGTTGTCTCCCGAAAGCGGCCGTCGAGGTAGAAAGCCCGGGGGGCGAATTCAACATAGGGGCGACGCCGTTGCGCCGTCGGGAAGGCGGAATCCGTGCGCTGTGCCGATTGCGCGTGGCATTGCGCGCAGACGCGGACGGACTCTTCCGCCGTCGCTTTGGCAAAACGGAAAAGCGCGGGTTCGCCTTTGGCGTGCGCCGCGGAGGGCCCGTGGCACATCTCACAGTTCACCCCTTCCTCCAGGTAGCGGCCGTCCCGCCACTGGCTGGTATGGCATTGGGCGCAGTTCTCCTTGTAGGAAGTTACGCGTCGAAACTTGTGAAAATCACCTGGTTCGGCGCGTTCGGAACCGGGCGGGTCCACCGTGCTCCAGTAGTTGAGCCACTGCCGGGAAAGCGCGTTGTACTGGAACGGGAGCACCTGAATGTCCCCGTCTGGAGTTCGTGTGGCGAAGGCCTGTTGCCACTTCGACCCGATGGCGAAATCGATCGAATAGCGGTCCCATTCGCCATTGCGGCGGCGAAGTTCGAGGAAGGGCCGCGCGGCAGTGCCGGCCCGGAAACCGTCCCCGGCGGCGCGAAAGTCCGCAAGCACCCTGGCCTTCGCAATCGGCCGCAACATGTTCGCCATTCCGGTACTGGCCCAAGCGTTGTAAACCTCCCGGTGACAGTTCGCGCAAACAGCCGAACCGGCATAGGCGGACAGCGGCTCACGAGGCCGGAGGGGGACCGCCGCGGGGGCCGGGGCGAGCGTCAGCGCAGCGGCGCGCAACTCCTCCCGGACCCGCCCCGCCGGCGACGTAAACAAGTCAAGCAGCCGCAAGGCTTCGCCGGCCAGCGCCGCATCCTTGCGCCACAACGCCAACGGAGTGAGCAGCCCTGGGTTTTCCGGATACAAGTGCAGCGACTCCCTGGCGTGGAACACGGCCGAGGCGCGGTCCCCCATGGCGGCCGCCGCTTTCGCCGCTGCCTCATGCGCCTGCGCAGTTAGAAACGACCGGGGATACTCGCGCAGGAACTTCGCCGCCAGTGTCCGCCGCTTCAACGCGTCGCTCTCTTCATACAGGGCGACAAACGCCTTCCGCTGTGCCGGTTCCAGCAGATCGACAATCGAATTCTGGCCGCCTAACCGCATAGGCAGCAGGGCGAGACCCAAGAAACCAATTATTGACAACTGACTTATCGATTTGATAGCGTTCCAGAACCCCTAGTCGAGGATACAGCATACTATGACGTACTTACACCCGCTAACGCGGACCTTGTTGGCTCTGCTGGCGATGACCGCCGCAACCTACGCACAGACATCGACGGCCACCGTCAACGGTTCCGTCCGCGACTCGTCCGGATCGCATATCCCAGGCGCGGCTCTCGTGCTGCGCAACACCGCGACCTCCGTCGAAACCCGCACCGAAACGAATGAGTCCGGGGTTTACGTTATTCTGAACATCCTTCCTGGCCAGTACACGCTGGACGTATCGAAGGCGGGGTTCCGCACGTCAAAGCTTTCTCCCTTCACTCTGGCGGTAAACCAAACCGCGACGCTCGATCTGAATCTTGAGGTCGGCGCGGTGGAGCAATCGGTGAACGTGGAAGCCGTCGGCGCCGAGGTGCAGAGCTCGACCGCGGAGATTGGCGCCGTCGTCGCCAAGCAGCAAGTAGTCGATCTCCCCCTTAACGGGCGTAACTTTACGCAGTTACTTTCGCTGACGCCTGGCGTGGCGCCCGTCAGCGTTTCTCAGAACACCGGCTCCGGCTTTGCCCACCCGGGCATTGGCGCCTTCATTTTCCCCTCCATTAACGGGCAAACCAACCGCTCAAATCTGTGGACGCTGGACGGCGTCACCAACCAGGGCCTGATGCTCTCCACGCCGGCGGTCAACCCCATTGTGGACGCCATCGAAGAGTTCAAAGTTCAGTCCCATAACGACCAGGCCGAGTTCGGCGGCGCACTTGGCGGCGTCATCAACGTGGCCACTTCCAGCGGCACGAATTCCCTGCACGGGTCCCTTTGGGAGTACCTCCGCAATTCGGAGTTCGACGCCCGCAACACGTTTCTGCCCAACGTCACTTCCTTCCGGCAGAACCAGTTCGGGGCCGCGGTTGGCGGACCTGTGATGATCCCCAAAATTATCAACGGAAAGAACAACACCTTCTTCCACGGCGCATATCAGGGCTGGCGCTTCCGCCGGGCCAACAACGCGCTTTTCCGCGTTCCCACGGCGGCCAACCTTCGGGGCGACCTCTCCGACGAAGCGCGCCAGATTTTCGACCCGTTCTCCACCACGCCGAACCCGAACGGCAACGGCTTCGTTCGCGTGCCGTTCGCGCGCAATCAGATTCCCGCCAGCCGCATCAACGCCGGCAACGTATACTACGCCGAAACCACGTTCCCGCAGGCCGGCGCACCGATCACCGCGGACCGCAACGCGCTTGACCCTTCGGCATTCAGCCAGAACCAGGAAGAATACAGCGTTCGCATCGACCGTGTGTTCGGCCCCAAGGACAACGTGTTTTTCCGCCTATCGCATTCGATGCTGGACCAAACCGCTTCCGGCGGCCGGCCCATCCTCGCCAGCTTCCGGGAATTCAATGCGATCAATATCGGCACCAGTTGGGTTCACACGTTCAACCCCGCCACGATCCTTCAGGTGCAGTTCGGCCGGCTCGAAAACGTTGACAACAGCGGCAACCGCTTCCGTACGCTCCCCTCCGACTTCGCTCAGCGAGTAGGCTACCGCGACACGTTCTGCTGCGGCTTCCTGGATGGGCAGACACTGATGCCAGCCATGAATATTGACGGCTGGGTGGGCGGCGCGGAAAGCTTGTCTCTCAACCGGCCCTCCGACGTGTGGCAGTACAAGTCCACCATGACCAAGATCATCGGCGGGCACCAGATCAAGGCCGGCGGCGAGTTCAACAATCTGGACTTTTTCGGCTCTCCGCGCAACGCCAGCGCCACCTATCGTCCGCTCCAGACCTCCAACCCGCTGAGCCCCGGAAACACGGGCAGCCAGTTGGCGTCCTTCCTGCTGGACGTTCCCGACGCAGCCGGATTCCGCAATCGCGCCACCACCGTTCGCCGCGGCTACCACTACGCGTTCTTCGTCCAGGATCAGTGGAAAGTGAATCAGCGCCTGACCATCAACTTCGGCCTGCGCTACGACTACACCAAGATCCCCCCGCTCGGCGAAGAGGGCAACGATAATATTTTCACCGGCGCTTACGATCTTCAGCGCGGCGTCTATCTCATCCAAAAACAGCCAGGCTCCTGCGAAGAGCTCAGGAAAGCCCCCTGCGTGCCCGGCGGCCGCCTGCCGGCCAACGTGGAAGTGGCCAAGAACGCCACGATCTACCGGCCTTACAGCGACAACTGGCAACCGCGGTTCGGTCTGGCATATCGTGTCACCAACCGCACGGCGGTGCGCGCCTCCTTCGGCATGTTCTTTGACAACTACGCCGCCGTCGTCCAAACTGCCCAGAACTACTCGGCCCAATGGCCCAGCGTTGGCGAACAGTTGCAGGAGAACCTGAACAACCCGACGGCCACACAACTGACGCCGAACTTCAGCGGCAAAAACCCATTCCCTTCCGGCGCACTGCCACAGCCCACTCCGTTTGAGCAAGTGCAGTGGTATATGGATCCCAACGCGCAGAACCCGTATTCGGTGCAATGGAACTTCGGCATCCAGCATCAAATCGACTCGGCCACCGTTCTCACCGCCAACTACGTTGGCTCCGGCAGCCGCCGTCTTGACATTGGCGGATTCTACAACGTGGCCACTGAACCCGGTCCCGGCAATTTCCGCGACCGCGCACCTTATCCCTACATCCGCCCAACCTACTACGACCGCAGTTGGGGCCGCGGGAACTACAACGGCCTCCAGCTCCTGCTCGACCGTAAGGTCCGAAACGACTTCGGCTACATGGTGAACTACACGTATTCCAAGTCCATCGACATTGGTTGCTCCGGCTGGTATGGCGTGGAAGGCTGCTCCATCCAGAACCCCTACAAGTTCAACAACGATCGCAGCGTTTCCGGTTTCGATATGACTCACGTGCTCACCATGAACTTTGTCTACGATCTCCCGTTCGGGGCCGGCAAACGGTTCTCCATGGGCAGCAAAGTGGCCAATTATGTTCTGGGCAACTGGCAGGCCAACGGCATCATCCGGCTGAGTTCCGGCCAACCCTACAGTCTGCAGATCAATGGCGATCTTGCCAATACGGGCAACGCCGGTACCTACCTGCGGCTGAACTTCCTGGACAACCCGGAGGTCAGCAACCCCACGCCGAACCGCTGGTTCGACGCCACGAAGGTGGCGGCGCCCGCGCCGTTCACTTTCGGAAATTCGGGCCGGAACCGGCTCCGTTCCGACGGCTGGGAGAACTTCGACCTGTCGCTGTTCAAAGTCTTCCCCATGCCGTGGGAGGGCAAGAGCTTCGAACTGCGCGTCGAGGGCTTCAACATGTTCAACCACCCGGTGTACGGTGTGCCCAATGCGAACCTTTCGAACGCGGCACTCTTCGGCCGCGTCACGGGCATAGCCAATCAACCGCGGCAGTTGCAGCTCGGAGCGAAGTTCAAGTTCTGATACTCTGCACCTATGCGGTTTCTTAACCGGACGGCCATCGCACTGATGGGCGTCCGTTTCCTTTTCGGGCAGCCGGATTGCCGTGGTCCCGCGGAGTTCGAATCGCAACCCGGTTCCCCGTCCGCGCTCAATGCGCTGGGGGCTCACTTCGCCAAGGCGAAACGATTCGACTGTGCGATTGGGGCCTTCACGCGCGCCGCCGCGCTCGACCGCCGGACGGGCCAGCCCCACTTCAACCTTGGCCTCGCCTACCTCGACAAAGGCGATTCCGCAGGCGCAAGTGCCGCGTTTCGCGAAGCCATCGCGGTGAACCCCAAGCTCCACGATGCCCGCTCCGCGCTTGCCACCCTGCTCACCGAGCGCGGCGAATATGACGATGCGGAATCGGCGTATCAGACCGTCCTGGATAGCGACCCCGCCAACCGCGCCGCTTTACGCGGCCTGGCTCGCACCTTGATACTGCACCAGCGCTACGCCCGCGCGGCAGACGTGCTTCGGCGCGCCATCGCCGCTGAGCCAAACGAGGCCGGCCATCACCTGGCCCTCGGCGCCGCGCTCAATGAGATGGGGCGGGCGCGGGAGTCCATTGCGCCGCTCCTGCGCGCCGTTCAACTGGCGCCCCGCGCCGCTCTGGCCCATGGGCACCTTGGCACCGCGTATGCCAACCAGAAGATGTACCGGGAGGCGGCGCAGAGCTTCGCCGCCGCCGCGCGGCTCGACCCCGCCAACCTGGAGATCCGTCTTTCGCTCGCCCGCGCCCTGGTGGCCAACAAGGACTACGAGGAGGCCCTGGCCCACTTCAACAACTTGAAAGGGTTTGAACCCATCTACCTGCAAGGCTTGGCGCTCCGGGGGCTGGGCCGCTTTTCGGCAGCGGAGCCGCTGCTGCGGCAGGCTATTGAACTCGACCCCCAACACGCCGATGCGCAATACCAACTCGGCTTCGTTCTGGCCCGTAACAGCAAATGGGAGGACGCCCGCCGGCACTTGGAACAGGCCCGCGCGCTGAACCCCGCGGGGGCAGATGTTCAGTTTCAGCTTGCGCAGGTTCTGAAGCAGTTAGACCGCCCGGCCGAAGCCGCCGCGGCCCTGGAAGCCGTCCGTCAAGCCAAGCAGCGAAACGCTTCCAGCCAGATTGCCGACACCACGGCCGCGATGGCCAATCAGGCGTTGGAGGCCGGCAATGCGCAACGGGCCGCCGAACTGTACCGGCAAGCGATTGCCGCGAATCCCGACAGCGCCCCGACACACTACAACCTCGCCCTCGCGCTCGCCCGTATTGGAGACCGCGCGGGCGAGCGCGCCTCACTAGAAAAAGCCGTAGCGTTGCAACCGGGCTTTGCGCCCGCGCAGAACCAGTTGGGCCTTGTCCGGATGTCCAGCGGCGACGGCCCAGGCGCAGAACAGTGTTTCCGCCAGGCGATCACCGCCGATCCTAATTTTGCCGAAGCCCATAGCAACCTGGGCGTGCTGCTCGCCCGCCGCAACGATCAAGGCGCCGCAGAACAGTCATTCCGCCGCGCCATTGCAGCCAACGCGGATTACGTTCAGGCCTACGTAAATCTTGGACTCACACTGGCGGCTCAGAACCGGTTCAACGATGCTGCCGCCCCGCTCCGTCGCGCGCTTGCACTCAACCCAGGCGACGCGCGCACGCTCACTTTTGCCGCCATGGTCGACACCCGCGCCGGGCACGCGAAGGAAGCCGTCGCACTCTTCCGCAAAGTGATCGCGCTTACCCCGCAGGCGCCGGACGCCCACGTCAATCTCGGCATCGCTCTCGCCGACATTTACGATATACCCGGCGCGCTCGCGGCCTTCACTGAAGCGACCCGCCTTGCCGCCGGGCACGCCCAGGCCTGGTATAACAAAGGGCGCGCCGAATACGACCTTCGTGAATACGCCACCGCCATCGCTTCGCTTTCCCGTGCCGTTCAGCTTGATTCCAACGCGGCCGAAGCGCTGTACCTTCTGGCCGTCTCGGAAAAGCAGATGAACCGTCCCGAAGACTCCCGCCGCCACCTGGAACAACTCGTCCAACTTCAGCCCCGGCACGCCGACGCCATCTATCTTTTAGGCCAGAATCACAACGCCGCGGGACGCAAGGCCGAGGCCATCGCGCTGTGGCGCAGGGCCGTGGAAGTCAACGGCGACCACAGTGAGGCGCTCTACAACCTCATCCGCGCCCTCGGCCCGGCCGACACTTCCTACCGCGCCAAGTTCACCGAACTGCAACGGCAGAAGCGAATCACCGGGCAGGCCGAAACGCTTAACAACTTTGCGCTGTCGGCGGCCGCCTCCCGCGATTGGCCCCGGGCCATTGAACAGCTCACGGAAGCTATCTCGCTTTGCGGCGATTGCCGCGCCCGGGCCGACCTGCACAAGAACCTCGGTCTCATCTACGCCCGCTCCGGCGACACGGGAAAGGCCGTCGCATCGCTCCGCGCCGCCCGCGAACAGAAGCCTTCGGACATGGAGATTGAACGCGCCTTGCAACTGCTCCAATAAATAAGCACGATCATGAAGCGCCTGTGACCTGATACAACGAAAAGAATGAGCAATCCCGTTAATCGCCGCCAGTGGCTTGCGCTCGCCTCCGGCGCTCTGGCTTCCGGCGGCGCCCTGGGCCAAGGTGTCGCCAGCCGCGGGGTCCGCGCCGCCCCCCGCGGCAAGCCCTCCGGTCTCCCCTTCCACGCCCGCTTCACGAACGTCGCCGCGCAGGCTGGCCTTACCCATCCGGGCGTGTATGGCGCACCGGACAACAAGCAGTACATCGTGGAAACGATCGGCTGCGGTATTGCCTTTATCGACTACGACAACGACGGCTGGCTCGACATCTTCGTACTAAACGGCACACGTTTTGGAGGCGCTCCGGAATCGGTCTCCAACCGGCTATACAAGAACAACCGCGACGGCACGTTCACCGATGTCACGCAGAAGGCCGGCCTCATCCGCCAGGGCTGGGCATCGGCCGTTTGCGCGGGCGACGTTACCGGCAACGGCTACGCTGATCTGTTCATCACCTACTGGGGACAAAACGTCCTGTACCGTAACAACGGCGACGGAACTTTCACCGACATCACCAAAGCCTCCGGCCTGGAACTCCCCCGCCGCCACTGGGGCGCCGGCTGTAGCTTTCTGGATTTCGACCGCGATGGCAAGCTGGACCTTTTCGTCACCGAGTACGTGGATTTCGACCCGGCACGCGTGCCCAAGCCCGGAGGCAACTCCTACTGCAATTGGAAGGGCATCCCGGTAAACTGCGGCCCGCTCGGGCTGCCGCCCGGCCGCCATTGGCTCTACCGCGGCAATGGGGACGGCACATTCACCGACGTTACCGAAAAGAGCGGTGTTGGCAAAGCCAAAGGTTCCTACGGCATGACGGCCGTGGCCGCCGATTTCGATAACGACGGCTGGCCCGATATATATGTGGCCTGCGACTCCACGCCCAGCTTCCTGTTTCGCAACAACCACGACGGCACGTTTAGCGAAGTGGCGCTTGAAAACGGCGTCGCGCTGAACGAAGACGGCATGGAGCAGGCCGGTATGGGCATCGGCGCCGGAGACTACGATCTTGACGGCGACCTGGACGTCTTCAAGACCCACTTCGCCGACGACACAAACGTGCTGTACCGGAACGACGGCAAGGGAAACTTTCAGGACATGACCATCCGCAGCGGCCTTGGCGTTGAAACGCGCTTCATTGGCTGGGGCGCCGGCATACAGGATCTGGACAACGACGGCCATCCGGACCTGTTCTTCGTCACCGGCAACGTATACCCGGAAGTGGAGCGCAAGCTGCCGCGCTATGCGTACCGGACGCCCCGGATTATTTTCCGCAACCTCGGCAACGGAACGTTTGAAGAACTGCTGGGCCAGGGCGGCCCCGCACTGGAGGAAGCACAATCGAGCCGCGGCTGCGCCTTCGGCGATTTCGACAACGATGGGGACGTGGACATCGTGGTGTGGAACATGGACGCGCCTCCATCGCTGCTGCGCAACGACGTGAACCCGGCGGCCAAACGGCATTGGATCAAGGTGAAGCTGGAAGGTGTCACTTCAAACCGTTCGGCGATTGGAGGCCGCGTGACGGTAATCTACGGCGGACGCCGGCAGACGCAGGAAGTGATGAGCCAAGGCAGCTTCTATTCGGTGAACGATTGGCGGCTTCACTTTGGCCTCGGCGACGTGGCGCGGGTGGACCTGGAAGTCCGTTGGCCATCGGGCAAGCCGGAGACATTTCGCGGCGTGCAGGCGGACCGGCTCATCGTCATTCGCGAAGGGCAAGGGATCGTTCGCACTTCGTGGACGCCGTAAGGAGCGCGGAAGCGCAACCGGCCCAGGCTTCCAAATGTGGTTATGTTCGGCAGTTCCACGCCGCGGTCGAAGGCGGCGGAGCCGGACTTCAGCCGGAAATCGAGGTCCTCTGCCCGTTACCGTTTCCGCACCCTGTTCAGGTCCTTGGCGTTGAGGGTATGGACGCAGCCGAAGAGGCCGTAGCCGACGGCACAGCACCGCCCCACCATGGGCATGCCAGGCGTTTTTGCGAACGCAATATACTCGTTCCGCAGGTCCCGGTGTCGATGCCATTGGGGGAATCAGGTTCCCTCCACCACCGCCGTCTTCGCGGCGACAGCGACACCTTTCCCTTCGAGCGCATTCGCGGCGGTTTGCTACACTCCAGCGAGAGATGCAGCGGATTATCGATTTTGTAATGGAGTTGGACAAATTAAAGGCTGTGACGCGGAAAGTGAAGCCGGCCGGGCTGGACCGGTACGAAAATTCGGCGGAACATAGCTGGCAGATTACGTTGCTGGCGGCGTCTCTGGCCCCTTTTGCGGCGGCTGGGGTCGACATGAACCGCGTGATCCGGATGCTGCTGGTGCATGATGTAGGAGAGATCGACACCGGGGACACGATGGTGTTTGTGGAAGGCGGCTGGGAGGAGCGGAAGGCGGCGGAACTGGCGGCGGCGCGGCGCATTTTTGGACTATTGCCCGATGGGCAGGGCGAGGAGTTCGTGGCGCTTTGGCAGGAGTTCGAGGAGGGCGTGACGGCGGAATCGAAGTTCGCCAACGCAGCGGACCGGGCGATGCCGGCCCTGTTGAATCTGGCCAACGGCGGGCAGAGCTGGAAAGAGAACGGCATCAGTTATGAGCGCGTGGTGAACCGCATCGGCCCGCCAATCCTGGAGGGTTGCCCGGCACTGTGGGCGTACATGGAGGCACGGCTTACCGAAGCGCGGGAATTGGGATACTTCGGCGCCTAGGCGCGCGGCAGACTGCCGGGCCAGGCGCGCAGATAATGTTTGGGCGCATGGACGGGGACGCCCAGCGACTGCGCGGCGCGCATGGGAAAGTAGGGGTCACGAAGGAGTTCGCGGGCCAGCAGGACCAGGTCCGCCCGGCCGGACCGGACGATTTCATCGGCTTGCGCAGCCTCGGTGATCAGGCCAACGGCGCCGGTTGGAATGCCCGCCTCGCGACGAATGCGCTCCGCCAGCGGGACCTGAAAGCCGGGGCCAACGGGGATGTTGGCGTGGATGGCGTTGCCGCCGCTGGAAGTGTCGATCAGGTCAACGCCCAGCGGCTGGACGATTCGGGCAAGCGCGACGGAATCGTCGAGGGTCCAGCCGCCATCCGCCCAGTCGGTGGCGGAGATGCGCAGGAACAGCGGCAGATGGGCCGGCATTTCGTGGCGAACCGATTCGATTACCTCACATACGAGCCGGATACGATTCTGGAAAGTGCCGCCGTAAGCATCGTGGCGGTGGTTGGAGAGCGGCGAAAGGAACTCGTTGATCAGATAGCCGTGCGCGCCGTGGATTTCGATGACCTCAAAGCCGGCGGCGAGCGCGCGGCGCGTAGCGGCGGCGAAGGCATCGCGGATCAGATGAATCTCGGAAACCGTCAGTTCGTGCGGGGTGGGATCGCCATCGCGAAAGGGAATAGGAGAAGGAGCAACCACCTGCCAGCCGTTTGGCGCGGAGGGGGGAATAGCGGCGCCGCCATCCCAGGGAAGCTGGCAACTGGCCTTGCGTCCGGCATGGGCGAGTTGAATCGCCGGAGCGGCGCCTTGGGATTTGAGGAAAGAGACGATGCGGGCGAGTGGCGGGACCTGCGCGTCCGACCAGAGGCCGAGATCGCCGTAGGTGATGCGCCCACGGGGTTCGACGGCGGTGGCTTCGACGATGACAAGGCCGGCGCCTCCCGCGGCGCGGCTGCCGAGGTGGACCAGGTGCCAGTCGTTGGCCACACCTTCGACACTCGCGTATTCACACATCGGGGAGACTGCAATCCGGTTGGGGAGCGTAATGCCGCGGAGCGGGAGCGGAGAGAAAAGGTTGCCAGACATTTTCTCTATTAGAGTAGATGGGATGAGAAACGGATGCGCGTTGCTTGTGCTGTTGCCGGCGCTGTCCTGGGGACAGGCGGCGAAGCCGGAACGGTTCGCGGCGGCAATCGAATCATTCTTGGAAAGCGATAAACACAATCCGCCGCCGAAGGGCGGGATTCTGTTTATCGGCAGCAGTATCTTTCGCCAATGGAAAACACTGGAGCAGCAGATGGCGCCGCTTCCCGTGTTCAACCGCGCCTTTGGCGGCTCGCAAACCAACGACATTTTGCACTATATGGACCAAGTGGTGCTGCCGTATGCGCCGAAGATTATCGTCTACTACTGCGGCAGCAACGACATCAATGCGGGCCTGGAGGCGGAGGCGATCGCGCAGCGCTATGCCACATTCGCCGATCGGGTTCACGCGCGGCTTCCGGAGACACGGATCTTCTTCGTCGCGATCAATCGCGCCCCGCAGAAGCGCGCGAAATGGGATGTGGTGGACGCTGCAAACGGAATTGTGGAGCGGCGTTCGCGAACGGACCGGCGGCTTGGGTACATCGACGTGAACCCGGCCCTGTTTGACAAGGCGGGCCAACCGCGCCTGGAGTTGTACCAAAAAGATCAACTGCACTTCCTGGAGCCGGCGTACGCCGAGTTCACGGCGATCATTCGTCCGGTCATTGAGAGGGCCTGGAACACTCGTTAATTTCCGCTTACGCTACCGCCTATAATCGTTATATCCATGCGGAAGCGTCTGCTCAATGCGGCCGCCGTTATCACCTTGCTGATCCTGGCCGGATTGGTGATCTGGCAGGGCTCATTCAACATGGGCAAGCTGGGACCGGCGAATGTTGGCCAAGTCTACTTGTACTGGGCCATGTCGACGCTCGTGTTTCTGCTGATGGTGTGGCTGGCTTTCATGCTGTTCCGGCTGATGGTGAAGCTCTACATTGAGCGAAGCCGGGATCACGAAGGCTCTCGCATTAAGACGAAACTGGTAACCGGAGCGCTGCTGTTATCCTTTCTGCCGGTGTTGTTCATGGTGCTTTGGAGCTATCAGGTTCTGAACATGAACATCAAGCAGTGGTTCTCGCGGCCGGCGGAAAACGTGAAACTCGCGTTGTCGGACACGGGCGTGGCAATGCTGCGGGAATCGCAGATTCGCACCCGGGCGCAAGCACACTGGCTGGCGGGAATGCCGGAGGTGGAAGTGTACGCGCACGGCGGGCAGCCGAACGCCGATCTGTTTGAGAAGATTTGCGAGGAGAACGACATTGTCGAAGTTCACATCCAGGTGAACGGGCGCGGCAAGCTGACGGTGTGTTCGTGGAACGCGCGCAACAGGTCCAACTCCGCGCGGCGAATCGTGGAGACGGCGGCGATTCGGACCGGCGGCCTGCTGGTGCTGACAACCCACCTGCCGGTGGACCTGGAACAAAAAGAGCGGGAAATCTCCGGCTACGTCAGCGAGTACAACCAACTGGGCCTGGACAGGCAGGAGACGCGCCGCTTCTACCTGCTTTATTTGGCGCTGATCACGCTGTTTATTCTGTTTGTGGCCACCTGGGTGGCGCTGTTCCTGGCGCGCCAGATCACGGTGCCGATTGCGGCGCTGCTGGAGGCGGCGCGCGAAGTGCGGAAGGGAAACTTGCGCCACAGAGTGCAGGTTGGCGCCGTGGATGAACTGGCCACGCTGGTGCGGCAGTTCAACGAAATGACACAGGACCTGGAGTCGTCGAGCCGGGAGTTGGAGGCGCGGCGGAGGTTTACTGAGACCATTCTGGAGTCGATTCCGACAGGCGTGATTTCGGTGGCCGGTGACGGGCGAATCCAAACGGTGAACCAGGCGCTGCTGCGCATGTTTGGAGAGGAGAAGGTGCGCGGCGCGGCGCGGCTGGACCAGTTGTTTCAACCGGAAGACGTGCTGGAGATCCGGTACCTGATGAACCGGGCGCGCCGGACTGGCGTGGCGGCACGGCAATTGGATGTTCCGCACGACCGGCAGGTGTTGCACTTGTCGGTGACGGTGGCGCCCATCGACGAACGCGTAACGTCGGGGTTTGTGATCGTGTTGGAAGACACGTCGGAGTTGCTGCGGGCGCAGAAGGCGGCGGCCTGGCACGAAGTGGCGCGCCGGATCGCCCATGAAATCAAGAATCCTTTGACGCCGATCTCGTTGAGCGCCGAGCGAATCGCGCGGCACCTGGAGCGCGGGTCGACTACGCCCGAATTTGCGCGGGTGGTGCGGGACTGCACACGGATCATTCAAGAAGAAGTAGTGAGCGTGAAATCGCTGGTGGATGAGTTCTCGCAGTTCGCGCGTTTCCCGGCGGCGCAACCGCAGCTTTCCGATATGAACGAGACTGTGGAAGCGGCGCTGGCGGTGTTCTCCGGACGGTTGGAAGGGATAACGATTCACAAATCGCTGGCGCCCGAACTGCCGGGCGTAAACCTGGACCGCGAACAGTTTAAGCGGGTGGTGGTGAACCTGATCGACAACGCGGCGGAGGCAATGAAAGAAGTTCCCTGGCGTCATTTGACAATCCGGACACACGCGCCCACGGCGGATACAGTGGAGTTAGTGGTGGCCGACTCCGGAACCGGAATTTCGCCAGAGGACCGGGAGAAGCTATTTTTGCCTTATTTTTCGACGAAAGAGCGCGGAACGGGTCTGGGCCTGGCGATTGTCGCGCATATTTTGACCGACCACGGCGCGCAAATACGCGTGGAAGATAACACGCCCACCGGAGCAAGGTTTACGATCGAGGTTCCGGCGGCGGTGAGCACAATGGCGCCGGCGGAGGTGAGAGCATGAAGACCCGGCGAATCCTGATCGTCGACGATGAGCCTGGCATTCGCACGTCGCTTGGGGCCGTGCTGGAGGACGAAGGGTATACGGTGGAGGCGGTGGCGGACGGCGAGGCATGTCTGCGCGTCTTGGATAACAACCTGTTCGATTGCATTCTGCTGGACGTGTGGCTGCCAGGGATGGACGGGATGGAAGTTTTGAACCGTGTGCAGGAACGCGTAGGGGACGAGCGGCCTGCGGTGGTGATGATTTCCGGACATGGAAATATTGAAACGGCGCTGCGCGCGACGCGGATGGGCGCGTTTGACTTCATTGAAAAACCGCTGACGATCGATAAGGTTCTGGTGGTGGTGAAGAACGCGATTGAGCAGCGGCGAATGGCGCTCGAATTAAACAGGCTGGGTGCCGGAGATCCGGGGGCGTACCCGATTGTGGGCGAAAGCGTGCCGATGAAGGCGCTGCGCCAGCAGTTGGGACTGATGGCGGCGACCAATGGCCGCGTGCTGATTTACGGAGAATCGGGGACTGGGAAGGAACTGGTGGCCCATGCCATTCACGCCATGAGTCTGCGGGCGAAAGAAGCGTTCGTGGAAGTGAACTGCGCGGCCATTCCGGACGATTTGATTGAGAGCGAATTGTTCGGGCATTTGAAGGGATCGTTCGCGGGCGCGCACGAGGACAAGACGGGAAAGCTCAGAAAAGCCGACGGGGGCACGTTGTTTCTGGACGAGGTGGGGGACATGAGCCTGAAGACGCAGGCGAAGGTGCTGCGCGCTTTGGAGGAACAGCGTTTCGAGCCATTGGGGGCGAGCGAATCGAGCAAGGTGGACACGCGTGTGGTGGCGGCCACGAACAAGAATCTGGAAGACGAAATTGAACGGGGCAATTTCCGGGAAGATCTGTTCTACCGGCTGAACGTGATCCCGTTTCACGTGCCGCCATTGCGGGATCGCCGCGAAGATATCGGCCTGCTGGCCGAACATTTCATGAACGAGTTCACGTCCGCCTACGGACGGAAGCGCAAGGAATTCTCACATGAGGCCATGAAGATGCTGGAGGATTACTACTGGCCTGGGAACGTGCGGGAGTTACGCAATCTGATTGAACGCATTGTCATCATGAATCCCCAGATTCGGATCGATGCGCGTCACATACCAATCAACCCATCCCGGCGGAGCGTTTTCGACGCGGAAATGCCGCAGTTTTCCAGCCTGCAGGAGGTTCGCGAGGCGGCCGAACGGGAGTATATTTCGAAGAAGTTAGAGGAGGCGCGCGGCAACATCAGCCGCGCCGCGGAATTGCTGGGACTGGAGCGCAGTCATTTGTATAAGAAAATGCGCGCGCTTGGAATCCCGGCGGCAACAAAGGAATAAATATGTCAAGAACAATTCGGAGCATTCTGTTCGCGGGGGCGTTCGCAATGATCGCAGCCGCGCAGCCAGCCGTGACTGGCGCGTTAAACACGGCGAGTTACATTACTCCCGGATTCCCGAACGCCGGACTGGCGCAAGGATCGATGATTGCGATATTTGGGCGCAACCTGGGCCCGGCGGCCATTGCGCAGGCGGGTTCGTTTCCGTTGCCAACGGAACTTGGCGGCACTTCAGCCAAGATCACCGTGGCCGGCCAGGCCTCAGATCTGGTGATGGTTTACACGCTTGCGACCCAGGTCGGCGCAATTGTTCCATCGAACGTGCCGGCGGGTTCGGGACAACTGACGGTGACCTATAACGGCCAGACCAGCGCTTCTTATCCCGTGCAGGTAGTGGCAAGCCAGTTTGGCATTTTCACCATCAACCAGGGCGGCAGCGGTCCGGCCGTGGTGCAGAACGTGAATTCGGAAAGCGATCGCCCGGTGAACACCATTCTGAACGCGGCGCGCCCGAACCAGGCAATGATTTTGTGGGGCACAGGATTGGGCGCCATTCAGGGGTCCGACCGCGGTGCACCGCCGGTGGGCGATTTGAATCAACCAATCGAAGTACTGGTGGGCGGGCGGCGCGCGAACGTGCTGTATAAGGGGCGTTCCGGGTGCTGCGCCGGCATTGACCAGATTGTGTTCGAAGTTCCCGGCAACGTGCAGGGATGCTATGTCCCATTGGTGGTGAAGAACGGAAACAGCGTCAGCAACTTTACGTCAATCGCGGTGGCGCCGACCGGCGGAGTTTGCTCCGACCCGTTTGGGTACACGGCGAACGAATTGAACACGGCCAACTCGACAGGGAAACTGTCGGTGGGAAGCGTGACACTGTCACGGGTGAGCCTGAAGATCTCCGCGGCTGGGGTCAACCTGGACACGGTCACGGAAAATGCGTCGGCAGGGTTCTTTTCCTACGACGGGACGCAGTTAATCGGCTCGCGCGGCAATGGCGGCACCGCGGTGACGGTGGGCGCATGCACACTGTTCACATTTGGAGGCGAGGCGACCTCTCCGTCGGACCCGACGCGTCCGCGCGTTCTGGACGCCGGCGCAGCGATTAACCTGAACGGCCCAGGCGGCGCCAAGCAAGTTCCCAAAGTGCAAGGCGGCATCTATTCCGCGACATTGAGCACTTCCACCGGAATTGGCGGCGGAATCCCTGGCCTGCCCGGAGGCATTCCCGGCTTGCCCGGCGGCGGTGCGTCCGCAAGCTATTTGACACCCGGCGCCTACCGGACGGACAACGGCGGCGGCGGCGCGGATGTTGGTTCGTTCACCTCGAACCTTACCATTCCCGGCAACTTCACCTGGACCAATGAGGCCGCGATTACGCAAGTGAACCGCGGCAACGACCTGCCCATCACCTGGACCGGCAGCGATGCAAACGGTTATGTTTTTGTTACCGGAAGCGCGTTCGACATAACGTCCAAGGCCGGCGCGGCGTTCTACTGCCTGGAACGCGGCAACGCGAGCGGGCTGACGGTGCCTTCGGCTGTCCTTTTGGGCATGCCCGCGAGCAGCGTCATTGAGGGAACGCAGACCGGACAACTGTCGGTGGGCATTACGAATGAACCGTCGCGCTTCACCGCGCGCGGCTTGGACACCGGCATTTTCTCCTACACGTCGATGACGGCCAAGACGGTTGGCTACCGCTAGACAAAAGGGGCGCAAGGAGGCCGCGGCCTCCTTGCGCCCCTTTTTATTTTTGCTTGATCTGCACGAGTTCAGGTTTCGGCTGACGCTGATCATCCACCGGGCGCAGCAGGCCGGACCAGCGGCCAAAATAGGCAAGCCGTTCCACCCAGGGCAACAGTTTTCGCACCGTGCGCCCATGGAACAACAGACTGCCGGCGACAAGCACGGGATGCGGAATCGCGGTGCGGCAATTGGAGCAAACCGCTATCTGGCCGGCGCGGCCATTGGTGTGAGCCTCGCGCATACGCACCATTTCCGGCGAGTTAAAGATGGCGGGCAGGTCCGATGTTCCAATATTCCCGACCGGTGAGCCGCCCAGGTTGTAGCTTTGGCAACACGGATAGACATCGCCATTGTGCTTCACGTACATGGCGCCGCGCCAAAGATAGTGGCACGGATGGCTCCAATCCTGCGGTGCGTGCGCGGCGTCCGGACGCATAAGATCCGTTTCGTCCGCTTTCACGCGGACCTCGTCCACCCCTGGAACCGCCCGCCAGAAGCGGGTAAAGTCTTCCACCTCGTTCCAGTTCCGTTCCATCCGCACCATCTGCACAACGACTTGCATCTTCGAGCCGCGTTCCGCTTTGCGGCGGGCGAAGTGGACAAAGTTGTCGCGCACCCGTTCAAACTTCGCGCCCTTGCGGTAGAACTCAAAGCTCTCCTTGGTGGACCCGTCAAAGCTCAGCGTGATGTGCTCCAGTTTCGTATCGAGCAAGCGTTCCGTGGCGGCCGCGTCCAGCAGGGTGCCGTTGGTGGAGAGCAGCGTGAACACCCGGTGGCGGTCGCACAGTTCAATTCGCTCGAAAATTTTTGGATCGAGCAGCGGCTCGCCAAGCCCGATCAGCATCATATGCTCCGCGGATTGCCCGGCGGAGGTGATTAGCCGTTCATACACGCGATCCGCCATGTCTTCTTTCGGCTGTTTGTGCGTTTCCCGCGGACACATCGGGCAGTATAAATTGCATTTGGCGGTGGTTTCCACGATATACTCCACCGGCAGAGCGCCCACGCGAGTGCGGCGCCCGAGGTAGGCGGCCAGAAGCTTGGCACGGTTCCAAAGGCGCATGTATACGATATTGTAGCTTTCTGACGAGACCGATCATCAGAAAAGAGGTGGAAGTGGATCTTCGGGTACGCCCATTGAACGATGCCCCGGTCCGGCATCCGGCGAAGTACGTTCTCTATTGGACACAGATGAACCGGCGCGCCGACAGCAATCACGCGTTGGCCTACGCCGCGGAACAGGCAAACTGTTTGCGCTTGCCGCTGCTTGTCTACGAAGGGCTCACCTGTACTTACCCGGAAGCGAACGACCGAATGCACACGTTCGTTCTGGAAGGCGTGCCGGAGCAGCAGAAGCGGATGGAAGAGCTAGGCGCGGGCTACTGCTTTTATTTGCGGAAGAGGCGCCGTGATGACAATCGGGTGCTCTACAAATTGGCCACCGAGGCGGCGCTGGTGGTAACCGACGATTACCCCACATTCATCGCCGCGCAGCACAATACACAGGTGCCGGCACGCATTGGCGTTGCGTTCCATGCCGTGGATTCGAGTTGCGTGGTGCCGATGAACCACTTCGCCAAGCGTGAGTGGGCGGCCTATACCATCCGCCCGAAGATCCAGAAAGTGCTGCGCCAGTTTCTGCGTCCGGTGGCGCCGGTCGAGTTGGCGAACCGCTGGCGCCTTCCGCGACCGGAATGGCACACGGCAGTGACGAATGGAAATGTCTCCTCTCTGGTGGCGGAGTGTGAAATCGACCACGGAGTTCGGCCGTCGCTGAGCTTTAGCGGAGGAAGACTATTCGCAGAGAAGACGCTTCACGCATTTCTGACGGCGCGCCTGCGCAGATATGCGGGCGAAAAGAACTCCCCCGCAAACCACGCTACAAGCGACCTGAGCCCATACATCCACTTCGGCCAGATTTCGACGCTCGAAGTTGCATTGGCCGCGGAAGGGTACGCGGAGGAGCACAAACTGGCCGCCACGGAGTTTCTGGAAGAACTGATTGTGCGGCGGGAATTGGCGTTCAACTTTACGCGTTTCTGCAAGGAGTACGATTCGCTGGAGGCGCTGCCGGAATGGGTGCAAGTCACCATGCGAAAGCACGCCAACGACCGGCGTGAGCCTATGTATTCGGCTGAACAGCTTGAATGGGCGCGAACCCACGACCCGTTGTGGAACGCCTGCCAACGCGAGATGCTGTTGCGAGGAAAAATACACGGCTACTACCGTATGTACTGGGGAAAGAAGATCATGGAATGGTCGCCGTCGCTAGAGCAGGCGCACCAGACTATGCTGCATATCCATGACCGCTACGCGCTGGACGGACGAGACCCAAACACCTACGCGAGTGTGCTCTGGTGTTTTGGCCTGCACGACCGGCCATGGGGGGAGCGGCCCATTTTTGGCACCATCCGCTACATGGGTTACGACGGCATGAAACGGAAGACCGATGTCCCCGGATACATCAAAGAAATCGACCATCTGGAGCGAACGGGAGTGGACCCGTTTCGGATTCACTAAAGGATTCTTATGCATATCGCAGTGACCGGAGCGAGCGGATTTGTGGGCAAACGGCTGGTGCAAACACTGGAGGCGGCGGGGCACACGGTATTGCGGCTCAGCCGGGACGTGGCGAAGGACCTGCGGCCGGAAACTGCCGTGGACTCGGTGGTCCACCTGGCCGGAGAACCGGTAAGCCAGCGTTGGAACGACGCGGTGAAACAACGAATTCGCGACTCGCGTATTGCCGGTACGCGCAAATTGGTGGAAGCGATGGCCAGGTTACACCAGCCCCCGCGCGTCTTGGTATGCGCGTCGGCGGTTGGGCTATATGGAGAGCGCGGAGACACCCTGCTGGAGGAAACGGCCGCTCCGGCGAAAGGCTTTCTGGCCGATGTCTGCAAGGGGTGGGAGGCAGAGGCGGACAAAGCGGAGGGGATGCGTGTGGTGAAGATTCGCATTGGCCTGGTGTTGGGTCGCGATGGCGGGGCGCTGGCGAAAATGTTGACGCCGTTCCGCCTGGGATTCGGGGCAAGACTGGGCAGCGGCAAGCAATGGATGAGTTGGATTCACTTAGATGACTTAGTGGGAATGATTGTCTATGCGCTAGAGAGCGACGCGGCACGGGGGGCATGGAACGGCGTGGCTCCCCATCCGGTAACCAACGCCGAGTTCACGCGCCAATTGGGTGCGGCACTGCGGCGCCCGGCGATATTCGTGGCGCCTGAATTCCTGGTTAAGCTCGGCGCCGGCGAGATGGCGCAGATCCTGTTCTTTTCCCAACGCTGTGTGCCCGCGGCGCCGCTGGCGGCGGGATTCCGGTTTCAGTACCCGGAACTGGGCCCGGCATTGCGCTCTGTGGTAGGATAGAGGAGTTATGGGTATTCCGAATGTGAAGCGCTTCCGGATCACGAGCCCGGATGGCAAAGACACCGCCACGATGATGGCCGTGGTGCCGAAGGGCACCGATCTCGATGCTTATCTGAAAGAAGCTTCGACGCGCTTCGACTGGAAGTCTTGGAACGAACAAAAGGCGTCCATGAGCAAAGTCCGCGTCGGTCAGCAGAAACAGAAGAAGGCGAAGTAGTTTACTCGTCTTTCCCCACGAAACCAGAGAGCGCCGGTGCTGCCGGCGCTCTTCTTATTTGCGGGGCTAGAGATCCATCTGCGTGCCGATTTCAACGACGTGCCGGTGCGGCAGGCCAAAGAACCGGTCCGCGGCGACAGCATTCTTCTGCAGGAACGAGAATACCGTTTCCGCAACGGCGCCCATGTGGCCTTTCGATGACGCAACGAAGTTTTCGCGTCCCAGGTAGTATGTAACTTCCCGTTCACCGAACGGGATATTCGCTTCCCGAACGGCTCGCTCCAGCACGGGAAGAACGTTAGGCTCTTCCATAAAACCGAACCTCACAACGATTCGATGGAAGCCATCTTCCAGGTGCGTCACCGTGTAGCGGCCTTCGTCCGCCAGCACGGGGTCGCCCGCGATCTGAATCGTCAATAGCACCACCGTTTGCTGCAGCGCGCGGCTTCGCTCCACGTGGTGGACCAGCACGGGCGGTAGCATATCGGCGCTGGACGCCATGAACACGGCGGTGCCGGGGACACGCGCGGCAAGGCGGGCGTCCACGCGCTCACGCGCGGACTCTTTGGACGGAAAGCGCAGCCGGTATTTATAGGCGATCAACGTGCGTCCGCGGTTCCAAATGGTCATGATGGCGAGCACGGCGGCGCCAATCAGAACGGGCACCCAGCCGCCGTCCATGAACTTCCCGAGGTTGGACCAAAGAAAAGGCAGGTCGACGGCAAGGAAAAGCAGCAGCAGTGGCAGGGCACGGCTAAGCGCCCAACTCCACGTTTGCCGCACCACCAGAAAATACATGACCGATGTGATGACCATCGTGCCGGTGACGGCGATGCCATATGCCGCGGCCAAACGCGAGGAGGCTCCAAAGGCGATGACCAGCGCGATGCAACCGATCCCGATGAAATAGTTGACCTGCGGAATGTAGATCTGGCCCTCCATCTGGTGGGCGGTATGTTGCACTTCCACACGCGGAAAAAAGCCGAGTTGCATAGCCTGCCGCGTCAACGAAAACGCGCCGGAAATCAAGGCTTGGGACGCGATGATGGCCGCCATGCTGGATAGAATCACAAGCGCGTATGTCGCCCAGCCGGCCGGAACCATATCGAAAAAGGGATTGTCCATCGTGTGGGGGTCACGCAGCGCATGGGCGCCCTGGCCGAAGTAGGCTAACAGCAGCGCGGGCATTACGAAACAAAGCCAGACCGCTCGAATCGGCTTGATGCCGAAGTGCCCCATATCGGCGTACAGTGCTTCACCGCCGGTGACAGCGAGCACTACGGAGGCCAGGATATGGACGCCCGACCAGCCATGGGTCTGGAAGTAGTGAATCGCGTGGTGCGGCAACACGGCACCAAGGATCTCTGGATTGTGGGAGATGTGATAAAGCCCAAGCCCGCCGAGCGTCGTGAACCATACGACCATAACCGGCCCAAACAGAATTCCCACCGTGCCGGTGCCTCGGCTTTGAATCGCAAACAGCCCAATCAGGATGACGCAACTAATGGGGACAACCGCAACTCCGAAACGAGCGTCCGCTACAGCCAACCCCTCCACCGCGCCCAGCACAGAAATGGCGGGCGTGATGATGCCATCGCCGTAGAGCAGAGCGGCGCCCATCACGGCGAACAGCGCAACGGCGGAGATGCGGCCCGGCTTGGCGCCGCGAAGCTGTTCCGGCACCAGCGCCAACAGCGCAAAGATACCGCCTTCCCCCTTGTTGTCCGCCTTCATGATGAAGGTCAGGTACTTCAGCGTGACCACAAGCGTAAGGGCCCAAAATATCAGCGAAAGCACGCCATAGAGGTCCGCCTCCGTTGCCTTATGATGGCCGGCCGCGTGCAGGCACTCCTTCAGCGTATAAAGCGGGCTGGTCCCGATGTCCCCGAACACGACGCCGAGAGCACCGAGCGCCAGCCCCTTGAAGCTTGCCTTGTGGGTGTGGTTGTCCGACACAAACCTAAAGTATAGCGATAAGCTATTGCCGTGAGAGAAAATCAGCGCTTCTTGTTCTGGCTGCCCGCGGTGGCCATGATGCTCGGCTGGGGACTGCGCGGCTTCATCGGGGGCGGGCCTTTCGGCGCGATGATTCCGGGCGCCATGGTGGCGTTGGCGCTGTGCCTGCTGTTTCCACGCCGCGACGTGGCCATGCTGTGCGCCTTCGCCGCGGTGGGTGTGGGCATTGGCGGCGAGATGACCTATGGGCAGACCGTTGGCTTTAGCGTGCAGGCGGAGACGTTCTGGTTTGGCATCATCGGACTCGCGTTGAAAGGCGGCATTTGGGGCGCGTTGGCGGGTGCGGTGATCGCGATGGGATTTACACCGCGGCCGGCGCTGGTGGCCGGCGGCGTGGCGGTGATGGCGGCGGCAACGCAGTTCGGCTGGAAGGTGATCAACGAGCCGAAGCTGATCTATTTTTCCAATCGCCTGGACAAGCCGCGGCCGGAAATATGGGCGGGGTTTCTTCTGGCGGCAATTGCCCTTGTGGGTTATCTGGGTTGGCGCGGCAGGTTGCAACCGGCATTGCGATTCGCTGTGGTTGGATTCATCGGCGGGTTCATCGGGTTCGGCGGCGGCGGCGCCATACAAGGGTTGGGACGCATCTTCACACCGGAGCTGAAACTGCACTGGTGGAAGTACATGGAGTTTTTCTTCGGCCTATGCTTTGGCTGGGCGCTGGCGTGGGCGTGGGTACGTTCGGAAGTTCCAGCGGGTGAGGAACCGGCGGCGGCGCCGCCGCTGTGGCTGGACATGTTGACCGGGGCGGCGTTGACGGGGGCGCTGCTCTGGGTCAGTTGGAACTTCCCTTCGCGCTTCGCTTATCTATTGGCCGGCAGCGTGGTGCTGTTGCTGTTGACACGCCTTCGCTGGGCCGCCAAGCATGTTGCCTACACCACAACGTTTACCGCCTTCGCGCTGGACCTGGCCCGTTATTGGAGCCGCGAATACAAGTGGGGCCCGGAAGCGCCGGCCTATGCGGCGGCCATCGCCGCTTCCATCGTGTTCGCATGGTTCGTCATTCAATGGCACGCCGACACGCTGCGCATGTTGGAACTATTGACATGGACCGCCGTTATGGACGCGGTGATCAAGTTCGCCATTAACCCGCAGGGCGTGATCGCCGTAGTGGATCATGTCTGCATCGGGTTCGTTCTGATGGCCGCGGCGGTGAGTTGGATGGCGCGGAGTACAGTAGAAACAAGCTCATGCGATTCTGTTCTGCCGTCGTCTTCGCCGGGTTCTGCTGTCTCCACGCCCAGTCACTAGAACTCACGTGGTCTTTGCCGCTGGGCCGGGCCGCGTCCGGACCGCCGGTTGCCTACGCGGGCGGTGTGGCGGTAACGCTCAACGATGGGCGCATCGTCTTTGTGGACGACGCGGGAAAGCTGACAGCGACGGCGCGCATGGATCAGGCGCCCATGGGGTCTGCGCTCGTTGCCGGGGGCGCCGTCTTCGCCGCCGATGCATGGGGCAGCGTCTACAAGTTCACTACCACCGGCGAACGGGTGTGGAAGTATGCGCGGGAAAGCCGCGCCGGCAGCGGATACAACACGCCGGTGCTGGCCATGGGCGGGGTGGTGATCACGGACACGCGGGGCCTGCTGTATCTGGTGGATGCTAACGGCCGGCTCCGCATGGAGATCCAGGCGACTTCCTACCGGCTTTCCACTCCGTCCATTGGCGACTTCGACGGCGACGGGAATGCCGATGTTGTATTCGGCGCCGACAACGGGACGGTCTACTGCGTGTCGAGCGACGGCCGCCTGTTGTGGGAAAAACACTTGCCGGGCACACGACTCGGCCGCGCCTTGCCCGTCGTTGCCGACATCGACGACGACGGCCGGTACGACGTGCTGATGCCCACGCCGTTCGTCGGCAAGCAAACCGGCATGCACGCCCTGGATAAATGGCATTTCAAATCGGAGATGCAGACCTATGCGTCCACCATGCTCGTCGATTTGAACGGAGACGGGGAAAAGGAGATTCTGTTCGGTGATAAAAATACCCGTCTATACGCCTTGAACGCGCGCGGCGAAAAGTTGTGGTCCACCCAGTTGGGCGGGCGCGGAATCTTCTACGCGGGCGTGGCGGCCGGGGACTGGATCTATCAGATCGTTCGCGACACCGGGCTGGACGGAAAGTCGCTGTACGTATTGGATAAGAAGGGTAACGTGCGGAAAGCCATGGCGATGGACGGGGGTGGGTCGTACAGTCCGGCTGTCGTGCGCGGGCGATTG
>JAEUQC010000157.1 GCA_016789905.1 Bryobacterales bacterium | reverse complement strand
GAGTTCGCCTTCCATTATGGTGGCCACCGCGCGTACACCTGCCGGATGAAAAGTACCGGAATTCTGGTTCACAAGGCGCTCCAGCAGCGCCTCAGCGGTAGGAACCTGGGCGTCTACCGCCTTCAAAATGGCAATGTCGGGCGTTTGTCCGAAAAGCGCGGAAATGGCGAAAAGGTACAACAATAAACGAGACATCGCATAGAGGATAGCGCAGGGAGCGCGGAGCGAATTCTGATAGGATGCAGGCCATGAACCGCAGAGACTTTGCGTTATCCATCGCGGGCGCGGCCGGCGCCCCGCAAATCAAAGCCGCCACGGCGAAGGTCCCGTGGTCGCCTGGCATTAAGATGGCCGTACAAATGGGCGGCAATCCGACCGACGAAGACTTGCAGTTTGCCAATCAAATTGGTGTGCGGTATACCGCCATTACCGTGGACCGCAAGGACGACAGTTACGAGAACTTTCAACGAATCAAGGCGCGCGTGGAATCCGCCGGCTTGCGCGTCTGGAACATCGGGCACGATGGCAACCGGAATCAGGAGGAGATTGTTCTGAACCTGCCCGGGCGTGACGAACGGATCGAAGCGTATAAGCAGTATTTGAAAAACTGCGGTAAGGCCGGAATACGCTACGTGACGTACGCCCACATGGGCAACGGTATTTGGCATACGGAGCGCGAAACGACGCGCGGAAGTGCGCCGGCACGCGGGTACAACATGGCCAAGGGCGGCGAGGGAATTTGGGCGGGCAAAATCTTCAAGGGCCCGCTATCGCATGGCCGCGTCTACACGGAGACCGAGCTCTGGGACAACTACGAGTATTTCATTCGAAAAGTGGCGCCAGTCGCCGAAGAAAACAACGTATTTATCGGGATCCATCCGGACGATCCGCCGGTTCCCATGCTGGCCGGTGTCCCACGCTGCATTTTCGGCACGTTTGAAGGGTACAAGCGGGCACTGGAAATGGCGAATTCGTCGCACGTCGGCGTCTGTTTTTGTGTGGGCACGTGGCTGGAGGGAGGAGATTTGATGGGCGCCGATGTGGTGACGGCCATCAAGTACTTCGGTGAGCGCGGCAAGATCTGGAAAGTCCATTTCCGCAACATGAGCGCACCGCTGCCACACTTCGTGGAGACCTTTGTCGACAACGGCTACTACGATATGTACGCGGCCATGCGGGCGCTGCGTGAAGTGAACTTTGACGGTATCGTGATCGGCGATCACTTCCCGGCGATGATTGGCGGACCCAAAGTGGCCGTGGCCTACACTGTGGCCTGGATCCGCGCAATGATTGATCGGGCGAATGCGGAAGCGGGGGCTCGCAAAGCCTAGCAATCGCTAGAACAGAAAGCGCAATCCCAACTGCATCTGCCGGTTCGAACGGGCGGTGCCGCCGATGGTGCCGAAGGCCGTGTTGCCGAGCGTGGCGTTGGGATTGCCAAACTGTGGCGTATTCATCAAGTTAAAGGCTTCGGCGCGGAATTCCACGCGCGATCGCTCGTTCAGCTTCACCGGGAAGTTTCGCTGCAGCGATAGATCGGTGGAGAGGAAACCCGGGCCGGTCATGATGTTGCGGCCGGCATTGCCGAAAGTGTACTGAGCGGGGAAGGCGAAGGCCGACGCATCGATCCAGTTATTAATACTCTGGCTGGCCGGCTTGCCTGAACCAAGACGATTGGGCCAGTTCGTGGTTCCGGTGTTGGCATTGTCGAAGTTCAGCGTAAGTGTAATCGGCTGCCCTGTCTGCATAGTGGAAATGCCGCTGAGCGCCCAGCCGCGCACGAGATGTCCGGCCAGGCCGGGGCCATCGAAAGGCAGTTCATAATTCCCGCTTAACACGAAGCGGTGCGCAATGTGGTGATCGGCCAAGCCGTAGTTCAGGCGGCGATTGCGAACATCCTGAACGGAACCAAAGCCGTTGGAGCCAACGCAATCCTGGCATAGGTCCATGTTGGACTGTGTGTCGAGAGCCTTGCCGAACGTGTAAACACCAAGGAAGCTCAGGCCTTTGGCGAAGCGCTTTTCCAGACGCGTGGACATGCCATGGTAGCTGGCGTTCACCCATGGTTCCACGCGGAGAAGTGAGGCTCGGGATATTGAGGCCAACGGGCGGCGGTCGTTCACCGATCCCGCGCCCGGCAGTGGCTGATTCCCCTCGTAGGCGCCCAGCAGCTTGATGCCGCGGTTGCCCACGTAGTTCATCTCCCACACCAGAGTGCTCGTCAGTTCTTTCTGGATGCTCAGGTTCCACTGCGCAACATAGGGGAGCGTGAAGTTCGTTTGCCAGGAACGGATCTGAACGGTGGCGCGAGGGTCGAGTCTGTAGGCAGCCGGATCGGCGGCGGGAGGCCGCGCTGGCAGCGGTGAGCCGAGAGGGATCGTGGAAGAGATATTCACCTGATCGCTGACGATGCCAAGGCCGCCGAATCCAACGAACGGCGGATTGTTCGTGATGCGCTGACTAACGCCCACGGCTTCATCCTGTGCGAAAAAGATGCCAAAGCCGCCACGAATCACTGTACCCTTCACAGGCGGTCGCCAAGCAAACCCGAAGCGGGGAGCTACGTTATTCTTGTCGGTCTCCATCAACGACCGCGGCAGCCGGTTGTCGCCGGCCAACACGTACTGGCCGTATAGCGGATGGCCCGAATCCAGCACCAGATTGGCCAACCGGTTGTTTTTATCCCAGAATGGCCGTGTCAACTCGTAACGCACGCCGAAATTCAGCGTGAGTTTCGGGGTCACGGTCCAGTCGTCCTGGAAATAAAAGTACGTGTTATTGGCACGCTCATTCGCGTCGGAAGGAGAGCCGGTTGTAATGCCGTTCGGAAGCCCCAGAATAAGGTCGGCGAGTGAGGAGCCCGAGCCCGGACGACGCTGCGGGTTTTGCGTGAAGACGCCGGTGAATCCGAAGTTACCACGGCCATTCAGTGTCGCGAAGGTCGGAATGTCGAGCATCTGGAAGTCGATGCCCATCTTCATGGTGTGCTTGTTCTTGACGATGGAGAAGTTGTCGGAGAAGTTCCAAACCTTGGAACTTTTGTAGAGCGGGACATTGGTGAAGCCGGCGGGTTGGTCCCCGAGTGTAGCGTAGCCGGTGGCGCCGAAGGTGGGAAACGCGGAGGTGACACGTGGGTCCAGCGCGCCCGGGATTAAGTTCTCCAACGGCTGCGTGCCATCCTGGTTGACGGCGATGTAGTTGTAGGCGAAGCGAACTTCGTTCACCATAGTTGGGCTGATGATGCGGGTATAACCGACTCCGTAGGAGCGGGCCGGGGTTTCGCGATCCGTGCCGGTCTGCGCGCCGAGCGGAAGCACGGGCAGCCTCTTGTACTTGCCGTCGTCGAGCGAGAAGCGGAAGAAGAGTGAGTCCTTGTCGGAAATGCGCAGGTCGGCGCGGCCGGTGGCGTTGTTGGAGCGTGTGGCTTGAAGGGGATTGCTAACGTAGTTGCGCGCCGCGCCGGGCAGATTCGGCGCCGGGTAGCGGTCCATGAGCTGTTTGCCGAGCGGATTGAAGCGGGCGGCGGGGATCGTGTTGTTCGGAAACAGATCTCGGATAGCGCCGGCACCGGCCGGATTGACGCGCGTCGTGGCGGGGTCATATATGGGGAGCGCATAGGTGCCTGCCTTTTCGGCCAGCAGCGGCACTGTGGCTACGTTCGTTTCCCCTTCGCTGATGTGGGTCCGCTGGAATGCGCCCTGCCACCACGCGCGGTTCTTGATGAACGGGCCTCCCAAGGAGCCGCCAAACTGATGCTGAATATAGAGCGGTTGCTTGGAAGTGGCCGGAAGGAAAAAGTCGCGCGCATCCATTTTGTTGTTACGCAGGAATTCGAAGGCGGATCCGTGAATCTCGTTCGAGCCGGACTTGGTAACGACGTTGATTACGGAACCGGCGGAAGCGCCATACTCCGCTGAATAGTTGGAAGTCTGCACCTTGAACTCAGCGATCGCTTCCAGTTGCGGGCGCATCGCATCGCGCTGTCGATTGTCGAGGCCGCGCAAGTAGCTCTGATTGCGCGCGCCGTCGAGCAGGAAGGCATTCTGCAACCCCCTGTTCCCATAGGCGGAAATCGTGCGGTCACGCGAACGGCTGGGCACCGCGCCGGCAGCCAATGAGCCGAGTTGCAGGTAGTTCCGGCCGTTTAGCGGAAGCTGCTGCATGGTCTTTTCGTCCACGACCTGGCCGACGGCGTTGGTTCGTTCCTCCAATAATTCGGCGGAAGCGGTGACGTTAATGGACTCCGTGGTGGCGCCCGGGTCGAGCGTCAGTTTGAGCGCGAGCGTATCGTCGACGCGAAGCAGTATGCCGGCCCGGCGAAGCGTTTTGAATCCTTGTGAACTAGCCTCGACCGTGTAGTTGTTCGGACGCAGCAGCGGCGCCGCGAACGCGCCGCGATCATCGGTGGTCAGTGTGCGAACCACCTCGCCCGTCTCGGTGCCAAGCAAGCGAACCTGGGCGCCAGGGATGACCGCACCGGACGGGTCGAACACGGTTCCTGAGATGGAACCGGAGGAGGTTTGTGCGTAAGTCGCGACGACGGCAAAGAGCAGTGCGAGGAATCTCATGTGGTGCGTAGCATATCAGATGAAAATCCCCGTCTTTGCCCGGTTCCCGCGCGGCCAGCCCATGCCGCCCCTATTGGCAGGCAAGGAAGCGTGCGTAGTTCAGCCGGACCCCGTTTGCGGGTTGATAGCCGGTGCCGTCGAACTTCTCGGTGTAAAGAAATGCTTGCTGGCGGCAGAGCGATTCGTCGGGCATTTTGTATAGAACGAACCCACGGCGGGTGCGGTTGAGAGGGACGCCCAGGCTGTTCTTGTGGATGTTCCACGGTTCAGTATCCATAACAGTTTTGACGACTTTGCCGCCGGGGTGCCAATCGTCGACACCTTTACGGGCGAAGCCTTCGATGCGCGCGTCGTGCGGGCCATCGGGGAACTTCCAGCGGGGCGCCAGACGCTCCATCTCTTTCTGTAGGCCGGCGAGCGCTTGGAGCGACTCGGGGTCGGAAAACTTCTGCTTGAATTTGCCGGGGTAGAGCGCGGCCTCTTTTTCGACAGTCGTGTCGGCCGGAATAAAACCGTCGGCGGATTCCATGCGGCTCCTCAGTTTTTCCACCTGTTTGGCGGCGAAACCGGCGGCGTAGAGCGAGGCGGCGAGAACGGGTATAAAGATGAGTCGATTCATGGTGGTGCGAGGTTACAAATCAAGTCTCGCGAGAACCCGGTGATTCGTATCAAGAGGTGCCGGGCGCGGATACAATAATTGACGTGATGCGACGTGAATTTTTGTTAGTGCTGCTGGCCGCGATGCCGGCGATGGGACAGCAGGCGAAGGGGGTGGACTTCCAGCGGGAAGTGCGGCCCATCCTTTCCGACGCTTGTTTTCATTGCCATGGGCCGGACAAGAATTCGAGGATGGCGGGGCTGCGGCTGGATACGCAGGAGGGCGCCATGGCGCGGGCGATTGTGCCTGGCAAGCCGCTGGAAAGCAAGCTCTATCAGCGGCTGGTGCATACAAACGTGGCGCTGCGGATGCCGCCGGCTTCGACGCACAAGGTGATCACCGACGCGCAAAAAGAGACACTGAAGGCCTGGATTGAACAGGGCGCGCCGTGGAAGGAACACTGGTCGTTCAAGGCGCCCGAGAAAGCCGCGGTGCCGGCGGGGCGGAACGCGATCGACTATTTTGTGCGGGCCCGGCTGGAGGCCGAAGGGATGACGCCGGCGAAGGAAGCCGACCGGCGCACATTGGCGCGGCGCGTGGCGCTGGACTTGACCGGCCTGCCGCCGGAGCCAAGAGATGTCGCTGCGTTTGTGGCCGACACGGCGCCGAACGCCTATGAGCGGATGGTGGACCGGTATCTCGAGTCGCCGCGCTACGGCGAGCACCGCGGGCGGTACTGGCTGGACGCAGCGCGGTATGCCGATACGCATGGCATTCACGTGGATAATTACCGCGAGATGTGGCCCTACCGGGACTGGGTGATTCAGGCGTTCAACAAGAACATGCCGTTCGACCAGTTCACCATTGAACAGATTGCCGGCGACATGTTACCGAACCGGACGCTGGAACAGCAAATCGCGTCGGGCTTTCACCGGTGCGGAATTTCTACGAACGAGGCCGGGATCATTGTGGACGAGGTGGAGGCGATCTACGCCAAAGACCGCGTGGATACGACGGGCACGGTCTTCATGGGCCTGACGGTGGGCTGCGCGACGTGCCACGACCACAAGTTCGACCCGTTGTCGCAGAAAGATTTTTATTCGATGGCGGCGTTCTTCCGAAACACGACCCAGAACACGATGGACGATAACATTCCCGACACGCCGCCGATTGTGGTGGTTCCGCGCGAAGAAGACCGGGCGCGGTGGCTGGTACTGAAAGCGGAGATCGCGGCGGTGGAGGCGAAGAAGGCGGCGCGGCGAGATGCAGAAATCTCCGGATGGGACAAGCCGCGAGCGCTGAAAACGCCGTTGGACGCGAAGTCGCAGATCTTTTCGGTGTGGGACGCGCCCCTCGCCGATTCCAAGATCGGCGAGGGCCGCGCGGCCGGGCAGAAGGCGATCCGGTTCGGGAAGGGCGAGTTCGTGACGCTGCCAAACCAGCCCGTGTTTGATGCCGACAAAGCGTTTTCGATTGCAACGTGGCTCTACTTCCCAAAGGAAGAGGGCAGCTACGTGGTGGCGAGCCAGACGGACCCGAAGCGGAAGGGCGTTGGCTGGCTGATTGAGATTGGCGCGCGCGTTGCGAATTTCCGGATGACGGGCGACGACGGCAAGTCGATCACAGTGCGCGCGGCGCACCTGGAACAGATGGAGCAGGGAAGCTGGAACCACTTGGCGATCAGCTACGACGGGAGCCGGGAGCAGGCCGGGTTGCGGCTGTATTTGAACGGCCGGGTGATTCTGTTGCAGGGCGGCGGAGATATCAATACGCGGCTGACCGGGAACATTGCCAGCGGGACGCCGCTACTGCTAGGAAAAGAAAATCTGCGCGGTTTCGAGGGCGGGGCGATCGCCGATTTCCAGATCTTCAATCGGGTAATATCGGCCGAGGAAGCGCTGGTGGTGAAACAGTGGCCGGTGGCGGACAAGTTGCGTTACCTGACGCTGCACGATAAGGAATACCGTACATTGGGGGCCAAGTTGGCCGCGTTGCAGGCGGAGGCGCGTCAGATCCGGAAGCGCGGCGCGGTGACGCTGGTAATGGAAGAGCGGAAGGACCGCAAGCCGACGGCGAACATTCTGTATCGGGGGATGTACGACGCACCTCGGGAGGAGGTGGAGCCAAACGTTCCCGCCGTGCTTCCGCCGATGGACGCGAGCTATCCGCGGAACCGGTTGGGACTGGCAAAGTGGATTGTGGACGCGAAGAACCCGTTGACGGCGCGGGTGGCGATTAACCGGTTCTGGCAGGAAATGTTTGGAACCGGAATTGTGAAGACTTCGGAGGATTTCGGATCGCAGGGGATGCCGCCGACGCATCCGGAACTGCTGGACTGGCTGGCGGTGGAGTTCCGCGAGACGGGATGGAACGTAAAGAAAATGTTGAAGCTGATGGTAATGTCGGACACCTACCGGCAAAGCGCGGCGACGACACCGGAGAAGCTGAAGAAAGATCCGGAGAACCGGCTGTTTGCGCGGGGCCCTCGTTTCCGGATGGACGGAGAGGTGCTGCGCGACTACGCACTGGCGACGAGCGGGTTGCTGGACCCGGTGGTGGGCGGCCCCAGCGTGAAGCCATATCAGCCCGAAGGGGTTTGGGAAGCGGTAGCAATGAACGGCAGCAACACGAAGTTCTACAAACGCGACGAGGGCACGAAGCTGTACCGGCGGAGCCTTTACACGTTCTGGAAACGAAGCGCGCCCCCGGCGTCGATGGACCTTTTCAACGCGCCGACGCGTGAGAACTGCACGGTGCGCAGGGAGCGGACGAACACGCCGCTGCAGGCGTTGACGACGATGAACGATCCTCAGTTTGTGGAGGCGTCGCGGAACCTGGCGGAGCGGGCGATGAAGGCGAGCGCGGAGTTCAACGCGCGGCTGGACTATGTGAGCGAACGGGTGCTGGCGCGGCCGCTGGCGACGAAGGAACGGGACGTTCTGCGGCGCGCGTATCTGGACCTTCAGGCGCACTATGAGGGCCACGCCGGCGAGGCGCGGAAGCTGGTGCGGGTAGGCGAATCGAAACCTGACGCGGCACTGCCTGAGGCGGAGTTCGCGGCGTGGACGATGTTGGCGAGCAATGTATTGAACCTGGACGAGGCTTTGAACAAGTAATGTTTATCGATCCGACCGACGAAGCGGTGCTGGCCGAGACCCGGCGGCAGTTTTTTGGACGCTGTGCGCGTGGGCTTGGAGCGGTGGCGCTCACGTCGCTGGGCGCCAACGGCGCCACGCTGCCGCACTTTGCGCCGAAAGCGAAGCGCTGCATTTATCTGCATATGGTGGGGGCGCCGCCGCAGCAAGATCTGTTGGACTATAAGCCGAAAATGGTGGACTGGTTCGACAAAGATCTGCCGGCGTCGATCCGGCAGGGGCAACGGTTGACGACGATGACCTCGGGCCAGAGCCGGTTCCCGATCGCACCGTCGAAGTTCAAGTTTGCGCAGTACGGCAAGAACGGGACGTGGGTCTCCGAACTGCTGCCGAACATGGCGAAGATGGTGGACGATATTGCGATCGTGCGGAGCATGCACACGGAAGCGATTAACCATGAGCCGGCGATCACGTTTATTCAGACGGGCAACATGAACGCCGGGCGGCCGTGCATTGGTTCTTGGATCTCGTACGGGCTGGGGAGCATGAACCAGGAGTTGCCGTCGTTTGTGGTGTTGAACGCGACGCATTCGAATCCACGGGCGCCGGTGCAGGCAATTTCGGCGCGGCTGTGGTCGGCGGGTTTTTTGTCGGCGCAGTACGCAGGCGTCGCATTGCGGGCTGGGGGCGACCCGGTTCTGTATATCAACAATCCGGACGGCGTGGACGCGAAGGTGCGGCGCCGGATGTTGGACTCGCTCAGCGAACTGAACCAGATGCAGTTTGCCGAGGTGGGCGACCCGGAGACGCAGAGCCGGATATCGCAGTATGAGATGGCGTTCCGGATGCAGACGTCGGTGCCGGAGTTGACCGATTTGTCGAAGGAGACCGAGGCGACCTACGGGATGTACGGGCCGGATTCGAAGAAGCCGGGGACGTTCGCCAATAGCTGTTTGATGGCGCGGCGGCTGATGGAGCGCAATGTGCGTTTTGTGCAGATCTACCATCGCGGGTGGGACGTGCACGGAGAGTTGCCGGAGATTTTGCCGAGCCAGTGCGGAGACGTGGACCGGCCGGCTTGGGCGCTGGTGCAGGACCTGAAGCAACGCGGAATGCTGGACGATACGCTGGTGATTTGGGGCGGGGAGTTCGGGCGGACGGTTTACTCGCAGGGCAAGTTGTCGGCGGTGAGCTACGGGCGCGATCATCATCCGCGGTGCTTTAGCCTGTGGATGGCGGGCGGCGGCGTGAAGGGCGGTGTGGTGCACGGGGAGACGGACGAGTTTTCGTATAACATCGTGCGGGACCCGGTGCACGTGCGCGACTTCCAGGCGACGCTGCTGCACCTGTTTGGGATTGAGCATGAACGGTTCACGTATAACTATTTGGGACTGAGCCAGCGGTTGACGGGTGTGGAGCCGTCGAAAGTGATCAAGGAGTTGTTGGCCTAATTGAGGGGTGGATGGTTCTTTGGAGCAACGCGAGAACATTACTGAGCTCCTTTCCCGCATGCGAGAGGGCGATGGGCGAGCGCTGGATGAGTTGATCCCGCTAGTTTATGGCCAACTCCACGCGATGGCGCAGAACTGCTTCCGGGGAGAATCCGATGGGCACACACTGCGGACAACGGCATTGGTTCACGAGGCCTATTTGCGCCTGGCGGGGGCAAAGGTGGATTGGCAGGACCGGGTCCACTTTTTTGCTGTCGCGGCGCGAGCGATGAGGCGTATTTTGGTTGACCATGCGCGAACACGCAAACGTTTGAAACGGGGCGGCGAGTATTCCATGGTGAATCTGGACGAGGCCGCGACGGTAGGCGCGGAATCGTCGAAAACCGTGGTGGCGCTGGACGAGGCCCTGGCGCGACTGACGGAACTGGACGCGCGCAAGGGACAGGCGATCGAACTGGTTTATTTCGGTGGACTCAGTTACCGGGAGACGGCGGCGGCGCTGCAGATTTCCGAGGCGACGCTGGACCGGGACCTGCGAATGGCTAAGGCCTGGGTGTACCGGGAGTTGAGCGGGACGGCGACTTGATGGACGGGGCGCGATTTCAACAAGTGGAAGCGATTTTCCAGGCGGCGCTGGACACAGACCCGGCATCGCGAATGCAATATGTCGCCGAGGCGTGCGGTACGGAAAAGGACCTGTTCGACGAAGTGGCTTCGTTGTTGCGCGCGGCCGGGGCGGAGTTGGACACGGTGGCGGCGGCGATCGGGACGGCGGCACGATTGACGCTGGAAAGCCGGGAGCCGCGCGCGGGCGACCTGGCGGGTGCTTACCGGTTGGTACGGAAGCTGGCCGAGGGCGGGATGGGTGCCATCTATCTGGCCGAGCGGGCGGACGGGCTGTTTGCGGCGCAGGCGGCGATCAAGTTTGTGCGGGCGAACCTGATGAGCACGGTGACGCTGGTGGAGCGGTTGCGGGCCGAGCAACGAATGCTGGCCGGACTGGCGCACCCGAATATAGCGAGGATGCTGGACGCGGGGGTAACAATAGAAGGCGCGCCGTACGTGGTGATGGAGTACGTGGACGGGCTGCCCTTGGATGTTTACTGCCGGGAGCGCGGATTGGGGGCGCGGGAGCGGCTGGGATTGTTCCAGGCAATCTGCGGCGCGGTAACGCATGCGCACAAGAACCTGATTGTGCACCGGGACCTGAAGCCGGGGAATGTTCTGGTGACGGCCGATGGGACTCCGAAGCTACTGGATTTCGGAATTGCCAAAGTGGTGGACGCGGGTGCTGGACAGACGGCGGGACTGACGCAGCATGGGGAACGGCTGATGACGCCGGAATATGCGAGTCCGGAGTTGATCCGAGGGGAAGCGGTGACGACGGTCGTGGATGTGTTCGCGCTGGGCGTGATGCTGCATGAGTTGCATTTCGGGCAGCACCCGTTTCGGCGAGCCGGGCAGCAGCGGTGGGAACTGGAACGGGCAATCTGCGAGGAGGACGCGGTGGGCGGGGACCGGGGCGATGTGGGCCGGATAGCAGCGAAGGCGATGGCGAAGGATCCAGCGGCGCGCTATGAATCCGTGCTGCAATTGCGGGAGGACATCGAAAGGCACCTGACGGGGCTGCCGGTGACGGCGGGGGGAGCGGGTTTTGGCTACCGGGCGGGGAAGTTTTTGCGGCGGAACCGGGGGGCGGTGGCGGCGGGGGTGGTGATCGCGGCGGTGCTCGCTGGAGGGTATGCGTCGACGGTGCGGGAGAAGCGGCGAGCCGAAGCGCGGTTTGACGAAGTACGGCGGCTGGCGACGGTGTTTCTGTTCGATTTCGATAAATCGATAAACCGGCTGGCGGGGGCGACCGAGGCGCGGCACCAGTTGGTGAAACAGGCGTTGACGTCACTGGAGCAACTGGCACGGGACTCCGGCGAGGATGAGACGCTGCAGGATGAACTGGCGACGGCGTATGGGAATGTATCGCGCATTCAATGGCATCAATCGACACCGAGCCTGGGGGACCGGGAGGCGGCGGTGGCGAGCGCGGAGAAGGGTGTGTCGATCCGGGAGGGGCTGTTGGCGCGACGACCAGGGAACGGACAGAACGGCGTGCGTTTGGCGAACCAGTATGGGAATCTGGCGTTGTTGTACGAGCGGGTGAACATGGAGGTATCGAGGGCGTACTTGACGAAGCGGGAGGCGCTGCTGGTGGACTTGCAGGCGCGGTTCCCGGATGACCGTGAAGTATTGCTATCGGCGGCGAATGCGCAGGCGGCGCGCGGGCTGGGGTTGCACCGGGAAGGCAAGCTGGCGGAGGCGCTGGCGGCGCAGCGGAAGGCGATCGAGTTGTGCGAGCGGATAACGACGCGAGATCCGCGGGACTACGCGGTATTGCGATTTCAGGGATGGTACCGGGTATATGTGGCGGATGCGTTGGGAGGAGGCGGGGCGTCGACGCACATGAACGATAGGGCGGGAGCGATGGTAGAGACGAAGGCGGGGCTGGCGATTCTGGAGCGGATTCAGAAAGACAACCCGGCGGACACGGTGGCGGCGCGGGATGTGGTGGCGGTAAAGATGCGGGTGGCGGGCATTCACGCGGCGACGAAGAATCATGAGGCGGCGGTGGCGGCGTTCCGGGAAGTGGCGGCTGGGTTCGATGCGTTGTTGGCGGCGAACCCGAAGAGTTTGGAATCAGCCCGAGACGCGGGGGTAGGACATTTCGGGCTGGGAAATGCGTTGCTTCGCGCCGGGAAGCTAGAGGAGGCGCGGACGGTGCTGGAGCGGGCGGAGGCGATAGATGTGGAGCGGATTCGTCTCTATCCGAGCGACGTGCAGCCGCCGTTGGACCTGGCAATTGTGAGACACGCGATAGGCGATTTACTGGTGAAGCAGGGGAAATTGGAGGCGGGGGCACGGAAGCTGCGAGAGGCGCTGCAACTGCGGGAAGCGACCCTGAAGGCAACACCGAAGGACGGGGCGCTGCTGTGGCGGCAGACGATGACGTACAAATCCCTGAGCGAAGCATTGGAGAAGGCCGGGGACCGGACGGGGGAGCGGATGGCGCTGAGACAGGCGTTGGAGGGGTTTGCGCGGCTGCGCACGATGGGCCCGCTGCGGAAAGAGGACGAGGGCTTGCCGGCGCTACTGCAGGCGCGGATGGCAAAGCTGTAGGCCGAAAAAATATTTTGCGGGTGTGAGGGAATGGCTGTTTTCGTGGCGCTTCCCCTGGTGAGGGCACAAATATATGCAACCTTACACCAACACTCGACAAACTATTCTTCGGAGGCGGCCGGGCTACGGCATGGCTCCTGTCTTTGCCCTGTTAGGGCTGCTGGCGGCGGCGCCGGGTGCGCAAGCGCAGGTGACGTGGACGCCATCATTAAACGCACCGCTGCTGGAGGCGGTGCCAACCGGGAACGGAACGGCGGTGCTGTGCCGGGCGCAGAGCGGAGGCACGACGTACCTGGGTTCGGCAAGCGGCGGTGTCTGCACGCTGAACGTGAACAACACTTTTGTGCAGGTATCGAACTACGAGGTGGCGATTGGGCTGGGCAACTGGGATGCGACGCAGCCGACGAACCAGACTGCGTTTGTGGGCGGGACACAAGGGGCGACGAGCCTGTTTGCGTGCCGGGCGATGTTCAACAACGTGTTGACGGCCGGGTATCGCCTGGCGGGGCAGGCCGAGTGCATGCTGGCGGGGGGCGGCGGCGCGAAAGGGGCGAGCCCCTATGAGACCTTCTATCCATTCACGACGGCGGATACGTACCGGCTGCTGACCGAAAGCGGGCTGTGCGTGATCGGTGCCATCTTCAACGTGCCGTTGCCGCCGCAGCAAACCGGGTGCGGGCCGTCGGCGGGGCACGCGCTGCAGTTGTCGAATGTGGGTAACAACACGTTCAACTTGCGGGCGACGGCGGCGGGGCAATGTGTGGCCGCCGATGGCGCGGCGGCGACGGCGATGAGCGCATGCGGCGGGCCGGCGGCGGCGTTGAAAATTTTCTACGCCAACGGCGGCTCGCATGTGCAAGTGCAGTTCGTTTCGACCGGGCACCTGTTGGAGGTGCCGCTGGGACTGAACCTGATGAACACACGGTTGGTGCAGACGAGTTCGGCGGCTCTACCGGGACAACTCTTCCAACTGCGGACGCAGGCGGACCTGGCGCGGCGGATGCACATTGCCAGCTACAACATCATGCTGCTGGACGCGGTGGCGTTTCCGGCATTGAAGCAGGACGAGCGCTCAGGGTGGATTCCGCAAGCGCTGCAACTGCGGGACCCGGGACTGGACGTGATCGGAGTGCAGGAGGTATTTACGGCGGCGAATCCGCTGCGGCAGCAGATGGCGGCGAACGGTTACAACTACGTTTCCAAGATGCCGGCGTCCCTCAATTTCAACGAAGGCGGGGCTCTCATCTTCAGCCGCTGGCCGATTGAGAGCACGGAGAGCATCGTCTTCGATGAATGCGACGGGAACGATTGCAGTGCGTCGAAGGGTGTGACGTACGCGTTGATCAACAAGCTGGGGCGGAAGTATCACGTGTTCAATACGCACCTGCAAGCCGATGCGGAGAACTTCGCGACGCGGCGGAGCCAACTGCAGCAGATGCGCACGTTCATGAACAGCCGCGTGGGCGTGGCGACGAATGATCCGGTGCTGCTGTTGGGTGACTACAACGTGGACATGGAGGGCCAAACGGCCGACTACGCCGAGATGCTGCAGATTCTGGGAGGCACGTTCAGTCAGGCGCCGCGGCAGCCCGGACCATGGAGCGGGACGCCGCGGTGGACGGTGGACCCGTCGACGAACGACATAACGGCGATGCGCGGGGGCGACGCGTCGTGGCTGGACTATATCCTGACGGCGACCCCGGGGCCGAACCCGCTCGGCGCGTCGTACCTGGTGCGGGAGTATGAACGGAGCTCGTACTGGATTGACGTCGGGATTCTGGGGTTCGGGAAGTCGGGGTATGTGCGCGACCTATCGGACCACTCGGCGTTGCTGGGAACATTGCGGTTCGCGTATGCGACGCCACAGGCGCCGGGGGCGACGTTCCCGGTGACGTTCCAGGCGAGCGGGGACCGCGGGACGCCCACGGGCGTAGGGGTGGTGGTGAACGGGCAGCGGTTCCTGATGCCGGTGACGCTGGACCTGGCCGGTAACCAGACGCATACGATAACGGCCGATGAGTTCGTGCCGAACGGGGCGGGGGACCGGTGGCAGTTCACACAGTGGAACCGTGTGGGACCGGCGAGTACGTTTACGATCAACACGCTGGACAAGGCGACGACGTTTGAATCGGTGTATACGCAGGCTTTCCTGCTGACGGTGAATGTGTCGCCGGCGCTGGGCGGGACGGTGACCGGAGAGGGCTGGTATCAGCGCGGTACAGCGGGAAAGGTGACCGCGGCGGCGAATGCCGGCTTCACGTTTACGGGATTCACCGGCGGGGTGACCAGCACGCAAAACGTGTTGCAGTTTCCGATGAACGGGCCGGTGACGGTGACAGCGAACTTCGTTTCGAACGGGCGCCCATTACTGCACGCTTTGAGCGGGCAGCGGACCGAAACAACGCCAGGCACACGGCTGGTGGAACTGCAACTGCGGAACGCGGGAACCTTTCCGGCGACGAATGCGCGGATCACGGGCATTGGTCCGGTGGCGGTGACGAGCGGGAGCGGCGTGGTAACGGTGACGCAGGGGATACCGCTAGCGATTGGAACGGTGCTGCCCGGGGTGCAGGCGGGCGGCGCGGTGACGATGAACTGGCCGGCGACGGCACGGCGTGTGAGTATGACCGTCTTCTTCGCCGCCGATGGCGGGTATACGGGGCAGACCACTTTGAATATGAACCGCTAGAGAAGGGAAACGAACATGAAAACACTATTGGGAACATTTCTACTGCTGGCGGCGGCGATGAACGGCGCGCCGCTGGTGACGATCCCGGCGGCCGATTTGACGGTGCTGGCGGGGCAGCAGGCGACGTGGGGAGCGACGGTGATGAACAACGAAGGGACGTTTGTCACCTTTACATCGACCTTCGCGCTGCTGGAGACGAATCCGGTGTTGGGCTCGTACTTCGACATCCTGGGAGCGGCTGGCGGTCCGGTAGACTTCGTTCTGCCGCCAGGGCAGACGTGGGTGACGAATCTGGCCTCCTACCTGACGGACCCGGGGGCGGTGCCAGGAGCGGCGAACACCTTAACCGTGCGGGTGTTGTGGGAGGAGTACTCGGATGACCCGAACTTCTGCGGCAACTGCTTTGTGGGGAACGGGTTTTCTGATCATACGGTCTCGGTGACAGTGGGGGCGGTGCCAGAGCCGGGAACTGCAGCACTGTTCTTGCTGGCGGGAGCGGGGCTGGTAGTGATGCGGATGCGAAGGCGGTAGTATGCAGACAACGGGGCGGCCGAAGGGCCGCTCCGTTGCCGTCTTTGGGGGCGAAGGGGTTGACGATGAAAAGGCTGCCATACTCCTGTCTGGCCTGCATGTCTACGGAATGGACGACTCTGGCGCCACCCCATTTGCGGCGCGCCTGATAAGTGAATCCCAGAAGGAAGTCTGGTGAAGCCGGTGCATTTCGATGGAGGTTTCAACAACGTCAGTGCCTTCATCGTCGTTCTTGGATTTCCTCTCTATTGAATGTCAAGCCCCGCGAGTCCCCATTCGCCAAACGGGACCGGCGTGCGAACGCCTCCGCATCCGCGCAGGTTCAGTCATGCCGGCGAGTTGGGTCAAATAGCCGCGCACAAACTGGTTAGCGATTGTTCCAAGAAGTTCGGCTCGGCGACAGGATTTGAGAATCACTTCCTCATCTATGGACAGCGTGATGTTCATAGGCACATGAAGTTTGCAACTCGCGAGGTTGTCCATCGGGAAGCGGCGGGCCGGCTCCTGGTTTCTATAGACTCTATAGATCCTGATGCTACCTCTACTCCTGCTTTCAACCGCCCTGGCGGGGCCGGGCGTCTCCTGCGAAGCCCTGGCCGGGCGCTCCTTTGGCAAAGAAGTTTCCATTCATTCGGCAAAGGCGATGGCGGCGGGTGCGTTGCCGGCGCACTGCGATGTGCGCGGGGTGATCTGGCCGGAAGCGCGGTTTGTGTTCAAGCTGCCTGTCGATTGGAACGACCGTTTCCAAATGGTCGGCAATGGCGGGACGGCGGGCGTGCTGAGCATGGCGGCGGTGGATGCGGCGCTGCGGAAGGGATTCGCGGCGGCATCCACTGATACGGGGCACGACGCGGCGAAAGAACCATTTGCCACGTTCGCTCATGTCACGCCGGAAAATCCGCATGGACGGCGGAAGTATATCGACTTTGCTTACCTGGCGGTGCATGAGACAGCCGTGCTGGCGAAGCAGGTGATTCAAGCCCATTATGGCGCCGCTCCGCGGTACTCCTACTGGGTGGGCTGTTCGACGGGTGGGCGGCAGGGGATGCAGGAGGCGCAGCGGTACCCGGCCGATTTTGACGGTCTGGTGATTGGAGCGCCGGGACTGTTTTTGACGGGGAATGTGATGCGGCGGATCTGGGTGGGGCAGGGGCAACAAGGGGAGGCGGCGTTTCCAGTGGAGCGGTTGGCGGAGTTGAACAAGATTGTCTACGACAAGTGCGATGCGGTGGATGGACTTGCCGACGGCGTGATCGATGACCCGCGGCGATGCGATTTTCAGCCGGCGCGGGACTTGGCGGGACGGTTCACCGCGGCGCAAATTCAGGGGTTGGAAAAGATATATGGCGGGGTGAAGAACAGCAGGGGAACCGTTTTGTTTCCGGGGGAGCCGGTGGGGAGCGAGAGTGTGTGGGCGGAGAATCTGGTGGGCCCGAGCAAGGTGGTGCTGCCACGGGGGGAGAGCCAGATGAAGTTTTATGGCCTGACGCCGCCGCCGGGTCCGGCCTGGAGTTACACCCAGTTCGACTTTGACAAAGACCCGCCGCGGACGGCGCAGGCGGCGAAGGATTTGAATCCGCTGAACCCGAATCTTGCTCCGTTGAAGAAACGCGGCGGGAAAATTATTCAGTACTCGGGCTGGGCGGACCCGCAGGTGAATCCGCTGCCGGGCATCACCTATTACGAGACCGTGCGCAGGAAGATGGGCGAGGCGGCGACGCGGGACTTTTACCGGTTGTATATGGTGCCGGGGATGTTCCATTGCGGGGGCGGGCCGGGGTGCGGGAGCGTGGACTGGCTGGCGTCGGTGATGGACTGGGTGGAGAAAGGAATTGCGCCGGAAGCGTTAACCGGTGCCCATATGGAAAAGGGTGTGACGGCGCGGACACGGCCGGTGTGTCCGTATCCGCAGGTGGCGCGCTACAAAGGAACGGGCAACAGGGACGAGGCGGCCAGCTTCGTGTGTCAGGCGCCATAGGCCGTTGTTATATAATGCGGCTCGCGATGACGAAACGGGATTTCTTAGTGGCAGGGTTGGCTGCCGGCACTGCGTTTGCGCAAACAGGTAAGGCCAGGCGAATGGCGAAGACGAAGAAGCTTTTCAAGGCTCCGCCGGGCTTTCCGAATGGGCTCGCCGCCACGCCGGAAGGGCTGTGGGTGGCTGAGCAGAAGCTTTCCGGACGGCAGGCGGCCGACTACCGGCTGCCGGAGCCACGGTCGCTAACCGAAGAGGCATGGCTGATGGATTGGAATGGGAAAGTGGTAAAAACGGTCACCACCCCATCACGGAACACCAGCGGCATGGCGGTGGGCGATGGGTGTGTGTGGATGGTTGCCAACGCGCCGCCGCAGGGCGTGTTTCAAGTTGACATGAACTCAAAGCTGCTGAGCCACCGGCAGATTCCGTTGGGCGAGAAGGACAACGGCGGCGGTTGCCACGGAGCGCAGTGGCACGAAGGAAAACTGTGGATCGCGGCGCTGCGGCTTCGCGGAAATATTCGCGTGGACCCGAAGACGTGGACGCCGGAGTTCATTGTTCCCTTCTATCAGGCGCCGGACCGCGTGCGCTACCACGACATTACGTTCGATAAGGACGGAACGATGTGGCAGATTGTTGGCAACGACTGCAAGACCTACAAAGACTACCGGCCGGGGTTGGTGCGCTATGACGCCACGAGCGGGCGGGTAATTGAGACGGTCGACTTCGTTTCGGGCTCGTGCGATCCGCATGGGTTGGCGATGTGGGACGGAAAGCTGATCAGTTGCGATGCGGGAATTCATCCTGGCTGGGCGAACTATGACAGTCCGACGGCGGGCTGGGTGTTCCAGATAGAATTTGTCTAAATGATTTCCCGTCGTGAATTGCTGGCCTCGCTGGCGGCGGCTGCCGGCCGGCCGCCACGGATACTATTGCGGAGTTCCTGGCAGTCAGTAAATATTGGCGATATAGGTCATACTCCGGGGGCGCTCACGCTGCTTGGCAAGTACTTTCCAGAAGCGGAGGTCACGCTATGGCCTGGAAATTTAGGGCATGGATCGCGGGAACTGTTGACGAAGGGCTATCCGAAGCTGCGGATAGCGGAGGGCTCCGTGGATTCGGAGAACAAGCCGACAACGGCGGCGCTGGCACAGGCGTGGGCAGAGGCGGACCTGTATGTGAGCGGATCGGGGTCGGGATTTCCGGCGAGTAATCATGCGCTGGCTTTCGCGCGGGCGACGGGAAAGCCGCTGGGCGTATTGGGTGTGAGTACGGATCCGATCTCCGGAATTGGCGAAGACCTGGAGCCGGAGGGCGGCACGTTGAAGCAGATCAGGGAAAAAGCCATGCGGCTGCCTCCCACGCATCTAAAGGCCGATCTGCGATATGTGATGGACCGCTCCGCTTTCTTCTTTTGCCGTGACACCATATCGCGGGACTATTTGCGGGCGCAGGGAGTGAAGACGCCGGTGCTCGAGTTCGGACCGGATGCGCAGTTGGGCATGCACTTGCGCAATGACGCGCAGGCGGCGTCGTATTTGCAGGCGCATGGGCTGGAGAAGGGCAAGTTTATTTGTGTGATTCCGCGGTTGCGATACACGCCGTACTATCGAATCCGGAATGTGGTGCGCGTGCCGGCGGATGCGATTCGGGATGGGATCAACGACCGGACAACGGAAGGGGACCACGCCAAGCTGCGGGAGATGATCGTTGCCTACGTGCGGAAAACAGGCAACAAGGTGATGGCTTGCGCGGAGATGACGTATCAGGTGGAGTTGGCGAAACAGGTGCTGGTGGATCCGCTGCCGGAGGATGTGAAGAAGCGCGTGGTTTGGCGGGATTCGTATTGGCTGCCGGATGAAGCCGCGTCGGTATACGCGCAGGCGCAGGCGGTGGTTAGCGTGGAGTGCCATTCGCCCTTGATCGCGCTGCGGAACGGAACGCCGGCGTTTTATGTTCGGCAACCGACCGATACCTGCAAAGGGCAGATGTACAGGGACTTTGGGGCGGGCGATTGGTTCTTTGAAATCGACGAGACCAACGGGGCGGAGCTATGGGGGCGGCTGGAGGCGATTCACCGCGACCAGCGGCGCGCGGCGAGCCAGGTGAGGAAAATAATGGGCACCGTGGAAGCGGCACAGAAGCGGATGATCGCCGCGGTGCGGAGCGCTATCCGGCCGGGAGCGTGATGCGCGCCAGGAGGCCGCCGAGCGAGGACGCTTCGAGAGCGATTGTGCCGCCGTAGTGCTCGGTCAAGTCACGGGCGATAGAAAGGCCGAGGCCGGAGCCGGGAACGGCTTCATCGACACGAACCCCGCGTTGGAGCACCTGTTGCCGGAGATCGGCGGCAAGGCCGGGGCCGTCGTCTTCTATGGTGATGGCTGTCATCGAATCCATTCGATCAACGGCCAGGGTTACTCTCGTTTTTGCCCATTTGCAAGCATTATCAAGCAGGTTGCCGAGTATCTCCTCCACGTCTTCCGCGTTCACGCGGACACCGATTTCCGGGGAAATTCTAATCTGGATATCGATTGTCCGGGCGGCGTGAAGCTTCCTGAGAGTGCGCACCAGACTGTCGATGCAAGGGCTGAGCGGGATAGCCGCGGCGTTGGGTCCGGATGCGGCGACTCGCGCGCGCGCCAAGTGGTAATCGACTTGGTTCGACATGCGCCGGATGTGTTGTTCGATGGCGGCCGCGAGTTCGCCGTGTCCGGCCTCTCGTGCCATGGCGGCTTCTCGCGATAGCAGCGCGAGCGGGGTCTTCAGCCCGTGGGCCAGATCACCGGCCGTAAGCCGGGCGCGTTCAAGCGCCTTCTCCCGATCAGCAAGAAGCGCGTTAAGGCTGTCGATCAATGGCTGAACCTCGGTGGGATAGGCGCCATCGATCCGCGTCTCCCGGCCGGCGCGCAATGCGGCGATCTTCTCCCTGAGCGCAAGGAACGGCGTAAGGCTGGAGCGCGCGGCCGCCAGTCCCGCTATCAAAATGGCAACTCCAAGTATGGTGACGATGCCGCCGTGGGAGCCGCGCAGAGCGGGTACGGCATGAACAACGTGAAGTGAGCCCATATGCAGAAGCATCAGCAGTCCCGCTGTCCAAAGCACGGACGCAAGGATGAGCCGGGAGCGGAGGGAGCGCGGCATGCTCATTGGGCGATGCGGTAGCCAATCCCGCGTACAGTTTCAATGGAACCGGGGCCGAGCTTGCGCCGGAGCCGGGCGACAAACACTTCAACGGTGTTGGAGTCGCGATCAAAATCCTGGGCGTAGATGTGTTCGGTGAGCTCGCTGCGAGTGATCACGCGGTCTTGATGATGCATCAGGTAGGAGAGGACGCGAAACTCGTGGCTCGTCAATTTCACGGGGATGCCTCCCAACGTCGCGCGGGCGGCGCGAGTATCGAGTGTAATGTTGCCCGCGCGGAGTTCCGTCGTGAAATTGCCGGTGGCGCGGCGGATGAGGGCGCGGATGCGGGCCAGAACTTCTTCCACCTGGAACGGCTTGGAAACGTAGTCGTCGGCGCCGGTATCGATGCCTTGCACCTTTTCGTGCCAACTGCCGCGCGCGGTAAGGATCAGGACCGGGGTTGCAATTCCAGATTGTCGCCATTGGCGAAGCAGGGTTAGCCCGTCCATCTTGGGTAACCCAAGATCGAGAATAACCGCGTCGTATTCCTCTGTGCCTGCCAGGAAATTCGCCTGCTCGCCATCGTGGGCGCAATCGACGGCATATCCAGCGGCAGCAGCGGCGCCGGCAAGCTGGCGGGCCAGCAGGGCTTCATCTTCAACGATCAAGAGGCGCAATGAGACCGTTATAGCGCACTGGAGATGAACAAAAGCTGAACAATTTGTTCAGGTCCGGTTCAAGTGTAAGCGGCTAGTATGGGCCAATGAGAACAATTCTTGCAGTTGCATTTGGCTATCCATGGTGGCTTAGCTACGGTCATCTTGCCCTTTTCTCGCTGTTTGCCGCGGGCGTGGCGGCGGGTTGGTTTCGCGGATGGTCGCGTTGGACGATGATTGTTCTGAGTGCATTTGCGCTATGGGCGGGGGCGGCGTCCTTCGTGGCGAGGAAGTTTAATGCGGCAGGAGTGGTGACGCTGCCCACAGAGAGCTTTCTGCGCGGCGGCGAAGGGAAGGTGCTGGACTTGGGTGCGGGGACGGGGCGATCCTCCATCATGGTTTTGAAGGCGCGGCCGAAAGCGACTCTGGTGGCGAGCGATCTGTTCGGCGAGTCGTTCAATGCCCATTTTGGTGAACAGGGAACGCCGCAGGAACGGCTGATGGCGAATCTGCGCGCGGCGGGAGTGGCGGATAGGGCAACTGTGGCGCAAGCCGATATGCGGAAATTGCCGTTCGGCGATGCGAGTTTCGACGCCGTGGTCAGCGCCTACGCGGTGGACCATCTGGGCCGGAACGGCTCCGAACTGGCGCTGAAGGAGGCACTCCGCGTCGTCAAGCCCGGCGGAGATTTTCTCCTGATTCTAGTGGCCAATGACCGGTGGATGAAGTTCTCCTACGGGCCAATACTGTCCCATGGCGGCACGCGCGGCGCGGAATGGTGGAAGCCGAGGGCCGAAGGGGCGGGTTTCCAGACACTGGAGATTGGCGGGACGCCGGGCACCCTTTATCTTTTGCTGCGTCGCCCGGGCGGCGTATGATGTTTAGGCACATCATGAAGACTACGCTTCTCCACTTGGTATTAGTTTTTGGATTCGCGGCCTCGGCGGTGGCGCAGGCTCCGCCGCCGCCGCCCGCCGCTCCGGCAAAGCCGCGGCGCCCGCCGCCGCCCACCCGCGACCCCCACACTCCAGGCTATGTCAAGGCAAAGGAACTGCCCGACGGCACGAACGCGCCGGTGAACAAGAATGGCAATTTCATCATCGGTCCTACGCACAACCCGGCGCCGGAATCGCAGGTGCAACCGGGCGTGCCGCAGGGCGCTGTGTGCAACTTGACCATGGAGTCGAAAGACAGCAAGTTTTACCCGGGAATCGCCCGGGAACCAGGTACGTTCGGCACGCCCGATCCGAACAACCCGAACACGCTGATTGTGAAGAGCTACCCGGCGCCCTATACACGCAAGGTGGCCGTATACGTACCGCACCAATACGTGGCGGGGACCGCGGCGCCGTTCATCGTCGGCGCCGACGGGCCGGACAAGATGCTGTTCACCGTCTTGGACAACCTGATCGCGCAGAAGCGGGTGCCGGCGCTGATCGCGATCTCGATCGGCAACGGGAGCGGTGACGCGCAGGGCAGCCAGCGCGGGCTGGAATACGACACGATGTCGGGCAAATATGCCGAGTTCGTGGAGGCGGAAGTGCTGCCTCTCGTGGAGAAGGAATGCAAGGTGAAGTTGACCAAAGATCCAGAAGGCCGCGCCACCATGGGCGGCAGTTCCGGCGGTTCGGCGGCCTTAATTATGGCTTGGTTCCATCCGGAGTGGTACCGGCGCGTACTCACCTACTCCGGCACCTATGTGAACCAGCAGTGGCCTTACGATCCGGCAATGCCGCTCGGGGCGTGGGAGTTCCACAAGACGCTGATTCCCAACACGCCGCGAAAGCCATTGCGGCTGTGGCTGGAGATCAGTGACCGTGACAATCTGATCACACGCGATGCCTATCATGACTGGGTGCTCGCCAATGAACGGATGGCCGATGTGCTCGCGAAAAAGGATTATACATACCAGTTTGTATTCGCGAAGAACGCCGGACACACGGACCGCGCAGTAAAAGCGCAGACGCTGCCTTCCGCCTTGGAGTACCTCTGGCGAGGCTACAAGCCAAGGTAATTTATACTTGTTCTGAGGAATGAATGGCCGTATTGATTGATGCGATTAGTGTGAAACGGAAGACTTTGTTCGAATTGGACAACGTCCCATATGCCTGCCTGGAGTCGGAGATCAGTTCGCCGACCGCCCGGGGCGGCCAGACCCTGGTACGCCTGAAAATGCGCAATCTGCTGACGAGCGCGGTGTTTGAAAAGACGTTCAAGGCAGGCGAAAAGTTCAAGGAACCAGACCTGCAAATGGTACCGGCTACCTACCTGTACAGCGACAACGACGGCTCCCATTTCCTGGACCAGGACAGCTTTGAAACGCTGACGCTTCCCGAAGCCGTGATGGGCGATGCGCTCGATTTCCTGTTGGAAGGCACGCTCATTCATCTCCACCGCTACAACGGCAACCCCATCGGCCTGCAGCTTCCGCCGAACGTGGAACTTACCGTAGCCTATACGGAACCGGGTGTTCGCGGCGATACCTCCAGCGGAAGCGTCACCAAACCGGCGCGACTGGAAACAGGCCTGGAAATCAAGGTGCCGCTGTTTATCAAGGAAGGCGAAAAGGTAAAGGTCTCCACCGAAACGCGAGAATTCGGCGGCCGCGCGTAATTTTCAATACTTAAGTGTTTACTTGACTATTTCTCGTCGCTTCGCGGATCCTGTATTTCTATGGTCACCCATGCGACGTTTGGAATAGAGCGGCGCTATGCCGCCTCACCGGCAACAGTTTTTGCGGCGTTCTCGGACGCGGAGAAAAAGCGGCTTTGGTTCGCCTCGGGCGCGGTGTTGGAACACTCGCTCGATTTCCGGGTTGGCGGTGTGGAACGAACGCGGTCTCGGGGCACTTTGGGGCCAGGCGGTCCGGCCGTGGTCTTCGGAAACGACTCGATATACGTGGATATCGCCCAGAATGAACGAATTGTGCTGGCCTATTCGATGGCGGTTGACGGCCGTCGAATATCGGCGTCCTTGGCGACGTTTGAATTCCGTGCCGATGGGGCTGGGACGCTTCTGCAATTCACGGAGCAATCGGCCTTCTTTGAAGGCTCAGATGGTGCGGCAATGCGGGAGATGGGTTGGCGCCACCTGTTGGATACTCTCACGGCGGTGCTTGCAAATGTTGCCAATTGATCGCGTGTTCCACGCGTTGGGCGACCCCACACGGCGGGCGATGGTGGAGTACCTTAGCGCCGGACCGCTGCCCGTCACGCGCCTGGCCGAGCCGTTTCCCATGTCGCTGGCCGCAGTAATGCAGCATGTGCGCATTCTGGAAGCCAGTGGGCTACTGAAGACGGAAAAGACCGGGCGCGTTCGAACCTGCCGCGTCGAGCCCGCGGGATTCGCGGTGGTTGACGAATGGGTTCGCCGGCGGCGCGCAAATTGGAACACGCGATTCGACCGGCTGGAAGGCCTGCTGCGGGAGTAGCCGCGTCAGAAAAAATTCGGATAGGCCGTCTTCATCTCCTCCGCGCGCTCGTGGGCTTCACCGATCTGCACCAGTTCCCCCTGTCCAATGCCAGGGCACCACTTTGCAGTTTTTTCCCATTCCCGGCGCGACGACAGCAAATGAGGCCAGTAAGGGAACAGCCTGCACTGCGTGGGCTTTGCCGGATGAATGCCGCAGCCGCCTTCGGTCAGGAATTCGCACTGGCTGCCCCGAGGCTTGCGCAGCCTTCGTTGGTGGCGTGTTCGATACACATAGCGCCGTTCGAACTCCTCCGGAGACAACTCTAAATAGGCTGCGGCCTTAACCAGGTCGGCCTCGGTCAGATAGACAAACCCCTCCATATCGCAGCAGCGAGTGCAGCCGGGCTGGCAGGTGAATCGGATTCCATCGGTTGGGGATTTGGGCATGGTTGCGTGGAACTTCAGAATGGGAGAGCTTGTAAGGGATGGTAACAAGCAATGAAGTGAACAGGCGCGGCTTCTTGGCCGCGGCATTGGGCGCTGGTACGGTCGCGGCGGCTTCGGGCAGGATGGAGTTCTGCGTATTCTCCAAGCATCTGCATTTCTTGCCGTGGGCGGAGATGGCGGCGGCCGCGAAGGAAGTCGGGTTTGAGGGTGTTGACCTGACTGTCCGGAAGGGCGGCCACGTGACTCCGGAACGGGTAGCTGAGGACTTGCCGAAGGCGGCCGAATCGATCCGCGCGGCGGGGCTGAAGCTGACGATGATCACCACCGACATCGGTGACATGACTACGCCCCACACCGAGCCCGTGCTGCGCGCCGCCCAAAAGCTCGGCCTCACCCATTACCGCTGGGACGGCTTTAAGTACAAGGACGGCAAATCTCTGCCCGACCAGTTGAAGGAGTTCGCTCCTCGCGTGCGGGATCTGGCTGCGTTCAACAAGGAACTCGGCCTGTGCGCCATGTATCATACCCATTCCGGCGCCGGTCGCGTCGGCGCTTCGCAGTGGGACTTGTGGATGCTGCTGCGCGATACCGACAAGCGGTATGTGAGCTTTAATTTCGACGTTGCGCACGCGACGATCGAGGGCGGATTGGGCGGCTGGCTTCACTCATCGAAGATCGCGCTGCCGCTAACGGGCGGCATCGCGTTGAAGGACTTCAAATGGGGCAAGGGCGCCAATGGCAAGTGGCGTGTGGACTGGTGCCCCATCGGCGACGGCATGGTGCAGACGCGGGAGTTTCTGAAGATGGCAAAGGCAAGCGGGTTCTCCGGTCCTGCACAGGTTCACTATGAGTACGACCTCGGCGGCGCCGACAAAGGCCTGACTCGCATCACCATCCCGAAATCGCAGGTGTTGGCGGCCATGAAGCGCGATCTGGATATGTTGCGGACACTGTCGGCGGAGGCCGGCTGGGTCTGATGGAACTGCTGCTGCTGGTTTCGTTGCTCGCTGCGCCGGGCGCGTCCGTCGATGGCTTGGATGCCGCCACGCGCGCTGCGTTGAAAAACGGCCCATGGACGATCACCAGTGTGGCGCCGCCCCAGGCGGGCTTGCGGCCCAACGATTACTACAGCGAAGCTCCCTATTGGTGGCCCGATCCGAAAGACCCGAAAGCCCCATTTCTTCGCCGCGACGGTGAGACGTTTCCACAGCGGTTCGACGCGCACCGGCGTCTGTTTGGCGAAATGTACAAGAACCTGTTGGCGCTCGGGTTGCGCGCGTCATTGCTCCACGACAAGCAGGCTCTGCGCCGCGGCGAAGAAGTGGCGCGCGTCTGGTTTTTGCGCGAGTCTACTCGAATGAACCCGCACCTGGAGTATGGGCAAGCAATCCGGAATCGCAACTCCGGCCGCAGCGCTGGCATTATTGACACGCGCGGATTGATTTGGGCGGTCGAGGGACTGCAGCGCCTGGAACAGGCCGGCGGGTTCACAAAAGTGGAGCGGGCGGCTTTGCGGTCCTGGTGCGCGGAGTATGCGCGGTGGTTGACGGAAAGCAAAATCGGTGCGGCGGAAGGGGATGCCAAAAACAACCACGGCACGTGGTGGGCCGGCCAGGTGTTGGCGCTGGCGCACTACACAGAAAACCGGGCGCTGCGCGACCGCGTCTATGCCCGGATAAAAGAGCGCATGATTCCCGGTCAGATTCGCGCCAACGGCGCCTGTCCGCAGGAAGAGGCGCGCACCAAGTCGCTCTCCTATTCCGCCATGAATTTGGACGGCTGGGCAGTAGTGGCCACCCTTGCTCAGCGTGACGGCATTGACTTGTGGGAGTACCGAACCGCCGCTTCCGGCTCCATTCGCGACGCGGTCCGCTACGTCGCTCCTTTTGTCGCGGCGCCCGAAACATGGAAGGGAAAGCAGATCGCGCCGTTTGAGGGAAAGAACCTTCTATTCGTGGTGCTGGACCGCGCTGCGCGTGGTGAGGCCGTCCGGCTGTTACCATGAATTTCAATGAGACGCCGTTCCATGCTTCTTGCGGCGGCGGGTGCGATTGCCCACGGGCAAAGCGGCTCGCCTGAGATCTATGCCATCCAGAATGCCACCATCCACACGGCATCCGGCCCGATTATCTCGAGCGGAACAATCGTTGTTCGCAATGGTCTGATTGAATCCGTTGGCTCCGGCGCCGATGTCCCCGCCGGCGCTTGGACCATCGACGGGAAGGGGCTTCATGTCTACCCTGGGCTCATCGATGCCCTGAGCCGCTGGGGTCTTCCCCCCGCTGCCGATGCGCCGGCTTCTCGCCCCGCCGCCGCGCCCACCGCCGCACGACGCGGCGGTGGTGGTGACGACTCGCCTTCCAACGTGCAGTTCCAGGACGATGGCGGCCCGGAAGAGCGGCCGTCGAACACCAGTTGGCTGAAGGCCGCCGATCTCGTACAGCCTAACGATCCCGCGTTGACGGCCGCGCGGAACGCGGGATTCACCACCGCCGTCGTCTTTCCGCCAACCGGTATCTTCGCCGGGCAAGGCTCGGCGCTAAACCTGGGCGGCGGCCGTGCCGGCGACATGGTGGTCAGTTCTCCCGTCGGCCAGTTTCTTTCGCTTTCCGTGCGCGGCTTCACCAGCTTCCCCGGCTCGCTGTTGGGTTCGATTGCCTATGTTCGGCAGGTCTATCTGGACGCTGCGCACTACAAATCCGCCAAAGCGATGTACACCCAGAACCCACGCGGCCTCCAGCGGCCGGCCTACGATCGGGCGTTGGAAGGTGTGCTGGAATCGCCGCGTCTTCTCCTGCCGGCCTCACGCAAGGTGGAGATTGACCGGATGATCCGCTTCGGCCGGGAATTGAAGAACCCCTTTGTGCTGTACGGCGGAAGTGAGGCTTGGCGCGCGGCGGACTCTTTGAAAGCCGCGGGCGTCCCTCTTCTGATCAATCTGAAATGGCCAGAACGGGATCGTGAATCCGACCCGGACGTGGTGGACTCCCTGCGGACGCTGGAGATACGCGAGAACGCTCCGGCCGGGCCCGCGGCGCTGGCGAAGGCCGGCGTTCGGTTTGCTTTTTACTCTGGCGGCGTGGAACGCCCGGCCGATATCAGGCGGGCCGTGAAACGTGCCGTGGACGCGGGGCTGGCGAATGATGACGCGCTGCGAGCCATGACGCTGGACGCCGCGCGCATCTATGGTTTGGACGACCGCCTGGGAAGCCTTGAGCCAGGCAAAATTGCAAATCTATTCGTCACCGATGGAGACTGGCTTGCAGAGAAAACGGCGGTGAAGATGGTGTTCGTGGACGGCAAGAAGTTTGAACCGGCGGCGGGAGGACAGACCAATGGACCGGCGTAAGTTTCTGCGAGGTTTCCTGCTCGCGCCCCTGGCCGCGTTTGCGGCGGGGGAGGTGACTGTAATCCGCAATGCAAAAATACTGACGGTGACGAAGGGATCGTTCGATGGGTCGATCTTGATCCGCGACGGCAAGATTGCCGAAGTAGGGCCAACCGTCACCGCGCCGGCCGATGCGCGGATCATTGACGCCGGCGGGCAATATGTAATGCCCGGAATCATCGATTGCCATTCGCATATCGGTACCGAGGCTGTGAACGAAGGGACCGTCACGGTCTCGTCGATGACGGGCATCGAGGACACGGTGGACCCGGAGGCGATCGGCATCTATCGCGCGCTTGCCGGCGGCGTCACCACTGCAAATATCCTCCACGGCAGCGCCAACGCCATCGGCGGCAAAAACGTCGTCATCAAAATGCGGTGGGGAAAGGGCGCGCCGGAGATTCTGTTGGAAGGCGCGACGCCTGGAATCAAATTCGCGCTCGGCGAAAATCCGAAGCGGCGCGGCGGCGGCGATTCCGGTCTGGGCGGCCGCCTGCGTTACCCCGCCACGCGCATGGGTGTGGAAGACGTGATCCGCGAAGCGTTTACCGACGCACGCGCTTACAAGGCCGCATGGGATGACTACCGCACGCGCGCCGCGAAAGGGGAGCGGTTGATCGCGCCCCGCCGCGACCTGAAACTGGAGCCGCTCGTTGAGGTGCTCGAAGGCAAGCGTCACGTACACGCGCACTGTTACCGCGCCGATGAGATCCTTATGCTGCTTCGCGTCGCCGATGAATTTGGTTTCAAAATCCGCACGTTGCAGCACGTGCTGGAAGGATACAAAGTAGCGAAGGAAATCAAAGAACATGGCGCCGGCGCCTCCACCTTTAGCGACTGGTGGAGCTACAAAATGGAAGCCTTCGACGCGATTCCTTACAACGCCGCCCTGATGCACAAAAAAGGCGTGCTGGTGTCGTTGAATTCTGACGACGCGGAGATGATGCGCCACTTGAACCAGGAAGCGGCAAAGACGATTCGCTACGGCGGACTCACCGATGTCGAAGCCCTGGCTCTCATCACAATCAATCCCGCCCGGCAACTGGCGATCGACAACCGCGTCGGTTCCATTGAGGCCGGTAAGGATGCCGATCTGGTGATCTATGACAAGCACCCGCTGTCAAACTATGCCAAGGTGCAGAAGGTATTCATCGACGGCGAAATGTATTTTGACCGCGACAAAGACATGAGCGAACGCGCCGTAAAGGCCGCGCGGCGCAGGCAATTGACCGAAAAGCAGAAGGCCGCGGCGGCGCCGGCCCGTCCGGCCGGCGGTGGACGGAGGCCCCAGTGAGAGTATTGGGATTGCTAGTGGCCGTGGCGGCATTTGCCGCCGACGATAGCTTTGTTCTACGTAACGTGACGATTCACCCGGTCACATCCGCGTCGATTCCAAACGGAACGCTGGTCGTCACCGATGGCAAGATAGCCGCCTTCGGCGCAAGGGTTGCCGCGCCGAAATCCGCGAAGGTAATCGATGGCAAAGGGCAGCACGTCTACCCCGGGTTGATTGATTCGGCGAGCAACATCGGCATGGCTGAGGTGAGTTCGGTGCGCGAGACGTCCGACCTGGTTGAGTTGGGCGATTTCAACCCCCAACTGCGCGCGGTTGTGGCCATCAATCCATCAAGCGACCACATTCCAGTGACGCGCGGCAACGGCATCACCACTTCGCTCATCTACCCCGGCGGCGGCATCATTGGCGGCCAGGCCGCGCTGGTCCATCTGGACGGCTGGACGTGGGAGGAGATGGCTATTGAGCGCAACGTGACCATGCAGATGCGCATGCCAACGCTAACCACGGGGACGTTCAGTTCCACCTTCGGAGCCGGACGCCGGCCGTTTGCCGAGACAAAGCGGCGCTACGAAGAACGGTTGAAACTGCTGAGCGATTTCTTTGAGCAGGCGCGCGCCTACCAACGGCGAAAGGCCGCCGGCGGCGCCGGGTTCGTTTTGGACCGCCGCCTTGACGCGATGTTGCCCATTCTGGAGGGCAAAGCGTCATTGATGATCTTCGCACCACGAGAGCGAGCAGTGAAGGATGCACTGGCATTTGGCGCGAAGGAGAATGTGAAGATCGTGCTCGCGGGCGTGCGCGAGGCCGGCGCGGCGGTGAAGGAGATCGCGGAAAAACGAATCCCCGTGATTCTTGGGGAGACGTTGGAACTCCCGTTGGAGGAGGATTCCCCATACGATTCTGCTTTCACTCTGCCCGCGGAATTGCACAAGGCCGGCGTCACCTTCGCCTTCGGCACCTTCAGCGTGCAGTTTGCGCGAAACCTGCCATTTCAAGCGGCGAACGCGGTTGCGTTCGGGCTTCCCTATGAAGAGGCGTTGAGGGCGGTCACTATCAACGCCGCGAAAATATGGGGTGTCGACAGCCGCATTGGCTCCATCGAAGCTGGCAAGTGGGCGGACCTGATTCTTACCGATGGAGACCCGCTCGAGGCCCGCTCGCAAGTGAAGCAGATGTGGATTCAGGGCCGCCCGGTGAGCCTGGAGACGCGACACACAAAGCTCTACGATCAGTTCGGCAAGCGCCCTAATTGACCGGATGTGTTTCCACGGAATGGTGGACCGGCTTCACCGTTCGCAAGTACGTGTAGATGGCGCTTAGTTCCTCGCGTGACATCCTGGAAAATGCCATCCACGGCATCAGCGTAAAGCTCTCCGGCTTCACATCCGGCACGCCCGTTACCGCATACTTGCGGTACTGCTGGAAGCGTTCAACGAACTCGGCTTCGCTCATCTTCCCTATGCCTGTGTCCGTGTCCGGTGTGATGTTGGCGCTCACCGCCTTCATGGTTCCCAAGCGGAATGGCTCGCCGCCGGCGAATTCCATTCCAGGCAATGGTTCACCCTTCTGCATCGGTGTATGGCAGTGCCCACATCCGGCGATGGTAACCAGATAGCGGCCCCAGCCCAGTTTGTCTTCTTGGTTTACGGCGGGCACATTGCGCGCCGGCGCGGGCACGCCGGCAATCAGATAGTTGACGGGAAAATCGAGCCGTGTTTTCGGCAACGGATTTCGAATCGCTGGAAGCGTATTCATGTAGGCCACCAGCGCCTGCACGTCTGCATCGCTCATCTTCGCGAAATTTTGGTACGGCATCATTGGGAACAGCGCACGACCGTCACGGCCCACTCCTTCCCGAATCGCCCTTATCTTCTCGCCGTCCGTCCAAGCTCCGATACCGGTTTCAACGTCCGGCGTAATATTCGGGGCCACAACGTCCCCCGGCAGGCCGAGTTCTTTCGGCATCGTCCAACCGCGGCCTCGCCCGCTGGCCACCGCCGGAGCGCTGAACTTCCCCGTATCACGTAACGAATGGCAGCCGTCGCAATCGGCCACGACGGTGAACAGATACCGGCCCCGGGTGATCGTGTCTTTTGTCATGGATACCTGGATGGCTTCAGCGGGCATTCGATTTGGCTGGCGCAAACTCACGTAGCCAATGCCGCCGGCAGCTAACGTCAATACTCCGGCGGCGGTAAACGTCAGTATTCGTTTCCACATAGTTGGTGTTGCCTCTCTTCCCTACAGGCGAAAACCGAGGGGCAATCTGGTTCAACTATTTCCTGCTGCGTCGATGGACCCAGAACAAAAATGCGATTCCCAGAAGCCCGCACGCCCCCCCGGTTACCGCTGACGCCGGGCGGTAGGAAAACTCCACCCGGTGCTCGCCCGGCTCTATCACCACGCCGCGCAGTGCGCCAAACGTTTCCAGTATCGGCGCCACCCTGCCATCGATGGTCACACTCCAACCAGGAAAGTACGTGTCGGCCAGAATCAGCAGTCCGCGGCAGGCGGCCTTCGCATCGATGCGCACGAAGTTCGGATTCGAGGTATACCGCGCCTGCGCCGGCTCTTGCTCCGCGCAGGCGCTCAACGCCGGCGGCGCCGTCAGCAGCAGCGCCTCCGTGCGTGGGTCGAAATCCGCCGCTTCCAGCCGCGCGCGCAGAGCATTGTAGGATTCCACCTGACTCGCCTTGTGTACGATCCATGCGCGCGGCAGCGCTGTAGGGTTGCGATACACATGCAGGCCGCTGCTGCCGTCGGCCACCAGTTCCAGGCCGGGGCGCGGCGGCTCGCTGTCCACATAGTAGTTGATCCCAAGCAAATCCTGCGTGCGCGGCCGGTGCCGTTCCAGTTCTAGCAGGTTCATCGTGGCGGACGCCGCGAATCCTCCCAACGTTTGAATCCCATGCCAGCCGCCAAAATTGTAGGGGACCACGGAGTCGTCTACCTCCACACGTATCGGTTGCGGCTGGGCGCGCAGGACTGCGGCAATGTCGTTGTGATGGTATAGCCGGTCGATATGTCCGGAACGCTGCGCCGCCACCCGGCTCGGTATGTTGATTCCTGTCACGCTGCCGATTTCCACTAGCACCAGCAACAGAACCGTGCACGTAAGCAACCTGGGCCCAAGGGCGCCCGCGCGGTGGGCGGCGAACAACGCGGCGGCCACTGTCGCTGTCAAAGCCGTGATCGTCGCCGGCGTTCCGGCCAGACTGGCGGCATAGAGCAGCAATCCCGTTGCGGCCAACCCCGTAATCGTGCGCGCCAGCCACGGGCTCCTACGCCGCCGCAGCGCGTCGAATCCGTACGCCGCCAGCGGCGCCACTGCAAAGCTGAAGAGTACCAGCGCTCTGGCCGGCACCCGCGCCTTGCCAAATACCGGCACCGCCGCGTAGAGCAACCCGTGAATGAACGTGCTGCTCGCCAATGCCATCAACAGGCCTGCGGAGCCGATCGCCGCCAGCAGTCGCACCTGCGGGCGCCGCCAGCCGTGATAGATCCCCAATAAAACCAGCGAGAACGCGACGATTCCAATAAATGGGTCCACATGCGCTGGCTGGCGCGGCGTCACAATGCCCGGCACCGATGCCATCGTCCAGGAATAATGTTGGTGAACCGAATAGGGAATCGTGTCGTTGCCGCCCACCGGTCCGCTCTCCACTCCAACCCACCTTTTGGCCAGCGGCGCGTACTCAAGCGCCGGCAGAATCTGAACCGCCGAAATCAGCAACGCCGTCAGGCCCGCCGCCATCGTTAGCCGAACCAACTGAACCCGGCGCGGCCCCGCGCAGCACGCGAAAACCCACACGCCCGCGACAGCCGTCGACGTATAGATCGGTGCCTCGTGATGGCCGCTCAGCCACGTCACGCCCACCAGCGCTCCAGACATCGCTGCACTGAACAATGCCCGTTCTCCCCGCAGAGCACGAAACAGGTACAGGAAAATGAGTGGCAGCCACAGGGCGCCGTTGAGAATTTGCGGCCAATCCGTCGAGCCCAGAAATCCGCCAAACGCAAAGACGATCCCGCCAAGAATCGATGCTGTCCGGCTGCGTTTCCAGTCCCGGCAAAGCCAATAACAAAATAGCGCGCCCTGAAAGTGGAGTAGCACCAGATACCAATGCACAACGGTGATGCTCAGCTTTCCTTCGCGAAACGGGAAGATCCCTAGCAACCAGTTCGCAGGGTACGCCGCGCCTGTCACCTGGCCTAGGAACGGCTGCCCAGCCCAGTGAAGCGGGTCCCACAGCGGAAGCTGTGAATGTCGCCACGCCGAGGCCTGAAACTGCAAGCGCGGAAAGTCAAGGTTGGCCAGGTCCGGGCTGTCCAGAAAGGTGTACTGGTCTGTCAGCGTCAGCTTCCAGTAGAAGCTGGCGCAAACCAGTAATAGAAGCAACGGCGCCGCGAGTCTGCGCATGTATCTCTGTCTACTGTATCTGGTTCTGCTGGTTGTAATGTTTTTCCTCCGGACGCCATGAAGGGTATGAGGACATTTCTGCTCATGTCCATTCTGCTGCACATCGGACCGTCCGCCGCTGCTGAGTACACCGCGCCGGACAACTCCTTCACTTTGGCCGTACCGGCCGGGTGGCGCGTCCGCGTTGCCCCGTTGAATGGTGCTCTTGCGGGCCAGCATTTGACGGTCATTGAACCAGCCAACGGAGGCGAAGAGCGTATCGTTGTTGGCGCTGGTGTCGCGATGGCGGCCAATATCCAGGAACTCAGTCAACAGGCGGCGGCTTTGGCCGGCCAATACCTGCCCGGCGCGCGTCTCCTTGCGGCGCCCGTATTCGCCCGGCACGCGGGCCTCCCCATGGTGGAACAGGAGTATCAGACCTATATGCAGACCGCCTGGAACGGGGTCCTGCTGAAAGGCGAATTCTATTTCGGCGTCATGGCGATCGCCCGCCCGGCCCAACGGGAATTCATTCAGCGCAAGGGGCGGGAGATTCTGCAAAGCGCCCGCTTCAACGGACTCCTCAGGAACCTGCAACTGGAACGGCTCGTGGCCGGAAGTTGGATCAACAGCGACAACCGCACCCGCAACACTGGAGTGCGCGACAAGCTGATGTACATGAGCAGTTGGACCGTCGCCTTCAGCCCCGATGGCCGCTTTCGTTCCGTGAAGGAGAGCTTCGTTGACACATCGAGCGAAGTGTACGCTGGTGGCAATGTTGGCGCCGCCAATACGGCCACCGGGCGCTATCGCGTCTATGGCAACACGTTGGTGGCGGAGTTCGACGGCGGCGGCCGCCAGCTCTTCTCGCTCGATGTCTACCCGAACGGGAACGGCATCAATGTGAATGGACAGTTGTTCACTCGTCAATGAAACCCATACAATGCCAGTGTGGCTGCCTGGATACTGCTCGCGTTCTTTGTGTGGGGGGACGCACCGGAACTGAAGCGAGCCGAAGATCTGCACAACAGCGGCCTGGCGCTGTTTGAAAAGGGGCAGCCTGATGAAGCGCTGAACGCCATACGGCAGTCATTGCGGATTCACGAACAGGCCGGACGCAAGGACCTCCAAATTGTAAGCCTCCGCGTGTTGGCGTTAATTCATGACGGGTTGGGAGAGCGGCAAAAGGCCCTGGATGGATACCAGCGCGCGCTTCGCCTGGCCCGCGAAACTGGGGACCGCGAACGGCAGGCGCGAACCCTCCGCGATCTCGGCGTGCTTCATTACAACCTCGATCAAAACGCGCGGGCCTTCGCCTATTTCGAGCAGGCACTGGCCATGCAGCGGAAAGACGGGAAACCGGAACTGATCGCGTCCACGCTCTTCGCCATGGGCGAACTGCGCCGTTATTTCGGCCAGCCGGACAAGGCGCGCCTATTGCTCGATGAGGCCTTACAGTTGGCCCGTGTCGCGAAGGCGCCGCGCGAAGAAGCCGAAGCGCTCAGCTCGCTCGCCATGCTTGATCTGAAAGCCGGAAACCTCGAGCCGGTCCGTCCCCGGCTGGAGCAGGCGCTGGCAATCCGGCGGGAGATAAAGGACATCCGGGGGGAAGCATCCGTGCTCGCTCGGCTTGGTCTCTACTGGGATGGGTGCGGGGATCACGCTGCCGCCGCGGCCTCCTTACGTGATGCGGCCTCGCGTTTCGCGGCTGTCAGGTACCGGGGAGGGGAAGCGTTCGCCCGCCAGTCGCTGGCGATGGTGGAACGCCGCGCCGGCCATCTCGATATTGCCGCCTCGGAAATGCTGCGCGCCGTGGAACTGGCCGAGTCGTTGCGGCAGCGGCTGTCGGATCGCGATCTGCGCGCTACCTATATCGGCTACATCCAGAACCGCTATGAGTTCCTGATTGAGGCCTATCTTGCACTGGACAACGGCGACCCGCGCCGGGCCTTTGAAATCAGTGAGCGCGCCCGCGCGCGCGCCGTCGTCGAAGCTCTGAGCGACGCCGGCGTAAGCGCCGCCGCCGGGCTCCCCGCACGGACTTTGGCTGAAATCCAAAGCGCCGTGCTGGACGACGATACCACTCTGCTTGAATATGCGCTCGGGGAAGAGAAGAGCTACCTGTTTGTTGTGACGCGGCATTCGATTGTCACGCGCGCCCTGCCTGGCAGAGCGGCGCTTGAATCCCTGGCACGCACTGCCTACGAGTCTTACCGGCAAGCCGGCCCGCGCCCGGACCAAGCCGCATTGGCCAGGCTTCTCTTGCCCGGCGTCAACGCCAGACGGCTTCTCATCGTCGCCGACGGCGCGTTGCAATATCTGCCTTTCGCCGATCTCGCCGCTGGAATGCCCGTCGTCGTCGCGCCGTCTGCATCCGCCCTCGTCGCGCTGCGGGCTCGCCCGGCGCGCCCCTCCCCTCCCGCCCGGCTCGCCGTCTTTGCTGACCCGGTGGCCCCGCAATTGGCCCGGCTTCCATTCGCGCGGCGAGAGGCCGAAAGCATCCTCGCCCTTGCCCCGCCCGCCCGCCGCGTGGCCGCCATTGGGCCCGCCGCAACCCGCGACGCCATCGTGAACACCCGCGCTGATATCATCCACTTCGCCGCCCATAGCGTTTTGGACACATCCCGGCCGGAGCAAACCGAAATCGTCCTCTCCGGCGGCAGCTTGCGCCTCCGCGACGTCTATAAACTGCGTGTCGATTCGTCGTTGGTTGTTCTCAGCGCCTGCCAGACCGCCCTCGGCAAGGAGATGAAACGCGAAGGCCTCATCGGGCTCATGCACGCCTTTCAACAGGCCGGCGCGGCCCGCGTCGTCGCCAGCTTGTGGAAGGTGGATGACCGCGCGACGGCGGAGCTTATGAAGATCTTCTATACCGGCCTTTTGGGAGACGGCAAACCGGCCTCGCTCGCCCTCCGCGACGCGCAGCGTGCCTTGGCCGCCACCACACGTTGGCGCCATCCTTTTTATTGGGCCGGGTTCGTTCTGCAGGGCGAATGGCGCTGACACCGGAGAACTTCAATTGCTTGCTGGGCGCGCTTGGTCCAGAGCGCGATTCCGCCGGCGAACGTTATGAATCGCTGCGCCGCCGTCTGTTGATCTTTTTCGCGGCCCGTGGCGCCGCCCCGGCCGACGTGTTGGCCGATGAAGCGCTGGACCGCACCGCCCGCCGTGTCGCCGAGGGTGTCATGCCCTCGCCGTCCATCGAGAGTTTCGTTCTCGGGATTGCCCGCAACCTTGTACGCGAACAGTGGAAGCGGCCCCGCGCCATGGAAGTGGATTGGGCACGCATGGCGGCCTCGTCGTCTGTCATGGAAGATCCGCGCGCCGAATGCTTGGACGAGTGTTTGCGTTCGCTTGCTCCGCAGAGCCGGCAATGGGTGGAGCGCTTCTACTCTCACCAGGGCGCTGAAAAAATTCGGGCGCGGGAGGCCCTTGCCGCCGAAATCGGGATCGACGCCAACGCTCTTCGCGTGCGCCTCCACCGTGTTCGGGCCAAACTTGCCCAATGTGTCTCCGCGTGTTTGCGGCGTAATGAATCTTGCGAAAAGGTCATATATGAGCGTGGATGAGTTTGCGCAATTGCGGCGCTACCTTTTGGGGCAACTGCCAGAGGGTGAGCGCGACGCCGTCGAGGATCGCTACTTCACTTCCGCCGAGGCCCTCGCCCAGCTTGAGGCTGTCGAAGCCGAGTTGATGGACGCCTACGTTGACGGCTCACTTTCGCCGCATGAGCGCGCCCAATGGGATGCGTATCTGGCCGCGCACCCCAATTCTCGGGAGCGCGTGGCGTTCGCCACCGCGCTCCATCACCGTTTCCATCGTCGTCCGGCCGCCTGGAAACTTCTCGCACCGTGGGTCGCCATCGCCGCCGCGCTCCTGCTCGCCGTTTTCCTGTCGAACCGCTGGGAACCCGTGCTGCCCCGCACGCCGGCAGTGTTCGCCATCACGCTAACGCCCGGAACTCTCCGCTCCGCCGCCGAAGCACCGCATATCGTGCGAATTCCGCCGGACGTCGAATGGGTCCGCCTCACGCTGTCCGGAACGCCCGCGGCGAATGTAATCGTGAGACTCGTCGACACGGGCGGCTCGGTTTGGAATGCGGCTCTGGTGCAGAGCGCGGTCGAGATTCCCGCTGGCGTACTGAAGGATGGCGACTACGTCGCGACTACCCTTGGCAGCACGGGGGACGAATTGGCCGATTACTCCTTCCGCGTTCAGCGTCTGGTGCGTTGAATTCGGTGGTCCCGCAGTTTTCGTTCCAGTTCTTCCACCGTCCGGTTTGCCTCCAGCACTTCTGGAGCTGTTCCATTCTGGTAAAGGGCACGCGTCTCGGTCCAAAGCCGCAGGGCGATGCGATATTCGTTTAGGAGCGCCGTATGCTCAGCACTCGTCTCAGCGATAGCGTTCATGCTT
>JAEUQC010000172.1 GCA_016789905.1 Bryobacterales bacterium | reverse complement strand
CGGTTACGGATGAACGTCGCTACCGGCGGTACGGGCGCGGGTAGACCAAGGGCGTAACGCGGTGAGGGGGGGGGGTGTATCGCGTTTTGGGGCACGTTCAAAGATGACCGGTACAGGGGGGGGTGCGGTGGGGGGTAGGCGTTTTCGTTTGTAAGAATTGGGCGGTAAGCCGTTGGCTGCGTTGGCAGTTAACGGTTGCCCTACGAAAAAGAGGGGACAGACGGGGGGTGGCACCGATAAACCGCCGGGGGTGCAGGTGGGGCTTCCCGGCGAGCGGCGTGTGGCTGGGTCACAGGCGAGCGGCGCCGCAGTCGTACTGTGCGCCGGTTGCTGTCTGATCCGGAGGAGGGGGTAAAGGCCAACAACGCCAAGCTGGGCAGTCTTGTCGCGTCGGTGAGGGCCGAGCTATGGGTTTCCTGCTGCGGCGCCCGGCCGGTCAGCGATAGCCGGCGGCCTGGAGTTCAAACAGCTCAGCGTACCGGGCGCCATTGGCGACCAACTGCGCGTGAGTTCCCTGCTCCTCAATGCGGCCGCCTCCAAGGACCAGAATCCGGTCCGCCATGCGGACGGTGGAAAAGCGATGGGAGATGAGAATCGCCATTTTTCCTTTGGTCAAGTCGGCGAAGCGTTGGAAGACTTCGAATTCGGCGCGGGCGTCGAGGGAAGAGGTGGGCTCGTCGAGGACGAGGAGCTGGGCATCGCGCATATAGGCGCGGGCGAGGGCGATTTTCTGCCACTGGCCCATGGAAAGCTCCGCGCCGCCCTCGAAGCGGCGGCCGAGCATGTGGCTGTAGCCGTTAGCAAGATTACCCACTACGTCGCTGGCGAGAGACTTCTGCGCGGCGGCTTCGACGCGGGCCTGATCGGCCATCCGTTCAACGCGGCCAACTCCAATGTTTTCTTTCACTAACATGTCGAACTTCACATAGTCTTGGAAGATGACGCCGATCTCCTTTCGGAGTTCGGCAGGCGAATATTCGCGCAGATCGACACCATCGAGGAGAATGCGGCCAGCGGTGGGATCGTAGAGCCGGCTGACGAGTTTGATGAGAGTGGTCTTCCCGGCCCCGTTTTCACCGATAAGTGCAATACGTTCTTCCGGTTCCAGGCGAAAGCTCACGTTTTCCAGAACCGTCTTTCCGCTGTTCGCGTAGGCAAAAGAAACGTTTTGGAACTCAAAGCCCTGGCGGATGGGGCGCGGGGCGGGCAGGCGGTGGGCGTGATCTTCAATGGTGGGCTTGGAATCGAAGAATTCGAACAGATCGCGGACGAAAAGGGCCTGTTCGGACACGTTGGAGAGGGTGGAAAAGACGCTTTCGAGCGCGTTCCTGGAACGTAGGAAGGCTCCGGAGAGGAAGGTGAGATCACCGAGGGAGAGTTCGCCTTTGGCGGTGCGATAGAGGATGACGGCGTAGGCTCCATAGTACCCAGCCAAAGGAAGCACGTTTAGTGCGGCGTTGGTGACGGCTTTTTGGATGGCAAGTTTACGGTTTTCCTGAAAATAGCGGTCGAAGAGAGCCTCAGTGCGTTCGATGAGGAAATCGCCGAGCCCGAATAGCTTTACCTCCTTTGCCGTGGAGACGCTGGCGCCGAGGAGCCGGAGGTAATCGAGTTCGCGGCGCTCCGGCGTCCAACGGTAGAGGAGCGAATAGGCGAGCATGGCGAAACGGGTTTCGCCCCAGAAGACGGGCAGGAGCGCGACAACCAAGATGGGAAGGAACCACCAAGAAAATGAGATGATTACAACGGAAACCGAAAGTAAAGAAAGAATCGTCTGCAGGAGGCTGGCGATTTGGGAGAGCATGCCGAGGCGGGCGGCGGATTGGCGGCGGGCGCGTTCGAGCTTGTCGTAGAAAACCGGATCTTCGAAGCTGGCCAGATCGAGCGTGGAGGCGTGACGCATGAGGCGGACGCCAATGTGGTGGGTGAAACGGTCGCCGAGGAGGCTTTCGGCGAGTCCAGCGGCGCGCATGAGGAGATCGCCGGCGATGGCGAGGCCGAATTCGAGGGCGACGAGGGGCCAGAGGTCGTCAGGAACCCCCGTTTTTGCCGCTGTGGCGACGGCTACACGGTCAATGATGAGTTTGGCGACCCAGAGCATCCCTAAGGGGACCAAAGCCCACACAAGGCGGCAGAGCAAAGAAACCGAGGCCAGCGACGGGCTGGTTTCCCAAACCATGGCCAGAAGGGGCGGCAGATTGCGAAGCGCCCGGAGCCGTTCCGCCCAGGAGGCTGGCGGATCCGCTTTCCGCGGATGGGGATTCATTCCTTGGAGTATAAAACGACAACGGCGGGCCAAAGCCCGCCGGTCGATGTTTGGGAGAATCAGGCTTCGAGGCTACGCTGCCGACGATTCCTGGTATGTGATTGTGATGTTATGGCGTCTCGGGCTTTTCGTCAAGAGCAAAGTTCCAGGTGCGGCAAAAACGCGTATCCGATTGATTAAAAGGGGTTTAGCGAAAAATAGCCCCTGCGCCGCGCTGTGGAAAACATGTGGAAAACAGCAAGGCAGATGGCGGCAAGTTGAAGAATCTGGGCGGGTTATTCGTCGATGTGGAGCGCGATGACGGCGGAGTCGTCTCCGGCCTTTTGACCCGAAAATTTTCTTCCCAACATGCGAAAACCGGCGAAAGCGCCGCCGGCGAGAAGGGCGAAGAGGATCATCAGGCCCGAAAACTTAGACACGTTCAGGAACAGAACGCCGATATTGTCACCTTTCGGATCGGGCTGTTTCTGGTCGAGCGTAACGTTGACTTCCCAGCGGACCTGGGAGAGGACGCGCTGGGCAGCGTCTGGCGAGGGGGATTGGGTAACGACGCTGACGATGGGTCCAGAGCGGCGGGCGACGTACTCCTTGCGCTCCTGAAAGGCCACCAGGCGTTCCTTGGCGATTTGGGGATTCGGGTAGTTAAACAGGACGATTGTGACATCGCCATCGCGGTCTTTGTAGCGGGCGAGCTGGCCCTCGGTGCCAAAATTGAATGCCACCAGGGAGGGGGGCATACCGGGAACGAAGGCTTCGAGCGAGGCGGGGCCGAGGATATAGCGTTCGCTTCGGCCGTGGCGGGCGGCGGCGGGAAGGAAGCCGGTGAGGGCAGGGAGAGAGGAGGGGTCGTAGCGCGGGAGGCTGAGGATAAGTTGATTGATGGTCTCTTCCTGCGGCTTAAAGCCTTCAAAACGAAGGACGTAATTGCCTCGCTGTTCGAAGGCGGCGGAGCCGGGAGCGGCGGTACCTCGCAATAGCTGCATGGCGGCCTGGGCGTTGGTGGCGTCCGTGAGGCGCCAGGCAGAGACGGCGACGCGGGCGGTGGCATCGGCATATTCGGCGCGTTCAGCGACTTGTAGCCCATATTCGGCCCAGACGGCGGCGGGTTCCGGCTTGAGTTCGGCCACCGATTTGCGGGTGTGCATTTCGATGCCGTCGGGCAGGATGGCGGCCGGGAGACAAAGCGAAAAAAGAGCGAAGATTATTCGTTGACACCGTGGCATTTTTTGTATTTTTTCCCTGAACCGCACCAACAGGCGTCGTTGCGGCCTGGTTTCTTAGACGCCAACACGGGGCCTTTTGGTGCCGAGGGTTCGCCACCTAGGAACTGTAAATCCGCCAATTCCCGCTCTTTTTTCTTCTGAATGTTGCGGGTGAAGTCGTCGATGGAGGCGCGGGCGGCTTTGCGGTCCTCTGGCGTGGGCTCGGGTTCGAGCTCGGCGAGAGCGACGCCGCCGCCGGAATGATCCTCGTCGTACTCGGCTTCGAAGGGATGGTTGGCGCGATTGTCTTCGGCCACCTGGAGGAAGAAGAGATAACGGATGGTCTCGTCTTCGATGCGATCCATCATGTCCTGGAAGAGGGTGAAGGACTCCTTTTTGTACTCGAGGAGGGGGTCTTTCTGGCCATACCCGCGGAGGCCGATGCCTTCCTTGAGGTGGTCCATCGACAGCAGGTGGTCCTTCCACTGGTTATCGATGACGTTTAGCATGATGACGCGCTCGGCTTCGCGCATGTATTCGGCGCCGATGAGGGTCTCTTTGTCCTCGTACTTTTGCTTGATCTGTTCGAAGATCGTATCTTCCACTTCGTCGAGCGGGGCGCCGCGCAGTTCGCTGAGGCGAAGCTGAGCGCCGAAACGGGTGAGGATATCGCTTTCGAGGCCGGAGATGTCCCATTCGTCGGGGCGGGCGCGTTCGGGGATTCGCTCCGCAACTACGCTGGCGATGATGCCTTGGGCCTGTTCGAAAATCCGTTCCTTCTGGTCGGTTCCTTCGAGCAGATTGCGGCGCATGGTGTAGACGGCGCCGCGCTGTTTGTTCATGACGTCGTCGTATTCGAGAACGTGTTTGCGGGAGGCGAAGTTCTGGGCTTCGACGGCCTTCTGGGCGGCGGCGATGCGCTTGGTGATGAGGCCGGAATCGATGGGGACGTCCTCCTCCATGCCGAGGCGGAGCATGAGATTCTGCATCCGTTCGCCGCCGAAGATGCGGAGCAGATCGTCCTGGAGGGAAAGGAAGAAGCGGGAGGAACCGGGGTCGCCCTGGCGGCCGGAACGGCCGCGTAGCTGGTTATCGATGCGGCGGGACTCGTGGCGTTCGGTGCCGACGATGCAGAGGCCGCCGACGGCGACGACTTTTTCCCGTTCGGCGTCGCAGGCGGCTTTGTGGCGGTCGTGCATTTCGCGCCAGGCGTCGATGGGGACGCGGTAGTTCCGGTCGGCGCGTTGGAAATAGTAGTAACGGTCGTCGGCAACGAACCCGGCTTCGTGTTCGTCGACGGATTCGGCGACGTGTTTCTTGATGGATTCTTCCTGAGAGAGGAAGTCCGGGTTGCCGCCGAGCAGAATATCGGTACCGCGGCCGGCCATATTAGTGGAGACGGTGACGGCGGCGTAGCGCCCGGCTTGCGCGATGATGTAGGCTTCGCGCTCGTGATTCTTGGCGTTGAGCACTTCATGCTTCACGCCCATTTTGGTGAGAATGGAAGATAGCTTCTCACTTTTGGTGACCGAGATGGTGCCGACGAGGACGGGTTGGCCCTTGGCGTTGCGCTCCTTGATCTCCTTGGCGGCGTTGCGGAATTTTTCCTCTTCGGTGCGGTAGACGATATCGTTGGCGTCTTCGCGCTTGGCGACGCGGTTCGGCGGAATGGGCGTGACGTCGAGCTTATAGGTTTTGCCGAATTCGGCGGCTTCGGTGTCGGCTGTACCGGTCATGCCGGCCAGCTTTTTGTACATGCGGAAGTAGTTCTGGAAGGTAATGGTGGCCAGCGTCTGGTTTTCGCGCTGGATTTTGACGTTTTCCTTGGCTTCGATGGCCTGATGGAGCCCGTCGGACCAGCGGCGGCCGGGCATGAGGCGGCCGGTGAATTCGTCGACAATGATGACTTCGAGTTCGCCCTCTTCGCCGGGGCGAACAACGTATTCTTTGTCGCGGGCGTACATGACGTGCGCCTTCAATGCCTGCTGGACGTGATGGTTGAACTCAATGTTCTGCGCTTCGTACAGATTGCCGAGACCGAGAAGGCGTTCCACCTTCAGAACACCCTCTTCGGTGAGGGCGACGGTGCGATGTTTTTCGTCGACGGTGTAATCGCCGGTGAAGTACTTTTCGCCCGGCTCCTTGCCTTCGATGACTTCGCCGCGGACGAGGCGGGGGATGATTTTATTGATGCGGTAGTACTTGTCGGTGGATTCTTCGCTGGGGCCGGAGATGATGAGCGGGGTGCGGGCTTCGTCGATGAGGATGGAATCGACTTCGTCGACGATGGCGAAATAGTGGCCGCGCTGGACGCAATCCTCCAGGCGGAACTTCATGTTGTCGCGGAGGTAATCGAAGCCGAATTCGTTGTTGGTGCCGTAGGTGATGTCGGCCTGATAGGCGGCACGGCGGTCGCGATCGCTGATGTCGTGGGTGATGCAGCCGACGGTGAGGCCCAGGAATTTATAGATGCGGCCCATCCACTCGGCGTCGCGTTTGGCGAGGTAGTCGTTGACGGTGACGACGTGGGTGCCTTTGCCGGCGAGGGCGTTGAGATAGACGGGCAGCGTGGCGACGAGGGTTTTGCCTTCGCCGGTTTTCATTTCGGCGATGCGGCCTTTGTGGAGTTCCATGCCGCCGATGAGTTGGACGTCGTAGTGGCGCATGGACAAGATGCGGCGGCCGGCTTCACGGACGGTGGCGAAGGCTTCGACGAGGAGGTCGTCGAGGGTTGCGCCCTGGTCGATTTGGAGTTTGAATTCAGCCGTTTTAGCGGCCAATTCGGCATCGGAAAGCGATTTGTAGTGGGGCTCGCGAGCGTTGATGGCTTCTTTGAGCGGCTGGAGGGCCTTGATATCCCGGTCCGCTTTGGTGCCGAAGATTTTCGCGAGTACGTTAGGAAACATAGACAGAGAGCGCCTCGTACCAGTTTAGCGTAGGTGGGCGAGGATCACCATTTTGGACGTGTGTTGGGCGGGCGGGGTTGCGGAGGGGTTAGCGGGCGGAAGCGGGTATTTGCCATGTCTCCCACTTACTCATTTCGCGAAACCATTTGGAGGAGCGGTAGCGGGAAGAAAGGAGGCGGGCCGCTTCATCGAGGCCGTGCTGATGAGGAATATCAGTGGGTAATGAAGACCACCAGCCCGTGCGGGACGCGACAATGACGCGGTAGAGGAGTTCTGGGGCGTCGGGCCGGCGGGGATTGGCGTTGACGGCGTCGACAATTTTGGCGGCGATCCAGTTGAGGCCCATTTCGCCGGAGCGGCGGAGAATCTGCCACTCCTGGGCAGCCTCGCGCGCTTCTTCGGGCGAGGCAAAAAGGGGCGGCGCGGGGAGGGTGAAATCGGGCTGGCGTCCGGGACCGATATAGGGTAGATCGAATTCAAAACCGGCGTCATGTTTGAGGGAAAACCACGAGTTGCGACCGTCCGCGTCGTGCTGGGCCGGAGGCAAATCACGACCGTAGCCAAAGCGGATGCCGGGGCGGGCACCAGGGAGGCTGAGCAGGACGAGCGCGGCCGCAAACTCCGAGGGCTTTTCGAGAAAGCGCGGCATGGCAGGGGAATTGACCCTTGCGGCGAGCGACTTGGCGACGTCCCACCGGTTGAGCAGCACGGCGCGGGTGAAGGCGGCGCGGGCGAGTTCGTCACGGAGGGCAGCGGGGAGCGTATCACTGAGCGCGGCCCGGGCGAGGACGCGAAGGGAGGCGTGTTCGTTGAGAACGGTCACAGCGGTTTCGTCCCAATGCCGTTCCGCGGCGCGTTTTCGGGCATATTCGACGCTGTCTATGTACTGCTGGCGGTACGGCCGGAGGTTTGGCGGATCGAACATGGACAGCGTCCGCGCACTCAGCTCGGATTCCGACTCCCATTCATCGGCATTCATTTCCGAGGACGCGAAGATGACCGCGCGCGGGGCGCGTTCCAGGTATTGGTCCCAGGACTCGGCGAGGAGCGAGTGGAGTTGCAGCGCGCGGTTGCGGGCCGAGGGGAGATCCTTCCATTCCTCTAGAACCGTTGCCATCAGTTGGCGAGCCTCCGGGAGGCGTCCGGTGCGAGCAAAATGGCGCGCGGCGAGGTAGCGAAGCGGTGCCGCGCCATTTTCAATGGCAGCGCCGGCTAACGCGGTGGCTTCGGCTGGCTTGGCAAGCCAGAGCGCGGCATATAGCCAGGCGGGTGATCGTGGCTGGCGGATGGCTTGGCCGCGTTGGAACGAGAGAATCCACTGGGAGACGGCATCCCGCGGCCATTGACTTGGGAGGGCCTCGCCGTACTCGTCCAAGGCGTTGAGGTAAAGACTGAGGTCCGTTTCCTGCCAATTGCCGCGAAGCAGGCGCGAGCCGATGCGTTCGACGGCGGCGCGGCGGTTGGTGATCATCATGCAGCGCAGAAGAAGATACCCGGCGGCGGTGTGTGAAACGCGGAGAGCGGGAGTGGCCAGAACCGAGCGAAACTGCGCCTCCGCGGCGGCGACGGCGGTGATATAAGTCTTGTCGTCCTGCGTCTGGCGGGCCTTATAGAGCAGGGCGCGCCCGGTTTGATAAGGCGCCCAGGCGCGCCACGGGGAAGCCGGGTCCTGCGCGATGCGGCGGAAGAGCGCGGCGGCTTCGTCAAAATGCTGGGCGTAGAGAGTGGCAGCGGCAATTTGATAGTCACGGTCGGCGCGAATAAGCGCGGGCATGGAAGCGGGGGCGACGGCGAGTTGTTGCGGAGCGGCGGAGGCGCAGACGGCGAACACGGCGTCCTGTCCAGTGACCCAGAACTTGACCTCCGCACTGGCGGCGCCGTAGCGGCGGACGCGGCCGGCTAGCGTGTTGGCGGCGGTGGTGAAGGCGTCGTCGCTACACACGGAGGTGGTAATGTAGTCGCGGAATGGAACCTGGGCCGGACCGGCAGTGGCGGTTGGCGGAAGGGGATGGGGCACGGTTGCGCGGGCGCGGCGCCAGGTTTGGTTGACCTTGGTTTCGGGCCAGTCGCGGTTGGCACGAGATTTCCAGACGTTGAGCCAGCGGGCGCGTTCGGCGGCGGTGAAGGGGTTGCCGTCCAGAAATCGGTACGCGGCGAAGAGGTAGATGCGGGCGTGGCGCGGCTCCGGGAGGCCGATCTGGCCGGCGGCAAAGCGCTCCATGGGGACGTCCGGATGGAGCGTATAGACGAAGACGGGGCGAGGGAAATTGTGTTTGGTGCCGGAAGAAAGAGAGAGCGCCAGGACTAGCGCAAGCGTGCACGGACTTGGTCGAACGATTCGCGGGACCATCGGTTGGGGTTGAAAATGTAGATGCGTTTGGCGGCGGGGCGCCAGGGGAGGGGCTCGTCGATACTGAGGCCGAGTGAATCGCGGCAGCCCGCGGCGAAGGCGCCTTGTTTCTGAAGTCTATCAAGGTAGGCGCGGCGTTGCGGGCCCATGCGAAAGAGCATGGGGACGGTTTCGGCGACGAGACCCGCGGCGGGGGGTGAATCCATGCAGGCCGAGGCGACGGCGGTGATGGATATGCCGCCATCGCGAGATTGGATGGAGCCCAGCAGTTCAAGATACCAGTCGCGTTGAGAGGCCCGGAAATCAAAATCGAGTTGGAGGAGTCGCTGGCTGAAAAGCATAAGATGCGACTGGACGGAATCCGGCGGGGGCAGCGGGCTGCCATCTGATTCGAGCCGGACTACGGAGATGGGTTCGATGCCCTCGGGCAGATGGAGCGGCAGTTTGCGGTGCCAGGTTTCGGCGCGGCCGTTGCGGAGATAGATGGTGGCCATGAGGGCGGCAACTTCGGCCTCGCCAGGTTTCAGAAAGCGAAGGTCTTCGGCGCGGTCCCAAACCCAGAGCACGAGTTTCGGCGGCGGAGCGGGCGGTTGAGGTTGGGGGCGGGAACAACTGCCCAGGAGCAGGAGCATGGCCGCCAGCCGCCGCATACTACTTCCTTCCGAACCAGGAGTAGAGGGCGACGGCGAAGCCGACGAAGACGACGAAAACGCGGACATATTCCGGTTTGACGCGGCGGGCGACGCGGGCGCCGGCGTAGCCGCCGAGAGTGCCGGCCAGCCCCATGACGATGGCGTATTTCCAGACGATGGCGCCGGAGAGGAAGAAGATGAGCAAGGTGATGCCGTTCATGGCGGCGGCGAGAATGCTCTTCACGGCGTTCATCTGGTGGATGTCCGGGATGCCCATGAAGGCGAGTGAACTCAACATGAGAATGCCGATGCCGGCGCCGAAATAGCCGCCGTAGATGCCGACGAGGAACTGGAAAAAGACGATGACGGCAACGGTGCGGGCGGTGGGGGTTTGATGCGGGTGCGCGCCGAAATAGCGGGCGATCGGACGTTGGAGGAGAAGCAGGATGGAGGCGGCGACGAGCAGCCAGGGGACGGCGGAGGCGAAGACGCGTTCGGGCAGGCGGGTGACGAGGAGGGAGCCGATGAGCCCGCCGGCCAGGCTGGGCGGCAAAAGCCGGATGAGGTGGGGCCGGCAAAGGGCAAGTTCGTTGCGGTAGCCGAGACCGGAGGCGAGCGAACCGGGGAATAGGGCGAAGGTACTGGTAGCGTTGGCGGCAATGGGGCTTAGGACAGCAAGCAAAGAGGGAAACGTCAGCAATGTGCCGCCGCCGGCGACGGCGTTGACGACACCAGCGGCGACGGCGGCGACGCAAAGAAGGAACCAACTCCAGATAGGATCAGCCATGCAAATTGCAAGGGTAACAGAGAGCGGCGAGGAAAGCCGACAGATTGGTTAAAGAATGGACGGAAATGAGCGAAGAGTACGGCAGGGGAATGATTCAGAGTATATGCATACATCCTCGTTCATTGACGTCACCGACCCTGGACTTTACTCACTCGAAGAGGCAGAAAAATTGGCTCTGCGCCTGATGGCGGAAGGACAGCGAATTCCAGAACGGTTTGCATTGGCATTGCAAGCGGTTCCGCCGCCGGACCACGGCAGAGCGGAACGGATGCTGGAACTGCTGCCGCGGATTGCCCCGCCGGCGCGACTGCTACCGCTGCTGGACCGGATCATGCCATCGTCGAACACGCGAATCCGGTCGAAGGCGTGGAAGCTGTATGCGGCGGCAAGCGCGGATTTGAACTGGGCCGTGCAACAGATTGACGATCCGGATGCGCGGGTGGCGGCCAACGTGGTGGAAGCGCTATGGAGAGCGATGCCGAGCGCACAACTGCACCGGATATTTTTGATGGCTGCCAAGCAGGAGCGCAACCGGGTGGCGGGGAACGGATTGGTGGGGCTGTTTCAGTTCGAAGATCCTGACGCGCCGGAACTTGCCGCGCGGATGGCGCGGCACCCCGAGGCAGGATTCCGCGCGACGGCGGCATGGGTAATCGGACGCGTATATTGGCGCGAAGGAAACGACCTGCTGCTGGAGTTGCGACGGGACGATAACGAAAAGGTGCGGGCGAATGCCGAGCACAGCCTGCTTCGGCTATCGCGGCGTTACCCCGGCGCGGCGTAGGAGGTTACGGCCACTGGAGATGGCGGTGGAGAAATTCGAAGGCTCCGTGGCCCCAAATCTGGTGAATGCCGTTGAAGTACTCTATGGCGGTGCGATCATTTAACTGCCACTGGGCGAACAAACGGCGGACCTTGGCGTACTCATAGGAGACCCATTCGTCGATACCGACACCATCGGCGTGGCCGCGTTCGACAAAGAAGGGACGTGGGGCGATGAGCGTCGCCATTTCGGCATGGCCGAAGGTGTTGGTCTGGTTAAATTCGTAGATTTCGTACTCGCGCGTGAACTGGTAGGAGAACGGCTGTTCGTCGGTGGTGATTTTCCAGCTCCACTCGTTGAAATTGCCAGAGCATACGACAGCCTTGATGCGGGGCTCGACGGCGGGAATGCGGACGGCGGTGGCGCCGCCGTAGCTGAGACCGTAGAACCCGATGCGGTCCTTGTCTACGAAGGGAAGAGTCTCCAACCAGTCGAGGGAACGCGCGTATTGCGCCTGAATGAAGGCGAAGAGGCCGATTTGGAGCGGGTCTCCCTTGCGGCAGAGCTGGCGGAACTTGTTGCCGTGAATGTAGGGGTTCTGGGGCGCAAAGACAACGAACCCACGTTCGGCAAGCCGGGCGGCGAAACGCTGATAGGTTCTCATTTCGCCTGGGAGCGTGGGCTGGATGATCTCTTGTGGGCGGCCCTCCAGGCCGTGCTGGGCGATGACGAGCGGGCGGCGTTCGTTGGGCTTCAGCCCTTTGGGAATAAGCAGGACTCCGTAGGCGAAGACCTCGTCGAATACCGGGATATAGACTTCGTAGCCTTCGAAAAGATGAGTGTCGTAGAGCAGGCGGGTTTCCGGTTTAGGCGCGCCCTGCGGACGGGGGAGCAGGCCGATGATCTCGGATTGGAACTGAAGATCGTAGTGGGCGCGGGTTTGGGCCCAGGTTGCGGGGGACGAGAGATTGGCGTTGGCCCAATAGCGTTTGCGGGCGCGCTCGGCTTCATGGACTTTTTGTTGGGTGAAGCTGGTTAGCTGACGGAACTGGCGCTCCATGCGGTTGACCACTGGCAACGGCGGACAGGATGCGGGAGCTGGAAGCCGTTCGATTAGGGAGATGTTGCCGGACTGGGCACGCTGGATTTCGGCCTTTACTTCGTCGAGCGAGGGCGTGGTGATTGCGCCTGGGGCGGCACCGGCGCGGCCGGGGCGTTCGGGGGGCGGGCCGTCGATTTTGGGATGCGGCGCGGCGATGATGGTAAGCTCTCGGGGCGCGATGAGAGCAGCGATTTCGGCATCGCCAAAGTTGGGCAGCAGCGACCAGACGTTGCGGTATATGGGTTCGTTGTGGAGACTGCGGCGGTTGCGGAAGTAGCCGCTGACGGTTGCCCGCTGGATGCGTTCATCGGCGGCGGCGGCATAGAAGGCGATGAGCCCGCCTTCGCCGTGGCCGAGAGCCGAGACGGGGAGTTGAGGGGAATCGGACTTGAAGTAATCGACGGCGGCGAGCACCTTCTGCACTTCGTAGCCGATGATGTGGCGGCCGGCCTGGAAGGCCATGCGGTATATGTATTCGCGGTGAGGCTGGTTGGTGAGGCGGTTGAGTTCGGCGTTGCCGGAGAACTGGTCGTCCCGATCGATGAGCGCTGGGATCAACACGCGGCAGCCGTCTTGTACGAGGCTGGCGGCTTGGGGGGCGAACAGTTCGGGAGATTGATCGGCGTCTGGGATAGCGACGGCATTGCAGGTTGGAGCGGATTTGGGAGAGAGGAGCAGGCCGTCGGCATCGACGTTTGCGAAGACGGACCAGCGGACATGGTGGATGGAAAAAACAGGTGTTTCGGCGAGAAGGGCGCGACGGTCGAGTTCGACCGGGGAGACGCGGGTATCGGCGAGACCGATGATGTGGCGGAAGCGAGTGCGATCGGGGGGAGAAACGGGGCGATCGGTGGCGATGCGGCGGGCGAGGTACTGGTCGATGCCGTCAACCAATTGGAGAGACAAGTCGCCGGAACGAGTGAGCGGCTGGGTGCCGGGGAGCGCGGCGGCGAGGAAGAGCGCGAGGATCATTGCCTACTCATGATATTCGTGCCGGGGAAATAGTGGCGGAGAATTTCGGCGGGCGAGCGGCCCTGGCGGGCGAGACCGGCGGCGCCCTTCTGGCAGTAGCCAAGCCCATGGCCGGAGCCGCGACCCTTGAGCAGCAGGCCGTTAGGGGATTCGGTGAGTTCATAGTTATTGCTGGGCAGGGCGTCCCATCCGAGGCGGCGGCCGAGGGCGAGACGAGCGGCTTCTGAATGGGGGTGCGCACGGAGAGTGGCCGCGCCGTCGCCGTCGAAATGCCGGGTCCACTCGGGTTCGTTGCGAAGGCAGATGGGGCACTCTACCGAAAAGTAAGGATAGGCGCCTTCGTCGCGCCAGCCGATGGCGGCGGCGGACCTGGTGCGGCCGCCGCAACTGGCAGAGTAGGCCGGGGCGAAGGGCTTGCCCTGCCAGAGGAGGACGAGGTTTCTGGTGGCGGCGGCGGCGCGGACGCCCTGCGGCGCGGGCTCCTTGAAGTGCTGGCAATGGGTGGTGTCGCAGAGGTCGTAGTGGCCGTGGCGGCGGCGGCTGGCGCGGAGCCAGGAACGCGCGACGATGGCCTGCGCTTCCAACGCGGCCGGGAGGGCGGCACCCGGGCTTTCGGCGCTGACGATGGCGGCAATGAGGTCGTCCTCCGTGGCGGTGAGGATCAACTGGAGTTCGCTGTTTTTCGAGGTGATTTCGAGTTGGCCGGTGTATGTGCGCCGAAAATCGGGCGCGACGCGGATTTGGAACCTGCCGCGGCTGAGGTAGCTGGCCTGGCGCTGGCCGTCTACGTCGAGTTGGCCGCCCTGGCGCGTTATCACGATGTTGTTGACCGTGACCTGCTGGGGGTGCAGCAGGGAGAGGATTGCGACTTTGAGCAGGAGCACTGTTAGAGCGGCTCCTTTCGCAGCGATTGCGCGAGGGCGGCGGCGGCCAGGGCGCCGGTGACGCCGCGCTGGCGGTAGAGAATCAAATTGCGCGGAGTGGCGGCGGGATGGGCGGCGAAAACCCAGCCATCACCGGCGTGCCACTTCGACGGACCCGTACCGGTCTTAGCCAGGAAGTCCCGGCCGAGCGGCTTCGCGGTTCCCTGCTCCGCAGCCAACCGGAGGCCGGCGAGAACCAGCGGGAACTGTTCGCGGCGGGCCAGGAGTTCGGCGTAGGCCGTGGCGAGTTGGAGGGGCGAGCACGGCCAGTTGGGCCAATCGGGGTCGGATGGTTCCGGAAGGTTCAGCAGAGCTACCGGCTTGGGCAATTGGGCGTAGAGCTGATGGAAGAAGTGATTGCAGGATGCCGCGAGCGCGCCCGGAATATCGAGCCAACCATGACGGCGGCCAAGCCAACAGTGCTTGCCGTCGCAGCGGAAGCGGGGACTGGGGCCGGCGTGGGCGGCGGCCAGGAACGGCTTCCAAAGGCTGCCCGGGCGGGCGGGAAGGCTGGGGTCGTCGCCCCAATGCGCCGAGAGAATACTCCCATCGGCAACGCGCAGGATGAGTTTTTCCGGCGGCGGAAGCGCGGGAGGAACAGCAGCGGCGAGAAGGGCGCGGCGCGACAGCATTACTGCATTCGATAGACGATGGTTTGGGTGAGGCGGTCACCGGAATCGGCGGTGGTCACGGCGTGTTCCGTGACGCCGCGCAGAGTCTGCGAAAGGCTGCCGATGACATCGCCCATAAACTGGGGTTCACGCTGCTGACCCTGCGCCGGGGGGACGAAAGTTGGCTGGCCGATGCGGGCCATCCAGCGCGAGTAGCGGGCGCGTTCGGCTCCATGGCGAAAGAGGCCGGCGAAGCGAGCGTTGGCGGCGGGGAGAGCGTTGTTGGAATCGGCGCGCATGGCTGCGAGCAGCGCGGGAGTGCTGGCGATGAAAAGGCGATTGCCATCGAGGGCGACTTGGACGGCGGCGTTGCCGAGAGCGTCGAACTCGGCACGGGTCTCAACCTCGTTCCAATTGCCATTCCGGGTGAGAACAATGCCCGTATCCTGGTGGATCCAGATCGTATCGGCACTATCGCGGGTGCCTTGGACGTGGAGCAACCCGGTGAGTTGCGCGCGGCCGAGCCACTGGGCCAGGCGTGCCGCGTCCGGCCGAGTGTCGCCGGGAACAAAGGGAGCTTCGTCGATGCGGTCGTCCCAATCGGATTCGCCACCCGCTTCACCGGCCACGCTGAGCGTGGGCGCGAGTTCAACCGAGGGGCCGTACCCGGGTGTAGGGTTGAAGAATTTTTGCACGATGAGCGAGGCGGCGTAGTTCGAATCCGGCGCGAGCCAGGCGCGGTAGAGCCCGGCGGCGGGCGGCACGGCGCGCAGCAGCGAAGGCCAAAGGGCGGCGTTAACCGGGGCGGGCGCCGCGGCCTGTTTGCGAGTCAAGACACGGCGTTCGGTCCACTCATTCGAGCGACGATCGAGATCGCTGATGGATGCCGAGTAGGGTTGGAGTTCGGCGCGATTGCGGTGGACCCAGTAGCTGCGGAAATGGGGCGAATTGTAGAGAGCGTCCAGATTGGCGGCCATGCGGAGTTCACCGGGCGTGCCCGCGGCCTGGGAGGCGCGCGAGAACCACTCCTCGCTGGCGAGCCCGTTTGCGGTATTGGCCGCCATGCGCTGCAGACACTGGGCGACGAGCGATTCGGTGGTTCCGGCGATAACCCATTCCCCGCGGATGGCGAAGGCGACCACGCGGCGGGAAGACGGATTCGTGGCGACAAAATACTGGGTGCCGGCGGCGGTGCGGGGGGACAGCGCGGCGCGCTGGCGGCCGAAGAAGGAGGCGGCGAAACGCGCCTCCGGCATGCGGGTGACCAGAAGGAATTCCAGATCGCCGGGGTTGTAGAGAGCAAGAGCGGAGCGATCGCCGGCCAACTGTTCCAGCAACTGCATGTCGATGGGCGTTTTGCCGGCGTCAGCAAATTCCTGCTGCGCTTCCTGGAGCCGCTGCGCAAGACGGGAGACGGCGAACTGGCGGTAGGCATCGCTGGCCAGCCAATCCTTCTTGGCCTGGGAGGCGTTCCACTCTTTTATGAGCTGGCCGAGGTCACGGGCATCGAGGGCGAGCATGGCACCGGGCGGGAAGTGGGGGAGGGGCGAGGGCGGCGGAGCGGCGTTTTGGGCCACCAGCCAGGCGGCGGCGCCGAGGATGGGCAACAGCCAGAGATAACGGCGTTTCATCGGGCGCCTCCTTGGGGGGCGACAAGTCGCGGCTTCACAATGTTGGGCTGTTCGAGGGCATCGCTAATGACGGGCCGCCGCATCTGGTTCTGCTCGTCGCGTGCGGCCTGTGCGCGAACGATATTGGCGGCATTGGCCCAGCGCGTGTTTTGCTCCGGAGTACCGGAACCGCCGAGTTCGTCGAAGAGATTCAACGCACGCTGGAGTTGATTGACGCGGACGTAGGCATCGGCGAGGCGGGCGCGATCGACCGGAGCGCTTACGATGTGGATTCGGTCTTCAATAGAGGCGAGCGCTTCCCTGGGCCGTCCACTCTGCAGCAGGGCGCGGAAGAGTTCGAGCGCGCTGGGGTCGTCGTTGGGATCAATGGCGAGCACGGCGCGATAGAGGCGAATTTTGGTAGCGTCGTTTTTGGCCAGGAATGCGGCGTGGCGGCGCGCGGCGGCCCACAGGGGCTGCTCGCTGGCAACATCGGTGATCCGGTTGCCGGCCAAGAAGTCGAGTTCGGCGGCTCCGGATTGAACGGCCTTCACGCGGTTGGCGCCAACCCATAAGGCGGCGCGGAGCCGGCCCGAATAGGGCGTCTGGTTATCAGCGACGGCGGCAGTGAGAGCCGCGTCGTCTTCCCGTGCTTCGGCGAGAAGCGCGCGGGCGGAGCCGTTCCAGGGTTCGGCGGCGGCAAGAGGTTCGAGGTAGCGCACCGCTTCGGCCTTGCGCTTATTGGCAAGCAAGAGACCGCCGGCGTTGAGATGGCGCGAAAACGGAACTTCGGACTGCATGACATAGACGTCGAGCAGCGGAATGGCCTTTTCCGGTGCGCCGGCTTCGATGTGAAGAGCGGCGAGGCCGGGGATGGCGGAATCGACATTGCCGTCTTTCAGATCCACCTCATAAGAAGCGAAAAGGACGGCGCGGGCTTCGGCGGCGTAGCCGGCGCGGCGGAGACCGTTCGCGAGATTGCGGAGGGTTTCGGCCTCCCTGGGAAGTTCGGGGATTACGGCGTCCACACGCTTTTCGGCGGCGGCGAGCAGCAGGCGGAGTTCGGCCACATCGAAGCGTTCGCGGAGATCCGGATTGGCGGCGAGTGCATCGACAACGGGCCTGGCGGCGGCGGCGCGGCTGTGCGTGAGCAGGTAATTGGCATACCGGATACGGGCCTGGTCGGCCTGTTCGCGGGCCATGGCGCGTTCCTCGCCGGCGGCTGCGTTCCAGCGATCAATGGCGAAATCCACTTGCATTTTGAGCAGGGTCTCACGGCCCGCGGCGGGTAGCCAGTTTTCGCTATTGAGCTGCGCAAGGAAGCCCGCGGGTTCGGCGGCGGAACGGGAGATCTGCGCGATCCATTGGACACCGGCGGCGGGATCTCCAGCGAGGGCGAGCGCGCCTTCGAGCAGTTCCCGAACGCGGTAGGCACCGTTGCGCTTGACGTAGGCGCGGAGGAGAGCGTCCAGCGGGTCGCGCACTTCGTCGCGCAGTCCGGCGGCGCCGGCTTCACGCATGATACGCGCGGCTTCGGCCCAGAACCACTCCTGGATACGGCGGTTGTCGTGATTCCAACGGAGCTCTTCGACGGCACGGCGATAGAGAGCCGCCTTTTCCTGCCTGTTCGGCGCTAACGCGGCGAGGCGGGAGTAGGCGGCGGGTTGATGCTCATCAAGGATAAGGGCGGTGCGATAGGCCTGTTCGGCGGCCGGGCCGCCGGCTTCTTCGCCGAAGTCCAAATAGGCGCGGGCACTGTTGGAACTGCGTTCGACGAGCGCCGCCAGATAGTGCGGGGCGTTTGCATCTTGCGCGATTTGCAACCAGGCACCGTAGCGGCCGGCGTAGTAGAACCAGACATCGCCGGCGAGCGTGGCGTCGCGATTACCGGCCAGGGCGAGTTTGTCGCCGATGCGTTCCGGGCCCAGGGCGTCCATAAAGGCTTTGCGCACGGCGGGGGTGTTTTCACCGAGGTGCAGGCCGGAGATGGCGCGGGCGGCATTTTGCCACAAGGGCGAGCGGCGATTGGAAATTGCCTGGGCGACGATGGGGGCTTTGCCGGTGCGGATGGCATGGTTGGCAAGCGCGTCCATGAATGCCGAATCCTGCGCCTGCCGGGGGCTGACGGTGGCCGGAGCGCGGCGCGAATTCAAGGCCAGGAGCCGCTCCAGTTGCTCTTCGCCTAGGGCGCCGGCGGCCTGCAGCGTATTCAACATGCGCAGTTCGCCGGCATCGTCTCCGCCGGAAAAGTAGGCTGCGCGCGCGCGATGCAAGAGACCGGTCTTTTCGTCGTTATTGGGGGAAACGCGATGGAAAGCCTCAATCTGGCGGCCCAGTTCCGTGAACTGCTGGCGGCGGGATTGCAGGCTGGCCAGCGGCTCCAGGTAGCCGCGATTGTTTTCGGGGCTGGCGAGCAAGGCCTGGTTGTAGGCGCGGGCGGCAGTATCGGCGAGGCCGGCCATGAGGGCGGCGTTGGCGAGCGTATCGGGATTGGTGAGCGCGCGCTGCGCATCGAGCCAAAGCGCGAAGCGCTGCTTTTCTTCCGGCGAGTAGAGCGAGCCGGCGGTTTGCGCGGCGGCGAGGAGCCAACGCTGGCGATACTGCGCCTGGCGCTCCGGCGTCATGCCGGCGGAGCGCGGAGTGAGCGTGGTGGGGATTGAGTCAAACTGGCGGAGTTGGGTTGCGGCACGAGCGTAGAGAGTGGCAGCAAGGTCCAGATCGGTGACGCCGGGGAGAGCCCTGATAACCTCCGCGCGGGCCGGCTCCGCCATGCCCCATTCGAGCAAACGGCCGGCCATGGCGAGAGCGTTGTTCGGGGAAGAGGACCGGTTGTCGATATAGGCTTCGCGCAACCATTTGACGCACTCGGTGGCCTTCCCCTGGCGGGCGAGCACGCGGGCGCCTTCCTCCAGCCACATGGGATTGCGGAAGCTGATGTCAAACAGTTTGCGGTAAGAGATTACGGCCTTGTCGAACTGAGAGAGACGCTCCTCCAGACTGGCGCGGCTGGTGAGCAGATCGGCGCGTTCCGGACGCAAGGCGACGGCGCGGCCCCAAGCGGCGAGCGCGGCGTTGAAATCGCCAAACTCATTTTCCAGCCTGGCGCGGACGATGGGCCAGCGGGCGTCGCGCGGCGAATCACTTTCCGCCTTGGCGAAAAAGCTGGTGATCCGGTCGCGCTGACCGTTGTTGACGGCGAAGCGAGCGGCTTCCCGTTGCAAACTCTCGTCTTCCGGAAACTGCTTGAGCAGTTCGATGTACTGATCAGCGGCGCCGGTTGCGTCGCCAACGCGAATGAGGGCGGGGATCCAGTTGCGGCGCAGCCCGGCGGTGGAGCGTTTGGCGGATTGCAGAGCGGCGAGAGTTGTCTTGTAGAAGGCGTTCAAGGCCGCGTCGTCTTTGGCGCGGGCGTAGACGTCGGCCTTCAACGCGATGACCTGTTCATCGAGCGGATCGGCGGCGAGCAGCACGGCAGCTTCGCGATGGGCCCGCTGATAATCGCCGGATTCGGCCAGCTTCCGGATGGCTTCCAGACGGAAGCTGCGCCGCAGATCCGGGTAGGCATTCGGCGCGGCGGCAAGAAGCACATCTGCCGCCCGCGCCTGCTGGCCGGCGCGCCAGAAATAGTTCACCGCGGTGCGGATGGCGCCGACAGAGCGAGGGTTTTCGCTGAGCAGTTTTTCCGCGGCTTGCGCGGCGGCGGGCTGGGCGTTGGCCGCTTCTTCAAAGCGCATTTTGTCGGCCAGCGCGGCCATCTTCGCGGCCGGCTGATCGGCCAGCGCGTACTGACGTTCAAGAACGCGGCGTTCGACATTGGCGAGGCCGGAGCGCTGGGCGTGCTGGCGAATTTCTATGAGCAGTTCGGCGTTGGCGTTCTGCGCGGCCTGTGACAGAAGGGTTTCCAACTCCGGCTTGCGCGCTTGCGATTCGAGCAGGGCGACGCGCAGGGCAAGGGTTTGCGGCGTGCTGCCAGCGGCGGCGAGGGCCGCGTCAACGGGATGGCGCCAGGCGGCGCGGGTGGCCACTTTGATCAGCCGCTGGCGCGAATTGGATTCGTTGCCCTCGGCTGCGGCGCCGTTGACATACTCCCGCGCGGCGGCGGCGAAATCGCCCTGATTTTCGCGGATGGCGCCAGCCTCAAACGCGAACAGATTCGGACTATTTAAGCGGCGGCGGCCCTCAGCAAGGCGCTCCAGCGCATCGCTGTAGCGGTAGTAATCCCAGTGCAGCGTGGCTGTTTCCAAGTATTGATCGGCGCGGCCCGGCGCGATGGCGATGATGCGATTCCAATACGAGCCGGCTCTGTCGAAGTGTTCCTGTTCAGCCTGCATCTCGCCAAGACGGGTGAGGATGGAAGAATCCGTGGGGTGCGCCTGCGAAAGGGTCTCTTCGAGTTGCATGGCGACATCGATCTGCTGGAGCGACCGATGAACGGCGGCGGCGCGCGATACAAGCGGCGTGTCGGCCGGGAAGTCCGCGGCGACGGCTTTGAAGAGAGGCGCGGCGGCCTCAAAATGCCCCTTCCAGGTTTCCGCTTCGGCAACCCAGAGCGCGACGGCGGGGTTGTCCTTGGTTTGCGACTGGAGCGCGGCGAGTTCCGCGTCGAGCTTCTTCGTACGGGAGAGGTATTCAAAGAAGCGGGCGCGCAGGGACTCATCGTACATCCAGTTGGCGCGCAGGAGCCGCTCCCATTCCACCGCGTCCGCAGTGACGCGATTGGTATAGGCGCCCAGCAGGTTCTTGACAAACGGGAGATGGTGCGGGAAGCGGCGGTAGGCGTAGAGATTTACTTGCCGGTAGAGCACCGGATCGAGCCCTCCCTGCTGCGCGGTGACGCTCAGGTATTCGGCCAGTTCGGTGCCGGAGAAGACGGCGGACAATTCCCGCGTGAATTGGTCATATTGGGCGGTCATCTTCTGCCGCAGGAAGAAGCGGGCGAGCTTGTGGGACCAGCTTTTCTGCGGGAACTGCTGGATGGCGCGGCGATAGGCAGCCTCAATTTCGCCGGTCATTTTGTTCTGTTCAAGGAACGCGGCGAGCCGTTCGTAGAGGCCAGGATCATTGGGATTACGGTCAATTTCGCGGCGGTAAAGGGCGAGCGCCTGCGCAGGCTGGCGCAGGGCGACAAGCCGGGCAATGTAGCGGTCGAGCACGCGTGGATAATCGCCATTGCGGGCGCTGGCAGGGGTCTCACCGATGGGGACGCGGCCGGCCTTGGCGGCGAGTTCGTTGAGAAGCGCGTCGTAGAGAGCGAACTCCGGCTGCGTCTGGTTCAGACGGGCATGCGCGTCAGCGGTGAGCAAGGCGATGCGAGTCCGTTCTGTGGCGTTGGGGAAGCTGGCGAGAAACGCGTTCCCGATGCGGGCGACGCGGTCCGATTCGGCGTGCAGCGCGCTGGCCTCAATGACTTGCGCGTGAAGAGTGGACCGGCGGGCGGAGGAGGAAAAGCGAGTATCGAAAATCTTCAACAGTTCGGCGGCGGCGGCACGGTGGAAATAGGGAATGGCTTTGCGCTCCATTTCGCCGAGTTCGGACGCAGGGCTTCGGCCGTTGAGCACCAACGAAACGATGCCATTCCAGAAGCCCGGATTTGCATCCAGCGTGGCGATGTCGCGATAGAACGAAAGATCCCCGCCGCCGAAGCGGAAGGACTGATTGGCCTGTTGCACCAACAGTCCGATGAGTTCGGCAAGGCCAGATTCGCTGGCGGCGGCATCATTGGACTGATACGCGGCATAGTAGCGCCGGGCGGCCTCCTCAACGTTTTGCACGCTGGCGTGGAAGCCGGCCAACAGAAGCTGTTCGGCGGGCGTCCAGCGGCCGGCGCGCGCTTTGTTCCAATCATGAAGTACGCGCTGGGCGCTGGCGGTGTCGTTACTTAAGCGGTAGTGGTGGAAGAGGCGAGCGGCAGGACCGGCATCGGATGGGCCGGCGGCGAAGCGCTGGCGAGCGGCGGCGGCAAATGGGCGGCGGGTGTTCGTTTCGTCGAGCAGGCGGAAGAAATCGGCAAGGAGCGCGTCGGGCCAATCCGGACGGAACGCGCGGTCATAGAGGGCGATGGCCGCAGCGGCGCCGTTGCGGCCGCGTTCCATGGACGCGCGAATTTGCAGCGGCCAGGCTTCGTCGCCCGGAAACGCCTGCTGATAACGGGTGAGCAAGGAATCCACGTCGGCCCAGCGCTGGCGCGCGATGAGCCAACTGGCGAAGCGCGTGTAGGTTTCCGCTTCCTTGGGGAAACGGGCCTCGCGAGCGCGAAGAACTTCCAAGGCACGGTCGGCGGAGAGAAGTTGATCGGACACAAGCTGGGCGGCCCGATCGAGAGCGAGCCAAGCCTGTTGATTGCGAACCGGACGATAGATTTCCGCGCCCGTGGCGGGGAGCTTTGCGGCTTCCAGAAGCGCGGCGAGTTCCTTTTCCGGCTCGGCGCGGCGCCCGTGGTAGGCGGCCTTTTCGCGCCAGGCTTCGGCGCGGGCGGCAGCGATCTGCGCGTATTTCGTCCAATCGGCTTCGGCGGCGGCGAAATCGAGCTGTGCTTCGGCCTCCCGCGCCCGCAGGTAGTAGAGTTGTGCTTCGGCGGGAGTCTGCTCAATCTGGCGGGTGAGCGCGGGGCGTGTTTCCTTAGGCGCGCGGCGCCAGAACATTGCGTTGGACCCGAAGGTGACCGAGCGGTAGAAAACCTCCTCCAGTTTGTCGCGCACCTCGATGGTTGCGATCCAATTGGGAAGATCGGCAGTGAGCGTGGCGGCCAGGCCCACGGCCAGGAACAGCTTACGGGAGAACATCGAGGTTCACCTCCCCGGTGCCGATGTTGTGGGCCATATCTTCGGCGGTAACGGTGATGGTGTAGCGGCCGGGCGCGAGATCGCGCGGCAAGACGAAGCGGCCGGTGTTGGCTAAGGACTTGGGGTCCCAACGGAGAGCGACGGGTGCGACGCCGTACATGCGGGCGCTGATGGTGCGCGTGGCGGCAGAGGCCGAAGCGCGGAGTTCCACCGTTTCCCCCCGGCGGTAATTCTGCTTGTCCAGGCGGGGGCGAACAATCGGAGGTTTGCTGACGATGACGAACGTCCGGGCTTCTTTGTAGGTATTGCCACGCTTGTCCCGCAGAACCAGGTTGACGCTATGGGTGCCGTCGGCCATATCGGACGGGGCAAGAAAGCGGGTTTGCCAGATGTCCTCTCCGGGAAGGAACTTCAAGGGCTTGACGAGGCCAAAGGGGAAGACAGCGACGACGGAGGAGATGAGCTTGTCCGTTCGAACGCGGAGGACCGGATCGCCGGGACGAATGAGGCGCGGGCGCAGCAGAGCGCGCGGGGCGGCGAGGAAGGATGTGTAGGGAGTGACGAATTTAAATTTGCGGGATAGGCGGATGATTTCGTCGATGGTGGCGCGGTCTTCGCCGTCGCGTTCGATTTTTTCGAGCAGGGCGTCGACGCGGGCCTTTGCCCAGGCGCGCGGCAGTTGCGGGTGCGCGGTTTCCGAGGCGGGGAGAGCGACGGTCAACTGCGCAACGCCGGCGCGGAAATTGGTGCGTGCGGGTTGCTTGTAGCGGCCGACCCAGGCGGCCTCGGAACCGGAATAGGTTTGTTCCTGCAGCGGGTAGACATCGGCGAGGTTCGGGTCCGCGGCAAGGGCGAGGCCGGCGGCGGGACGGCGTTGCAGCTTTGAGAGAAACGCATTGAGTTTGAAATCGGGCGTTTCGGTGGAGTTGATGGTTTCCAGCACGCCATCGTGACGGGCGAGGGCGCGAAGCAGGTTGACGTTGGCGTCGTCACCAACGGCGAAAACGAAGGTTCGCGGCTTTTTTGAGACGGCCCACTTCTTGGCGTAGGCATCGGCGATTTTGCCGCTGCGGATCTCACCATCGGAGGCCCCGCCATCGGTGAAAAGCACAAGCGCGGCGTTGTCCGTGGTGACGGCGGCAAGCGCGGCATCGAGCGCGGCGCCAAGGTTTGTGGCGCCTCGGAGCGGCTGCTCCTTTAACCAAGCCAGCGCCTTTTCGGCTTCGGCGGAACCGCCGGGCGAGGGCGCGGGGCTGTAGCGCGCGATGGCGGAGTTGAAAACGAAGAGATCGAACTGATCTTCGGCGCGAAGACCGGTGAGCAGTTTGGCCAGAGCGGCGTAGGAGCGCTCCAGCTTATCCCATTGCATGGAGAGCGAGGCATCAAACAGCGCGGTGACGCGGCGGGCGGGACCGCCCTGCGCGGCCGGTTCGGGGGGCAGCACCAGAGCGGCTTCAAAGTAGCCGGGCTCCGTAGTGGTTTCCCGCTGCGCGGAAACGGCTAGCGCGGCGGCCTTCGGCGCGGCGCGGCGGAGGGTGATGGCGAAATCCTCGGTAAGTACGAAGTTGCGAACGTCGAGCGAAGCACGGATTTTGTTGGCAGATTTCTCGTGAACGGTGAGCGGATACGATTTTCCGGCGTGCTCAAACGCCTCAATACTGTGTGCCGATTGGGCGTCCACTGTGATCCAGAGCCGCCCCACGGTCTGCTGCCGGTAGGCTTCGGGTTTGAGCGGAATGGCTAGATAGGAAACCAGGTTCTCCAGCGGCATACGCTGGTGGTATTCCAGTTCCACTCGCTTGGTTCCATAGCCTGGAATCGGGACTACTTTGGCGCTGAAAACGGTGGAACGGCGGGCGGAATCAGAATCGGTTTCGCCCATTTGCAACAGGCCCGGGTCAATGGCCTGCAGGCGGATATTCTCGTAGAGTTCTTCGGCGCGCTTGCGCTCCAGGATGACGCCAGGAATGCGAGTAACGCCATCCCAAACAGCAAAGTCAGATACCAGCGAGCCGCCGGGCAGCGCGAATGTGTAGTTGCCTTCGGTGACACCGGGCACGTGACTGGCGAAGATCTGACGCATAAGCACACGCGCGTTGCTGCCGTCGATGTGGATGTCGATGGCCATCTCCTCCATGGAGAGAATGGCTGGATCGGGCGCCTGTTTCGTGGTTGGGATCAACGTCCCGGCATCGGCAAAAAGGCAGCCGGCAAACGCGAACGCAAAGAGGTATCTGTGCCGCATCAAAGTCCCAAGGCGCTTTCCGGCACGGTGACAAGTCCATTGCCGGTGCCCAGGTAAAGCTTATTGTCATGATAGAGGATCGCCGTGACGTTCGACGATGGAAGGCCGGCGCGGACCGCCCGCCAGGACTGGCGTTGCGCTTCCCAGATGAGCAAGCCATGCTCCAGCGTGCCGGCGTAGATGGCGCGGGGGGAAACGGCCATTGCGTTGGGGTTGACCACAACGTTTTCGGGCATGGAATCGAACTGGCGCCAAAGGCCGGCCGAATCGAGCCGTTGCACGCCGCCGCCATAGGTGCCGGCGAACCATTCGGAGCCCGCTGGCACAAGGGCGGTGATCCAGTTGGTTTTCAACGTGGAATTCGCGGTGGTGAAACTGGATTTTACCCGCTCATTGGACAACAGCGACAAGCCGCCGAGTGTGCCGGCCAGCAGCGTGCCGCCGCTGGCGCCGAGCGAATAGACATGGTTGTTCACCAGGCCGTGAAAAGCATAGACACTGCGCGTTCCGCCGTCAAGAAACGTGAGACCGGCCGGAGTGGCGGCCACCCAGCCCTTGCCATGTGGAGCAACGTCGGTGACATGAGAAGCGATGAGGCCATCGGCACGGGTCAACACCTGGCGCTGACGCGCGGCGCCGTCGAAAAAGACCAAGCCGTTCGCGGTGGCGACAGCCATCTCCGGGCCGGTACTGGAACGCCGAATGCGATTCACGCAGAAGATCCGCTCATCTTCAATAGGCGTAATTTTGCCGCGAACGGTATCAACAATGTCCAAACCGTGGTCAAAATAGCCAACCCACAGGCGTCCGGCGGAATCCATTTCCAACGCGCTGATGTTGCCATTGGAAAGTAATGCCGTCTGGCCGCTGATCGCCTGCGACAGGCGGCCGTCGCGCAGAACATCCAACGAGGCCGGCCGCAGGAGATACAAGTCGTCGCCCACGGAAAAGACACGGCGGACTTCCCCGCCCTGCTGCGCATCATCGTGCCCGCGCCGGGCGGTGAGCGGGATGCGGAGCCATCCGTCCGTCAAGGTGCCGATGGCGAGTTCATCGCCGAGCGCGGCGATGGATTTGGCCAGAAGCCCCGGCGCCAGCACGCGCACGAACTTGCCGCCCTGAAAGTAGGCTATTCCGGTGGAAGTGCCAGCAAACGCGCGGTCGCCGGTGACGCCGAGCGAATGGATGGCGCGATCGGGCAGCCCCTCGGCCTCCGAAAACCGTTCGGCGTGTCCAGCCCGCAGGTGGATGACTCCGGTGTCGCGGGTTCCCACCCAAAGATCGTCCTCCGCGCCGGCTAGGGCGGTTACCGGCACCTGGGCGAGCGACGGGTGGAACGGACGCAGCCGGGTGCCATCGAAGCGAAGTACGCCGTGGGCGGACGTACCGATCAACACGCCGCCGGTAGACAGGGGGAGGATGGCACGCAGTTTGCGGGCGGCGGGCGGCGCGGGAAGGAGATGACGGAGGCGCGTGCCGTCAAAAGACAGCGCGCCTTCGCCCTCAGTGGCGATCCAGAGTTCTTCTTCGGCGGCGGCGAGGGAAACCAGCGGGGCAGGCGGAAGTTCGATTCCTGCGCGCCAGGTTTGCGCGAGCGCGCCGTCAGCGCCATAGCGGAAAAGAGCGTTCGAGCCCGCCACATAGAGATTGCCGTTCCAGACCACGGCGTCACGGAAATCGGCGGGGCTGGCAAGCGATTCCCAGCCGGAGGGCGGCGGATCACTTAGGGTGGATTGGGTGAACGCAACTTCGCTCTCGCCGCGGACGGCTTGACGCGCCTCACCTTCGGCGCGGGAAACGCGCCAGTATGTCCACCCGGCAAAGCCAAGCGCCAGCGCGACAGCGATAAAGGCGTAGCGGCGCATCAGGTGACGATCAACAGACTCAATTCCGGGCGGCAGTTTACGCGAATACCGACAATATTTCCCACGCCACGGGTCGTGTGAATCCAGCGATTCTGATACGCGTTGAGGCCAACGGCGTAACGCGTGTCGATGACCGGCACGATGGGCGGCCCGTAGAAAGGAAGCATCACCTGGCCGCCGTGCGTGTGGCCGCAGAGCATCAGGTCCCAAGGGCGCAGCCCGCAGTCGTCCTTGCCATCCGGGTTGTGGTTCATGACGATGACGGGAGCGCCGTCATTCAAGACATTCGCGAAGGCGGGTCCGGCGCGCAGTTCGTCGCTCCACCAATCACCGACGCCTACCAGCCACAGCGGCGTACCGGCAATTTCAATTTTTGCGGCATCGTTGTGCAGCACGCGCACTCCGCCCCGGCCGACCAATCCCCGGATGTATTGATTGGTGGAAAACCAGCCGGACCGCGCCGCCCACTCGCCGCCATCGTGATTGCCCATGACGGCGAATGTTGGGACCTTGGCCGACAGCATTTGGAGCGCCGCCTCATATTTTGCGGGATCAAAATCGTTATCGGTAGTGACGAAATCGCCGGTGATGCAGATCAGATCGGGCTGCATGGCGAGGGTCCGCCGGAAAGCTTCCTCAAGAAACGAAATGGGAATGAGTCCGGAAGCGTGCAAATCGCTGAGATGGGCCACGCGCAAGGGACGGCGGAGATTGCGGCCCGTCACGACCGTTTTCCGCGTCTCTTCCAACCAGCGGGGTTCAATAAATCTGGCGTAGCCGAAGGCGGACAGAGCCGCCGTCGGCAAACCTAACAAAAATACTCGTCGGTTCACGTGTGGCTACATTGATAGTAGCGAAGTATCACGCGACGATTTTGCGGCAGTACTCGACACACTTGCGGATCTCGGCGACGGTGTCGGCGCCTTTGTACTCGTATTCGATATTGGACGGAATGGCGATGCGGTTGGTTTTGAGCCAGGTGAGCACGTCTTTGATCGGAGTGTCGCCTTCGCCGAACGGCAGGTTGGCGCCCTGGTTTTTTTTGCGGTCTTTGATGTGCAGGGTGACAATGCGCGAATGCCACTCTTCCATGAACTTCACCGGCTCAAAGTTCGCGGCCACGAAGTGACCGATGTCCAGATTGATGCAGATGTACTTGCTCATCCCTTTCATGGCCGCCAGGAAATCTTCAGGGGTGGCGAATTCGTTGGCCACGATGCGCGAATGGTTGTGCATGCCAACGCGGATTTTCGCCTTCCTGGCGAAAGGGTCCACCTTTTTGGCGGTGGAGACGTTCGATGACGCGGTGATGATCTTGGCGCCCAGCGCGTCGGCGAACTCAAAGCCGCGCGCGATTTCTTTGTCGGTGTAGTCTTCGCGGAAGCTGTAGTTGTAGGCGTGGATGGTAACGCCGGCGTCGTTGTACTTTTTCCGGATATCGGTGAAGTGGCTGATGGGAACGGTGAGGCGCCAATTGCGCACTTCTTCGCGCGGGGTCCCGCGTTTGAAGGCCGGTTCGGCGTGGCCGCTGAACATTTCCACGGTGTCAATCTTCAACTCCTGCAAGGCGGCCAGGCAGCCGTTCACATCGCGATCGCGAAGGCTATAGGTCTGCGCGCCGATGATGACGCCTTTGAAATTCTTGTCCGGCTTCACCGCGGCCGAAAGGGTCGCGCCGGCGGCGGCTGAAAGAAATAAACGACGGTTCTGCATGAATACTGCTTATGCTATCACTGCCGCCCTGGCAGCATGTAGCGAGCCTTGGCGTACTTCAAGAACACGTAGAGCGCGCCCATCCAGGCGATGGCCAAACCTTCCGGACCATCTTGAAAACCGCGCTTCAGGAAGTAGCTGCGATTGAACTCCCACCAGGGTTTGAAGAACAGGTGCCCGAGCGAAATTTTTGCCCGCTGTTCCACGAGTTGTTCGGCGGCCAGTGTGGTGTAGCGATCCATGGTGCGCAGGTGCTCGGAAAGCGATTGGCAGGTGAAGTGAAGCAGAGACCCTTCGAGCGCCGCCACCTTTCCCTTCACCGCCAGCCCTTCGTGTACGAACTTGCCTTCCCAACGCGCGCCGCGCCGGTCATAGAGCCGGACCTTGCGGTCCGGATGCCATCCGGAATGCAGAATCCAGCGTCCGAGGTACTGCGCCAGGCGGGGCATGGTGTAGGCTTCCGCGGACGGGCCATTCTTTTTCAACTGCCAGATCTCGGCCTCCAGCATTTCGCTGACGGCTTCGTCAGCGTCCAGGGAGAGGATCCAGTCGTATGTCGCCTGCTCGGCGGCCCAATTCTTCTGGTCTGCGTAGCCGATCCAGTTGCGATCGAGTACGCGGGCGCCGAGTTTTTCGGCGATCTCCACGGTGCGGTCGCTCGAACCGCTATCGACCACCAGAATTTCGTCGGCGCACCGCAGGCTTTCTATCGCCCGCGCAATATTGCGCTCTTCGTTGTAGGTGATGATGGTCGCCGAGATCTTCATAGGTACAACGACCCTCGCACGGGCACCGGGGTGAACGAAACGGCGAGGATCAGCAGCGCTAGGACCGCGACGCGCGTGCGCCCTTCGTCCACCGGACTTTCGTCGAAAATCGGCGGATGACGGAGTCCGGTCCACAGGAAGAAGCCCGCCCAGAGAATCCACCCCAGCCAGCCAAAAACGATTCCCACGGCGGCGAGGACAACGGAGAAGACCTGCGAGAGCCGCCGGTGATGTTTGCCGAAGAATGCATACAAAATGTGCCCGCCGTCCAACTGGCCAATGGGAAGGAGATTCAGCGCTGTGGCAAGTAATCCTACCCAGGCGGCGCGGGCGACGGGATGCAGATAGAGGTCCGAGGTCGCCACACCGGGAAAGATGAGTTTGGCGGCCAGCCAGACCAGGAACGGCGAACCGAACACCAGGTCGCCTTGTTCGGCGATGCCCGGCAGCACTTTGGAATAGGCGAGCCCGACGCCCAGCGCTGGAATGAGGAACGCGAAACCGGCCAACGGGCCCGCGACGCCGATATCGAACAGCACGCGCCGGGAAAAGATAGGAGCGCGGATGCGGATAAACGCGCCGAACGTACCGATGAGAGTGGGCGCGGGCAGGAAGTATGGCAGAGACGCGTCAATCCGATGGAACCGGCAGGCCAGGTAATGCCCCAACTCGTGCGCCAGCAGGATGGTTAACAAAGTGAGCGAGAAAGGAAGCCCAGCGAGCAACAGCGCCGGTCGATCCCAGATGGCCGTGAAGAAGCCGAAGTCGTCGTCGAAGAAAAACGCCGGCTGGTTCGCCTCAAAATTGGAAGCCAACCGCGAACCGACGATCGTGGTTGTCAGCGCCGTCAGCAACAACAGGAGGCCATGCAACCACCAGCGTTGGGCGGAACGCGGACGCGGCATACGGGCGTCCATAGCCGATCCCCTTAGTGCAGTTGCTGGAGTTCTTTCCCGGGCTTGAACCGGACAGCCTTCCCGGGTGGAATCGCCACTTCCGCGCCTGTGCGCGGATTGCGGCCGATACCGGTTTTCCGCGGCCTGACATTGAATATGCCAAATCCCCGCAACTCAATCCGGTCGCCACTCGCCAAAGCCTGCTTCATACTCTCGAAGACAGTCTCCACGGCCATCTCCGCTTTGGTCTTCGTAATGCCGGTGCGATTCACGACTTCGTTGATGATGTCGAGTTTGATCATCCCCGCCTCCTGCGCGTTAACTGAAAACCAATGATAAGATTAGGCTTACGGTTCTGTCAAGCAGCCCATGCCTGTGCCATTCGACCCCGCTCAATTTCGCCGCGCCTGTTCCCGCTTTGCCACCGGTATCACAGTGTCCACGGCGCTTGCCGCCGACGGCTCGCCACATGGCTTCACCGCCAACTCATTTACAAGTGTTTCCATGGAGCCGCCGATGGTGCTGATCTGTGTGGACAATCGCGCCAACGTGCTTCGGCACTTCGTTCACGCGACCCATTTCGGCGTTAACATTTTGGCGGCCGATCAGGAGCCGTTGTCGGTCCGTTTTGCCGAACGCGGGCTGGACCGTTTTGTTGGAATCGACTGGCATCCCGGCGCCACCGGCGTTCCGTTGTTGGGTGGTGCGTTAGCCCGCTTCGAATGCCTTACCTGCCAGACAATCGCAGCCGGCGACCACACCATTATCCTGGGTGAAGTGCTCCACGCCGAATGGCAGGAAGGGGACCCATTGCTCTACTACGCCAGCGCCTACCACTTGGCCCAACCACGCAAGCGCGGGTGAGCAACCTGTGACCATCGCGCGCAGGCGTGCTCAAAAAGCACAGTGACGAGAGCCAAGTTACAGATTTCAGGGGAGATAAGTTTACTTTTCGAATCCTTGACGCGCGGCCAGACGATGGTAGAATCATTTGTAGCGTGGGAAACCTCATCCACGCGGTAGGAAACACTTATGACACTGCGCCGATTTCTGCTAATCCCGGGCATGATCCTCGGATCCCTGTTGCTCGCTATCCCTGCCGACGCAGCGGACAAAAAGGCGAAAGACGAAGGACCGCGCGAAACGGTGGCGAAACCGCTCACCGAGCGGCAGCGCAAGAAGCTGGAAGAAAAGCTGCGCAAGGAATTGGAAGGCCCCTATCGCAAATGGCTGAACGAAGACGTGCTCTATATCATTACCGATGAAGAGCGGACGGCGTTCAAGCGCATGTCCACCGACGAAGAACGCGAGCAGTTTATTGAACAGTTCTGGCTGCGCCGCGATCCGACGCCGGACACGCAGGAAAACGAATTTAAGGAAGAACACTACCGTCGCGTGGCGTATGCCAATGAGCGCTATGCCTCCGGTATTCCCGGTTGGAAGACGGATCGCGGTCGCATCTACATTACGTTTGGGCCGCCGGACGAAAACGAATCCCACCCCTCCGGCGGCACCTACGAACGCCCATTCGAAGAAGGCGGCGGCACGACATCTACCTATCCCTTCGAGAAGTGGCGCTACCGCTGGATTGAAGGCATTGGTTCGGACATCATCATCGAATTCGTCGATCCCACGATGACGGGTGAGTACCGCATGACGATGGACCCGTCGGAAAAAGACGCTTTGATGATGGTTCCCAACGCGGGGCTCACGCTGATGGAGCAGATGGGAATGGCGTCCAAGGCCGACCGTTTCAGCCGTACCGACGGCACGCGGTTGGGAACGGGAACGAACCCGCTGCCGATGCGCATGAACCAATTTGAACGGTTGCAGCAGTTCGCCCGGCTCCAGAAACCGCCGGCAGTGAAGTTTAAGGATTTGGAAGCGGCTGTGAACTCGACCGTTAAGTTTAACCTGCTGCCCATTCGCGTGCGCGCCGACTTTATGCGCATGACGGCCAATTCCATCCAAACCAACATCACGATCCTGATGGAAAAGAAGGACCTGCAGTTCCAGAACAAGGAAGGCGTGGCGAAGGCGGCTGTGAACATCTACTCGCGCATCACGTCGATGTCGCGCCGCGTGGTGAACGTGTTTGAGGATGTGGTGACGACCGAGGTGCCTTCGGAAATGCTGGAGGCCGCGTCCAGAGGGTCGTCGCTTTACCAGAAGGCGGTTCCGCTGCCGCCCGGCACGTATCGCATGAACGTGGTAGTGAAAGACGTCTTCGGCGGGAACATGAACAACTACGAAATGGCGTTAAATGTGCCCCGGATGGAAGACGATGTGTTTACCCATTCCACCGTCGTTTTAGCCGATTTAATCGAACGCGTGCCTACGCGATCAATCGGCGCCGGGCAGTTCGTCATTGGATCGACGAAGGTGCGCCCGCGCGTCACCGAATCGTTCAATCGAGATGAGAAAATGGGGATCTACCTGAAGTTGTACAACTTCGAAGCCGACGAGAAGACGCGCAAGCCCGTTGGCCAGGTGGTCTATGAGGTGAACAAGATCGGCTCCACCGACAAGATCTTCGAATTCACGGAAGATATCAAGGACGGCACCGCGGCCGAAGTGACGATTGAAAAGCTACTCCCCCTGAAGAGCCTGGCCCCAGGGGTGTACGAACTGAAAATGAAGGTGACGGACAAAATCCGGAACCAGACAGTAACCCCATCCGCGAAGTTCACGGTTACGTAGTACCTGCCGTGGACTTGCGGTCCACCGGAAAGCTGGAATTCTATGTTGTCGCGTTGGCGCAAGATCGTATCTGTCCACGCCGGGCTAATGATGGTTAGCTTGGGAACGGCTGGCGGTGTATCCGCGGGCGAAGCGCCCAAGACCTCCGGCACCATTATTGGGGTGGTAGCCGACCCGGGTGGCATTGCGCAGATGGGCGCGACTGTACTGCTCTTCAACCGGCTGGAAAAACTGATCCAGAAGGCCGTTACGAACGAACGCGGTCAGTTTGGCTTCGACAACCTGGTGCCGGACGCCTACATTGTCCGGGTCACGCTTGGCAGCTTCGTTCCCGCCGTTCGCGAAGGCATCCTGGTTCAGCCGGGCATGCGCAGTTTTTTGAACATAAATCTGGCCAGCGTGCTTAGTTCCGTGGAATTTGTTTACGCCACCCCGCACGCCCCCCGATTGCTTTCCGACGACTGGCGATGGGTTCTGCGCAGTTCGATGTCTACTCGGCCGATTTTACGGTTTCTGCCCACGGCGCCGCGCCCGGAAAGCATCTTTACGAATACGCGCGGGATGGTTCGCGTTTCGGCCGGCGACGGTGGTGGCGTGCTGCAGGGGAATCAACCGGACTTAGGCACGGCATTTGCGGTAGCGACATCGATGTATGGCGTTAACAACGTGCAGGTTTCCGGCAACCTGGGGTACGTGTCGCGGGCCGGAATGCCCGCCGCCAGTTTCCGCACGAGGTACTCTCGGGACTCGATTTCAAACGGTCTGGCCGTCTCCAACTCACCGGAAGTTCAGTTAACGGTACGCCAGATGTTCCTGCCTACCCGCTCCATGGGCTTTCAACAGGGGGGCTCCGCTCCGGCGCTGGGAACAATGACGGGGCTCGTTCTGGACCGCGCCAAACTAGGCGATCAGATCGAACTTACTTACGGTGCTCAACTGGAGTCAGTGACTTTTTTCGATCGGCTCAACCTGCTTAGCCCGTTCGCGCGACTCGATATCGAATTGACAAAACAGGACACGGTCCGGTTGGCGTGGTCCAGCGGAGCCGCGCCCGAGGAGATGTTCATTCGCACTCTGGCGACCGGCGGCGGCGATTTACAGCAGGACTTATCTACGCTGAGCGCGTTCCCGCGCGTATCCATGCGTGACGGTCGAACCCATGTGCAACGCATGAACCAGGCCGAAGCGGCCTACACGCGCAACCTGGATAAAGATACTACCGTTACTGTCTCTGCCTATCTGGAAGATGTGGCAAACGCGGCGCTGACCGCGATCGGCGACACTTCCGACTACGCCACCAGTGAAATGATGCCGGACCTGTTTTCGCGATCCAGCGTGTTCAACATCGGTTCCTACCAGCGCCGGGGCGTGATGGCGGCCGTTGATCGCCGCATGGGCGAAAACTGGTCGGCCCATGTGGCTTTTGGCAATAGCGGAACGCTGCAACCCAGGGGAGATACGATCATCAACGGCGATCCTAACAGTCTGCGGGGTGACCTTCGGCGGACGCAGCGCAATTGGACCAACATTCGGGTTGCGGGCGCCGCCCCCGTGATTGGCACGCGATTCGCAGCGAGTTATATGCTCACCGATTATCGCGCGGCGTTGCCCGCACATCGGTACATGACCCAGCGGTATTCGCCGGATCTGGGCCTCAACCTTCAAGTCCGGCAGCCGATTCCCAGTTTCGGCATCTGGTCGGGAAGAGTAGAGGCAGTCGCTGAGTTGCGGAATCTCCTTCAGCAGGGCTACCTTCCAATTCAGGGACAGAACGGGCGCCGCATTGTGCTGCTGCCTTCCCCCCGTACGGTTCGCGGGGGGCTAGCCTTCATTTTCTAGCTGAATACCGCTAAAGCTAGGACGTGGAGAATCGATAAGGTGAAAGTTGGTTCACCAAATGAACCAGGAGCATTGCGCTCATCGTTCTCCACAAGTGAAGATCAGTTCTCGTAGCGGAATACTGTGAAACTCAATGCGGTTTCATTCCCGTCATAATCGGCGGCGGTTACTTTTATTATCGAAGTTCCCACGGGCACGCCGATGTTTGGGATCGTCCATTGAGAGGTCCCCTGTGCAATTCCGCTTGCGCCGCATGTACATTCCCATCGAACTTCCCGAACCCCCGTAAAATCGAAGGCCGTGCCCCGAACGGCCAAGGAATAGGCTGTCGTCATCAGGAAAGACGTATTGGGGGAAGTGATCGTTAAGCGAGGCGGCATTACATCCCCGTCGGGATTGCTTCCTGGCGGCGTTGTGAGTGTGACTCGCACCATTTGTGTCGCCGTGGCTCCAGCGCTATCTGTTGCGATTAGTGAGATTGCATTTACCCCGGTTTGAAGCGAGATTGGATTGACTTCCCAGCGGTAGGAGCCATCCGCGTTCGCGGAGATTACCGCGGTGCCAGCAAATCCACGATCATTGATCCAACGCACCGAAGGCCGGCCGGACCCGCCGAAAACGTAGCCTTCGGCTGTTATCGGGTTTCGATTGACTACGGCATTTGCGCCCGGAGCGGTGACCATCAAACGCAGGGGAGCAGGCGTTGGGTTTGGTGTTGGGTTCGGCACCGGAGTTGGAGTTGGAGTTGGAGTTGGCGTTGGCGTCGGTGGCGCGCCGCCCGATTCCGGTTCCTCGTCATTCGGATAGCGGAAAATCACCTGGAAGGTTTTATTCACCGTGATATTTGCCACATCGGTCACGGTAACTGTAATCGCATTGACGCCCAGCTTTAGGTCGATCGCACGTATATCCCACCGGAATCTGCCGTCCAGGGTCGCGGTCACTGTCGCGATTCCGGACCCGCCAGTGTTGTTCGCCCAGCGCACAGCCGGTTGGCCCATGGCGCCAGCCACTGTGCCGTAGGCAACGATCTGGTTCCGAGTCACGATGGAATACATTCCCGGTGAAACGACTTCCACGACCGCGGAAGGATTGACGGTGGGCGGCGTCGGCACGGGTGTCTGCGGCGGTACAGGAGTGGGAGCGGGAGTTGGGGTGGGAACGGGTGTTGACGGTGGCGGGGCGAACCGCGTGACCACGACCCCACCGCTAACCGAACGGCCGGCAGCGTCCCTTACCGTTGCGGTGATGGTCGTCTCACCCATCCCGAGCGGCGCATCGCGTATTTGCCAGGTAAACCCTCCACCGTCGGCAGGCGTCACCAGTCCACTGCCGGACGCGCTGTTACTTGTCTGCCATTGCAGTGTCGGCGTGCCGCTGGCGCCGGCAATTGTACCGCTGAGGCCGATTGTGGCACCCGTCGTGCTTGCGTTCGCGGACGGAGTGGAAATGGCCATCGAAAGCGGGGTCACTGGGACCTCGTTGGTTTCCGCCGCCGTGTACAACATTCGTATCGCGCCAATATCTTCCGGCGTCAAACCGACGGCCCGGCGGTAGTAGGGGTACATGACGGCGTTTGGCACGTCGGAATGCCCGAGGCCTAGTGCGTGCCCCAATTCGTGCAAGGTGACGCTGAACACGTCAATGTCGGCCCCAATATTCCAGGGTTCGTCATTGTCGAAGTGGAGGTCACCGGCGATCGGTTCCGGATTCGGGGGAGAGGGATAGAAAGTGTGGGCTAACGTTCTGCCGACACCGTCGAACGGATACGGGTCTCCATGATCTCGCGACCCAAACGAAATATTCACATTGCGGGTTCCGGCGGTCCCGGTCGCCCGCTGGAAGCGCACCTGCACAACTTTAGACCACGCCTCCATCGCCCGTTCAATCTCTGCCTGCACCTGCGCCCCCGGCAGCCGGGTTGTCAGCGTTTGCAGGGTGTAGGTTAAGGCAGCCCCGTTCAAACCAGGGCCGTCCCATCCTTCTCCCACACGCTGCGTCATCTGTCCCACGAGACCCGCTTCTGTCGCGCCGCCTACGCATCCAATCAGCGGCTGACCCGTGACAAGTTCTCCGCTGGCTGGAAATATGTAGGCTACTTCGTCCCATTCCGCCAACGCTCGAGCCTGTTCGAGCGTGCCCAGCACCAGCAGGTGTTCCCCCGTCAGGTCCCGGTGGTCCCGCAATGCCATGCCGGATTCGAGGACCAGTTCCCTCCGCTCTTCCCACGGAATATCCTCGTGAAATTCCACCACGAAGTAGGCCCGTTTCCCGCCACGCGTCCCACCGCGGTCGCCATCTATAGCAGCTCGCGAGAGTTCCGCGCTCAGTTTGTCTTCTGGTTGTAATGCGTCGAACCCCTGCAAACGCAACCCGCTTAGGTCCGGTTCCCCATCAAAGCGCGCAATTACTCCGGTTAACGGAAGGTATGCCACCACCCGGACGCCGCGGGCGCTCAACATCCGCACCGTTTCCGCCGTCGGCACCTCGTCGAAATCCAGCACCAGATGGGAACGCGACTCCATCCGGCTCTTCGCAGCACTTTTCCGGTTCCCGAGACGATTCTGGCCTTCCCGGCCCTTCATGGTCACTTCCGCCCAAAGCGCCGTCGAGCTGCTCAAAACGGCGACTATTAGCCCGGTCCGGATGCCCGCGCGTACTGATCTCATACGGCTCATATCGATTTCGGCTGAGAATAATCCGAACTCGATCCCACTTACTCAATGAGGGATTCTTTCGTATGCTTCGCCGCCTTCCCGGAATAGTTCTCGCCGTTGCTGGGATTGTTTCCGCCCCCGCGCAGACCGCCTACCGCGTCCAGACGCTGGCTGGCTCCAACAACGCCGGTGACGGCGGAGTCGCCGTAAATGCACAACTTCTGCAACCGGAGGGCGTAGCTATTGCCCCGGACGGAACTGTGTATATCTCCGACGCAGCAGATCACCGTATTCGCGCCGTATCCCCAGAGGGCATTATCCGCACAGTGGCGGGGGATGGGTCGCCCGGCGCAGAGGGCGACAATGGTCCGGCCATCAATGCCCGGCTGAACAGTCCCTACGGCCTATCGCTCGACCGAAGCGGCACGCTCTACATCGCCGATCTTGGCAATGCCCGCATCCGCGCGATTTCTGCCGATGGCCGCATTCGCACCGTGGCAGGGGGCGGCGAGGTTCCCGCCGCCGACTCGAGTGAAGGCAGTCCGGCCACAGCCCTGCGATTCAAAACTCCGCGAAACGTGCTCGCGGACACAAACGGAGGATTTTACTTTTCTGATTTCGATGGCCACCGCGTTTTCTACGTCGATTTCCGGGGCGTCCTCACCGCGTTTGCCGGCACGGGCAACCCTGGGTACGGCGCCGACAACATACCCGCGGTGCGCTCCGCGCTGCGCAATCCCTCCGGGCTGGCGTTTGAGCCGCAGGGAGGGCTGGTTATCGTCGAAAGCGGCTCTCAACGGCTTCGGCGGGTGGCGCGGGGATCTGTCACGCCTTACCTTGCAGACGCCCTGCGTGCGTATCCGCTCTACTCCCCCACGGGTATCGCCTTCGACGGGGCGGGCAATCTATACATCGCCGACGCACGGGCCACCGGGGCCTTGAAGCGCACGCCGCAGGGCGATGTGACCGCGCTGCCCCTCTCCGGCCGCGCCGTGGCCGCCGATCCTCGTGGCGGCGCCTGCTACGCCTGGAATAATGCCATCTACCGCGCCGATGCGGCAAACAAGATCAGCCACATTGCCGGCGCCGCCGCTGGCGCCTTGGAGGGCCTGGGCGATGGCGGCGTGGCGAGCAACGCCCGCCTGCTTGCCCCGTCCGCTGTCGCCTATGATCGCGAAGGCAATCTGTATGTCGCCGACGAACGCGCGCACCGCGTTCGCCGGGTCACTCCGGCTGGCCTGATCACCACCATCGCGGGCACCGGAACCGCGGCCTATTCTGGTGACGGCGGTCTGGCGTCCAAAGCGGCACTCAATGCCCCGCGCGGCCTCGCCTTCGATGCCGATGGGTTTCTTTATATAGCCGATTCGGGCAATCATGCCGTCCGACGAATCGCCCCCAACGGTTCTATCTCCTCCATTGCCGGCAATGGCTTCGCCGGGTCCCGAGGTGACGGCGGCCCCTCCACCGCGTCCCAGCTCCACTCACCTTCGGCCGTGGCCGTCGAATCCAATGGCGATTTGTTCATCGCCGACACGGCCAATCATCGCGTTCGCCGCGTGAGCCGCGCGGGAATCGTGACCACCTATGCCGGCAGCGGAACACCCGGCCTGGCGTTTGAGGGCTCCGCCGCCGTCTTCGCCCAACTGAACGAACCGCGCGGACTCGCCTTCGATGCCGCCGGCAATCTCTACATCGCCGATACAGCTAACAACCGCATTCGCCGGGTCGACCGCACCGGTCTACTGACCACCATCGCCGAACCCGCCTTTTCCCTGCCCCGTGGAGTCACCGTCGCGCCCGATGGCGCCATTTACGTCGCCGACACCGGCAACCATCGAATTTGCCAGATCATCGATTCCACGGTGTCCACAATTGGCGGCGGCGCGTCCGGCTTCCGTGGCGATGGCGGACTGGCGGGCGACGCCCAGTTCAATTCTCCGGCGGCGCTGGCTTTTGACTCTTTCGGCAATCTTGCCGTCGCCGACCTCGGCAATTCGCGGGTCCGCCAACTTAAACCGGAAATCGTCCAGATCGCCGTTCTCCAGGACGGCGCCCGCTTCTTTAATGCCGCTTCCGGCGTGGAAGGTCCTCTGGCGCCAGGCATGATCGCAACCCTGCGCGGCGAAGCCTTCGGCCCCGCTGAACCGGCCACCGCCGCACAGCCTTGGCCACGTGCCTTGGCCGGCGTCGAAGTCCTCATCGATGGCGAAGCCGCTTCCTTGCTCTACGTGTCCGAACAGCAAATCAATCTCCGCGCTCCGTTGTCCATCGCCGGACGCCGGGAAGCCCGCCTTGAGGTTTTTCACAATGGCACGCGGCGCGCACAGGCCGCCGTGCCGGTAGCCCAAGCCGCTCCGGGCCTTTTCCCGGCGATTATTCATGAAGACGGATCCGCCAATAGCCCGGCCAACCCCGTTTCCCGCGGTGCCATCGTTCTCCTGTTCGCCACCGGTACCGGTCTGCTGCCGCCGGAATCAGCCGAAGTCGTAGTAGGCAACATGGCGGCACAGATCCTCTGGGCCGGCCCGGCTCCCGGTCTCCCCGGTCTGATGCAAATCAATCTACGGCTACCCTCGGGCTTCTTTCCTCCCGGCAGCCAGCCCATTTCATTCCGCATGGGGCAATTCGCCGCACAAAAGGGAGTCTTCATCTACTTGCAGTAAGCGATTACGCGCGCGTTTCTTCCATGGTCCGGAACAGCAGGTCGATATCCTCCGGCCGCGTGTGTATGTGAACGGAGACACGAAACCGCTCCGCCATCATGATCCAGATCCGCCGCTGCCGGCACAGTGCCGCGAACTTCTTGAAATGCGCCGGCTGCAACTGCATGGCCACCAGGGCGGCAAACATCCGGTCGTCGTTGGGCGTTAAGACCTGCACGCCACTCATTGCCATCGCGCGATCAAGCACCATCCGGGAAAGCTGGCGAAGCCGCGCGTGGATGCGTTCCGGGCCGATCGCTTTTGCGAAGGCCAGCCCCGCCACCATCCCCTCCAGAACGGCGCGGTTGTTCGTTCCAAGCAGCATGAATCGGCCGCCCTCCAACGACGGGTTCTGCCACCCATCGGTGGTAATCGACGGCCACAAACGTTCGCGCATCTCCGGTCGCATATAGAGCAGCCCGCACCCGGGCGGGGCAAACAGCCATTTGTGCGGGCTCCCCGCCATAAAATCGCACTCCATCTCCTCCGTCCTGAACAGGAGTTGCCCATGCATGTGCGCGCCGTCAACCACAGTTATGACGCCCTTCGCACGCGCCGCGCGGCAGATATCCCGCACAGGCAATACCATGCCGGTCGTGGTGGTAATTCCGCTAAAGCTGAGTACGCGTGTGCGAGGCCCAATGGAGCCGACGAGCAGATCCGCCAACTGGCCCGGGTCCTTCGGCGGCAGCGGCAGCGATACCTCTCGCACGGCGATCCCATGCCGTTGCTGCCGCACCAACCAGCCGCCGCGTCCCGATGGATGCTCCTGGTCAGTGGTCAGCACTTCGTCGCCGGCTTTCAGGTCCAGACCCGCCGCCACGGTGCTCATCGCCTCGGTTGCGTTGTGCATCAGCGAAAGGTCCGCGGCCCTGCAGCCGATGGCTTCCGCCAGCGCCGCCCGGTGCGTATCCATGCGCTCATAGCCCCAGCGGGGGTACTCATCGGACTCGAGCGTTGCTCCGCGCAACATGTACTGTTGCACCGCGGCCACCACAGGTTTCGGCGCCACGCCCAGGCTCCCGTTGTTCATGTAGGCCCGCCAGCCCGGAAGGTGGAACTGTTCGTCCCGAATCTGTTTCCAGTACGCCTCCGGATTTTCAGCCGCGAGGGCCGCTGCCGGCAGGGCCACCAGCCCAGTAAACAAAGCGCGTCGTCGCATGACCCATTTTATGTCTCTTCGCCATTTGCTAGCATAGCCACAAGATGACATTCAGCCGCCGCCAGTTCCTTGAATCCGCCGCAATGGCCAGTCTTGCCGCCTCCACCGGACACGCGGCCGAACCCGGGAAGCTCCCTACCCGGCTGCTTGGCAGAACGGGTGTGCGGGTTTCTGTTCTGGGAATTGGAGGCGGCAGCCGCTTCCTTGCCTACAAGGACGAAGACAAGGCCCTGGAGGCTCTCAATCAAGCCATCGACAGCGGCATTCGCTACGTCGATACCGCGCAAACCTATGGAAACGGCGTCAGTGAAACTCGCGTCGGCAAGGTAATGGCCACGCGGCGAAAAGAGGTGTTCCTGGTCACCAAGATCCAGGAGCGGGACCCCAATAAGGCCATGGCCCGCCTGGAGGCCAGCTTCAAGAACCTGCAAACGGATCGCATTGATCTGGTGCATATCCACTCGCTAACCACCGAAGATGACTTGGCCCTGGTGGAAAAGAAGGGCGGCGTGCTGGAACGTCTACTGAAAATGCGCGACGGCAAGGCGATTCGCTTCGTCGGCGTCACCAGCCATACAGACCCGAATGTGCTGAAAACTGCCCTGGAGCGGCACGATTTTGATTGCACCCAAATGGCGCTGAATGCCGCACTGGTCGGCATGCAAAACGGCAAGGGCGGCATGGTGATTAACCCTACCATGATCCCCAGCTTTGAGACGATCGCCCTTCCCGTGGCGTTGAAAAAGAAAATGGGCGTGCTTGCAATGAAGGTCTTCGCCGCTGATGGCATCATCGGCCAGGCGCCGCTGGAAAAGCTTCTCTACTACTCCATGTCGCTGCCTGTTTCCGCCTGTGTGGTGGGCATGCCGAAACTGGATTTCATCACCCAGAACACGGCGCTTGCCAAGCAGTTCCGGCCGCTGCCGGAAGCCGAGCGGCGCGATCTTTCCATGGCGCTTTCCAGCAAGAACAAGCAGGCGCTGGACCGCTATTTCCGCCGCCACGTGGACGCGTAAGACAGCGCGCTTCGTTTTATCGCCCCTCGCTCGAAGGCGGCACCAGACCGTTGGCGCGCATGTAGGTGACAATGTTGCCGTAATGTTCGTAGGTGTGCATGTTGTTGAAGAACATTACGCCGGCGCGAGTCCGGTCCTGCCCAAAGAACTTCACCGTTTCCAGCGCCTGCGCGCCCGACACCCCAGCGTACACTTTGTCACAATACGCAATTGATTCCATCAGGGCCGCCACCAGCGCTTCCTTGGACTTCATCGACTTTTCCGCTCCCGACGGCGCCTTTTTCTCACCGGCGATCGCCGCGCAGAACATCACGCCAGCGTCCGCCACGTGTCCCACGAATCCGCCGAACGAGCGCACCTCCGGGCTCGCCTTGTAATCGTATTTCTCCGCCGGCATTTTCTGCGCGGCCTTCAGCACGTTCGTGCTGGCCTGTTTCCATTGGCCGGCAGCGTCCTTTACCAGCAGGTCCTGCGCGCTCAATGCGCTCCACGCTAAGAGTCCTATGATTAGAAGTTTCATGGACTCTCAGTATAGGTGAAAGCGTTCCCCCGCAGAAACAGGGTAAATGCGCACTGCGGGAAATCAGCCAACCGCTACCATTTGTAGCGAACCGAGTAGAGCACAACTTTTTCCTCACCGGGCTCCACTCGCACGCGAAACTCCACCGTCTGGGAATCAGTTTTCTGGAACGGGACGGAATTCGCGAACAGTTCCCAGCCGCTCCACCGGTAGAGCGGCTCGACGACAATCACATCCACGGCGGCCGGCTTTCGATTCCGGAGCTTTATCTCAAACGACTCTTCCGCCTGAGCGCGTTGATGATCCACCGAGAAATTCAGCCTCCGGCGTTCGCCCGCCAGATCGAAGGCGGCACCGGTGAACACGCGCACCGTTTCTCCCTGAGGCGTGTGCCGTATGCTGGATTCACCCACGAACTCCGGCTCTCCGCCGGCATCCTGCCGGTAGAAACGGAGCCGCCCGGCGGGCAGCGGAACCCCCAGCTTTGACGCGGTTGTGTTCGCGAACTCCCGCATCGCCCAAACCCGCGGGTTGGACTCCGCGCCGACGGATGGATCCTGGCGCAACATCTCCGATGGATACTGGCGCATCCGCATGGTGTCGAGCTTCGCGCCTTCGTAGACATACACGACCTTCGCCGGAACGCCCGTCACCCGCAAAAATTCAATCTGCTTGCTCTCCCCGTCGGCCAGCGCGACATCGTTCGACGAAGTGTAGAGGTGGTATTCGTCGAAGCTCTTTTCCTGGATCGCCGCGCCCACTCCACCGGGAACGCCACCAATAACTCCGCCCACCACTCCCCCCATGCGCAACCGCTGTTCGGCCGGAAGGAGCTTGTTCACGTCGCCCGCCATGAGCTTCAGCCGCGTCTTTGGAAACGCGCGGCCACTGTGGTTCTGCACCGTCACCCAACCCGTAACATCCACCGTGGCGCCTGTCTCCGCCGAGACGAAATTGTAGTCAGCCTCCCAATTGAGTCCGCCGGTTACGTAGCTCAACTCGGCATTCACCTTCGCCTCCTGTGTGCTGGCGATCACCCACTCCAGCACGGGCTTCACGCGCAGTTCCTTTGGCAATGGCGGAAAAAGCGGCGTTCCCGGCAGTTCGAACTGGAGCCGCCCCTCCCATTCAACGATAGGTTGCACCGTTGCTTCGGCCGGCGATTGGTAGGCATACTGCGGAGGCATCCGCAGTGAGTATTGCCCGTTCGGCCCGCCTCCGCCGGCGCGCACGATACGCCCGGGGACGACACGCGAGGCGCCGTTGCCTTCCCGCACCAGAAACGAAATCTGTTGCCCCTCGTACAGCTTTAATAAAGAGGCCAGCGAGACCGGCGAGGCCTGATAGCTCTGCTCCCGAATGGAAAGCGCTATGCTCCCCACGCGGTCCCGCAAGATGACACTGCCAGGTTCCAGCAGCGCCGTGGCGCCGTCGTAGGAAACGCGATTGTCACCGGCCTTCAGCACAAGCGGGATTGCTTCCCGCACCACCGCGAAATGTTGGTTATAGACGGTTAGCGCCGCTTGCCCAAACAGCGGAGAACCGAACGCGAGCGAGATCCATACAAGGCACCGCATGGAGCCATAGACTCCGTTGCCTGCAGAATGGTTCCAAATCACGAGAGCGGCCCCCGAGAATCGAACCTCCTACGCCAACAGATCTCGCATCACTCGCCCTTCGTCCGTCGGCCCAATCAGCCGCTGGTTCAAGCCCAGATACGGGTAGTGCAGCTTGTACGGGTCGAGCCCGATCTGGTGCAGGATCGTAGCCTGCAAATCCTTGGGTGTCATTTTGTCTTTGGTGACGTAGTAGCCGATCTCATCGGTCTCCCCATAGTTGAGCCCCTTCTTGATCCCGCCGCCGGCCATCCACATGGTGTAAGCGTATGGATGATGGTCGCGCCCAATAAACGAGCCCTCCGTACCGCCCCGGTTCTCCCGCATGGGCGTCCGCCCGAATTCCCCTCCCCAAACCACCAGCGTCTGGTCGAGCAATCCGCGCTGCTTCAGGTCCTTAATCAACGCCGTCACAGCCTGGTCCGCCGTCTTGATGTGCGGTTGCAGCGCGTACTGGATATCGTCGCGTTTGCTGGTCCCATGGTGGTCCCAGCCCCAGTCGTAAATCTGCACAAACCGCACGCCGTTTTCCACCAGGCGCCTCGCCAGCAAACAGTTATTCGCCAAGCTCGTCTTCCCCGGCTCCGTGCCGTAGAGCTTATGCACCGCCTCCGGTTCCTTGGAAATGTCCATCACCTTCGGCACGGAAATCTGCATCTTGTACGCCAGTTCGTACTGCCCCATCCGCGCCTCAATCTCTGGATCGCCGGCCAGTTTGGCCTGCATTGCGTTCAGATCCTTCAACGCGTCCAGTGTCTTCCGCCGCACACTCCGAGTAACTCCCTCTGGATCGCTCAAAAAGAGCACCGGGTCCCCATTCGACCGGCAATGAACGCCCTGGTAAACACTCGGCAAGAATGCCGAGCCCCATAGGGACTTTCCGCCATCCGGATTATTGCCTCCGCTGGTTAACACCACAAACCCCGGCAGGTCCTGATTCTCCGTGCCCAGGCCATACGTCGCCCAAGCGCCCATGGAAGCGAACCCGAACCGAGGGCTGCCTGTATGCAGAAACAACTGCGCCGGCGCGTGGTTGAACTGGTCCGTGCTCATAGAGCGGACGATGGTCACGTCGTCCACAATCTTTGAAAACTCCGGCATCAGTTCGCTTACCCACGCCCCGGACTGCCCATGGCGCTTGAACTTATACGGCGTCCCCAGCATCTTCGGCACGCCCTTGATGAATGCGAACCGCTTGCCCTTCAATAGCTCGTCCGGGCACGGTTTGCCGTTGTACTTTACCAGTTCCGGTTTATAGTCGAACAGCTCCAATTGGCTGGGAGAGCCCGCCATATGAAGAAAAATGACCGACTTCGCTTTGGGCGTATGGTCCGGCTTTTTCCCCTGTGCCTGGGCGAGAAACATGTTCGCCAGCCCGATGCCGCATCCAGATAAGAAGTGGCGCCGCGTCGCGGCCAATACCTCGCGCATTCTATTGTTCATCGCCGTGTCACCGTTTCATCCAGATTCAATACTGTATTTGCCACCACGACCCACGCCGCCCGCGCCGCGTCACCGGGCTTGGCCTTCGGCGGAGACCAGGGCACGGACGCGATCAGACCCGGGTCGAAGATCTGGTCGTTGCCCTGCGCCCCGTGACGCGAAACACGGATGGCGATCAAGTTCTTCCCAGGGCGGAAGGCCCGCTGCCCATCGTCGTTGATGGTGTATTCGTAGTGCCCGCTGCGTTCGAACATGTTGTTCAACGCCGAGACACCGTTCACCCATACATCGAACTGCGCGTTCGTCCGCGCCGGCAACTTGAAACGAGTTGGCAGTTTTTCCGGCAGATCAAGCGCGTAGCGCAAGAATAGCGCCTCGCTGTCCCACGCTGTCCGGATTGGCGTCGTCTCACTGGGCTTGGCCAGCTTTCCGAAATAGCCCGGCCCGACGCTCCACTTCGAGTCATCGAACGAAGGCTTCATCCAATCCGCCGCCGGTTCCGCGGTGGCGTAGCGCCACTCTTTCGGCGCCGTCCGCCCGTCCGGTATCAGAGTGGACGCGCGGTCCTCCGTGTACAGCACCTCGCTATAGCGCAGCAGTTTACTCACATTCTCCGGCTGCGATCGCAATTCCATTTCCGTCTGCCGGTGCAGTAGTGCGATTCGCGCCGCCTCCGCCGCGGTAGGCGGCCGCAGTAACACACGTTCAAACAACTGCCGCGCCGGGTTCAACGGTTCCGCTTGCATGGCCTCCAGCGCCAGCTTCTGGGCCGCTTCCATAAAGGCCGGATCGTTCATCGACGTTAAAGCCTGTAGCGGCGTGTTCGTCCGAATGCGCCGGATGGTGCAGGTTTCCCCATTCGGCGCGTCGAAATTCATCATCGATGGATACGCGCTGGTTCGCCGCATGAAGGTGTAGAGAGCGCGCCGGTACCGGTCCTCCCCTTTCGAAGTCTCCCAGTTGTCACCGTTGTAGACCACCAGCCATACGCCGTCCGGCTGCCACGGCATTACCGGCGCGCCGAACTGCTTTTTGCTCAGCAGCCCCGCCGCGGCCAGAGCCTGGTCCCGCACCACTTCGGCATCCAACCGGAACCGCGCGCCTCGTGCGTAGTACTTGTTCGCCGGGTCCACCTTTAGCAGTTCCGGCGAAACCGCGGAATCCTGCTTGTAAGTCGCGGACATCACAATCCGCTTCAGCAGCTTCTTCACGTCCCAGTCTTTCTGAAAGTCAAGGGCCAGTATGTCGAGCAGTTCCGGGTGCGTAGGACCGATGCCCTGCGTTCCAAAATCTTCTTCTGACTCCACCAGCCCCCGACCGAACAGACGGCTCCAGAACCTGTTCACCGTCACGCGGGCCGTCAATGGGTTCTCCGGGCTTACCAGCCACTGCGCAAAGCCAAGCCGGTTGGCCGGCGCCTTGGCGGGCAGAGCGTGAAAGGCCGATGGCACGGCCGCCTTCACTTCGTCACCCGGCGTCAGGTAGTTGCCACGATCATAAATCCGCGTCTTCCGCTGCTTGTCTTCCGGCAGTTCCTTCAGCACCAGCGTGGAGGCCTTTGCGGTGAGTTTCATTACCGGCCGGTCCGACGGGTGATCGTCGTCGGCGGTCTGGTTGAAAAACGCGTAGATCTGATAGAACTCCTTGTGCGTCAGCGGGTCGTACTTGTGCGTATGGCACTGCGCGCATCCCCAGGTCTGCCCCATCCACACTTGCCCGGTCGTCGCCACGCGGTCCCGGATGGCCAGGTCGCGGAACTCTTCGTCGTCAGTCCCGCCTTCGGTATTCGTCATCGTGTTGCGGTGGAATCCCGTTGCGATCAAGTCGTCAATCGAAGGGTCCGGAAGCAGATCCCCGGCAAGTTGCGCCAGCGTGAACTTATCGAACGGCAGGTTTTCGTTGAACGCCCGGATCACCCAATCCCGGTACGGCCAAATGGATCGTTTGTTGTCCTTTTCATAGCCCTGCGTATCGGCGTACCGAGCCAGGTCCAGCCAAATCTTCGCCCAGCGCTCCCCGTACCGCGGGCTCTCCAGCAGCGCGTCCACATACTTCTCGTACGCGCCGGTCTGCATGTACTCGGCCAGTAGGCCTGGTTCCGGCGGCACGCCAGTCAAGTCCAGCGCCACACGCCGCGCCAGAGTCGCCCGGCTGGCTTCCTTGGCCCCGCGCAAATGCAGCGTCGCCAGTTGCGCCTGCACAAAATGGTCAATCGCGTTTGCCGTGGCCGGGTACGCCGCCCGTTTCGGTTTCTCGTAGGCCCAGTGGTTGGTGTACTTCGCCCCGGCGTCGATCCACTTTCGCAGTAGATCCACTTCCGTTTCCGTCAGCCGCGGCCCGGTGGGCGGCATTGGCCGCGTTGCATGTGTCACCCGCGCCAGCACGCGCGATTTCGCCGCGTCCCCCGGCACAATCGCCTTGCTTTTCGTAGCCCCTTCGAACGTATCCAACCGCAGCCCTGCCTGCCGTCCATGCTCATCGGGCCCGTGACAGGCCACACATTTTTTACCCAACAACGGCCGGATATCCCGCTGGAACTCCGGCGTCTGCGCCATTGCGCACGCCGCAACTGCGACGAACATCATTCTCACCATAGCTCTCATGATATATACACTTCTATTCATGACGCGCCTCCTGATTGCCCTCTTTTTCACTCTCTCGCTCTTCGCGCAAACACGGCCCATCTACTACCTTCTATGGTTCGACACCGAAGACTACGTGGACCACGCCTCCGACGACGCCGCTCTGCGTCTGGCCACTACGCTCGAATCGATGGGCGTGCAGGCCACCTTCAAAGTGGTTGGAGAGAAAGCCCGCCGCCTGGAGAAGCGTGATCGCCGCGATGTCATCAACGCTCTCGCCCGCCACGACATCGGCTACCACACCAACCTCCACAGCATCCCGCCCGCTCCGGCGTCCTATCAGCGCATTCTGCATCCGCTCGAAGCGATTGAAGAGTTCTCTCGCCGTGAAGAGCCCGGACTGCGCGATCTGCAACGCATCTTCGGTGTCCTTCCCAGTTGTTATGGCCAGCCTGGAGATTCATGGGGCCCGGCCGCCAATGTCGCCCTTCGCCGCTGGGGCGTGCCCGTTTATATGGACGATGGCAACCAGGTGGGCCTGAACGGCCAGCCCTTCTGGCTGGGCGGGATGCTCTACATTTTCAACCTGAAGGGCTTTACCCTGCGGCCCGACATCAACAAACCGGAGACGCTTCCCGCCACGAACCGGCAGTTCAACGGCATGGTGGACTTGCTCCGCGGGAAGGGCGGCGTGATCCAAACCTACTTTCACCCCACGGAGTTCTCCGCCACCGAGTTCTGGGACGGCGTAAACTTCCTGGGCGGCGCCTACACTCCGCCTGAGGGCTACCGTATGCCGCGCCGCCGCTCTCCCGAATCCGCGGAAGCGGCCTACCGCGCGCTGTTCGATTTTGTGCGGCATGTCCAGTCCATTCCCGGCGTGAAAATTATCACCGCGCGCCAGGCCCCGCTGCTATTCCAGGATCCGCTTCAACCCGTCGCCATCGCCGATGCGCGGCGGCAGTTCCAGACCTCCATCGACATCCAGGGTCCGCACTCGGCCGCCGATCAACTCCTTGCTCTTCTTGGCCTTCCGCCGCAATATGTCGACGGCCCCGTTGCCCGCGGCCAGTCCTCCGTCAACGGCGCCACACTTTCACGCATGATGTTTGATCGAGCGCGGCTCGACGCCATTGGCTACATCCAAACGCACAAGCGGCTTCCGCATACCGTATGGGCCGGCTCGGAGCGGTTGTCGCTGCCGGATTTCGCGGCTACGCTGGCCGGTGACACCGGCAGCGCCTCCGTCGAGGTGCGCAAAGGGATCACCGCGTTCGAACGCCACGTGGCCGCGGATACGGACAAGACCTACGGCTGGGTGATCCACCCGAGGGGCTTCGCTGCTCCGGAACTCCTTGAGCAGGCGCGCCTGCAGGCATGGACGCTTAAGCCCGCCCGTCTGCGATAGAGGGCGAAAGGCCTTGCGCCAGGCTTACTGGTGAACGCGCTGTAGCCTCCCAGGCGAAGGCGCCGAACAGGAACGCCAACTTTCGGCTGTCCGTTGGGGATTGCACATATCGCAGGGCCTCAATCCGAACGGAGAGTGCCTTGTCATCGTCACGGTGCGGAATACGCAGACGGAAGTTTCCTTCTACGCGGTGGGTACCCATGTAGTTGCCATTCACATAAATACTGAGTTCCTGGCGCGCCAGGCCGGGAGCAAAGGAGGGAATCGAACCGGACATCACCGCCGTCCCCTGATTGGCGTGCAGCATGAGGCGCAAACTGGCTCCCGCCCATCCGTCCGAGTACAGCCCCTGTTCATGCATCACCAGATCGTGGATCCGGCGCTCACACCATTGGCGCACCCTGGCTGCGCGTTGGCGAAGCCACGGCGAACCAAGGCCATCGGCCCAATCCCGCGCGAGTTGGGAATAGGTGTCGAGCCCATAAACCTGCGCGCCCGGCGGAAACCACTGGCCCGTGTGGCCGGCCAGTAAACGGTGTAACTCCCAGGCCCGGCGCACACCGCCGGAAAAGGTCTTTGCCTCCGGATACTCTCGCAGACAAGCCAAATAGCGCGGAACGTAGGCGACGGGAAAACGGGTGGCGAGGCGTATGAGAATATCCCAGTCCATCCCATAGCGCAGATTCTCGGTCAACGGCCCGGTCGCATCGAGCGCCCAACGGCGGAAAAAGCAGGTCTGCTGGAGGATATAGTCCGACAGATAGACCAGACGCCACAGGTCAAAGGGCTGGGTGTGTGGAAATCGCCGGGTGATGCCCCCGCGCGAGTCCATCAGATATCCATCCCCGTAAACAAAGGCCGCCGACGGGTCCGCCTGGAGGGTGCGAACCGCACTGGTTACCGCGCCCGGCAAGTAGACATCGTCCGAATTGAGCCACGCGACGATTTCTCCGGTGGCCAGTGAGAACCCTCTGTTGATCCCGTCCGACTGGCCATTATCCGGCTGGGAAACGAACCGGAGCCGGCTGCTGTATTCGCTCGCAATTGCGGCGGTGCCGTCTGTGGACCCGCCGTCCATGATGATGTATTCAACATCAGCGTAATCCTGCGCCAGCACGCTCTCAATCGTCTGCCGGATGAAGCCGCCCTGATTGAGCGACGGTGTGACCACGGTAACGCGCGGCCGGGGGCGGCTATCTACCATTTTGCGAAAGCGGCGTCGTAGGGCGTCAGTTCGCGGAGGAAACTCAGGTTCGTTCCTGCTCGCTCGCGTAACAATTGCTGAATCGCGTCCAGTCTGGCGCGCCGGGCGGCGCGCTCCGCCATGGCCTGTTCGAAGATAGCCACGGCATGTTGCGGGTCAAGTGCAGCGACGGTGCCCGCTGTGAGCAAATCCAGTTCTTCGGCCAGTTCATCCATCTTCGGGCCACGGGGAATCGCCACCGGCAGCGTTCCTGCCAGCACGGATTGAACCAGGAAATGGTAACGCTGACCAACCGTGATTTCGGCACAGGCCAGCAGCGCGATGGCCTCATCGGCGCTATAGTACAGGCGCGGAATGCGCAGCAACGGCCGGCGCATCAGCGCCGCCAGGTCGTCGCCCGCGGCGTAGTCGAAAAAGTCGCCGTGGCGGCAATCGTTGGCCATGAATCCGATTTGCGCGCCGGTTCGCGCGGCAAGCGCATCGAGAGCCTCGGCCAAGTGCCGGGCGGTGGTCATGCGCCACTGCATGTTCACAGCGTTTACGGCAACCAGCGGGCGGGCCAAATCCGCGCCGGCGTCTCGCCAGGTCTGGCGCGCCCAGTCGCGTTGATCGTTTCGCGGAACGTGCAACCAAGCCCAATCGGCGCCGGTCCGCACGCGGCCGGGCGGTACACCAAGATCGAGCAGCGCCGTCCGTGAGCGTGGTGAACGCACCGTCCAGGAACGCACACCGGAGAATGTTTCCTGAAAAAGGGCCTGGGCCTCTGGCGAATGGAGAGGTTCCACGCCAACGCCGGCGGCGTCAACCGGCAGGCCTCGCTCGTGGAACGGCAGAAGGCGGGTCCTCATAAAACCTAGCGGAAAATCGAGCCCCTCCGCCTCCGCAACCGGCGTGCCGCCCGACAGCAGGCCTGGCCAGTGCGCCAGATGGGCCTCGCCTTCTTCGTAACGAACCACCTCATACCGATGACGAGCCGGGTATTCCGCGCGGCAGGTTGCCGACTCAGGAAAAAGGGGCACGCGCAGGGTGACGGCCGGCGGCAACGCGTTCCAGAACGCCCCAGCCATCAGTTCGTCCCCAATGTTGCCCGCGCCAAGCCCGGTGGATATCTGGACCGCCGGCACAAGCGGCGGCGTTAGGGCCGCCATTCGCCGTTCCCATTGGTCCAGCCGCGCGCCGCGTTCGGCGGCGGCTTTGTGGTTGGAGATGAGAAGAGCCAGACGTTCGTCCGCCGCTTGTTGCAGGCCTACAATCACGTCCTGGCGCGCCATGCGATCCGCCTGCGCCTCGCGGTACTGCCTGGACGCGGCCGAGAGGATATCGAGCGATTCCGGCGCCAGCGAGTTGAGCGAACGGACAGCGGGCGGCGCCGCCGGGTGGGTAATCACGGATTCCAAGGCGTCCCGCGCCTCCGCCACCGGCAGCAGTTCCACGCACAATCCGTGGCCCAGACAACAGTCCCATCGGCAGCCGAAGCAAGGCAGCGGGTGAACAAGCCCAATGCTCCCCGAAGCCCACGGCGCATAATGCGGCCATTCGCCGCCGCCACCGAAAAAGGCGATACCTGGCGTTCCGAAGGCCTGCGCCAGATGCATAGGGCCGGTGTCGTTGCCGCAGTACGCAGCCGCCAGAGCCAGTAGGGCCGCAGCAACAGGAAGGTCCGCCGGGCGCCCGCCGAAGTAGGCGCCGGGGCCAGGCATACGCGGCGCCAAATCGGCAAGGAACGTGTGCTCGGTGTGGTCTCCCAACAACAGCACTGGCAACGGCTGCCCGTTCAGAAGTTCAACGAATCGGTCGGCCGGCCAGCGTTTCAGCGGAACCTGCGCCACTCCGCCAGGAAAACAAACAATGTACTTTCCTGGCGCGAGTCCTTGCGAATCCAGCCAGTCGCGCGCCATTGCGCGGAGGGATTCAGGAAGGGACCATGGCAGGTACGGAGCCCGTGAGAACGTGGCCCCGGCTTCGGTCGCGGTGATGGCTGGTGCACCCGATAGTCTCGCCACAATCGGACTGAGCCAGGTGGGGCGAAACGATGCGTCGATCAACTGATCGGCCCGGGCAGCCCGCAGACGGGATTCGAATTCAGTCTCGCGTTCCATCCACTCGGCGGAAGCCGTACTCGCGGTATACGGATTACAAGGCAGCGGTACAAACGCCGCCGGTGGAACCGGCAACAGCGGCAATAGAGAACTGAACTCTTCCCGGGCGGCGAGCGTGACCGTGCCTGGAAGGCCAGCGATCAGTGGAGCGGCGAGTACAAGGTCGCCTAGCCCGCCTGGGTGCAGAAGGATGAAGTGGGGCATGGACCGATGGGAAAAACCGGCTTCCTAAAGTATCTTCAATTCAGCCGCAATAGGAAAGCAACAACAGCGGGCGGCGAATCGACGGCGCCGCCAATCCACTCCAGGTAGAGCGAGAACATCTTTGACATTCCCGCGCGGAGCGGCAGACGCATGCCCACAAGTTCCCGGCTCTGGATTGCGGTGGTGGACACCGGAGCGCCGTCCTCATCGAGCAGGTCGATGCGAATCCCGGCTCGATTTGCAGGACCGGCGGGGCGTAGATCGAGGCAGAGAACGGGAAAGTCACGGTGGCTATGGACCCGGATACAGGCACCGGAATTCGCGACTCGGGCCGGCGGGTCTTCGCCAAAGCGGTTCCAACCGGAAACGAGGTCCACACCAGCTTGAATGCTGACGATGTTGGGCAAAGTGGCCAGGCGGAATACACGAAAGTTCAAGTTACGGTCGTCGTTCGGACACGGCAGCCCGCCGCCGTCCGCGTGCAGCGTGAAAAGGGACTTGCAGTGGCGGGACAAGGGTAGAGAAAGTGTCAACCGCTGCTCGTCGTGCACCGCGACAGCCTGTTCAAAGGCATCGCCGCGGACGGTGAGTTGAAAATGCTGACGGCCCATTCCCGGGCCCGCGCACACTTCCAATTCGATTTCCGCGAAGGGGTTCAGCGCCGGGGGCAGTTCAAACGCCGCATCGTTATCGACCCAACGGAAGCAGCGGCCCGACTCGACCTCCAGAGCGTGCCAGCCACCAGGCGCCAGGACAATTTCGGTGTTCCCACAAATGTCTGGTAGCGCGGGAACGATGCTCGGCACGACACAAGAATAACAAGTTCGGATACCATGGGTCCGATGCACTTTGTGGAGTGGCGGGCGGAAGAGTTGCTGCCTGCCGCGTGGGCAAATCAAGGCGCGGCGCGGGTGTTTAATCCTGGTCTGCTGGCAGACGGTGACGGCTACTTGTTGGCGTACCGAGTGGTGCTTCCCGATGGGGCACGGCGGATTGGACTCTGCCGCCTCGACACCCGTTTTCATGTCATCGCGGGAACAGGCGTTGCGTGGTCTGATCATCATCCGCAAGGAGAATGGTTTGCTGACCCGCGGCTATACCGCTTGGATGGGCGCATCTATCTGCACTGGAATTCCGGATGGGGTGACGAGCCGAACCGGCAGTACCTGCAGGAATTCAACGAGCGAAATCTGCTGCCAACCGGGACTCCGCGCGAATTGATGCTGGACGGGCCGCGCCAGCCCATTGAAAAGAACTGGATGTTTTTCGGCGGGCCTGCCGGCCGCGGCATCTATTTTCCACGGCCGCTTCGTTTTCTGCGCTGCGACTGGCCCGCCACCGTTTACCGCCTGGAATCCGCGGGCATCTCCCAGCTACCCGACGGGCAGACTTGGGACGACGGAGGTTACGAAGCGCAATACGGACCGCTGCGCGGTGGGGCGCCGCCGGTGCCGGATGGAGACGGGTACTGGTGCGTGGCGCATTCCCTGACGTATGCGCCGGAAGGCTACCGGTACATGGCCGCCGTCTTTCGATTCCGGGACGATGGCGTGGTGACGCACCGCCCTCGGGCGCCATTGCCGCTGCCCAATCCATACCGGTGCCGCCGCCAGTTCCACCGGCTCAATCCGTACGCCGGCGAGGTGATTTATCCATGCGGAATGGCCCGGGCCGAAGACGGCTGGGCCGTCTCCTACGGCATCAACGATGAACGCTGCGCGGTGGCGATCATGACAGACCAGGAGCTTATCTCCGCCGTGGAGGGAGTAGCCCGATAATGGCATTCCTACTCGTTTTGTTGTTGGTGGTGTTCTGGTGGATCACCGGATGGGCGGTGCTGCGCGCGGCCGGCTTGCATGGCAATCTGTTGCGGGCGGCGCTATTGGCGCCGTCCGTAGGTGTGGCGGTGGCCGTCGTGCTGCTGTTCGAGTTGTACCGGCTTGGCGTGCCGGTCCGGATTGGCGGAGTCGCGGTTACCATGGCAATTTGCCTCGGTGCCGGCCTTTGGTTCGCGCGCAACCGGCGGCGGGCGTTGCCGCCTCGTCCGCTCATGACGCGCGTCGCACTCGGCCTTAGTTTGGGTGGCGCATTCGTTGGCGCGCCGCTCCTTACGGAGGGGTTCGCGTGGGTCTCCTTTTGCAACGACGACATGGCAAACTACGTTCTCGGGGCCCAAGGAATATGGGAACAGGGCTACATGGACCCCTACCCCGCGCAGGCGTATGTGGCGAACGCGGACCCAAAAATGCAAATCAAATCCGTGCTGGACATCGCCGGGCTGCGTTGCGGCGCCGAGTTGCTGCTGGCATGGGTGATGGCGCTTACTGGCTATGCGGATCATCGTGTGTTTATGCCAGTCATTGTCGCCCTGCAGATGGCGCTGGCTGGCGCCGTGGCCGGGCTGGTCTGCACCGGCCGCCGCCGCAGGATTCCGGCGCTGCTCACCATGCTGTGGCTGCCTTCCATCGCGTTGGTCGTTCTGGGCACGGTGTATCAATTGATCGCGCAGGTGCTTGGGCTCGGGCTGCTTGCCACCGCCTCCGCCATCCTGCTGGGCACGGCGCGTCACACTTGGCCCGCCGCCGCAACCGGCGGTTTGCTGCTAGGGGCTCTTGGGGTGTCTTATCCCGAAGTGATTCCCTTTCTGGGCCTGGGCACGCTGCTGCATTCTGGGCGGAGGCTGGCCGCGTCATGGCGCTGGCTGGTGAGAGTTTCGGCCGTTGCACTGTTGGTCTGGAACACGTTTTCCCTGTCCGTCGCCGGGTTCTTCGCCGTCCAGGTGAGCCAGGGTGTTGACGCAACACCGGCGCGCCAATTTCCGTTCTACATGATACCCAGCGGCTTCCCTACCTTCTGGGGGCTAATGCCAATTGCGGGCCGGTTGGAAGGAATGTGGATGGACGCGGCCATCGCCCTCGGCGTGTCGCTAACCGCGGCCGCAGCCTGGGCCATTTTCAAGCAGTTCCGGCTGGGCGAACCCGCCAGTGCATTGGCGTTGAGCTTCGCGGCCGCGGCGGTAGTCCTGTTACTGCGAGGCGCGGACTTCGGCATATACAAAGCGGCGATGTACATTTGGCCTTTTCTTGCGGCCGTTCTCGTGATCACTTGGCTAGAATGGCTACGGACCGCCAACAGCCCCGCGCTGCCGCTGGCGCTCTTGCTGGTCCCGCTGGCAACATTACCGGTCAGTTGGGGCTACATTGCCGCCAGTGCGCAGTGGGCAGCCAAGGGCAGCGGATTCGTTGAAATTCCGAGAGCCACGGAGGGACGCCTGGTTGATCGTCTCCGTGAACTCGCCGGGCAACCGCGCCGCGGCGTCGTCGTTACAGATACCCACAACGTCGTACTGGCGAAGATCGCCGGCGCCTATTTCCCCGGAGAGTCCTATCGCACACCATCGAAGAACTTTTTTGTCACCTCGGGCCGCTACTTTGGTTCCGGTTGGACCAACTGGTTCTCTGAACTCGCCCGGCCGGGCCGCTTCGAAGAGTTCCAGCAGACGCTTCGGCGGCGCGCCAACTGGTACCGGGCCATTGATTTCCCGCTGCCGGAGGGCGGCACGAATCGCTTTCAACTGGAACGGCCGCCGGAAGAGCCAGTACCGCCGAAGCCGTTCACGTTGCTGCGCAGCGGAAGGGATCTCACGGTGTTGAATCGTTCCGGCGATCAGGAAGGCGACCGCTTGTTATCGCTGCGCGACAGCGCCGAGGTGACAAACCATCTGGTGCTCACCGAATCCTATCTGGGCCAGAACTACTATTTGGCGAGAGAGGCGCGGGCGAGCGGGCGAGTGGCGCTCTCCCAACTGGAACCGGACTATTTCCGGCCCGGCCATACTATGTCCTCCGCGGGGCGACACTTGCTGTTTGAAGTGTTAGGACCAACACCAAATCCCCAAATGCGTCTGGAGATCACCGCAACTTTGAATGGTGACGGCGAGAATTTCGTTCCCCGGGCCGCGGTCACTGGCAATGGTACGCGTCCGCTGGGAGCCGTGGGACGCGGGTCGGCACGGCTTCAGGCGGCGGTTTCTCCGATTGGAATCGAGAATCGCGCGTTTCTGTCGCTCGATATGGGAGTTCCGCTAAAGGGATTTCGGGAAGAGCGCCAGGGCCTGCTTGCCTGGTTCGGAAAAGACGTCCCGCTGGACAACCGGAAAATAACCGGCTTCGTCCGCGAGATTTCGCTGGTCGCCGCGGAGCCAGCCGCTCCCACGTCTCTGCCCGATTTCCGGGCCGGACTGGCCAATCCTCAGTTGCTCTACAGCGGCGCCTACGAAGACGGGTGGGTGGCAGAAGAAAGCTTTTTCAGGCTGCGACAGCCGGCAGGGGTGGAAGAGTTGACGCTCCGCGTCAACGTACCAGACCTGCCCGGGCGTCCGAAAAACGTAGCTATCCGAGTGGACAACGAACCGTCAACGGCGGTAGCGCTGCTGCTGGGACCGCAGGAAGTAAGAGTGCCCGTACCCGCCGCTCCAGTGGATATCGCGCGCCGCGTGGAGTTGCGGTTCGATGGCGCAGCGCCGCTTTCCACCATCGACCGCCGGCCCGCCAGCGTGCTCGTCGAGTCGCTTGGTTTTCACGCCCCGCCGCCCGCCACGCCTGGCCGTGAGATCCCGCTCACGGGCGTCTCCCTCGGCGGTCATTGGTATCCATTTGAGGAGTTCGGCGGCGCGAAGTTTCGATGGGTTGAGAAGGACGCGGAACTCTTGATCGATGCCAATACCGCGGGGACAGGCCGGTTGACCATTGAATTGGAAGCCGGACCGGGGGTGGGTTCAAAGCAGTTCCGCCTCCTCGTTACCACCGATCAGGGCCGGCGCGTCGAACGGGTTTGTCACGGCGGACGGGATAGGTATCAGGTGGACGTTCCCATAAAGAAAGGGCCCAACCGGTTCCGGCTCGGTGTGGAGGGCGGAGGTCTGCCGACGCCGAACGACCCACGCGTTCTGAATTTCCGCGTCTTCGGGCTGGTTTGGCAACCGTCAAAATGACTCCCGGCGCGCGTGGCGAGAACGCACCGTAGCCATTTGGGATATACTACGCCCCAGCCTGGAGGCGAACCTGTTGAGACCCGTCCAACTCACGTTGCTCCTCTGCGTCGACCTTGTCGCGCAGACAACGAACCCTCACACTACTCCCGATGATGTCGCTGCCGGCGCACGCATTTATCGTTCGCACTGCGCCGATTGCCATGGCCTATCCGGCCAGGGCGGCAAAGGGCCCGATCTCACGCAAGGGCAGTTCTACCACGGCGCCTCCGACGCCGCACTTCTTGTCAACATCTCCGACGGCATCCCCGGCACCGCGATGCCCGGCCAGTTCTTCTCGCCCGATCAGGTCTGGCAGGTTGTGGCCTACGTCCGCACGCTGGCCGCGAAGGGTTCCGCCAAGGCCCCGCCCGGCAATGCCGCCGCCGGTGAAAAACTGTTCCGCGCTCAAGGCTGCGCGAATTGCCATCTGGTGAACGGCGATGGTGGCGTTAACGGCCCGGAGCTTTCCTTCATCGGCTCCCAGCGCCCCGCCACTCACATCCGCCAGTCCATCCTGCAACCCAACGCCCACGTCGACATGGCCTACTGGCAGGCCGATATCGTACTTGAAAACGGAACGCCCTTCAAAGGCTTCCTCCTCAACGAAGATACCTACAACGTGCAGATGCTCCACCCCGCCAAAGGGCTCCTGACACTGCCCAAGCGCGATTTCCGCAAGTTCGCCATTCAAAAAACATCCATTATGCCCGCCTACCAGGGCACCGGCCTCGACGATCTCGTCGCCTACCTCTGGTCACTGCAGCGCCCCCGGAGGCCCGAATGAAACTCGCGCTCTATTTGTGCGCCGTCGCCCTTGCCTTCGCCCAGGCCGATTGGACTACCTATTCGGGCGCCTATAACGGATGGCGCCACAGCACCCTCGATCAGATTAACCGCGACAACGTCAAGAATCTAAAAGTCGCCTGGGTTTACCAGATGCCTGTTACGGAGCGCATCGAAACTACCCCGCTCGTTGTCGACGGCGTCATGTACCTCAGCGAACCACCGTCGAACGTCGTCGCCCTGGACGCCGAAACCGGCCGCCCCTACTGGCGGTACCGCCGCAGCCTGCCCGGCAAGATCAATGTCTGCTGCGGCCAGGTCAACCGCGGTGTCGCCGTATCCGGAGACCGTGTCTTCATCGGCACTGTCGACGCTCACCTCGTCGCGCTGCATCGCAAGACCGGCGCCGTGCTCTGGGACATCCCCGTTGCCGATCCCAAGACCGGCCACAGTCTCACCGGCGCTCCGCTCATCGTTAAGGACATGGTTATCACAGGCGTCGCCGGCGGCGAATACGGGGTCCGCGGGTTTCTTGACGCCTACGACATGAAAACCGGCCAGCGCCGCTGGCGCTTCTGGACCATACCCGAACCCGGCCAGCCCGGCTCCAACACATGGGCCGGCGACGCCTGGAAGCATGGCGGCGGCCCCACCTGGGTGACCGGCGCCTACGACCCCGCCCAGAACCTCATCATCTGGGGCACCGGCAATCCTTCGCCCGATTGGAACGGTGATGTGCGCCCCGGTGACAATCTGTATTCCGATTCCGCCATCGCCCTGGACGCCGACACCGGCAAGCTCAAGTGGCACTATCAGTTCGTCCCTCACGACACCCATGATTGGGATGCAGTGCAGGTCCCGGTACTCGTCGACGCCGATTGGCAAGGCAAACCCCGCAAGCTCGTATACTGGGCCCACCGTAACGGCTTCTTCTATGTGCTTGACCGTACCAACGGCGAGTTCCTTTTGGCCAAGGCCTTCGCTACGCAGACCTGGAATGACGGCTTCACCAAGGAGGGCCGTCCCATTCGCAAGCCCAACATCGACCCGTCCCCCGAAGGAACCTATCTTTGGCCCGGCGTGCAGGGCGCCACCAACTGGTATAGCCCCAGCTACAGCCCTCGCACCGGCTATTTCTACCTCACCGCCTGGGAAAACAAGGGACTCTACCGCAAGGGCGACGCCGAATACATTCCCGGCAACCGGTTCATCGGCAGCGTGCCGGAAATTGACCTGCCGGAAGAACCCGGCTGGGGCGCCATTCGCGCCTTGAACCCCAAAACCGGTGAAAGGGTATGGGAGCACAAGCTGCACACCAAGCCCTGGTCCGGTGTCCTCACCACCGCCGGCGGTGTTCTGTTCGGCAGCACCGGGGGGTGGATCAGCCGCGAAAGAGTAGCGATGGAGAGCTACTTCTTTTCGCTCGACGCCGAAAGCGGCAAGGAACTGTGGCGCATCAATCTCGGGGGCACCATGGCGTCCAACCCAATGACCTTCAGTGTCAAGGGGAGGCAGATGATCGTCATGCCGGCCGGCTCCGGCCTGTTCGCCTTCGCGCTTCCGTAGCGCCTAGCGGACATCCCCATACAGCGCAATCGTCTCCCGGATCAACTTCTCGGCAGCGCCCAATCCATATGGGGTGCGCTGCACCTCATATCCCCCAAGCGCAAACTCCGGCTCGGTGGGCATGTAGTCGCCGCCCTCACCGCTCGAATACCCGCAGAACATCGTAATCCCGAACGGAGAAGCCTTCTTCACCGCCACGCCGATCTCGGCAAATGGCTCCCCGGGCATGGATACGATCGCCATGTCGCCCAGACGCATCACCTGCACGCGGACTTTCACCGGCGTCGGGTCGTGCGGTTTCCGCCATTGCTTCAACAAGTCGGAAAAGCGCCGAAGCCGCGCCTCAGCCTGATGTATTTCCCATTTGTCTCCGCCCGCGCGTGCCGCTGTCAATTTGCTTTCCGCCCCGGCCACCAGCGTCGCCATCTCATCGATTTCTTTCCCCGAATACTGACGCGGCGGCAAGTCCAATACCTTTGTGGTGAACTTCATCGTCGCGTCCCGCGGCCCGGACACCCGCCAGTGCTGCTTGGCCTGAAACGCCGTCGATTCCACAAAACCCTCAAACTTCGGGTCTCGCTTCACGGTTTCAATCCCCAGCGCCAGCGCCGCCGCCTGATATCCCAAAATCGAACCCAACCGCTTCGGCACGTCCAGGTCCCCGGTGAATCCTTCAATCGGCCCCTGGTTTCCGGCCGCGCCTTGGAAGAATAGGCAGATCGCTCCCGGCATGGCTGTCTCCACAGCCTTCCGCATCGGCCCAATCCAGTCCGGTGAAAAGTACTTGTTCTCGTAGGCGAGCACGGTTCCATGGCATTGGAAATTCACGACCACCGCCATCGGCTTCCCGTCGGCGCCATCGATCCGCATCACCACCAGTTCCCGGTCAACGAAGCCATCCGGATTCCGGCCCACCGCCGCCGGCCGGCCTTCCACCGCCCGTACTCGCCGGTTGATGTTGATCGTTCCCGTCCCCCGTGCTCCGTGCGCGTGCGCCGGCTTGAGTCTGGAATGGGCTTCCACGATAGCTCCAACGATCTTATCCGCCACCATTGCGTTGTAGCGTTCCTGCGCCTGCTGGTAGCCGGAAAAGTCCACGCCCAGCGGCCCACGCACCACACTCACCACAGGCCCGGCGTGCGTGTGCGTCGCGCCTAGCCGCACATGCCCGGCCGGAATCCCGGTGGCCGCTTCCACGCGCGCCGCAATGGCAGCATACCCCGGAACAAAGAGCGCGTCGATATCCACCATGGCAAACTTCTGTCCGCCGCTCGATAGCGCAAGCGCCGTCACCACCATCCCCGCGGGGTCCACCCCCACAGCTTCCACGTGGGTCTGCGATCCCCAATTCAGTTGCGCCATCCCCACCGCCGGCGTAATGTCAGCCCGCGCTACGCCGGCCATCAGCCCGGATGGCGCCGCGTTCTTCGGACCTTGTTCGACTACATCGCCATACGCCGCCATGCAGAGCAGGAGCAGAAGGATTCGCATCATCCAGCGAGTCTACCTCAAAAATAATTGGTGCCAGGCACCAATTATTTTCGTCCGGGTTGAATATCGTAGACCATCACCGCATCCTGATTCCGCACATATAGCCGTCCATTACTAATCACCGGGTGCGCCCAACTCGGCAGCCCCTTGTCCGGAATTTCAAACCGCCCTTTTTCGCGATAGCCCTCCGCCGTCGCCTCCGCCAGCCCGACAATATTGTTCTCCCCCTGCAGGTACAACCTCCCATCGGCATACGTCACCGATCCCTTTCCCACACTCCGGTCCCGCCACATCACCTTCCCCGTCGCGAACTCCATGCACACCAATATCGCGTCATTGAACCCATATAGGTACCCATCCACCAACACCATCCCCCCATGGTGATTTTTCATCTCCCTCGTAAAATACACCTCCTTCGCCGTTACCGCACCCTCTGCCGCCGTTAACTCCAGCAACCCTCCGCCGGTACCGTACGCCGACGCGAAGAACACCCGCCCGTTGTCATAGATCGGCGTCGCTACATTCGCCGTTCGATTCGCCGCCGCTTCATAGCGGAACATCAACTTCCCGTCCGATGCACGCACCCCCACCCCAGCCGAGGCCATAAACGTAAGGTACGTCCGCACCCCATTGATGTTTGCCACCGTAATCGACGAATACGCCGCCATCTCGTTCAATTCCTTCGCCGCCCACACCGTCTTCCCTGTCATCTTGTCCAGCTTCACCATCCCGGCCCCCGGCCCGCCCGGACAAACCACAACATCCGGCCCATCGATCACCGGCGACTCGCTCACCAGCCACATCAACTGCGCCCCCTCAAATTCCTTTAGTATGTTGCGCTTCCACAGCACCTTCCCATCCGCCCTCACCGCGGCCAAGTCGCCGCTCTCCGTCAACGCATACACCCGGTCGCCGTCCACCGTGGGCGTCGCGCGCGGTCCCGCCCCGCGTTCGGACCGCATCTTCCGCGCCACCGGCCCCAATACGGTTTCCCAGACCTTCGTTCCATCGGCCCGGTTCAACGCGAACAGCAAGCTTTCCTCCCCGCGCGCACCCTGCAGGTACACGCGATTCCCCGCCACTGCCATCGAACCGTACCCGGTTCCCACTCCCGTCGCCGTCCACACACTCTTCGGCCCGCCTTCCGGCCAGGCTTGCAGTAGGCCACTCTCCCGCGAAATCCGCGTCCCCTCCGGCCCCTGCCAGCGGGGCCAATCCGCCGCCACGCAAGTCCCGGCCATCAGCAGTAATCCGGCCCGAATCACGCCATTCCACGTCTGCATCGCCGCTCCTTGTTCCTACCGGTCAATCATCCTCTGCGCCGCTTCCGAATACCGCGCACCCTCTACTTGGATCCCCGCCACCGCATCCGAAATCTCGAGCAGGTCCTCCTTGCTCAACACAACCTCCGTCGCGCCCAGGTTCTCCCCCAGCCGCTCCACTCTCGTCGTGCCTGGAATGGGAACCAGCCACGGTCTCTGCGCCAGCACCCAAGCCAGCGCGATCTGCGCCGCTGTCGCTGCTCGCCGTCTCGCGACATGCTCCAGTAATGCGACCACCGCCCGGTTCCCCTTCCGCGCCTCCACCGAAAACCGCGGCACCGTATTCCGGAAATCCGTACTGTCAAAGGATGTGTGTTCGTCGATCTTGCCCGTCAAATAGCCTTTGCCAAGCGGACTGAAAGGAACAAACCCGATTCCCAACTCCTCCAGCGCTGGCAATATGTCCGCTTCCGGTTCGCGCCACCACAGCGAGTACTCGCTCTGCAGCGCCGCCACCGGCTGCACTTTGTGCGCCCGGCGGATCGTTTGCACCCCCGCCTCCGACAACCCGAAATGCCTTACTTTTCCGGCCCGGATCAAGTCCCCTACCGCCCCCGCCACGTCCTCAATCGGCACCGCCGGGTCCACCCGGTGCTGATAGAAAAGGTCGATCACGTCCGTCCGCAGCCGCCGCAACGATGCATCGGCAACCTCCCGAATATGCTCCGGGCGGCTATTCAGTCCCGCCGGCTTGCCCGTCTCCTGATCGAACCGGAATCCGAACTTCGTCGCAATCACCACATCCTTCCGAACCGGTTCCAGCGCTTCTCCCACTAGCGTCTCATTTGTGAACGGGCCGTACACCTCCGCTGTATCGAAGAAGGTCACACCGTCCTCCACCGCCTTGCGGATCAATCCGAGCATCTCCCGGCTATCCTTCGGGGGGCCATACCCGAAGCTCATCCCCATGCACCCGAGGCCCAGTTCTGAAACTTCCAACCCGCTCTTTCCCAACACTCGCTTCCGCATGTCTGTCGCTCCATTGCCGCTGCCCTCCCGATCTTATCCAAATCCGCCGTCCGGCGCCAAAAAGCGAATGGGCGGCCCCCATACAGGCGGGCCGCCCATTCGTTTTGAATTCGCAACGACTCTATTGCGCCGTCCCGTAGACCTTCAACTTCGCGTTTGTCACAGATCCGGCGACTTCATTCGCCGCCTTGTCAGTAACGATCACCTTCCACACGCCCTGTGCGCTTTCGCCCCAAAACCGCGGTGTGGTGAACATGTAGTCGCTGAAGTCCGCGTTGTCATCCGGTTTCCGAGGAGCCGCTACTGCCTGGAACCCGCTCGGCGATTCGATCGTGAATTGCAGGTCCCCACGCTTCTTGTGCTTTACGTTCACCGTCAACTCTACGTGTTCCACACGCAGATTGTCGGCCGTTTCTTTGAAGTTCAGTTCCATCACGAAGGGTGTGCCGTCATCGGCGATGTCGTTTGGTCCGGTAAAGGTGTATTCGGTGTTTTTCAATTCACCGAGGTTCACCCATCCCTTCGCCGCTTCTAACGCTCCATAGACGTTCAGCAAACCAGCCCCGAACGCATGGCTGAAGGAGAATCCGCCCGCGTTCTTCTTGAACCCGTCGGTCCCTTCCAGGTCTTCCGTTTTCGCGGTCTTCATCAGAATCTCTTTTACGTCGCGATATCCCAGCTTCGGGTTCAACTCCAGCAGCAAGGCCGCCGCGCCCGACACCTGCGGCGCCGCCGAAGATGTCCCGTTTGCCGTGTCCGTATAGTTCATCGGCGCTTCCGTCGAAGGAAAGTTTTCCGCTTTGTACTTGAACGCCTCTTCCCCGGAAACATTCGTGCTCCAGAGCACCGCCGGTGGTTGAAACTCGCCGCCAAAGGCCGCGATCGCCACCGCCATTCCGCTCTCCGAATACGAGCTCTGCTTGCCATCCCTGCCCACCGCCGCCACCGAAATGCCGAATCGCGAACCCGAGAACGCGTCGTAGCTCGAATCATCTCCGCTGTCGCGTCCGTTCCCGCACGAAATCGCGAACACTGTTCCCAGCCCATCGCGGTTCTTCGTGGCGCCCTTTTCAATTCCCGCCAGTTGGAGCGCGCTGGCGCGGCCGTCGTCCTTGCCATCGTCAGACGGTCCCCAGCTATTGCTCGACACATGAGTCAGAATCCCTTCCGGTTGCCAGCCAAGCGCGGTCTGCGCCGCGTCGTCCGGCGTCGCGCCGCCAACCATCCGCAGTCCCATCGCCCGCGCCTCCGGCGCCACGCCCACCACTCCGGTGTTGTTGAACCCCGCCGCCATCGCCAGCCCGCCGCAATACGTCCCATGGTTCTCGGTCGATTTCATCGGGCTCGGGTCGTTCGGTGCCCCGTCTTCCTTGAAATTCTTGTGATACCCCGATTCAAGCGGATACACGTTCGTCAGGTCCTCGTGCTTAAGTTCCAGCGCGTCATCAATCACGGCCATGTTGATTCCCTTGCCGGTCACGTAGTCCCAGGCGTCCTTCATGCCAATGTTGAACTTCTGCGTCCCATCCAGGTGCCACTGTTTCGGGTACAGCGGATCGTTCGGCACACGCACCAGTGTCTGCTTCACGAAGGTTTCCCGGGCAAACACCGGGGTGAATTCGAATCCGCCCTTTTTTACCATCCACTCCGCTGCGTCCAGCGCCGCAAATGCGTCAGCATATACCACCATCGTCCAACCCTGCAAATAACTCGATTCCTTCCCCGCCGGCTGCGTGGCCGCCAACTCACCCAGCCGGCTAGCGTCCATATGCACCAGCAGCTTCGCCGTCATCAGGCGCCGCGCTCCCGTCATCCGCGCCGCCCGCTCCGTTGGGCTCATCGCCGCCAGTTTCTCCGCCGCGGGCAGGTTCCCCTTGTCATAAAGGACCGGGACCATCCCGGCCCGCGCGGTACGAGAGGTTCGCAAGCTCTTCATCTCCGCCGCATCAATGTGGAACAGCTTCCCGCCGCCCCACTCCTTTGCCCCCCGCGCCGGCCGCACCGTCCCCTTACTGCTGAATACCTCATCGGCCGACAATACCAGCGCCGTCCGCCGTCCGCCGTCTGAAAACTGAAACTCCGTTTGCGCCCCTAGCTGCACTGCCAGCACCGCAAGCGAAAGAATGAAACCAATTCGCATCGTTCGTCTTTCCCTTTCCCTATCTAAGACCGCCCCGGGACGGGGCTTATAAAATCTCCAACAGAACCTCTCCCTTTATCGGCGTGAAAGGCTCCATACTTGAGAAAGGACGAAAGTTTCCTAATCGTTCTCCGTACTATTTCGACGCGGACTCCCCTGGAAGATGCCTGCTCTGGACCGCTCGTCAGGAACTACCGTGCGCAGAAGCGTCCCGTTCGCGCTCTCCCACTTTCGGCTTTCACCAACGAGGCCTTCTTCCACTCCATCTAGTGGCAATGCACCACCCTCATGCGCCGCGCCTTAGTCCATTCCACCCGTGAAGCCCTCACCGTCAAACGCGGCACAGGCCCCCAGACTCCCGCTATCAGCCAACCCAATCCGCCACCTACTTCCGTTTACGCACGCACCCCGGATACATCTTCTTTAGCTTCAAGACTTTCGGGTCGGAAACATTCACTATGTACGGATTCCCGCGATTCCGCCCCGCATAATCCTGATGATATTGTTCAGCAGTATAGAACTTTTCCAGCGGCTCCAGTTTCGTGACAATCGGTTTGCCCAGGACGCCTGCCTCATTGATCTGTTGAATATAGGCCTCCGCCACGCGCTTCTGCTCTTCGCTCGCGTAAAAGATCGCGCTCCGGTACTGCGGCCCAACGTCCGCTCCCTGCCGGTTCAGTGAGGTGGGGTCGTGCGCGACGCTGAAGAACAGCTTCAATAATTGCCCATAGCTGGTCTTCGCCGGGTCGTAGGTGATCACAATCGCCTCGGCATGGTTCGTACGCCCTGTTGAAACAATGTCGTATTTCGCCGTCTCCTTTGTGCCCCCGGCGTATCCGGAAATAACATCCTCCACGCCGTCGACAATCTCAAACACCGCCTCCGTACACCAGAAACAGCCCCCCGCAAGCACGGCCGTCTGCTTTCCTGTTCCTGGCTTCAGGTCCATCGCCGGCTCCGGGAACTCCGCCGCCATCAACGAACCCGCCATCAGAATCGCTGCCTTCCACATGTTCCGTCTGTCTCCTCGTCTCTACAGAGTATGACAGTGCGGCCCCCCTTAATGCTTGGTTACAAATCTCTTTCCCGTTTCCTGCCATTCCCCGCGAAACCGACATGTTATACTCCTCCGCAGGACCGGCAAATGTTGGTCATTAGACAAGCACAATTAGATACATTTCAACGACGCGCGGAAGCCTCTTTCGTGGAACGCGTGACGATAGAACTCGGAACTCCGCCGGATTTCGCCCGCCATGGGATCGCAGTCGCAAGGGGCTTTCGATTCACAACCGAATCGGCCATTACGGCATTCCTGAAGATCACCTGGGCCGGCTTCGGCACTATCCCTGCCTTCCCCCGCCCCGCCCTCGCCATTCTTTGCCGCCATACCCACGACACTGCCGGCAAACTCCAGGACTACTCCAATTGGGTCGAAGAAGCCCTACGCCCGCCGCCGCCCGACACAGAAGCACTCGACGCCGAGGAAGAGGAGGAAGAGGAGGAAGAGGAAGAGGAAGAGGAAGAGAATGTCTGACACCCAACTCGGCGCCGCCGTCCTCCCCTGTCCCGTTGCCCCCAAGCCCGTCCACTGGTTGGAACTGGAATTGATCGGCGAAGACGGCAAGCCAATCCCCTTCGCCCAATACCGCGTCCGGCTTCCGGACGGCGCGCTCGTCGAAGGATATCTTAATTCCAATGGCTTCTCCCGCCTTGATGGCCTGACGATTCCTGGCTCCTGCGCCGTCTGTTTCCCGGAGTTCGATCTCGACGCCTGGAGCTACCTTGATTCCACTCCCATTCCGGCGGGAGCCCCATAGCCATGCCCGTACACGAAGTCCGCGAATCGGAATGCCTTGATTCCATCGCCTTCCTCTATGGGCTCTTTCCGGAGAGCGTCTGGACGCACCCCGAAAACCAACCTCTGCGCGCCGTCCGCGAAACAGGGTACCAACTCGTTCCCGGTGATCTCCTGTTCATTCCCGAAATTCGTCTGCGCCAACACGAATGCGTCACCGGCCAACGCCACCGCTTCCGCCGTCGCGGTGTCCCCGCCAAGCTCCGCTTGCGCCTGCTCGATATCGAAGGCAACCCCCGCCAGGACGCTGCTTACGTGTTGCAAATCGACCCCGGGCTCGAATTCGAAGGCGTCACCACGCCCGACGGGGTGCTCGAACAGTTCATCCCTCCGGATGCCGTCTCCGGCCGCATCGCCGTCGAAGCCCCGGATTTCGAACCGGACGAGGTGGAAATCATTGAACTCTCCCTTTCCCAACTCCGCCCGGATTCACTCGTCCTGGGTGTTCAGCAGCGGCTCCACAACCTAGGCTTCCTCGCCCCGCCGCTCTCCGGCGTGCTGGACGAAACAACCGGTGATGCCCTCCGGCGCTTCCAACGATTTCGGAATCTCGCCGAATCCGGCGCGATCGACTCCGACACCCTCTCGGCCCTGAGGCGTGATTTTCATTCTCGATAAGCGAGACCAGGAGTAACCCCGGATGAACCCTAATTTCCCTTTGAGCTCCGGCGATGACGGCGATGACGAGCGCAAACCGCCAAAAGACCACAAGAAGCTCAAAGAGGCGCTGAAGAAACGCAAACAGGAAAAGAAAAAAAAGGAAACGAGCACAAAGAAACGGAAGAAGAAAGTCATCGGTACCAAGGAGCCGTTCCGGTCCTCCAATAAACCGAAACCCTCCCGCAAAGGCGAAACTAGCCATCCTGTCCAGAAGGAGCAGACCACCACACTGCAGCCGGAGGTGCCCGTAAACCTGGGCATTATCACCTGGAACGTCGCCCACTTCGGCACGGGGCCAATCAATCTCGCTACCGGATGGACCGACGCCGCCAAAGCAATCACCGCCCTCACCGAGAAGCTCGACAAGGGTTATCTCGAATGGCTCGACCTGTTTGATCCCTGGCTGGAGACCGTGGCCAAGGCCGCCACCTTCAAGCTGAAGACCCAATCGCAGAACAGCCTGAACGGCATGGTTTACCGGTCCACGGCGCTGAGCCGGGCGGCGTTCAACGACTTGAAAAGCTACTGCGTGGTGCTCGATCAATTCTGGCGGGCGGAAAAACTCGGCGACAACAACATTGACGGAAGCTGGGAGTATCTCTATGGTAATGCGGTCGCAATGACCGGCTCCCTCCGGCTTATGCGGGCCGCCCTCCGCCGTCTGCGCGAACCCATGAACCGGATTCAGCGTCTGAAGCGCTTCTTCGGCGACCGCGACAAAGAGCTCCCCAAACTCAAAGAGATCGCCTGGGTCTACAGCTATTACATCAACGAGGCGTGGAAGGCGGTCGTCACGCTAGACAAGGCCGTTCATCGCACACTGGTGATGAAGAACATCGTGTCGATGTTTGAACGCAATACGTGGCTCGACCTCGTAGCACTTCACGAAGTGAACCAGGGCATCGACATCCTGGCCAAGTACATGGATCTCGCCGGCCTTGTTTGCATCCCCGGCCCACATTTGAAATCCGTTTCAGGCAACAAAGCGCAGGACGAATACTACCCCATCATCTTCCGCAAATCGCTAGCCATGGTCATCCATCACCGGTTTGCGTTCTTCAACGACGGCACCAGGCACTGGGGCCTGGCCGACGGCCAGGAGGTAACCTGGTCGAAAACCGAAAAGGTCTTCCGGCCCGTCGTCGGCTATGAGATTCAGCTAAAGCGTTGGGGCTGGCAACGCGCGATGGTTGGCATTGTCCACACGACACCCTATGGCAAGGAGTTCTCGCGCAAGGACGTCTTCGCGCAAGTCGAACTACCCTTGTCGGCGTTCAGTTCCAGTTCCATCCCGGTTACGGTCGGCGGCGACTACTATTTGACGGCGGAGGCCGCCGTCTACGCCATGAAGGATCTCGACCTCGACAAGAGCGACAAGATCTATGTCCGCGAGTACTGGAAGTGGTATTCCCAACAACTGAGCGAACTGCGCAAAAAACGGGAGAAGGAAGAGGTCCTCATTGAGCCGGAGATCAAACCCAGCGAAGAGGACAACGAAGACGAGGACGACGAGGAGAACGAGCGCGAGGCTGACGATAGTGAACCCGTCCGGGATATCGAGGTGGTGAACAAGTTCGATGTCTTCCGCAACGGCCTGGGATTAAGCTTTCAGTCCCGCATGGAGGAGATGGGTTTGTCAGTAGCGCAACCCATCACCGGCACGAACTGGAAGACAAAGGAGGTCGTCCGGTGGCGCGCCGCGCAGATTGCCGATTTCTACGTGTTGAAGCACTTCGTCACCAAAGCGGTCGGCATTGTCGACCCCAGCGGCGGCGCCGCCTGGGCCGACGCTGAGGACCTGCAACTCTCCCAGTACTGGAGGACCGCCAGCGACCATTGGCCCGTGGCTGCCTACTTGTCCACCGCAGACGAATCCGGAGAGGTCCAGAAGATTTTCCACCTCATGCGCGAACGTTGAGGCACTTGTCCACCCCGCGCCAAGCGCTACACTCGCAAAAGAAATCGTCCATGAATAACACACGAGTATTCCGAATGGCCTTCGCCAGCGTCTACCCGCACTACATCGCAAAGGCCGAACGAAAGGGCCGCACCAGGCAGGAGGTACACGAGATCATCCACTGGCTCACCGGCTATGACGAACATGCCCTCCAGTGCCAACTAGCCAGCAAAGCTGACTTCGAAACTTTTTTTGCCCAGGCGCCGCTGCTCAATCCGAACGTCTCCAAAATCACTGGGGTCATATGCGGCTACCGTGTCGAACAGATTGAGGACCCGCTTATGCGCAAGATCCGCTATCTCGACAAACTCGTCGATGAACTCGCCAAGGGAAGGGCCATGGAGAAGATCCTGAGGAAGTAGGCGACGCAAGCTGCAGTCCAGCCCACAAGAAAACGGCGGACCCATGGAGGTCCGCCGTTTTCGCCGCTGGGACATCGGTTCTAACGCAGATCGAAACGATCCAGGTCCATCACCTTAGCCCAAGCCTTCACGAAGTCTCGAACAAACTTCTCCTTCGCGTCCGCCGAGGCGTACACTTCGGCAATGGCGCGAATTTCGGAATTGGAACCGATGATAAGGTCCGCCGGCGTGGCAGTCCAACGGGCGGAGCCGCTCTTGCGGTCCACTCCCTGGTAAATGCCCTCGGTAGCACCCGGGCTCCACTTTGTGGACATGTCCAGCAGATTTACGAAGAAGTCGTTCGTCAACGTGCCCGGCCGGCTTGTCAGAACCCCGTGCGGAACGCCGCCGGAGTTGGCCCCCAGCGCACGCATCCCGCCCAGCAGCACCGTCATCTCCGGAACCGTAAGCTCCAGCGTGCTCGCCCGGTCCACCAGCAGTTCCGCCGGCGATTGTGCCTGGCCGGGCCGATAGTAATTCCGGAACGCATCCGCCGCCGGTTCCAGCAACGCAAACGACGTAACATCGGTCTGTGCCTGCGTCGCGTCCACGCGGCCCGCGGAAAACGGCACAGTCACAGCCACGCCTCCGTCCTTAGCAGCCTTCTCAATCGCCGCCGCGCCACTCAGTACAATCAGGTCCGCCATCGAGACCTGCTTAGCCGCCGGCCGCGCCTTGTTGAAGCCGGTCAGAATGCCTTCCAGGCGAGACAGCACCAACGCCAGTTCTTTCGGATCATTCACCGCCCAATCCTTCTGTGGCGCCAACCGCAGACGCGCCCCGTTAGCGCCCCCGCGCTTGTCCGTCCCGCGGAAACTGGCGGCCGAAGCCCAGGCCGTTCGAACCAGTTGAGAAACCGGCAGACCGGAAGCAAGCACTTGCGCCTTCAACCGTGCCACGTCTCCGGCCTCCAGCGTCTTGTAGGCCGGTTTCGGCAGCGGATCCTGCCACGCATACTCTTCCTTCGGCACCTCGGCGCCTACGTAACGAGCCTTGGGGCCCAGGTCGCGATGAGTCAGCTTAAACCACGCCTTTGCAAAGGCCAACCGGAACTCCTCGGGATTGGTCCGGAACCGGGTGGTAATGGCGCGATACGCAGGGTCGGTAATCAAAGCCAGATCGGTTGTAAACATGATCGGCGCGTGGCGTTTGGAGGGGTCGTGCGCGTCGGGAACCAACGTCGCTCCCTGGCCGTTCGACGGAACCCACTGCGTTGCTCCGGCAGGGCTCTTTGTCTGCACCCAGTCCCAGCGATAAAGATTTTCCAGATACTCCGACGACCATTTGGTCGGCGTCGAAGTCCACGCACCCTCAAGTCCGCTGGTGATAGTGTCGCTCCCGTGGCCCTTTCCGCACTTGTTGTCCCAACCCAACCCCTGCTTGTCAACACTCCCAGCGGCCGGCTCCGCCCCAACACACTTATCAGGGCGTGCCGCGCCATGGGCCTTTCCAAACGTGTGCCCGCCCGCAATCAGGGCCACCGTCTCTTCATCGTTCATGCTCATCCGCCCGAACGTGTCGCGAATGTCGCGTGCGGCGGCCATCGGGTCGGGCTTCCCGTTGGGACCCTCCGGATTCACATAGATCAAACCCATTTGCACCGCCGCCAACGGATTCTGCAGTTTCCGCTGCCCGCTGTAGCGCTTATCGTCCAGCATCTTCCGCTCCGGCCCCCAGAAAACCATCTCCGGTTCCCATTCGTCCGCCCGTCCACCGGCGAAGCCCACCGTCTTGAAGCCCATGTTCTCCAACGCCACGTTCCCGGCCAGCACCATTAGGTCTCCCCAAGATACTTTTTGGCCATATTTCTGCTTAATGGGCCACAATAGCCGCCGGGCCTTGTCCAGGTTGGCGTTGTCCGGCCAGCTATTCAACGGATCGAAGCGCTGCTGCCCGCCATCCGCCCCACCCCGGCCATCCATCGAACGGTACGTCCCAGCGCTGTGCCAGGCCATCCGGATGAACAGTGGACCATAGTTGCCATAATCGGCCGGCCACCAGTCCCGCGATGTGGTCAGCGCTTGATTTATCTCCGCCTTTAGCGCTTTCAGGTCCACCGTCGCAAACGCCTTGGCGTAGTTGAAGTCCTTCCCAAGCGGGTTGGACTCTGCGGCGTTTTGGCGCAATGGCGACAAGTCCAGCTTCTCCGGCCACCAGAACTTATCGGGCTGCGCCTGCTGCGCAAACACTGGTTGCGCCAAAAACAGACCCGCCGCTATGAATGTCTTTGCATAGTGCGACATGAAAATCTCCTTATGCTTTGAGCCTAGGCTTGAAGCACGAATAGGACAATACGATTTCGACTATCATTAGAATCGGAGTTGCCTATGACACCAAAAGCCCGTCCCCGCCCCCGGCTCGACCTGCGTCAGTTAGAGTGCTTCTGCGCCGTCGCAAGGACCGGGAGTTTCACCAAGGCGGCCGACGAACTGGGTATCGCGCAGCCTTCACTCTCCGAACAGATCGCGAAACTCGAACAGTCCCTCGGCGCCTCGCTATTTGAACGGCTCAGCAGGCGCATTGAGTTGACGCCTCCCGCACGGGCCATTCTCGGCAAAGCCCAGGCTCTGCTGGAAGACGCGGCGGCGCTGCCCAGCTATTTTGAAGGCGCGCTTGAAGGCGTTGCCGGTCCGTTGCGTGTCGCGGCGATTCCGACCATACTTCCCTACTTCATGACGCCGATCCTGAAGGCGTTCGCCGAACGCTACCCGCGCGTGACACTCCATGTGCGGGAAGGCACGACTTCGGAATTGGTCGAACACGTCCTCTCCGGCGCCATCGATGTCGCACTCGTCAGTTTACCTGTGGAAGGCGCGGGCCTCGTCATGAAACAGCTCTTCCGCGACCCCCTTTTGTTGGCCGTTCCACAGGGCCATCCGCTGGCCTCCACCGGACCGGTGCCGCTTCGCAAAATCTCCAAGGAGCGACTGCTCATCCTGAAGGATGGGCACTGCCTGCGCGATGAGACGCTCGCGGTGTGCAACCGGGCCCGCGCCCAGTTCGATGCGCAGTTTGAAGCCGATCAGTTCGTAACCATCTTTGAGCTCATCCGCGGCGGCTTCGGTGTCAGCATTGTTCCAGAGATGTCCCGCCCCTTCAGCCAAGGATGCAGCCTGGTGCCGTTTGAACCAAGAGCCGTTCGGCAAATCGGCTACATTCGCCTGGAACGGCGCTATGTCTCCAAGGCACTTGAAGCGTTTACCGGTTTTCTGAAGGACGCGACCGAGGAACGTAAGCTGAAGCGATAGAGACGGGAAGCCGGTTGCCTGCGGATTCTCAACGCGAATGCCCGCCCTCGGCCCATTCCGGGCCGCGGAAGGATTTCCGGACGGCCGCCAAGTAGATGGCCAGAAGCAGCAGCAGGACGCCGGCGAGGGTCTTGCCGGCGAGATCGTTCGGCGGCATCACCAGGATGACGCAGGCAAATGCGCCATAGACAATTGCGACGATGTTGATAGCGGGCCCCCAATCACCGAGCTTCCAAACGGCCATGCCAATCCAGTTACTACGGCGGCGGTATCCAAGAACGATCGGAATGATATAAGCAAGATACAATGCAACCGTACTAAGAGAAGTCACAATAGGGACAATGCCGGTCCACGCCATCGCGGCGAGGGAGGCGCCGATGATCGCCCAGATGGCTGGACCGGGCGTACCGTGGGTCGGGTTAACGCGCTTAAAGAGGGCGGCGAAGGGCAGACCGTTGTCGCGAGCCAGCGAGTAGACCGCGCGAGAAGCGCTGGTGACGCAGGAGAGGCCGCAGAACCACATAGCCATAGAGGCGAGGGCGGCCATGGAATTTCCTAATTTGGCGCCTAGCGCGGTTTGGAGGATGGCGATGGCGGCTGGGATGGGATTGCCGCCGGCGTCTTTTGCTCCCAAAACCTCAGGAATACTGCGAATTCCGAGGGTTAGAGCGATTAAAAGGAAATACCCCGTGATGCCTGCGACAGCGACAGAGAGAACAATACCCCAAGGGGCGGTGCGGCGCGGGTCGCTGGTCTCCTCCGCCATATGGGCGGAGGCGTCGAACCCGGTATAGGTCCATTGGGCCTGCAACATCCCCAGCAGGAACGCCCAGGCATAGGGCGACTGCCCATTACTATTGACGGCTTGAACAAGAAAAGCGGCCGGCTGCGTTGGCGCCAGCCAGAAGACGCCGCCAACGATGAGAATGACACCGGCGATATGGACGATCACACTTAGATCATTCAACTTAGCGACAAGGGAGACGCCGTAATGATTCAGCGCGCCCTGCACTAACAACGTGAACGCGAACATGAGAAAGACATTAAGCGGAGTGGCTGGCACATTCAGAAACGGAAGGATAAATTGAGCGCAACTATAATTAATGCCGGCTTGGGCGGCGATTAGGCCGATTATGTTGAGCCAAGCGACAAACCAGCCGGTGGCGGGACCGCCAAGGGCGGCGGCCCAGTGGTACATGGCGCCGGAGGTGGGGTAGGCCGAGCAAAGTTCGGCCATGCTGGCGGCGATGGTGAGCGTGAAGATGGTGGCGATAGGCCAGCCCACGGTCATCTGGAGCGGGCCTCCCATTTCCAGGCCATAGCCGTAGAGAGTAACGGCGCCGGTGAGGATGGAGATGATGGAAAAGGAGATGGCGAAGTTGGAGAAACCGCCCATACCGCGGAAGAGTTCTTGCGCATATCCAAACCGGCTAAGGTCCTGATCGTCGTGAGTCGCCATAAAGAGGTTCTGTCAGTATAGCGTCAGCACCAGGAACTCCTCGGCAAGATCGCGGTCCCCAACGCGAAGCGCATGAGGCTCTGTGCCATAGTGAACGAAGCCGGCGCGTTCGTAGAGGCGGCGGGCGGCGGGCTGTGTTTCGGAAACGGAGAGAAGGATGGTTCGCAGGCCAGGGCTGGTGTTCGCATAGCGAATCGCTTCCAGAAGCAACGCGCGGCCGGCCCCCTGGCCGCGAAGGCGCGGGGCGACGTACATCCCCCAGATGTGGCCTTTGTGACGGCGTTTTTCACGGGTGTCGCGGTAGTAACCGGCAGTGCCGGCAAGGCCCGCGGCGTCAAAGGCGCCGACGACGAAGCTATCGGCGCCGCCGCCGGCCAGACGGGTGGCGATGGATTCGACGGAGGTGGCGCGGTGTTCGGCGGCGGACTCGCCAAAGGCCTCGGGAACGGAGGCAAGCGCTTCGAGGCGAAGGGTCCAAAGCGCGCCGGCATCCTTGGCGGTCAACAGACGGATTTCGAACATGCGGTCACCAGGATTTTCAGCGGACGGGGTCGGCAGCTAGTTCCCGCATGAAGTAGATCACTTTGGGGGGGTAGGTCTTGCGAGCGGGATTGTACATGCGGAGAATCCCCATGGCGGTACGTCCGGCATAGATGGGCGATTCGGCGAAGCGGCTGGCGACGAAGAGGATGCCGGACTCGACGGAGCGGAAACGGGTACGGCCGGAGTTCCAGCCGAAAACGTTGCTGGGGGTACCGTGTTTCCCCCCGCTTGTTTCAACCATGGAGATGGCGGGGAGCAGTCGCCAATCGAGCTTATGCTGGTCAGCGGCACGGACAAAAACGATGGCCAATTTTTCTAGCGGACTTTGATACTTCAGGAAAAAGTTCCGCAACGCTTGGCATCGGTTATCCGTGTCGCAAGAGGAAGCCGCTGGTTCCGCATGTACTACACCTACTGAACATGCGGTCAGGATCGCTCCAAGTACCAGTCGACTCACCCTGTCGGTCCAAGGTGGCATTCCTACATGGTAATACACCCGCAACACCACCCGGGCAATCCTGGTTTCTGGTACGGTGAGGAGGAGCCCCGTGCTCGTTGAACCAATGCGCTACCTCAGTTCGGCACTACTACTAGCCAGTGCGGCCATGGCGGCCCCGAATCTGGCGATTGTTTTGAATTCCGCGGAAGAGACGTTATCGGTAATCGATACGGCGACGATGAAGGAAACGAAGCGATTCCCGATTGGGAAGGAACCGCACCACCTGATGGCGACGCCGGACGATAAGTTCCTGATTGTCGCCAACGCGGCCTCGAACGAGCTGGTGTTCCTGGACCGGACGACGGGCGAAGTGAAGAACCGGGTGAAGAACATCTCAGACCCTTACCAGATCGGGTATTCGCCGGACAAGAAATGGTTCGTATCGGCATCGCTCCGTCTGGATCGGGTGGACATCTACAATCCGGAGACCTTTCAGGTTCTGAAGCGGATTCCATTGCCGAAGGCACCTTCGCACTTGGCCTATTCCCCGGATTCAAAGATGGTATTCATCACGCTTCAAGACACGAACGAACTGGCGGCGATTGACCTGGAGACGCAGAAGGTGACATGGAAGCTTGGCATTGGCAAGCAGCCCGCGGGAATCCTGATGACGCCGGACGGGAAGTACTTGCTGATTGGCATTCTAGGCGACAAGTATGTCGAGGTGGTGGACTGGAAAGCGCGGAAGCTCCACAAAAAGATCTACACCGGGAAGGGTGCTCACAATTTCGTCCGGCTGGGGGATGGCAAGCACGTGTTTCTGTCGAACCGGGCGGAGAACACGATCTCCAAGATCAATATGGAAACGCTGACCGTGGTGGATTCCTACCCGGCGCCGGGAGGCCCGGATTGCATGGACGTAACGGCGGACCAACGCTACTTGTGGATGACATCGCGGTGGGCCCGAAAAGTATCGATTCTGGATTTGCAGACAAAGCAAATTGTCAAGCAAATCCCCGTAGGACGCTCTCCCCATGGGATTTATTTGGTATCTCACGCTCCTCGCAAGTAGCGGTGCGCTGCTGGCGGCGGGCTGCGAGAAGACGTTGTATCTGACGATCGACACCGGGTCTATGGGACCGGCGGAAGAGATTGCCGAGGTGCTAAGAAAGCATCACGTGAAAGCGACGTTCTTCGTGGCGAACGAGAAGACGACTCGGGGCGACATGTCCATGGATGCATCCTGGGCGCCGTTCTGGAAGACGCTTGTGGCGGATGGCCATGCGTTTGGCAGCCACACGTTTCGGCATTGGTATTTTCGGCAGGATGTGCCAGGCGGAAAGGTAAGCTATGCCGGGAAGGGCGGGCAGCGGGAGATGCTGGACCGGGCGGGGGTGTGCCGGGAGTTGAAAAAATCGGAAGAGGTTTTCAAGGGGTTGACGGGGCGGGGATACGACGCGATTTGGAGGGCGCCGGGCGGGAAGACGACGCCGTTTACTCTGAAGAGCGCGGCGAGTTGCGGCTTTGCTGAGCACGTGGGATGGTCGGCGGCGGGATTTCTGGGCGACGAGTTGCCGTCGGAGAAGTACCCGAACCGGACACTGCTGCGGAATGCGATTCGCGACTTGAAAGACGGAGACATCCTGCTGCTGCATTTAGGAATCTGGTCCAGGAAGGACCCGTTCTGGCCAATGCTGGACCCGCTGCTGACGGCGCTTCGGGAGAAGGGTTTTTGCTTCCGGACGATACCGGAGCGGAGGGCCAAACGGTGATCGTGGAGTGGTTTAACATCTGGCACCAATGGATTTTCGAGAACATTGTTCAACCAATGCTCTATCGCATGGAATGGATGAGCTTTGACGAACTGGCCTACGACTGGACGCATTTGTTCCTGCTCGGGGCGCTAGAAGTGGTGCTGCTTTGGGCGTTAATACGGCCATTGGAGCTTTGGCTGCCGGTGGAACGGTGGGAAAGCCGAAAGGCAACGCGGGTGGACGTGCTGTACACGCTGTTGGCGCGACTGGGGGTTTTGCCGATCTTTTTCTTTATCGTGCTGACGCCTGCGTTCGATTGGGTGAACGCACAGATCCGGATGGCGGGGATCATCCCCCCGTCGTTCGACAACCTGTTGCTCTATGTTGTGCTGCTGGACTTTGTGGACTATTGGAGGCACCGGTTCGAACACCGGTTCAACATCTGGTGGGCGCTGCACGCGGTGCACCATTCGCAGCGGCAGATGACGTTTTGGAGCGACGAACGGGAACACTTATTGGGCCAGTTGATAGCGGCGGCGCTGCGGGCGGCGGTGGGCCTGGCGGTGGGCGCGCCCCCCGCGACGTTTGTGACAGTAACGCTGGCAACCGCTGCAATCGAGAGCTTTTCTCACGCGAACGTCAAGCTGTCGTTCGGGAGGATCGGAGACCGGCTACTGGTGAGCCCGCTTTACCACCGCGTTCACCATGCGATAGGGATTGGACACACGGGACGGACGATGGGCTGCAATTTCGCGAGTGTGTTTCCGGTTTGGGATGTCGTGTTCGGGACCGCCAACTTCACTCACGCCTATTTGCCGACCGGCATTGACGATCAACTGACGGGCCGAGACTACGGTGAGGGTTTCTGGCGGCAGCAGTGGCTGGCATTCCGTCGGATGGCGGGATAGACACCCTTATGGAACGGCGAACACTGATGCAATCGATGGCAATGGCGGCTGGCGCTCCGGCGGCGTCAAGGCGGAAAGAGCTCTATTCGCTGCTTGGGGATTTGCCGCCGAGAAATCGAAAGGTGAGCGCGGAATCGAAGGGCGTGGACACCTCGCGCGGATTTTCGTTGGAAAGGCTAGGGCTGGACCTGAATGGATTGGAAAAGGCGCCGGCATACTTCATTAAGCCGCTGGGGGCTACGGGAAAGCTGCCAACCATCCTGTTCCACCACTGGCACGGCGGGGAGTACAAGCTGGGGAAAGACGAGATGCTGCGCCCGAAAAAAGACGTGCCGTCGTGGGCGGAAGCCTTAGTGAACGAGGGCTACGCGGCGCTGTGCGTGGATACGTGGGCGTTCGGGGAGCGGGCGACGCGAACGGAACTGGACCTTTTCAAGGACTTTTTGTGGCACGGGCGGGTGATGTGGGGAATGATGGTCTACGATTCGCTGAAGGCGATGGATTATCTGGTGACGCGGCCGGATGTAGACGGAAAGCGGATAGGAACGCTGGGGATGTCAATGGGATCGACGATGGCATGGTGGGTCGCGGCGTTGGACGAGCGGGTGCGGGTATGCGTGGACATCTGTTGCTTAACGGATTTCGACGCGCTACTGAAGCGCGATAACCTGAAAGGCCATGGACCCTACTACTTTGTTCCGGGGTTGTTGAAGCATTTCACCACATCGCAGATCAATGCGCTGATCGCACCAAGACCGCATCTGGGACTGGCGGGGAACCTGGATAAGCTGACCCCGCCAGAAGGGCTGGACCGGATTGACCGGGAGTTGAAAGCGGTTTACGAGAAGGCTGGGCATCCGGAACGGTGGAAGCTGCACCGGGAAGACGTTGCACACGAAGAAACAGCAGGAATGCGGCGCGAGGCGATCACATTCCTGCGGAAGTGGCTCTAAGCGAAAGCTAGGACTTCACGCGGGAGTAACCTGGCCGAGGATGACGGCATGGCGGGCGCCAGTGGCGCTGGGAAGAGTGGCCTTGCGGCCGCGCCAGGTTTCGTGCGCGAGGATGGCGAAGGCCACTGCCTCTTTGGCTTCGGCCGGAAGGCCATACTCGTCTGTGGTTTGCACCTTCGTCCGCGGCAGAAGTCCACGCAGGTGGTTCATAATCTGCGGGTTTTGCGTGCCGCCGCCGGCGGCGATCAACTCGTCGGGATTCGTGCTCTGAATCGCTTCGAAGATTGTAACCGGAGTGAGCAGCGTGACCGTGGCGATGAGATCGTGCAAATCGAGTTGAGTGGCAAGGAGATTGGCAACCAGTTCGCGGCCGAACTGTTCGCGACCGCACGACTTGGGCGCGGGCGTGCGGTAATAGGGGTTCTTCAGCAGCAACTGCAGCAGTTGTGGATTGGGCGTGCCGCGCTGGGCGAGCTTGCCGTCCTTGTCGAAATTGCGCTTGCCTTTGGTCAGGATCCAGGCAAGTTGATCGATGATCATATTACCGGGGCCGGTATCGAAGGCCACCACGTCCTCCGGCTTGCCGTTTGCCTTGAGAACGGTGACATTGGCAATGCCGCCGATGTTCAGCAGGACGCGGGTGCGGGTTCTGCTGCGAAAAAGGAGGTAATCGACAAAGGGAACAAGCGGGGCACCTTGGCCGCCGGCGGCAATATCGCGAGGGCGGAAGTTGTTGACAACCGGCGTTTGCGTGCGTTCGGCGAGCACCTGCGCTTCGCCGAGTTGCAGCGTGCAGCCCTTGCCATGGAAAACCGTCTGACCGTGACAGCCGATCAACTGCGGTTTGGCTTTCAGCGTATGGACCGCTTTCGCGTATTGTTCGCCGAGTGCAAAGTGGAGACTGGCCACTTCGCCGGTGTGGGCCTCCGTATTCGACACGGCCAGAATGCGCTGGCGAAGCTTCTTCGAGTAGGGAATCGTCGTGTATTCGAGCAGCTTCCACGATTTGCCATTGAGCTCGACGGCGGCAATGGTAATGCCGTCAAGACTCGTGCCGCTCATGATGCCCGCGACAATCATGCTATTGCAACTCCCGCTGCAGTTCAGCCAACAGTTGCAGGGCTTCAATGGGGCGAAGTTCATCGAGCTTCAGTCCGCGAATCCGATCGGCGATATTTCCATTGACGGGTTCAAAAAGCCGGATCTGCATGGGTCCCTGCGGCTCCGGCGGGGCGTGAGAACTGACCTGGACGACGGTTTGTTCCGCCTCTTCGTGGAGGGCCAAAATCTCTCTCGCCCGTTCGATGACCGACATGGGCAGGGCCGCGAGGCGAGCGACTTCAATGCCGTAGCTGCGGTCAGCGGCGCCGGCGAGCACTTTGCGAAGGAATATGATCTGTTCGCCGGCCTCTTTGACGGCGACGTGCAGGTTTCGCACACCGGAAAGACGCTCAGCGAGTTCGGTCAGCTCGTGGTAATGCGTGGCGAAGAGCGTGCGGGCTCCGATGCGTTCGTGGATGAATTCAACAACGGCCCAGGCAAGGGCGAGGCCATCGTAGGTGGCAGTGCCGCGGCCGATTTCGTCCAGTATAATGAGCGAGTTTTTGGTGGCGGTGTTGAGGATGACGGCCGTTTCGGTCATCTCCACCATGAACGTGCTGCGGCCGCGGGCAAGATTGTCGGCCGCGCCGATACGAGTGAAGACGCGGTCGACCACCGGAAGGGCAGCTTCATCAGCGGGAACGAAGGAACCCATTTGGGCGAGGATACTGATAAGCGCGGCCTGGCGAAGATAGGTGGATTTACCGCCCATGTTGGGGCCGGTGATGATGGCGAGGAATTTGCCGGCGCCGTCCAGGGAGACGTCGTTGGGGATGAAACGCTGGGCGTCGCGGGCGGTTAGCTGTTCGATGACGGGGTGGCGGCCCCCGGCAATTCGCAGTTCCCCGCCCTGCGTGAATCTGGGCCGGGTGTAGCGGTTTTCGGCGGCGATTTGAGCGAGGCCGGCGTTGAGGTCGAGTTCGGCAATACCATTGGCGAGGGCGCGGATACGCTCCGCGTGGGAGGCGGCGAAGGCGCGGATTTCGCCAAAGAGGGTACGCTCAATTTCGAGCATTTTTTCTTCGGCGGCGAGGATTTTGCCCTCCAACTCCTTTAGTTCCGGAGTAATGAACCGTTCGGCGCCGACGAGGGTTTGTTTGCGGTCATAATCGGCGGGGACACGATCAAGGTTGGACTTGGAGATTTCAATGTAGTAGCCGAAGACGCTATTGAAACGAACCTTGAGCGAGGCGATACCGGTGCGTTCCCGTTCGCGGACCTCGATATTGAGGAGGTACTGTTTGCTGTTGCGGGAAAGATCGCGGAGTTCGTCGAGTTCGGGGTGGACGCCATCGCGGATTGTGCCGCTGTCGTTGAGCGAAATGGGTGGTTCGTCGGCGATGCTTTTGAGGATGCGGTCCCGGACTTCGGCGATTTCGTCGAAACGGGGTTCGGCCAGGAGACGGTTGATTTCGGGAACCTTGGCGAGGCTGCGGCCGAGGGCGAGCAGTTCGCGGGGGGTAGCGGAGCCGAGAGTGATCTTGGCCAAGAGACGTTCAAGATCGAGAATCAGGACGAGCACTTTGCGCAGTTCCGCGCGGAGAATTGTGTCCTTTAGAAGCGTTTCGACGGCGTCGAGGCGGGCATTGATTTCGGACTCGTTAACCGAGGGCCGGAGCAGACGGCGGCGGAGCAGGCGTCCGCCCATGCCGGTCATGGTGGCATCGAGCACACTGACGAGGGTGGATTCCTTCGATTCGCCGGCGAAGAGCGGATCCACGAGCTCGAGGTTACGAACGGTGACAGCATCAAGGACCATGGCCTCGTTGCGATCAAAAAACGAAGGGCGCTCCACATGGCTAAGGGCGGCGCGCTGGGTATCGCGAAGATAGTGCAGAATGGCGCCGGCGGCGGCGGTGGCCAGCGGGCGGCCGTCCAAGCCGCAGCCATCAAGGCTCAGTAGAGTGAAATGCTCCTTGAGAATACGGCCGCCATATTCGGCATCGAAGACCCAGGGATCGAGCGGCGTCCTGGTACGGACGCCTTCCAGTGTGGCGGTTTCGGGAAGCAGAACTTCCCGCACGTTCCAGCTTTCGAGGGCAGGCACAACTTCCTCAAAAGACATTTCGGTGCAGCGGAATTCGCCGGTGGAAACGTCCACGTAACTTACTCCGGCCCGGTCCTTAAGGCGGACAACGGCGGCGAGATAGTTATTTTCCCGCGACCGGAGCATATTACTATCCGTGGCGGTGCCTGGAGTAACAATGCGAGTAATTTCTCGACGGACCAGTTTCTTGCCTGGGCCTGGCTGCTCCATCTGTTCGCAGATGGCGACGCGGTAGCCTTTGGCGATAAGCCGGGCAAGGTAACCATCGGCCGAGTGATACGGGACGCCGCACATGGGGATGGGTTGTTCGGCGTCCCTGTTTCTGGAGGTAAGGGTGATTTCGAGTTCGCGCGCGGCGGTGACGGCGTCCTCCTGAAACAGTTCGTAAAAATCACCCAGACGAAAAAACAGCAGGGCCCCAGGCACCTGCTGTTTTATGGAATGATACTGCCGCATGACCGGCGTTGCTTCGGCGGCCATGAATTATGCGTAGAGCCCGCGCAATTTAATGGCGAAGGCGACACGATCGAGGGCCAGCATATAGGCCGCGGTCCGGTTCTCCACATTGTGTTCGCGAGCGTACTTCAAAACGTCGTAAAAGCTGTTTACCATGATCTCTTCAAGCCGTTCGTTTACCAGTTTCTCGTTCCAGAAGTAGCCTTGGCGATCCTGGACCCACTCAAAATAGGATACGGTAACGCCGCCGGCGTTGGCGAGGATATCGGGGATCACAAATATACCGCGATCGGCCAGGATCGAGTCCGCCGGGGCGGTAGTCGGGCCATTGGCGCCTTCGCAAATGATTTTGCAGTTAAGCGAAGCGGCGTTTTCCGAGGTGATTACGTTTTCCTTGGCGGCCGGGAGCAGAACGTCACATTCCAGGCGCATGGCCTGTTCGGCAGTCAGATTCTGGGCTTCAGGGAAATCGAGCACGGAGCCGGTTTCTCGCCGATGCTTCATCAACGCCTCAATATCCAGGCCGTTTTCGTTGTAAACAGCACCATCGACTTCGATAATGGCGACAACGCGGATGCCTTCGCGGGTCATCAGGCGGGCGGCCATACCGCCTACATTTCCGAAGCCCTGGATAACCACTTTGGCCTTGGTAGGCGGGATATTAAACTTCTTCAGCGATTCTCGGGTGACGTACAAACAGCCCCGGCCAGTGGCTTCCGGCCTCCCGCGGCTGCCACCTAGATCGAGCGGCTTTCCGGTGACGACGCCGGTGGTCGTTTCCCGTTTGTGCATCGAGTAGGTGTCCATGATCCAGGCCATGGTCTGCTCGTTGGTGTTCATGTCAGGCGCGGGAATGTCTTTCTCCGGCCCAATGATGTCGAGAATTTCGGACGTGTAACGGCGCGTGATTCGTTCGAGTTCGGTGGGGGAAAGAATGGACGGATCGCAGATTACGCCGCCTTTTCCGCCCCCGTACGGCAGGTTGACCACCGCGCATTTCCAGGTCATCCAGGATGCGAGCGCCCGGACTTCATCGAGGGAAACGTCGGGCGCGAATCGGATCCCGCCTTTGGCGGGGCCGCGCGCAATCGAGTGTTGCACGCGGTAACCGGTGAAGACTTCTATGCGGCCATCGTCGAGAACGATCGGAACGGCCACGGTGAGTTCCTTGGAAGGCGTCTTCAAAATCTTGCGCATCCCGTCGTCGAGTTTGAGCTTGGCGGCGGCATTCTCGAAGCGGATCGCGGCATTCTTCCAGGGGTTGAATTCGTCGTTGGTATGGGTATTGAGGACAGCGTCAGCGGTAACCATCGAGCCTCCGCCTTCATTATTGCATTGGGCGGGAAAGCGGGGGCCTGAGGGGAACGCCTGAGCGGTTTCGCTCAGTACGAATACTTTTACAGCCGCGCCTCTATTCTGCCGATAGACGCGCAATATCCTATGAAACCTCTGGCGCTACTCCGGTTATCGGCTGCGGCTATTATGCTGGCTAGTTTTCCCTTGACGGCTGGAATCCTTTACTGGCAGGTGGAGGTACTGCACGACTGGCAGAACCCGGAAGGACCCGCCCATCAGCGCATGTTTCTTACTCACAACGGAGCCCGGATGATGGTGGTGTGGGACAGCGAGACGCTGGTGGTCCCAATGGAAGAAACGATGAACCAGATGTACGAACGGCAGATGCGGTACCAGCCTCCAACGTTTAACAGCATCGTGGTGAGCGATCCTGTGGACCCGGCGCGGATTGTGACGCCCGGGGGAACGGGCGGCACTGGCGGAACGGGCGGAACGGGCGGCACCGGCGGAACGGGCGGCACCGGCGGAACGGGCGGCACTGAGCCCGGCGGCGGTACCGGCACCGGGGGCACGCAACACACAGGAACAGGAACGGGAACGGGAACCGGCGGCACCGGGATTGGATCAAACGCGGAGGCGCCGATTCCAGAGCCATCGACAGCTCTTCTCGTGATGACAGGGTTGGGCGCGGCTCTCCTGCGGATGAGAAAACGAAACTAGTGGGACATGGCGTAGATGATGTAGTTGACACCGATGCGGAGGCCCAGGGCGGAGAACTTTTCCGGATAGCGGGGTTCATCGGCCAATTGCCAGGAGTCGCCGAGATCGGAATTGAAAGCCATGGCAACCATGACGCGGCCTTTGTCGTCGCGGATGGCGCGCCAGCGGGCGTCGGCGCCGTCGGCACGATAACCTTTGCCGTCGCGCATCAGGCTGCGGAAGTTGGCCACCTGGTGACGCTCGTTTAGGTCGAAGACCGTGTGGAAGATGGGATCGCCATTGGGCAGTTCTTCCACTTCACGATCCGGAAAAATGCGGCGCATACCTTCTTCAAACACCTTCCATTCTTCGGTGCCAAAGAAGCTGTCGCAAAAGAGGAACCCGCCGCGGAGAAGGTAATCGCGGAGTTTGGCGGTTTGGGCGTCGGTGAGATTCCAACTGCCGGGCATGGAAACGTGGAGGTAGGGCCAGAAGAAGATATCGTCACCGTCGTCGGGATTGACGGGTTGTTCAACGCTTCGGACATCGATACGAGTGAGGCGGCGGATGGCGGCGGAGAATGTGCGGTCGCCTTTGGGGTAATCGACCGTCCAATTTGTTCGGCCCTGAAGCCAGTTGGAGGAACCGCCCCGGAAGCCGCCGCGGCCGCCTGAGGGATACATGAGGCGGCCAAGGATGAGTTCAGCGCTGTTGTTGAAATCGGCGGGGAGTTCGGTGTCGGCGTCCGCGCCTTCCAGGCCCGGATAGGAACGGAACGGCCGCTGCGCCAGCAGGATGAAACCGAGGGACAAACAGAGCGCGAAGCGGACGGTGGGGCGCATGGGCTACCTAACGAAGACGGTGGCGAGGAGTTTGGGGTTACGCCGAGGGGTATTCTACACTGGTTTGCAGTGATCTCACGACGTTTTTTTCTGTTGCTGGCGGCGTCCGGTGGGCTTAGCGCAGGGACGAAGAAGTACTGCGGCATTCGATTTCAGGCGATTTCCCGGAGGGGGTCGACGAGACGGTACCTGTGGATACACGGCGACGAGACAACGGCGGGCCAAGTGCTGGCGGCACATATGCGCAAGTTTAAAGGCAAGGCACTGCTAGTGGACAATCCGACGCGCGTGATCCGCGTGGACGAGATGACGTTCGACCCCAACCGAATGTTCACGCGGCTTGGGCTGGAACGGAACCTGACGCGGCTGCATCCAGAGGCAAGCGCGGAGGCGCGGGAGCGGATACATAGGTTAGTGGAAAAAGACCGCGACAAGTTACTCCGCGCGCTGACGCCGCCGAAGAACGGACTGCTGACGGTGTTACATAACAACAGCCGCGGCTACTCTGTGAAAGACGAAGTGGAAATCAGCAACGCGGTATCGCTGGCGGCACCGGACGAGCCGAACGATTTCTTCCTCTGCACGGATCCGAACGATTACGCGATTCTGAAGACATCGCCATACAATGTGGTACTGCAGAACGCGGCGAAAGGGGAAGACGACGGGTCATTTTCGAGGCTGGCGGCGGCGCGACGCATTCGGTACGTGAACATTGAAACAGCCAAGGGGCGCGTAGCCGAGCAGCGGGCCATGCTCGAGTGGATGGAAACGCGGCTGCCATGAGAATTTCGTTCGCGCGGATCGAGGAGGCGGCGCGAACGATTGATCCCGTGTTCCTGGGAACGCCGCAGTATGCCTGCGAGGCGCTGGGGGATGAACTGGGCGTGGACTTAGTGTTGAAGGTGGAGACGGCAAACCCGGTGCGAAGTTTCAAGGGGCGGGGGGCGTCCTATTGCGTGGCCGGGCTGGAAGGCGACGGGCCGCTGGTGTGCGCGAGCGCGGGCAACTTTGGGCAGGCGATGGCCTACGCGTGCCGCGCTCGGCGCCGGCCGCTGATTGTCTACGCGGGAGAAACGGCGAACGCGCTGAAAGTAGAACGGATGCGCGCGTTGGGGGCGGAGGTGCGGCAGGCGGGCGCGGACTTCGACGCGGCGAAGGAAGCAGCCCGGGGCTATGCGCGCGATGCGGGACTGCGCTTTGTGGAAGACGGGCTGGAAGCGGCAACGGCGGAGGGGGCCGGCACAATCGGGCTGGAGATGCGCTCCCTGCGGCTGGACGCGGTGCTGGTTCCGCTGGGCAACGGAGCGCTGCTGGCCGGGGTGGCACTGGCGTTGCGCACACTGGCGCCGGCGGTGAAGATTGTATCCGTCCAAGCAGCGGGGGCGCCGGCGATGACCGAATCGCTGCGGAGCTGCCGGGTGGTGCGTCATGAAGCGATGAGCACCATCGCCGACGGGATTGGGGTTCGGGTGCCGATTCCGGAGGCGCTGAACGACCTGGCGGGGATTGTGGACGAGACGCTGCTGGTGGAGGAGCAAAGCCTGGTGGCGGCGATGCGGATGATTCACCGGCACGCGGGGCTAGTGGTGGAACCATCCGGAGCGGCGGGCGTGGCGGCGCTGTTGGAAAACACCAGTTATTTCCTGGGGCGCCGTGCGGGAACGATACTGTGCGGCGGAAATCTGACCGCCGCACAGATGCGTGAGTGGCTGGCGTAGGCGCCGAGCGTTAGGGCTGCAACTCCACAGTGAGTTGGGCGCCGCCCATCTGGGCCAGCACAGCAGTGGATTTGACGTAGGCGCGCGTGGCCTTGTCGACCCAGAAATTCAGTTTCTGGTTGCCTTCGTCGACCGAAGCTACGACGACTTTCCAGGTATCGAAACTGCCGGCAGGAACCGTAACTTTCTCTTCGCCGGTGACTTCCAGCTCCATCAGCTTGGCCTTCACTTTCGCAACGTCGAGGTTATAGAACGAAGTCTTGTATCCCACGGCCAACGGCAACGTTCCAATGGCTTGGGGCCCGCCGGCGCCATCGGCGAAGAGCGGACCGGCCAGCGGGATTTCGATGGGCTTTTCCTGGCCGTTCATGGTCATCGTCCCGGTGGCCTTGCCGTCCTTGACGGTAACCCGAATCTGCATGGGCCCTTGCTTTACGTTGCGCTCCAGCACGTGGAGGGTGTCTTTGGCCAGAACGGCGGACTCGCTCATTTCGCCTCCGGGCGTGGCAAAGACTTCGCTGGCCTGCCAGGCGCCATTTTCGTTCTTGAGCGAGGACACGCTGGTCATGTTCATTTTGCGCTCACCGAGGGCGATGGTGGCCGCGTATTTCCTGACACCGGCAGTGAGCAGCGCCGGATCTGCTTTGGCAGCGTTTGCACTGGGAGCGGTTTTGGGCTTCAGCTTGACGGTCTTGGGGTCAACGGTGATTTCGGTGAGCCGTTTTGCGACTTCCAGTTTCGCGTCTTCCTGGGCGCGGCCGCCGAGGTGTTTGGCAAGGAACTTCTCCGCCGCCAGGAACATGGCCATGTTGTTCACGGGACGCTGGAAACCGTGGCCTTCGTCGGGCGCCACCAGATATTCAACGGGGAAATTGCGGTCGCGAAGGGCAATGACAATCTGGTCGCTCTCAGCTTGATTCACGCGCGGATCGTTGGCACCTTGGACAACCATGAGGGGCGATTTGATCTTGCCGGCGGAGTTGAGCGGGGACTGGCGGATGAGTTGCGCCTTGCCCTCGGGCGTGCCGGGATCGGCCATGCGTGTGTACATGATCTTGCGCGCGGATTCCCAGTAGGGCGGAATGGAATCCAAGAGCGTGATCAGATTGGACGGGGCAACAATGGCAACTCCAGCCGCATAGAGCTCCGGCGTGAAAGCAACGCCGGCAAGCGTGGCATAGCCGCCGTAGGAACCACCCATAATGCCAACGCGTTTGGCGTCTACGGTGCCATTGGCGATCAGGTGCTTCACGCCGAAAGTAATGTCGTCCTGCATGGTTTGGCCCCATTGGCCGTTACCGGCGTTCAGGAACTTCTTGCCGAAACCGGTGGAGGAACGAAAGTTGGGTTGGAGCACGGCGTAGCCGCGGTTGGCCAGGAACTGCGCAAGCCCGTTGTACCCCCAAACGTCGCGGGCCCATGGGCCGCCATGAGGAACGACAATGAGCGGCAGCGGTCGCTTGGCGCCCTTCGGAATCGTCAAATAGGCGGGGATTTCCAGGCCATCGGAGGACTTGTAACGGATGGACTCCATGGACGCCAATGCTTCGCGAGGCAGCTTTTCGCGCACCTTGTACTGCAGTTCGGTCCGCTTGGTCTTGCGATCGAAGAAGTGGACTTCACCGGGATCGGAATCGGAATAGACGGTGATTAGGCACTTGGTTTCGTCCCTGGTGCAGCCGCCGACGCCGACTTCGCGGCTGGCGAACTTCTTGCGAAGGAGGTTGTAGTCGGCCTCCTTGGCTTTGTCGCGGAAGTAGAGGCGGGCGCGGTCTTCGGTATAAGTAGTGACTTCCAACTCGTCGGTCAATTCAGAGAAGCGGGCGCCGCCGAAATCAACGCGTTTATTGGGGTCTGATTCGACAAGCTCGGTTTTGCCAGTGGCAATATCGATGAGATAGAGTCCGGTCAGATCGACACCGGCGCCGGCGTTTGACTGCATGTAGGCGCGCTTGCCGTCCTTGTGAAATCGGACGAGGCCGCAGCCGTCAGCGACGGTGCAGGAATAGATGACCTTGAATCCATCGGGATCGACACGGAGGATTTCCGTGTCGCCCTTCTCGTTCGTGCGGTCGGCGGCACGGAGGGCGCCGGTGAGATCGAAGAACCAGGAGTTGATGCGTTCGGTGTTCTTGCGCAGGAGCGTTTTTTCACCGGTGGAGAGTTTGAGCTTGTAAAGATCGTGCCAGGCTTTGTCGCGATCGTTGATGCCGATGTAAAAAGTGTCGGGGTCGTTTTTCGGGGCGGAAAAGAGGCGGGTGGTTACGCCCTTGGCGTTGGTGAGGTTACGGGGCTCGGGTTTGTCGGCGGCCGGATCAATCGCGTAGATGTTGAAGTTTTCGTCGCCGTCATTGTCCTGCACAAAGAGGATGTGTTTATCGTCGCGGGTCCAGAAGTAGATGGGAATGGGGCGTTTGGCCGACATGGTGAGCGGCCGGGCGGAAGAGAATGGGGCGTTGGCCTTCTTGATCCAGATGTTGCGGACGTTATTGTACGGCCGCATGAAGGTAACGAACTCCCCGTTAGGGGAAAGCTGGGCGCCGGAGATTTCCGGATCGCCGAAGAAGAGTTCACGGTCGAGCAGCGGTGGCTGCTGGGCGGAGAGGAGCGCGGCGGTAGCGGCGGCGAGAAGAATGGGTGACAGGGTCATCGCGATATAGAGACTACGATCCAAGGATAGTACTCGTTCCTTTCGGCAGCGAAGAATTTTGGGGCGAAATGGCGATAGAGTGTTAACAATCCGGTATGCGACTGCTCTTTTTCATACTCTTCGGACTTGCCGTGCCAGCCACGGCGGCCGATTTCGACCTCCTGATCCGTAATGCGCGAATCGTGGACGGAACGGGTAATCCCTGGTACAAATCCGACGTTGGGGTAAAAGACGGGCGGATTGCGAAAATCGGCGTGGGGACGGCGGCAACGGCAGATAGGACGATTGACGCCGCGGGGCGTGTGCTCGCGCCAGGATTCATTGACGTTCACACGCATATTGAGCGGGCGATCTTCATTGACCCTCGTGCGGACGCGTTTCTGCGGGACGGGGTGACGAGCGTCGTCACCGGGAATTGCGGCAATTCCGCGGTGGACCTGAAGGACTTTTTCGGACGGCTGGAGAAGGCCGGGATTGGGATGAACATCTCCGCGCTGATTGGGCACAACACTGTGCGTGGGGCGGTGATGGGCAGCGCGAACCGCGCGCCTACGGCCGCGGAGTTGGCAAAAATGCAAGCGCTGGTGGCGCAGGGGATGCGCGATGGGGCGGTGGGTTTTGCAACGGGGCTATGGTACGTGCCGGGCGTGTATTCGCAGACGAGCGAGGTGATCGCACTGGCAAAAGCAGCGGCGCCGTTTGGCGGCGTTTACGCCACGCACATGCGCGATGAGGGCGTGGCCGTGGAAGAGGCGATTCGGGAAGCAATTGAAATTGGAAAAGCGTCGCAACTGCCGGTGCAGATTTCGCACTTCAAGATTATCGACAAACGGCATTGGGGCAAATCGGCAAAAACGCTGCAAATGGTGGAGCAGGCGCGGCGGGACGGGCTGGACGTAGTGGTGGACCAGTATCCTTATACGGCAGCGAGCGCGACGATCGATATCTTCTTTCCGCGGGATGTACTCGCCGACGGGCCGTCGGCGATCAAGGAACGGCTGACGTCGCCAGCCAGCCGGAAACGAGTGGCGGCGCGAATGGCTGAGGAAGCGACACTGCGGCAGGGCCATGCCGACTACTCGTTCGCCTACATTGGGGATTCTCCGGAGGACCGGTCGCTGGAGGGGAAGTCAATTAGCGAGATCAACCTGTCGCGGGGGAGGAAGAAGACGCTGGCCGATGAAATTGAAACTTTAATGGACATGCGCACCAAAGGGCGGCCAGTGATCGTCTATCACGTCATGAACGACGAGGATGTGGACCGGATCATGCGCCATCCGTTGACGGCGATCGCCAGCGACGCCGGTTACGTCCCGTTCGGGGAAGGCGTGCCGCATCCGCGCATCTATGGTACGAACGCCCGCGTGCTAGGCAAGTATGTGCGCGAACGCGGCTTGTTGACGCTGGAAGAGGCGATCCGGAAGATGACTTCCCTGCCCGCGCGGACTTTCGGCTTTAAAGACCGGGGGCTGGTGAGGGAGGGGTTCGCGGCCGATTTGGTGCTGTTCAACCCGGCCTTAGTACGGGATCAAGCGGAATTCAGCAAACCGCATCAGTACAGTACGGGGTTTGATTTCGTGCTGGTGAACGGCGTCATCGCCGTTGAGGAAGGGAAACCAAACGCGCTACGGCCCGGCCGCATTCTGCGCAGGCAATAGAAGTGTGGGAAACTCAAACGTTCATGCGATCTTTTCGTCTTTTGCTCGCAATTCTGCCGGCCACCGTGGCGCTGTTCGGTCAGGCCAGCGAGAGCTTCTCCTACCAGGTGGAATGGAGGCTCATTAATGCCGGCCGAACGGATCTGGTTTGGAACCGAAACGCGAATGGATACAAGGGGCAGCTGAAGCTGTATTCGGCGGGGCTTGTATCGCGGCTGTTCCGGGTAAACGACATCTACGACGCCCAGGGCACGGGTGAGCTGTGCGCGCAGGAGGCGCGGTTGCAATCAGAGGAAGGAAACCGAAAGCGCGATACGACCGTGCGTTGGACCGGAAAAAAATCCTATTACAAGGAACTGGACCTGGTAAAAAAGGAGACGCTGCTGGAACGGGAACTGGACACCCCGGGTTGTGTTCACGATGTGCTGGCGGCGCTGGCAAAGCTACGTACTCTCAATCACTTACAGCCGGGACAGAGCACCAGCCTGCCGATTAGCGATGGAAAAAAAATGGTGATGGCGCGCGTGGAGGCCCAGGAGAAAGAAAAGGTCTCCACGAAGTTGGGGCCGTTCAACGCCATCCGGTATGAAGCGTTTCTGTTTAACGATATTTTGTTCAAGCGCAATGCCCGGTTGTTCGTGTGGATTTCCGACGACGCGCGGCGGCTGCCACTGCAGATACAGGTGCGAATGCGAATCCATATTGGAACGGTGACGTTTACTCTGGACAAAATGGACGCGGCCATGGAGGCGACGAAGAAATGATGCGATGGATATTGTTGAGCGCGTTGAGCTTACCACTGCTGGCGCAGGGGGAACTGCTGCCGGCGGCGGAGGCAAACCAACTGGCGGGACGATTGTTGCAGTTGGCCGAGTCGACATCGGTTACGGCGCCTGGCTTGGCGCGGGCAGCGGCACCGATTCTGGAGAACCTGAAGCAGGACGACAAGGCAATAAAGATTGCCGGAAGGATAACGATATCAACGGCATACGCGCTGTTGACCGACGCCCGGGCGTACCTGGCGCTGGCCGACGGGCTGCCGAAGCCGTACCCGCCGAACCCAACCGGAAAACAGCAGATGACCGAACTGCGGGACGCCGTGGAACGGCTGGAGATCCATTTCCGGGCGCAGTTGCAGGCCACAGAAACCCAACTGCGCGGCGGAGACCGGGACAACCTGCGCCGCTATGCCGAAGCAAACAAAACACTTGCGGCGCCGACGAAGGAGCGCGTGGTGTTTTTCGGCGATTCGATTACCGATGGCTGGCGGCTGAACGAGTACTTTCCAGGCAGGGATTTCGTGAATCGCGGCATTTCCGGCCAGATCACCGGCGAAATGCTGGGGCGAATGCAGGCCGACGTAATCGCGAACAAGCCGGCGGCGATGCTGATTCTTGCCGGTACGAACGACATCGCGCGCGGCGTGAGCGTCGAAACCATCCAAAACAACCTCAAAATGATCGCAGATTTGGCGGAAAAACACGCAATAAAGCCGATTTTTGCGTCCATTTTGCCCACTTCTGACCACCATAAAGACAAGAATCCGCGGTTCGAGATGACCAAGGGCCGTCCGCTGGCGGTGATCCGGGAGCTGAACCAGTACATTGCGCGGATGTGCCAGCAGCGGGGGTTCATATACCTGAACTACTACGACGCGACGGTGGACGCGACCGGGCAGTTGAAAGCCGAACTGGCCAACGACGGGCTGCATCCGAACACGGAGGGCTACCGGGTGATGGCGCCGCTGGCGGAATCGGCGATTGAAAAGGCGCTGGCGACGGTAAGAATCCCGCAACAGACGGGCAAGAAGAAGCGTCAGTAGAATATGCGTTGGATTGTGGCATTGCTGGTGTTAGCGATACCGCTGGCGGCGCAGATGCGCCTGACGGTGGACCAACTCCGTGCGTTTTTGAAATCGTCGGTGGATCTGCACCAATCCGACAAACAAGTGGCGGACTACCTGAGGAAGGCGAAGCTGACGCAGCGGCTGGGGCCGGCGGTGTTTGAGGAGTTTTCGGGAATGGCGGGGGTGGGGCCAAGGACAGTGGAAGCGCTGCGCGACCTGTTGACACTGACCAAGGACCTGCCGGAACCGGCGCCACGGGTGGTGGCGGCCAAGCAGGTGGTGATTGCCATTCCACCGCCATCGGCCGCGGAACAGAAAGAGATCATCGGGCGGGCTCGGGAGTATGCGCTGGGGTATTCCAAGCAGTTGCCGGACTTCATCTGCATGCAGGTGACGCGGCGGTATGTGGACCCGTCGGGGCTGGAGTTTTGGAGGAACGCGGACACGATCACAACGCGGTTATCCTACTTCGAACAGAAGGAAGACTACAAGGTGATCACCATTAACGGCCGGATGACCGAGGTGCCCTATCAGCGATTGGACGGGGCAACGTCATCGGGCGAGTTCGGATCGTTGATGCGGGAGCTGTTTGAAGACGCGACGCAGGCCCGATTCGAATGGCAACGCTGGGCGACTCTTCGGGGCAAACGGAACCATGTGTACACGTATTATGTGGCGCAGCCGAATTCGAAATGGACAGTATCGTACCAGCGAACGGATGTAACGACGCCGGGCTACCGGGGCCTGGTTTTTATTGACCGCGACTCACTGGAAGTGACGCGCATTACGCTGGAAGCCGACATGCCGCCGAGCTTTCCGGTACAGATGGCGACCACCGTTCTGGATTACGACAGCACCGACATATCGGGGAGCAAGTTCATGCTGCCGCTGCGCGCGGAAGTGCGGATGCGGGCCGGGAAAGACCTGGTGAAGAACGAAGTGGAGTTCCGGCTTTACCGCAAGTTCGGGGCGGACACGTCGATCAAGTTTGACGTTCCACCCGAGCCGCTGGGAGCAGAGGCGACAACCGAACAGCCGCCAAAACAGTAGCGGCGAGCGGGCGGGGCGAGTGATGTATAGAATAATCAGAAGCACATGCATTCGCGTAGAAACTTTCTTGGCAATTTCGCCACCGGCCTGGCGGCGGCGGCACAGCCCCCGGCGCGCGTATTAGGGGCGAACGACAGAATTCGAGTCGGCATCATAGGCCCTGGAGCGCGGGGGATGGAACTGGTCCATCAGGCGATGCGGTGCCCGAACGTGGAAATGGCGGCGTTCTGCGACGTCTACACGGCGCGGCTGGAGGCGGGCAAGAAAGTGGCGCCGGGAGCGAAGACCTATATGGACTATCGCTACATGCTGGACGATAAGTCCATTGACGCCGTACTGATCGCCACGCCGCAGCATTTGCACAAAGAGCATTTTGTGGCGTCGATCGAGGCGGGCAAGAACGTCTACCAGGAAAAGACGATGGCGTTCAACCCGGAGCACGCCAAAGCGATGCGAGCGGCGTATAACAAGAACCGGAAGCTGGTGGTGGGTATTGGGCATCAGCACGTTTCGACGGGTATGGTGGAAGACGCGCGGGCATGGCTGAAAGAGGGCGGGATGGGCAAGATAACGGCCATCGTCGCCGACCATTGGCGCAACACGCCGGTGGGCAAGCCGCAGTGGTCTCGGCCGGTGTATCCGGACATGACCACGGAAAACATCCTGTGGAACAAGTTTCTGGGCGATGCGCCGAAGCGGGACTTCGACCCGAACCGGTACATCAACTGGCGCTTCTATTGGGACTACTCCGGCGGGAATGTGTATGAGAATATGTGTCACACGCTGAGTATCTGGTATAAGTTACTTGACTTACAGATACCGAAACAAGTGAACATGGTGGGCGGGCTGTATATCTGGAAAGACGGGCGAGAAGTGCCGGACACGATGACGGTGACGATGGAACACCCCGAGGACATACTGTTTTCTTGGGTATCGGGATTCGGCAACGACCGGCGCGGATTCGCCGAAGACGTCTTGGGCACGGAAGGGTCGATCACGAGGGCCAACCAGGTGCGCTACTGGCCGCAAAAGGTGAATCGGCCGCAAGGCGCGGAGCGGGTGGGCACCACCAAGACGAACCCGAACGAGCACATGCAGAATTTCATCGATTGTGTGCGAAGCGGGAAAGAACCGAACTGTCCGTTCGAAGTAGGTTTCCGGATATCGATTGCGTGCCGGATGGCGGTGGAGAGCTACCGGCAGGGACGCGCGATGCGTTGGGACGCAGCGAAGGAAGAGATCATATAGGGGGACGGCTGGATGGATTTCTCGTACTCGGACGAACAGCGGCAATTGCGGCGGGCGGTACGGGAATTCGCGGAGGCGGAGATACAGCCGCATGTGCGGGAGTGGGACGAGGGATCAACGTTTCCCGCGGCAGTGATCAAAAAGTGCGGGGAGATGGGGCTGATGGGCTCACTGTTCCCGGAGTCGCTGGGCGGGGCGGGTTATGGGTATGTGGAGTACGCGCTGGTGGTGGAAGAGTTGGCGCGCGTGGACCCATCGGTGGCGCTGATTGTGGCGGCGCATACTTCGCTGTGTTCGAACCATTTGTACCTGGCGGGAAGTGACGAGCAGAAGAAGAAATACTTGCCGCGGCTGGCGTCTGGAGAGTGGCTGGGAAGTTGGAGCCTGACCGAACCGGAGGCCGGCAGCGACGCGGGCGGCGTGCGGGCGACGGCGGTGCGGGACGGCGAGGCGTGGGTGCTGAATGGGACGAAGACGTTTACGACGAATGCCCATTACGCGCAGCTTTGCGTGGTGCTGGCGTCGACGGACCGGAGCAGATCGCGTCACGGAATATCGGCGTTCCTGGTGGAGGCTGGGACGGCGGGGCTGCGGCCGGGGAAGAAGGAAGACAAACTGGGGATGCGGGCGTCCGACACAGGCGAGATGATACTGACCGAATGCCGGGTGGGGCCGGAGGCGCTGCTGGGCGTGGCGGGGGAAGGGTTTATCGACGCGTTGCGGGTGCTGGACGGAGGGCGTATCTCGATTGCGGCGCTATCATTGGGAATCGCCCAAGGAGCCTTCGACGAGGCGCTGCGGTACGCGCAACAGCGAAAGCAGTTTGGGCGGATCATCAGCGAATTTCAAGCCATTCAGTTCAAGCTGGCGGAGATGGCGACTGAGATTGACGCGGCGCGCCTGCTGGTGCAACGGGCGGCGTGGATGAAAGACCAGGGGCGGGATGTGAACCAGGCGTCGTCGATGGCGAAGCTGTATGCGTCGGAGGTGGCGGTGCGGGTGTGCAACGAGGCGCTGCAGATTCACGGCGGCTATGGCTTCACGAAGGATTACCCGGTGGAGAAGTTCTACCGCGATGTGAAGCTGATGACGATTGGCGAGGGGACGAGCGAGATCCAGAAAATGGTGATCGCGCGTAATTTATTGAAGGCGCCGTGAGCAGGGAGCGCCGTTGGTACACTGGAAGATTCCATAGCCAATGAGCACCCCTACAGCGAAGATCGGAATAATCGGCGGCAGCGGCCTATATAACATGCCGGGCTTTACAGAAAAGACGGAGGTCCGGCTGGAGACGCCGTTTGGCGCGCCATCGGACGCCTACATCGTTGGGAAACTGGCGGGAAAGGACGTGGCGTTTCTGCCGAGGCATGGGCGTGGGCATCGCATTTCGCCGAGCGAGCTGAACTTTCGCGCGAACATCTTCGGTATGAAAATGCTGGGCGTGGAACGGATTGTTTCGTTGAGCGCCGTGGGGTCATTGAAACAGGAACACAAGCCAACGGACTTCGTGATTGCCGACCAGTTCTACGACCGGACGAAAGGGCGGATATCGACGTTTTTTGGCGAAGGACTGGTGGCGCATGTTTCGATGGCGCACCCGGTGTGCGGGGAGATGGCGCCATTGGTGAAGAAGGCGGCCGACGCGGCGGGCATTACGGCGAAGCTCGGCGGGACGTACCTGTGCATGGAAGGGCCGGCGTTTTCGACGGTGGCCGAAAGCAACGTCTACCGGTCGTGGGGCATGGATGTGATTGGGATGACCAATCTGCAGGAGGCCAAGCTCGCGCGCGAAGCCGAGATCTGCTACACGACGGTGGCGATGGTGACCGACTACGACTGCTGGCACCCGGACCACGACCATGTGACGGTGGAGCAGATTATTCAGGTGCTGCATACGAACGCCGACAACGCGGCAAAACTAGTGGCCGAAACGGTGGCGGCGGCGCCGGAGACGCGGAGCTGCAAGTGCGGTTCGGCGCTGGCCCATGCAATTCTGACGGACCGGACAACCGTGCCGGCCGAGACGAGGGCGAAGCTGGAGTTGATCGTTGGCAAATACCTCGGCTGAGGTACTGACGCTGCTGCAAGCGGGCGGGCGTGTAGAGTCCGTTGACGCGTTGGCCGCGCTGCCGGCGGCGGAGTTGTTCGGCGGTGTGATTGAACCGCTGGCCGATTCGTTCGACCCGGCGCTGATTCCGGCGTATGTGGATGTGTTTTCACGATTGATGGAACGGGTTGCGCCGTCGTATTGCGCGGCCCGTTTGGCGGAACGGTATGAGCTGTTGCGGGTTTCGCGGCCCATGTTTACGCCGTCGCGGGTGGTGGTGTTGTCGCGGGTGACACTAGGCGCGGATGTGGCCATCACGTCCACATTCCTGGCCGCGGCCATGGCGAAGTGGCCAGGAGTGCCGGTGGTGTTCGCCGGATCACCGAAGAACTTCGAGCTGTTCGCGGGAGACGCGCGGGTGTCGCTGCTGGATGTGCGCTATGGACGGGGCGCGACGCTGGCCGAGCGATTAGCGGCGGGGATGGCATTGGCGCCGTTATTGACGGATGAAGGAACGCTGGTGTTGGATCCGGATTCGCGACTGTCCCAGCTAGGGTTGCTGCCGTTGGCCGATGTGGAGCGGACGTTGTTCTTTGAGAGCCGGGGCGTAGGCGGACCGGCAGATTCGCTGGTGGCGCTGGCGCGCGGGTTCGTGGGCTCGGCGATGGGGGTGGAAGCGCGGCCATGGATTCAGCCTCCCGCGCCGGAGTGGGTGCCGGCCGCGGATGTGGCGGTGAGTTTTGGAGTGGGGGAGAATGCGGCAAAGCGAGTGAGCGACGCGTTTGAGTATGAAGTGGTACAGGGGTTGCTGGACCGGGGATTGAAGGTGCTGCTCGATTCGGGTGCACCGGGCACGGAAGAGGCTGCGCGGGCGGCGCGGCTGGAGGAGCGATGCAGGGGAGCGCTGTTCTTGTGGTCTGGGAGCTTTGCCCCGTTTGCGGCGGCGATTGGGAGGAGCAGGCTGTACGTAGGGTATGACTCGGCGGGACAGCACGTAGCGGCGGCGTGCGGCGTGGCCCGGGTGACGGTTTTTAATGGGTTTTCCGGCGAGCGGTTCCTGGCCAGATGGAGGCCGGAGGGAGCGGGTGTATCGCGCGTTTTGCTGGCGGGGGAAGACGTTTGGCCGGCGGTGGAAGCGGCGATACTTTAGGCATGGCGAGCCATCCTGATCAGCAGCTGACTTTCTAGCAATACCTGGAACTGGAGCTTACACCTCCGAAGCGGCACGAGATTATTGACGGCGAAATGGTTGCGATAAGCGGCGGATCGCCGCGGTAGTCCTTGATCGGGACCAACAGCAGCGCGTCCATTAAAAGAAAGAAGCGCGGCGCTGCCTGCTCCTTCTTCAGACCTGATTTGAAGGTCTGCCTGGACGGCCGGCGAATCAGCGCATATCCGGATGTCGGGGTCGTGTGCGAGGAACCGGAGTTCTCGGATGCAAAGCGGGATGTGGTGAAGAATCCGACGTTGGTGGTGTAGGTCTTGTCGCGCTAGACGGAAGACTACCATCGGGGAAGGTAGGCAACCTTCTACCGGCTTCTACCGATTTGTGGAGTATAGCCGTCGGCTGCCGGAGGGGACGTGGCAGGTAACGCTGCACCAGGCGATGGAGGCGGTTATCGAGTTGAAGTCGATTGGTGTGCCCATTCCGGCAGCGATAGTTCACGAAGCTCTGGACGGGTATTCACCCGGCGAAACTTGTGACGCCTGAATAGTATCTGGAACCGGAACGGGCGACACTCGAAAAGTACGAGTTCATCGACGGCGCAATGCTCCCGATGGCAGGCAGGTCTCTCCACCATGCGCTCATTGGCGTCAATGCGGCTGATATTTTTCAGCCCAAACTTGACACAAATGCCTGCCTGACATTTAGCTCAGACGCGCGGCTGGCCGTATTCTGGGACAGGCCGATCACGTATCCGGACGCGAGCGTGTTGTGCGGAAAGCCGAAATTCACGGACGACCGAAAGGATACGCTGACGAATCCGACGATCATCGTCGAGGTCCTTTCGCCGATGACACGGAACTCCGGCCAGGGTGAAAAAGCGCGGCTTACCGCCAACTGCCGTCGCCGCGCGATTTCCTCATCGTGGAGCACTACCGTCGCCTTCCCGACGGAAGTTGGCAGATTGTGGTTCACTCCGACGTGGACGCCATCATCCGGCTGGATTCGCTAGAAATCGAAGTGGCCGTCGCCGAACTGTATCGGGGCGTCGCCCCCCTTTAATGTTCGCGGCACTCGGGGAATTCGGCGAGAATGGACGCGCCTTTATAGCCGAGCGTCTGGGCCATACCGATCTTTGATGTCCAGTAGCCATCGGCGGTCAGAGACTTCATTGCTTTGAACCACTTCTGCTCCGGGGTCTTGCTGGCGCCCTTGTCGACGGCCGCGCAGAGTTCGGTCAACTGCGCCAGATCGTTCTTCTTGAGCCAGGCGAGACCATCCTTGAAGAGCTTCTTTTGCGGCGCGCTGCGGCTGACGACGAAATCAATATAGGCCGGGACGCCGGCGGCGATGGCGCCGGGCGTGTCCGTGGTTGGGATGATCAGCTCGGCCACTTTGGCGAGAAGAGCGAAGTCCTCTTTCGAAAAGTATTTGGGTTCGGGGAGTTGCGCGGTGACGCCTTCAGTGTGTGTATGCTCCTGCTGCGCGTAGAGCTCGTCGGCGGCGAAGGGAAAGGCGCAGGTGGCGCCGATGGTCCCGATGATTTTGAGAGATGTACGGCGTTGGTCGCTCATAGCTCCCCTTTCTTTCCTCTGTCGGCGATGTGAACGGCCAGGCGGGCGGCGAGGGCCATGATGGTGTGCGTCGGGTTCTTTTCCGAAGCCGACGGGAAGACGGAGCCATCGACGACGAACAGGTTCTTGATGTCGTGAGTCTGGCAGTTGGCGTTGACGATGCTCGTCTTCGGATCAGACCCCATGCGGGCGCCGCCGAGTTCATGGTTGGTCCGCGGCTCCTTGTAGACTTGCAGGATATCGGCGCCGGCGGCCTTCAGAATCTCCGTCGACCAGTTCTGCATGTCGGCGAATATCTTCTTGTCGTTGTCGCTCCAACTGACTTGCCGGCGCGCGGATGGCAGCCCGAACTCGTCCTTCTTCGCTTCGTCAAGATCGAGGTAGGACTTGGGATTGGGGATCATCTCGCCGTACGGACTGAAGATGACGAAGGCGGGATAGTTGGCCTTTACCGCCTGTTTATAACCTGCGCCCATGCCGGGGATTTCACGGGCCCAGCCGACGCCGCGGCGGTTCTGGTAACCGAATTGCGCGCCGAAGCTGCGGGCGTAGTCGCGCTTGCGTTCGTGCATGAAGCTGGGGAGGTAGGCGTGGTCCAGGAAGCCTTCGTCGTCCTTGAGCGGCGCGCCTTTGAGTCCGTGGAGAAACGCCTCGACGCCACCGGTGAAGTGAGGAATGAAGTGTTTGCCAAGGTGGCCGCTCGAATTGGCGATGCCATTGGGGTAGAGGCGCGACTTGGACATCTGCATCAGCGCCACCGACTGTGCGCAGGCGCAACTGATGACAACGGCTTTGCCGTGAACCTCGCCTTCCGCCTTGGTTTCACGGTTAATGTATTTGACGCCGGTGACTTTGTTGTCACCATTGACGACGACTTCGCGGACGACGGCATTGGGGATCATTTCCAGCTTGCCGGTTTTGAGCGCCGGCACCATGTGGACATCGTAGGAGTTGTACTTGGCGACAACGTCGCAACCGGCCATGCAGTTGCCGCAGAAGTGGCACGCCGGGCGGCCGAACTTGGCGCGGGAGAGGGTGGCCTTGCGGACATGGATGGTTTTGAGGCCGAGCTTTCTGGCGCCCTTATCGATTAGTTTGTCGGAACATTTGTAGGGAACCGGAGGGAGGAAGACGCCGTCGGGAAGATCGGGAAGGCCGTCGTAGTTGCCGCAGACTCCGACCTCGCGTTCGATGATGTCATAGTAGGGCGCGAGGTCAGGATAGTCGATGGGCCAATCCTCGCCGCCGCCATCGATGGACTTGCCTTTGAAATCGCGGTGGGACTGGCGCCAGGCGACCGCGTTCCAGGTGAGCGATTTGCCGCCGAGGCCGCGGGCGCGTTCACTGCCCATGCCCTCCTTGCCGGGCTTCATGCGGGGGATTTGGCGGTTAGCGAATTCCCATGGCATGGCGTGGGTATTGAAGTCGGAGCGGGTGTTTATTTTGGGCCCGCCTTCCACCACGGCGACAGCAACGCCGGCGCGGGCGAGATGCGCGGCCAGGGTGCCTCCGGCGGCGCCGGAACCGACAATGACGACATCGTAAGTTTTCATCGATTGAGCCAGGATTTTATCGTTTTTGAGACAAGTTCGGCGGCGTCCTGTTGGACAAAGTGGCCGGCCTTGGGGATGGTAACCAGTGTGAGATCGGCGTCGAGCCATTCCCACGTATTGTTCAGCGCGGGAGGGAGAAGTGCTTTGTCGTCAAGGCCGTGAATCATGAGAACGGGCACGCCCAGTCGCTGCGGAACGATGCGGGCTTCGTAGGGCTCGCGAGGGTAGTTGCGCCGGTAGTAGTTCATCATGGCGTCGAAGCTGCTGCGTTGAAAGGCTTCAATGTACTTCTCGCGGGCGCCGGCATCAGTGACCCAGGAAGCGAGCCGATCCGCGGTTAGCAGCTTATGAGACCCCGGGCGCTGGAAGGTGCGCGCGTACGCCGAGGCCTCCTGCTGCTTGGGGTTAATGGCGAGTTCGCGGGAGAGGCCGTTAGGGTGGGGAAGGTTCAGGATGATGAGCTTTTCCACCATTTGCGGTACGTGAAAAGTAAACTGCCAACTGATGGCCCCGCCCCAATCGTGCCCGGCGATGATAGCCTTTTCGCGGCCGAGGTGCTTGATTACCGCGGCAACATCGCCAACGAGCAGGCGCATGTCGTAGTTCTCTTCCCCGGCGGGTTTGTCGCTGAGGTTGAAGCCGCGCAGATCCATGGCGGCCACCTGGTATTGGCCGGCGAGCGCTTCCATCTGGTGACGCCAGGTGTACCAGAAATCCGGGAAGCCATGGATCATGACAATGAGCGGACCCTGGCCGGCGGTGACGTAGTGGATTTTGACACCGCCCGAATCGGCGTAGCCGTCTTTGAACTCGATGGCGGAGGCGGCGAGGGAGAGGGTCATGACGAGTAGGGCGACGCGCACTTATTTGTCCCCGGCTTCGATCCAGGCGGCGTTGAAGTGGGCATGTTTGATGCTCTTGGCCTGCTTGCCGTCCTTGGTTTCGAAGATGGAGTAAGTGAGATGCAACGAACCATCGGCGGCCTGGATGAGCGAGGGGTAATGGTAGGACCCGGCGCCTTTGTCCATATTGCGCTTCCACTTCCAGGTCTGGCCCTCATCGTCGGACATGGCGAGAGCTAATGAGGTGCGGCCCTTTTCGAGATCGTTGTAGGCGATGATCCAGCGGCCGTCTTTGAGGGCGATGGCTTCTACGCTGGTACCGGGATTGGGAAGGTCAATATCTTCGGCCGGGGACCAGGTTTCGCCGCTGTCCTTGGATATGCTTTGCATGACCCGTTTCGGGGCTGGGCCGTTGTCGCGCATGAAGGCGACAAGGTCGCCGTTCTTGCGGCGGACCACGCTCGGCTGAATGTTGCCGTAGCCGACGATGGGCTCGCTGGCGTGCCAGGTCTTGCCGGCATCGTCAGAGATGGCCATCAAGCCGAAGGAGAACCCGTCGGAATAGAGCGGGACAATGTAGCGGCCGCTGGGCAGTTCAATGGGGTGGGTGCGGGTGAACCAGCCGAGGCGAGAGAACTGCTTGTCACCGGCGAGGGCGACGGAGCGGGTGGCCCAATCCTTTAGCGGGCCGTTGCGCTTAAGCTCTTTGGCGAAGACTTCCTGCGTGCGCTCCTGCATGCGCTGCGGGATGAGGAGGAGGTTATCCTGCCAGTCCCATTTGGGCGGGCCTTCGGACTGCTGGAAATCCGTGGAGATGCGGTACTTCATGATGGCCGATTCCCACGTATTGGCGAGGATAGTTGGCCAGAAGAGCCAGAGGCGCTTTTTCGAGTCCACCCAAACCACGCAGTTCGTATCGGGAAAGCCAGGGGTATCGGCCAGTTCAAAGCGGGGCGACCAGGTTTTGGTCGCCTTGCGCCATCGGGCGCCTTCGATTTTGACGTCGTCGGACTGGCGTTCACCGGAGCCGTGGAACCAACTGACGAAGAAGTCGCCGTTGGGGAGTTCGACGATGGACGACGAGTGGTTGTGCCAGTGTTCCGGGGTGAAAATGAGTTCCGTCTTCAGGAACGGTTGCGCGGACAAAGCAACGGCCGAAAGAAGGAAGAGCTTTAGGGTTTCCAAATGGTGGCTCCGATGAAACGTTCGCTGTTGTTGGCGGTGTTGTAGTAATAGGCCGTGACAAGGTTGCCATCGGGGCGGCGAACAGTGCGGGTATAGCCGAGATCCCAGGAGCCGCCGTCTTCGCGCAGCATGATGTCCTTGGACCAGGTCTTGCCCTCGTCAGTGGAGGTGCGGGCGCGAATGGAGTAAGGCGTGTTGCGGAAGCCGTAGGTAAGCACGAGCTTGCCGTCGGGGAGTTTCAGGAGCGCGGGCGGGTTGCCACCGCCAGTGTCGTCAACGGGTTGGCCAACCATTTTCCAGTTGGCGCCGTTGTCATCACTGCGCCAGGCGGCGATGAATTTACGGTGGCGGATGGTGGTCAAAATCGAGTTCTTGGATAGACGAACAGACGACGGCATGATGGCGAAGTCGTTGTCGGCCGGTTCCGGGCAAACCCAGTTGACCATTTTCCAGGTCTTGGCGCCGTCGGTAGTGCGGGCGCAGAGCACGCGTCCCTCCTTTAGGTTGGTTTTCGCGGCGGTCATGAATACAGTCATTTCGTGCTTGCCTTCGATGATGGCGTCGGTGCGGGCGGCGATGCCAGGCGTGCCAAGGCTGGGGAATTCAAAGGGTCCCGCCCATGTCTTGGCCTTGTCGTTGGAGATGTAGAAGCGCGACGGGCCGGTGTGAATGGAAGCCATGCGGGCGGTGAAGGCGAAGCCGGGTTTGGTGAAGTCGAAACCGCCGGGGCATTGCGACATGGGCTTCCCGCCTTCGGCGCAGGGGACACCTGCCTGCTTGGTACCCGGAGGTGCTTTCAATGTTTCCGGTTCTTCAATTTTCCAGGTTTCGCCGCCGTCAAGAGAGCGGGCGAGAACGTGAGCGGCGGGCTTGGAATAATCGATGGCGTGTTCGCGGGTCTTTTCGGTGTTGGTTCGGAAATAGCCCGCTTCGAAGCCGACAACGAGTTCATTGCCCCAGGCCCACATGTGGTGATTGGCGGGCCAGCCGCCGAAGCGGCCCTTTTCACCGAAGACGATTTTGTGCTGGGGCGCGGCCGCGGCAGCGGCGATGGCGGCGGCCGGGACCTGCAGGAATGTACGGCGTAGAATTCGCATCGTAATGACAGTATATTTCGTGTAGCCGTGGAGCGCTTGGAGACGCGTTCGAGGCTGCATCGTATTCGAGAGGCGTAGACTGAGTGGGTGGAGATGACTCGCAGGATTTTCGCGGCTGGGGCGTTCGCCGCGCCCGCGGCGCTGGGGCAGCCGAAGCGCTGGTGGATGGAAGAGCCGGTGCGGCTGATTCAAACCAATCTGCGCGAAACCGATACGGCGCTGGACCCGGAACGGTTGGTGCGGCAATTGATGGATTTGGACGCGAACGCACTGTTGATCGGAATGGGCGGGATTGTGGCGCACTATCCCACTTCGGTTCCGTTCCATTACCGAAGCCGCTCCTTGCGTGGCGATATGTTCGGAGACGTGCTGCGGCTGGCCCATGCAAGGGGCATCCGCGTGATTGGCCGATTTGATTTGAGCAAGACGCAGAAGGCCGTCTACGACGCGCGCCCGGAGTGGTTTTTCCGGAAGGCAAACGGCGGGCCGGTGATCTACAACGGGCTGTACTCGACGTGCATCAACGGCGGCTACTACCGGGAACATGCGTTGACGATTTTGAACGAGGCGCTGGAACGCTACGACGTGGACGGGCTGTTTTTCAACATGTTCGGGAACCCCGCCTCCGACTATTCAGGCCAACCGCTGGGAAGTTGCACGTGCGCCGAATGCAAGAAACGCCCAGGGCCTGCGGGCCCCATGCTGGCGCGCGCAAAGAACGAAGTGGCGGCAAAGATCGGCGCCTTGATTCACACCAAGCGGCCGAACGCCGCGTTCTGGACCTATATTCAGGATCACGTGGACGGCATCATGTCGGAATCCAACACCGCCGTGGACCGGCCGCTGCCGGTGTGGCCGTATTCGGCATCAGACAACGTGAACCGGGCGCGGAACTCGCAGCCGGGCAAGATGGCGTTCAACCTGTGCATTGGTTTTGTGGACATTCCGTACCGGCTGACAACCGTGCCGGCGGCGGAGATTCAAACGCGGCTTTACCAGAACATGGCGCACGGCGCGGGGCCCGCATTTGTGGCGATCGGCACGTTGGACCAGGAAGACCGCGGCGGGTTGGCGGCGGCGAAACCGGTGTTCGCATTTCACCGCAAACACGCTGCACTCTACGCCGGCCAGGAATCCGCGGCGCGCGTATTGCTGCTGGGGGGGCGCGGCGCTTCTTATCAGGGCTGGTTCCGCTTGCTGACCGAGTTGCATGTTCCGTTCGCGGTTTCGGACAACTTCGATTGGATCGGCAAGCGGGAATTCGATGTGGTGATTTCGGCAACGGGAATCCCGCGCGAATTAGCACCGTTCAAAGTGCTGGCGGCGGGGGCGGTGGAGCCCGCGATTGCAGTGAAGGGCCGGCTACGCAGACGGCGCGAGTCAACGAGATCAGCCTACTTTCGCGTGCGGGACCGAAAACTGCTGCCATCGCTGGAATCGACGAATCTGTTGTTCGTGGATGGGCCGATGCTTGAGTACCAAGTGGAAGAGCCGGCGGCGTTGACGCTAATTCCGCCATCGATGTTCGGGCCGCCGGAACGGGTAAGCATGGACGCGGTGGAGACAGAAACACCGGGCCTGCTGGCCGGGGAGCGGCATGTGTTTCTGCCCTGGGATGTGGGAGGGCTCTACCAGCGGCATAGTTCTCCGGCGCACGCGGCGCTGGTGAGCGATTTGCTGCGTTATTTGCAGCCACGGCGGCAGGTATTGACCAACGCGCATCCGCTGGTGGAAATGACGCTGATGCGGCAGGCAGCACACGGGCGAACGCTGCTGCACATGGTGAATTTGTCCGGGCATTCCAGCACGGCGTACTTTGCGCCCATCGAAATGCGGGACATCGAGGTGCGCGTGTTGGGTTCGTTCGCGCGGGCGCGAACGGCGGCGGGCGCCGAACTGCGGACAACAGTGGCGGATGGATATACTCGGTTCGTTGTGGGTTCGCTTGGAGCGTATGAAGCGATTATTCTGGATTGAATTTTTGCTGGTTCTGGGGATGCAGGCGGAGGTGCCGCCGGCATCGTGGGTGGACGCCGAAACGGGCCACCGGGTGGTACGGCTGACAAATGAACCGGGTTCGGCGAGCCTGTATTTCAACCAGAACGGCTACACGGCCGATGGTAAGGGACTGGTTTACACGACGCCGGAAGGGATCAGCGTTTTGGACCTGGAGAAGCGGGAAGCGCGAGCCGTGGTAAAGGGGCGGGTTCGGCTGATCGACGCGGGCCGGAAGACGCCGCGCGTTTACTACAGCCGGGACTGGGAGCTGTATTGGACCGACACAACGACCGGGGAGACGAGAAGGATTGGAGCGATGCCGGCGCGCGGATCTGTGGCCACGGTGAACGCGGACGAGACGCTGCTGGCGGGCACCTACATTGAGGGTGCGGCCACAGCGCCGTACGCGGCGCCGGCGGGCGGTGCGGCTTCCCAAGGCCATCCGCTGGACCAGCCCCGAAACAAAGGGCAGATGATGGAAGAACGTTGGGCCTCGCGACTGCCCATGGCGATGTTCACCATGCGCGTGGAAACGGGCGAGGTGCGGGTAATCCACAAGGCGAACGATTGGTTGAACCATGTGTTGTTTTCGCCGAGCGACCCTGGCCTGCTGATGTTCTGCCATGAAGGGCCGTGGCATAAGGTGGACCGGATCTGGTCGATTCGCGCGGATGGGACAGGCCTGAAGAAGGTCCATACGCGGACAATGGCGATGGAGATTTTTGGCCATGAGTTCTGGAGCAGCGACGGAAGGACCATCTGGTACGACCTGCAGACGCCTCGGGGCGAAGACTTCTGGCTGGCGAAGTACAGCGTGGATACGGGCGCGCGGACCTGGTATCACCTCCAACGGGACGAATGGTCCATCCATTTCAACGTTTCCCGGGACGGCACGCTGCTGTGCGGGGACGGGGGAGACCCCGGCCAGGTGGCGCGAGCGAAGAACGGCCAATGGATTTATCTGTTTCGAATGGAGCAGCGGAAAGACGAAGGATTGAAGGACCCGGCGCTCGTGCAGACGGGTGTGCTGCGCGCGGAAAGACTGGTGAACATGGCAAGACACAACTACAAATTGGAGCCGAATGTGAGTTTCACACCCGATCAGAAATGGGTGGTGTTCCGGTCCAACATGTTTGGAGACACGTACGTATTCGCGGTGGAGGTGGCAAAGTGAGCGCGACGTTTTCGGAAGAACTGGCAGCGCAGGGATCGCCGATGGAATCGTTGGCGCTCGCCATGCGGCAGATGGTGCTGGAAGAGGCGCCAAATGCGATGGAGACTCCGTACGCGGTGACAAATGCCGTCTCCATCGGCTACTCATTTACAGGGCGCGCGGTGGATCTGTTCGTTCACATTGCGGCCTATGAGTCGTGGGTGAATCTAGGATTCAACGAAGGTGCGTCTCTGGCTGATCCGGGCTGTATACTGCGCGGCGAAGGGCTGAAGATACGATTCATTCGAATCTCATCGCTGGCGGACCTGGAGCGGCCGTTCGTGCGGCGCTTCGTGCAACAGGCGGCAACGGCGGCAAAAAAACCGGTGGCGGTGGACCTGGGAAAAGCGGTGCAAGTACTGGCGGAGCGCAAGCGAAAACGAAGAAGTTAACGGTGGCGTTCCAGGTAATCGAGCAGTTGATTGGCAGCGAGCTTGAGGCCAGTGACTAGCGCGCCTTCGTCAAGATCGAACTCCGGCGTATGGTGCGCTCCCGTGATGCCGAGCTTCTCGTTGCGGACGCCAAGGAACCAGAAAAAGCCAGGGATGATTTTCTGGTAGTAGGAGAAATCTTCGGCGCCGGTAACAGGCAGGCTGGCGCGTATATTTTCATCGCCGAGAACGCGGCGCATTTGGGGCAGGCTTTCGGCGGTGAGCTTGGGATCGTTGACGGTAACGGGATAGTTGGCGCCATCGAATTCCAAGGTAAAGCTGGCATCGTTGGCGGCGGTGCATCCGGCGAGTGTTCGCTTCATCATGGATCGGACGTTTTCGCGGGTGGTCTCGCTGAACGTTCGAATGGTGCCTTCCATTTTTACTTCGCTGGTGATGATGTTGCTGCGGTTGCCGCCGTGGATGGAGCCGATGGAGAGCACCATGCTTTCGTTGGGATCGATGCGGCGGCTGCGGATGGTTTGGAGCTGGGTGACGCACTGGGCGGCGACGGTAATGGCGTCAATGCCCAGGTGGGGCGTGGAGGCATGCACCTGTTTGCCCCGGATGGTGGCGGTGAAGGTGTCGGCGGAAGCCATGGCGGGGCCGGAGGAGAAGTTCACCGTGCCGGTGGGGGCGAGGCTCCAGACGTGGAGGCCGAAGATGGCGGCGGGGCGCGGACTATCGAGCGCTCCCTCCTTGATCATGAGCGCGGCGCCGCCCTCTTCGCCGCGCGGAGCCCCTTCTTCGGCCGGTTGGAAGATGAACTTAACGGTACCGGGAATCTGATCGCGTATGCCGGCAAGGAGTTCGGCGGTAGCCAGAGCGATGGCGATATGGGCGTCGTGACCGCAGGCGTGGTGGACACCGTTGTTGCGGGATTTGAAGGGCTTGTCGGAACTGCTAAAGACGGGGAGCGCATCCATGTCCGCGCGCCAGGCGACGACAGGGCCGGGCTTGCCGCCCTTCAGAATCGCCGTGACACCATGTTTGCCGACACCGGTCTTAATGTCCTCCAAACCAATGGCACGAAGCCGTTCGGCAACCACGCGGGCCGTACGTACCTCGCGATTGGAAAGCTCCGGATTCATGTGGAAGTCGCGGCGCTGCTCGATCAATTTGTCGCGCAGGGCATCGGCGGCTTTGGCGACCCGCTCCTCCCTGGACTGTGCAAAACAAGTGAAGGCAGTAAGCAGGAGAAGGGTAAGGCGCATGGATTAGAGATTGGACAGGTGTTCGATTTTGCCGGTGCTGTCGCCTATTTTCTCAGGTTGGACGCCGGCCGTGTCGAGCATCGACAGGAAAAGATTCGTCATGGGCGTGCCCTTCTTGTAGCGGACGTGACGGCCGCCGTGGATGCGCCCGGCGCCTCCGCCGGCAAGGATGGCGGGCAGGTCGAGATGCTCATGGCGGTTGCCGTCGCTAAGGCTGCTGCCGTACATGATCATGGAGTGATCGAGGAGCGTGCCATCGCCGTCTTTGGCGGCCTGCAGTTTGCCCAGGAAGCTGGCGAGTTGGGTGACGTGGTGCTGGTCGATCTTCTGGAGCCGGTCGATCTTGGCGGCGTCGTTGAAATGGTGCGAGAGACCGTGGTGTGCGTCGGGAACGCCGATGTTACGGTAAGTCCGGTTCCCTCCCTCGCGACCGATCATGAGCGTGATCACGCGAGTGAGGTCGGCCTGGAAGGCGATGGTCATCAGATCGAACATCAGGTTGATGTGCTCTTCAAACGTGGGCGGGATGCCGGCCGGGCGATCGAGCGCGGGGAGAGCGACGGCGTTGGGGTCCTGCTTTTCAATTTTTTGGATGCGGACTTCGATTTCACGAACGGCGTCGAGGTATTCGCTGAGCTTACGCCTGTCCCCAGCGCCGAGGCCGGTGCTGAGGCGGGCGGCGTCGGCCCGGATGAAGTCGAGAATACTGCGATCCTGGCGGGCGAGTTGGGCGCGGGCGGCGGGATCGGTGGTTTCGCCGTCGCCGAAGAGACGTTCGAAAACGGCGCGGGGATTGATTTCCGGGGGAAGCGGCGTAGTGGGCGAAGCCCAGGAGACGGTGTTGGAATACGCGCAACTGTAGCCGGAATCGCAGCCGCCAACCATGCGGTTGTCCTCCAGGCCAAGTTCGAGCGAGGGCAACGTAGTTGCCTTGCCGATCTCTTTGGCGGCCACCTGATCGGCGGAAATGCCCGCGTGGATGTCGGCGCCCTGCGTCTTCTTCGGGTGAACACCGGTGAGCCAACTGGCTCCGGCGCGGGCGTGGTCGCCAGCGCCATCGCCGAGCGACTGGCCGTTGTATTGATCGAGCCCGGAAAGAACGAGGAACCTGTCGCGATGCGCGGCGAGGGGTTGCAGGGTCTTGGTGAGTTCGTAACCGGCGCCTTCGGACTTTGGCGTCCAGTCTTTCATGATGACGCCGTTGGGGACATAAAGGAACGCCATCCGAACCGGAGGCTTGGCGCCGGCGCGCGCGGGCGCTGCAATGGCGGGGGCCATGGAATCGAGAAACGGCAGGGCGAGAGAGGTGCCGAAGCCGCGCAACAGCGTGCGACGGGATAGGACCTTATTGGTAATGATCATCGCTCGGGAGTTCTCCTCATTTGGAATGGTACGCTATTGACGATTGCCAGGACCAGTTCAGAAAAACGATATTCTTTGGCAGCAGATTGACGCCGGACCTGGCGGACGACGGGCAGATCAAAATGTTCCAGGCCGCGGCCTAGTGCGTAGGTAAGCAGCTTTTCAGAGATGCACTCGACAAAGTAATCCTGGCGTTCGAGCAACACCTTCTTCAAGCCAGCGGGGCCTACAAAATGGATGCCGCCGGGCAGCGAGCCGGATGCATCGACTTTGGCGCCGTCTTCGACGGCGCGGAAGCGGCCGGTGGCGTCGAAGTTTTCAAGCGCGAAGCCAAGGGGATCCAGGCGCGAATGGCAGGAGGCGCAACCGGCGCTGGCACGATGTTTTTCGAGCGCGGCGCGGAGGTCTTTGGCGGAGTTAGCGGCTTTTTCGGATAGGTCGGGAACGTTGGGCGGGGGCGGCGGCGGCGGTGTAGCAAGGATGTTTTCTAGTATCCATTTGCCACGTAGAACGGGCGAGGTGCGCGTGGGATAAGAAGAGACCGTGAGTACGCTGGCATGCGTGAGGACGCCGCCACGCTCTTCGCCATTCATGGTCACCTTGCGGAAGTAAGGTCCTTTCACATCCTTGATTCCATAGTGGCGGGCGAGGCGTTCGTTGAGGAAGGAATAATCGGCACTAATGAAATCGACGACGCTGCGGTCTTCGCGCACAATGTATTCGAAAAAGAGCTCCGTTTCGCGCTGCATCGCGATGCGGAGTGAATCGTCAAACTGGGGGAACTTTTCGGGGTCCGGGCGCCAACTGGGAATGTTGCGCAATTGAAGCCACTGGCCTGCGAAGTTCTCGACAAGCGACTTCGCCTTGGAGTCGGCCAACATGCGGCGAACCTGCTGGGGGAGCACCTGGCGGAGTCTCTTTTGTTCGGCCAGGAGGAGCAGTTCGTCATCGGGGATGCTGCTCCAGAGAAAGAACGAGAGGCGGGAGGCGAGTTCGAGATCGGAGACAGCGTGGACAGAGTTGGCGGTGGTGGCGTCGCGTTCGGCGCGGAAGAGGAAGCTAGGAGAGACGAGGATGGCGCGGACGGCGGTTTCGATGCCCGCGTCGAAGCTGCCGCCGTCTTTGCGGCCCAGCGCGAAGAGATTCATGAGCGGAACGGTGTCGGCCGGTGTGACGGGGCGCCGATAGGCGCGGCGGGCAAGACGGCTGATGATCTGCGCGGCGCACGGCGGTTCTGGCTGGCCGGGCGCGGGACGGCAATGGAATATCGTCTTGCGGCTTTCGGTATCGCCGGGGCCAGTGGCATTAAAGGGGCCACCGATTTGCAAGTAGTCGACGCTGACGTTGGTGAACGCGGGAGGCGGACCGAACCCGCGGCGAGAAACGACACCAGTTTCGAGCTTCAAGGTTTCGGTGAGAAAACTGGCGCCTATAGTATGAAGTCCGGCTTTGATGGGGAGGCGGAGTTCGTAGTTGCGAGTGATCTGCGCCTCTTCGTTGGGGTCGATGGCGACGTCGTGGAGTTTGACGCGCTGGCCGTCGATGCGGACATCGAGCTTCGGCGCGGGGGTCTTGGCGGCGGGTGTGCCACGGACGCGAACGAGGAGCGAATACTCAGCGTCGACCGGGAAATGATATTTGAGCGCCAGGCCCCCGCGAAGGTTAAGCGGAAGGTCGTCGCTCGCATCGAGAGCGGGACCTTTGCCAGGGTTGAATCGCTCGATGGCCGCGCTGGCCTTGACGGTGCCGACGGCCAGGCGGCTGACGCGGCGGGCGGTGGCCATGTACTTCTCCATCAGCAGTGGGGAAACGGTAAGTACGCTGCCAATGTTATCGAAGCCGTAGCCGGAATCGTCGGCGGGAAGGCTGGCGGCGTGGTCCATTCTGAGACCGAGCAAATCCCGGATTGCATTCGAGTATTCCGCGCGGTTGAGGCGATGAACGAGGGGCGAGCCCGGATTCCGCTTGGCCACGGCCTGGTGATCGAGTTCGGTTTCCAGCCAGTGAACGAAAGCGGCACTATCGGCGGCCTTGGGCCGGGGCAACCCGAGCGGGGGCATTTCGCCGGTGCGAACTTTGCGGAGAATCTTCTCCCATGTCATACCGGCCTCGCCCATGGCGGTGGTTTTCAGGCCTTCGACCGAAACGCCGCCGGAGCGATTCCCCTCGTTGTGGCAGCCTTGGCAGTACTGGCCAATCAGTGTCTGCGCGACACTCGGGGTGACCGCCGTTTGCCCATATACGCCTGCGGCCGCAAGGAGCAGCCAAAGTCTTTTTTGAATCATTCTAGTGCTGGATGATTCCCCGTCGCTTCTGGACACTATATCATTCAAGGGTATGCGCGCGGTTCTTTATCTTCTTTTCGTGACTTCACTTATTGGCGCCGAGATGCGGCTGTTGGACGCGGTGCAGAAGCGCGATCAAAAGGCTGTGTTGACGTTGCTCAAAAGCGGGGCCAATGTCAACGCGGCTCGCGCGGACGGGACGACAGCGCTGCTGTGGGCCGCCGGGCGAGACGACGCGGAGATTGTGGCGGCGCTGCTGCGCGCCGGGGCGCGCGTGAACGCTGCCGACGAAAACGGGGAGACGCCTTTGTCACTGGCCTGTGCGAATGGCAATCTGGCTGTGGCGCGGCTGCTGCTGGACGCGAACGCGGATGTACATGCGAAAAAGTGGAACGGGGAGACGCCGTTAATGGCCGCGGTGGAAGCGGGAAACGCGGAACTGGTGAATCTACTGCTGGCCCAGGGCGCCAGGGCCGATGTGGCCGAGTCGCGAATGCGGCAGACAGCGCTGATGTGGGCGGTGGCAGAAGGGCGGACGGCGATTGCGAAGGCTCTTATTGACGGAGGCGCCAACGTAAATGCGGCTTCGGAAACAGGTTTCACGGCGATACTGTTCGCGGCCCAGCGCGGCGACCTGGGCGCGACACAGGCGTTGATCGCAGCCAAGGCCGACCCGCTGTACAAGGCGCCGGACGGAAGCACCGCATTTCAAATTGCGTTAAGCCGCGGGTATGAACCGGTAGTGAAACTGCTGCTGCAAAACGGCGCCGATGTGAATGGGCGCGACCGCAACGGTGGAACTCCCCTGCACGAAGCCGTGCGGCAGGGGAAGGCGGAACTGGTGCGAGAATTGATTGCCAAAGGCGCCGACATTCACGCGCGGACGGTGCAGCCGCCGGGCGCCCCGGCCAGCCCATTCCGGTCATCGGCTGGGATGACGCCATTTTTGACCGCGGCCGAAAGCGGGAATATCGCCATGATGAAGGAGTTGATCGCGCTAGGCGCCGATCCGAAGGCGAAGACACCGGACGGGGCCGGGGGACTGTTGCTGGCAACCGGGAGCCGCAAATTGGATGCCGTGAAATTCATGGTGGAGTTGGGGTCCGACGTGAATGAGAAGCGGACAGCCGGGTTCGGCATCAACCCGATTCACACAGCTACTCGGTTCGGCGCATTGGACATCATTCAGTACTTGGTGGACCATGGCGCGGACTTGACAGTGCGCGACCGGTTTGGGCGAACGCCATTGGAGGAGGCGGAGTTTGAGGCGCCGAAACCAACGATCGAATTGCTTCGAAAGTTGACAGCGCTCGACAACGAGAAGCGGAAAAGCAGCGCGAAGTAAGCCGGCGGCGCCACGCCTTGCCACGAATCGCATAGGATGGTTAGCCTATGACTCGGATCCTACTGTATTTGACCGCGGGCCTGACGCTGGCGGCGCAAAACGTTGTCTCGCCGGAAGTAGCGGCCGATGGGCGAGTGACGTTCCGCCTGGCGGCGCCGAAAGCCGCGGATGTGCTCTTCTATGGCGATTGGATGCCGGTGGGCACCTCGAAGCCCATGGCCAAAGGCGCCAACGGCGTTTGGTCGATCACGACGGAACCGCTGACGCCGAGCGTGTATATCTACCATTTCGTCGTGGACGGCGTGACGATGGCCGATCCGGTGAATCCGCGGATGAAGCTGCGGGCGCGGACTTCGGCGAGCCTGCTGGAAGTGCCGGGAGACGGCAACGCCGTGTGGCAGGCGCGTAATGTTCCGCATGGGACAGTGGAGATCAACTATCAGAAATCGAAAGTTCTGAATGGCGAGACGAGATGGGTTTGGATCTATACCCCGCCGGGGTATGCGGCCTCTGGTAGCAGGAAGTTCCCAGTGCTCTACCTGTTCCACGGGTCCAACGACACGGCCGGGGGTTGGGTGCTGGCCGGGCACGCGAATTTCATTCTGGACAATTTGATAGCAGAGAAGAAGGCGGAGCCGATGATCGTGGTGATGCCATTTGGCCATGCGGTGCCATTCGGTTCGCCGCGGGAGTTGCAAGCGAAAAACGTTGACGTATATGAGCAATACCTGCTGGAGGACGTGATGCCAATGGTGCGGGCGAAGTACCGCATTGCTGGGACACGGGCGAAGACAGCGATCGCAGGATTGTCGATGGGCGGCGGGCAATCGTTGGGAATTGGCATGAAACACCTGGATCTGTTCAGCGCCATCGGCTCGTTCAGCGCGGCGGTGCCGCAGGGGCTGGAAAACAACATCGAAGCGTTGAAGAAGGCGAATCCGCTGCTGTGGGTCGCCTGCGGGAAAGAGGATTCGCTGTTCCAAAGGTCGGCCGATTTAGCGGCGAAGTTGAAGGCCGCCGGAGTGAACCACACATGGCAGGCCACTCCGGGGGCGCATACCTACACGGTGTGGCGCCAGTATTTGGCGGAGTTCGCGCCGCTGCTATTCCACTAAACAGGAAAACGAAATGAGAGTGCGCACATTGATATTTTTAGTGGCCGCCACGCTGACGGCGCAGCCACGCAATGAATTTACGCTCCATGTGAAAACGTCCATGGCGCCGCCGGCGTGGGCGCTGCTGGAACGGGAGTTGCTGAAGTACAACTCGCTGGCAGTGGACGAATTTGCGAAGAAGTTTATGGATGAACGCGGCTACCTGGCGCATACGCCGCGGTGGGGCACGCTGGACGGGCCGGACGACGCGATCGAGACGTACTGGAACTGGACGCTGTTGCACGCGCTGGGCGGGTCCGACACGGTGCTGGAACACTTCAATCGCGGCCAGGAGGGCCATTGGAGACAGTACAACGAACTGCGAACCAAGTTGACAGCGCTGGCCGCCAATGGGGCGTATTCAAAAGAGTTCATCACGCAATCGGACTGGTTCCACACGGGCGAGGGGATGCGCGCGTTTCTGCTGCAAGGCCTGTCGGAACCGAATAACGAGTTGTACCGGCAGCGAATGAAACGCTTCGCGGACATGTATACCGGAGAGGATCCGGAGACGCCGAACTACGACAAAGACAAGAAGATTATTCGCAGCATGTGGACGGGCAGCAAGGGGCCGATGCTCCGGAAAGCAACCACCTACGACTGGGTGGGCGACCCGGTTCCAGGTACGTTCCATTTGCTGCATAACCCCGCCGGGCGGGGGAAAATGCTCGACCTGGAGGCGAACTACAAGAAGATGCTGGCCCATTGCGATGAGTATCTCGACAGCACGGGCGACAACTTCTTGAACCTTGCATCGACCATTCTAGGGCTGAATGCTTATGCGCTGACAGGCGAGGAAAAGTATCGCCAGTGGGCCCTGGATTACATGACCGCATGGAAACAGCGCGCCGCGGAGACGGGCGGGATGATCCCGAGCGCGATCGGGCTCGATGGGAAGTTGGGCGGAGAGCACAAGGGCCAATGGTGGAAAGGCACCTATGGGTGGAACTTCACGATCTTTGATGGAGAACTGGAGCAGATCGCGCATCGTGGCTACTTCACCGACGGCACGTTTCCCGGGTTTGGCAACGCACTATTGTTGAGCGGCGACCAGAGCTATGTGGACGTGTTGCGCAAGCAAATGAACCTGATCTACGCGCAGAAGAAGGTGGAGAATGGCCGGACACTGCTGCCGCAGATGTACGGAGACCCGCGCGGCTACAAGTACGACGGCAAGCCAGAGTGGTATCACTACACGCCGCGGCTGCACACGGACCGGCTGGCGGAGATCTACTTCTGGTCGATGGACCGCAAGGACCTGGAACGGGTGCCGATTGCGACATCGTTCACCGTCTCCGCGGGCCGGGGTGGATATGGCGAGGCCGACCGGACGGCGCCTTGGCTGGGCTTTCTGGATGGCAAGATCCCGGACTTCCCGGAGAAAGCGCTGCAGAGCGATCTGGCCAGAGTGCGTCAACGCGTCGACTTGATTCGCAATGACAACACGACGGCCGATTCACGGCTGGCGGATTACCTGCTCGATCTGAATCCAGCCACAACGAATTCGCTGACGAACCTCACGATGGGCGGCTATTTTTCAAACGGCCGCATCTGGGTGCTGCACAGCCGGTTCCGCTATTTCGACCCCATGCGGAAACGGGCCGGACTTCCCGAAGATGTTGGGGCGCTGGTGGAGAAACTAGGCGCCGATTCGGCGACATTGACGCTAGTAAATACGAATCCGATTGAGCCGCGAGAGGTTGTGGTGCAAGCGGGCGGATACGGCGAGCACAGGTTTGAAGCGGTGACAGTTGGGGGCCGCAAAACAGCGTTTCAAGGCCCGGTGATGACGGTCCGTTTGGAGCCAGGCGCAGGTGCGCGGCTGGAGTTCCAGATGACCAGGTATGCGAACAAACCCACCTTCGCCTTCCCCTGGGACCGTGGCTGGTATCCGGCGAAGTAGCTAGTCGAACAGGCGCTCCCATTGGGCCAGCATTGCGGCGGCGCGCGCGTCGCCCTCCGCGGGCGCCCAGGCGGCGAAGTCCTTGTCGCTCGCCGGAATCCAAGGGCCTGGCTTCACTTCATAACAGACGCTGACGTCGCTCAACGCCAGAACGGTGTGCCAAACGCCCGGAGCCAGATCGATACCGCGAACAGCTCCGTTGGCGTCGAGCAGGTAGCTGCCAGTGACCGCTCCATTGTCATCAAAACAGACGATGCCCACGCGACCGGTGAGCGGCAGGAACGCCTCGCTCTTTTCCGGGGTTACGTGGCGGTGGGGACGCACATAGGTGCCCCGCAGCAGCACGTTCAACATGCGGTGGGGGTTGTCGTTCGGACCGGAATGAAAGTTGTGATTCAGGCGACGGCGGGATGAAGCGGCGGCACCGGCCTCGATCACCGCGAAGAGTTCCGTCGTGATCAATTGCACACTGGGCATCTTCTCAGCGTACCCGGTCTCTGATGTGATAAGTTACCCCCTCAAAGGACTGCTTCATATGAGAATCTTAATCGCCACCTTGCTTTGTGGCGCCACGGCCCTGCTTGCACAGAGTGAACGAGGGAACATAACCGGAATCGTTACGGACCAGTCAGGCGCTGCGATCGCCGGCGCCCAACTGACACTGACGCAGCGCGACACCAACACGATCACAAAAGCGGTTGCGACGTCGGCGGGCGAATACAACCTGCCGAATCTGCTGCCCGGCGCCTACCGCATGGAAGTGACCGCCAACGGCTTTAAGCGGTATCTGCAACAGAACATCATGCTGTCAGCCGGGAACACGCTGCGTATCGACGCGACATTGCAACTCGGTCAGGTTTCGGAATCCATCGAGGTCACGGCGGCGGCGGCAACCATTCAGACCGAGAACGCGAAGGTTTCGACGCTAGTGGAGAACAAGCTCGTCGATGAATTGCCGCTGGTGGTGGCGGGGTCGATGCGCAGTCCGTTTAACCTGGTGGCGGTGGCTGCTGAGGCAAAGGGCGACGGGCAGCGGCTTGCGCTTGGCGGCGGCCAGGTAGCGGCGTGGGATGCGACGCTCGACGGCTATTCAGTGGGTACGAACCGCTCCGGGGATACTGCGGAAGCCGCGTTGAACACGCCGTCTGTTGAGGCGTTGACAGAGTTCAGCGTCGATACAAACGGGTTCAAAGCCGAGTACGGCCAGGCCGGTGGCGGCGTCATGTCGTTCGCTTCCAAATCCGGCACCAACGATTTTCACGGTTCTGCCTACGACTTCCTGCGCAACGACAAACTGGATGCGCGCGGCTTCTTCGCGCGCACGCGGTCTGTCTATCGTCAGAACGATTTCGGCTTCACGGCCGCCGGCCCCGTGCTTGTTCCAAAACTCTACGACGGCCGCAACAAGACGTTTTTCTTTATGTCCTTTGAAGGCTTCCGCAACCGCGTAGGTGCCAACGACTCTATTCTCTCCGTGCCCACTCCGGAGATGTATAACGGCGACTTCAGCAAATGGGTGAATCAGACTGGTGCATTGCTGCCAATCTACAACCCCAACACGACGAGAGCGAACCCCAATGGGGTTGGATTCATCCGCGATCCCTTTCCGCAAAACCAGATTCCGCAGAGCCTGTTCTCCCCGCTGGCGAGCAAGATCGCGGCGTTCGCCAAGGGCGTCACGCCCAATCGCGGCTTCGCACCGGGAACAAGCGGCTACGTTCGACAGAATTACATTGTTTCCGGCGGAACGCTGGTGACGCCGACGGACAAGTGGAGCGTAAAGGCCGACCAGAACTTCGGCGCCAACCATCGAGTGGGGTTCCTGTGGAATCTCACGACATTCCGGAACAAGCCAGGCCCGGCAGGCCCTCCTGGATTGCCCGAACCCTTGTGGAGCGGCGCGCTGCAGGCGTGGGATACCGAAGCGTTCCGCTGGAGCCACGATTGGACGATTTCGCCTTCGATGGTGAATCACTTCTCCTTTGCGTTTAATCGATTCATCAAGGACAGCTTCTCGGCGAATGTCGGCGGGAATTGGAAAGACAGGGTTTGCATCAAGAATGTTATCGACTGCAACAACAACTTCCCGACGATCAACTTCACCGAGTTCAGCACTTGGGGCTCGCCGTCCAATAACGGCACGTTGCAGCCGGGGTGGGGCATTAAGAACGACCTGAGCTACGTGCGCGGGTCGCATACGTGGAAGTTTGGCTTCCAGCACCAGAATCAAACAGCGAACGGCGTCGGGCAGCAAGATATCTCCGGCCGCGCCGACTTCAACTTCCTTGGCACCAGCGTCCCCGGCGCCACGGCGTTCACTAGCGGCAGTTCGTTCGCCAGTTTCCTTTTGGGCGACGCGCACCTGGGCCGCACCGAAACACCGCGCGAAGTGGCACAGAACTACCCCTATTTCGGGTTCTACGCACAGGACGATTGGCGCATTACGCGCAAACTCGTGCTGAATCTCGGCATTCGTTATGACTTCACGCTGCCGCCGACGAATAAGAAAGATGAGTACTCGGACTTCAATCCGACGCGCCCGAATCCTGCGGCTGGCAACATCCCCGGCGCGCTGTGGTTTGCAGGCTTCGGTCCGGGCCGTGAGAACACACGCAGCCTCGTGCCCGGATGGTACGGGGGAATTGGCCCGCGTATCGGCCTGGCATATTCGCCCGATTCGAAGACTACCATCCGCACTGCGTTTGGCCGGTCGTTCTCCCGAATCACAGCGGTCCAAGGCAGCGGCCACTTCGCCGGATTTATCGGTCAGTGGGCGTTCCAGAACACATCGCAGGGCATAACGCCAACCTTTAAGCTGGATCAGGGTTTGCCTGCTTATACGCTTCCGCCCTCGATCAATCCGAGCTTCCAGAACGGGCAGGACGTCGACTACTGGAACGGCCAAGACGCAACGCGCGCCCCGGAATCGCTCTTCTGGACGTTGACGACCCAGCGCCAGATTGCCGCCAACACCGTCCTCGAAATCGGCTATAACGCCAATATCGGCACCCACCTGCAGTCGGGCATCCTGCGGATGAACCAATTGGACACGGCCATCTTCAACCGGTTGGTTGGACAGATGGGCCGGGCGCAGGCGATCGCGATGCTGACAGGTCCGTTCAGCGCGCCGGCGGCGGTGGCCGCTGGAGTGCGCGCCCCCTACCCGGGCTTCACCGGCAGCGCCAATCAGGCGCTCCGCCCTTTCCCGCAATACCAGAACATCGCCACCGGAGCTCAGAACGGCGACAAGAGCGGCCACTCTTCCTATCACGCAATGGTCATGAAGTTCGACCGGCGCTTCTCGAAGGACTTGACGCTGCAATGGAGCTACGTGTTCTCGAAGATGCTGACAGACTCCGACAGCTACTTCGCCAACAGCGAAACGGCGGCCCAGGACCACTACTACCGCCGCTCGGAAAAATCGATCGGTCAGTTCGATCAAACCCATTCCGTCAAGTTCTCCACACTCTACAACCTGCCATTCGGCAATGGCGCCAAATGGGCCACAAGCGGCCTGTTGAGCCACGTTTTGGGCGGATGGCGGCTGGCCGCCATCCAGGTCTACAACAGCGGAACGCCCATCGAACTCACGCGGAACAACCCTCTGCCGATTTTCAATGGGATCACTCGGCCAACGATATCGACCTATGACGGCTGGCGCGCTCCGATCGCTGGCGACAAGTTCGACCCCGCCGTCGATCGCTTCCTGCAGCCGGCCTCCTTCTTCGGCACGCAACCGGCGGACTTCGGTAACGCCACGCGGCACAACCCGAAAGTCCGGACGTTCTGGGGAACATCGGAGAACGTGAGCGTTGCCCGCACCTTCAACATCTCAGAGAAGATCCGCATCGACCTGCGGGGCGAGGCCTTCAACATCTTCAACCGCACGATCTTCGGTACGGGCAATCTGAACCTGAACAACGGCGCGTTTGGCGTGGTAAATAACCAGGCGAACGATCCGCGCCAGATGCAGGTGGGATTGAAACTCTACTGGTAAACGGCAATTGAAAAGGGCCCGGAGCAAATACCATCGCTCCGGGCCCTTTTCCGTTTGGTGCTAGTCTTCGTCGTGCTGCGCGGAAAGCGACGTTAGAACGTTCATGTCTTCCAGCGTGGTCACGTCGCCGGCCACCGTGTGGCTGGTGACAATCTCACGCAGCAGGCGCCGCATGATCTTGCCGCTGCGCGTCTTGGGCAGCGCCTCGGTGAACCGAATCTCCTCCGGACGCGCGAAAGGCCCGATTTCGTGGGCCACCCACTGCCGCAGTTCCACGCCCAACTTCTCGTGGTCGCTAATGCCCTTCTTCAACGTAACGAAGCAGCACACCGCCTGCCCGGTAATCTCGTGGGGCTTGCCGACAACGGCCGATTCCGCCACCGCCGGATGGCGAACCAGCGCGGATTCAATCTCCATGGTGCTCAGCCGGTGCCCGCTGACGTTCATCACATCGTCCACGCGGCCGAGAATCCAGTAGTAACCGTCCTTGTCGCGACGCGCCGCGTCGCCGGTGAAGTAGGCGCCAGGAACCTTGGACCAATACTGCTCTTTGAACCGTTCCGGATCGCCCCAGATGGTGCGCAGCATACCCGGCCACGGCGTCTTCAGGATCAGGAAACCTTCATGCCCTTCCGGTACCAGGTTGCCGTGGTTATCGACAATCTCCGCCACCAATCCAGGCATGGGAAGCGTGCCCGAACCAGGCTTGAGCGGCACCGCGCCGGGCATTGCGGCGATCATGATGGCGCCCGTCTCCGTCTGCCACCAGGTGTCGACAATGGGACATCGGTTGCCGCCGATGACACGGTGGAACCACTCCCAGGCGGCCGGGTTGATCGGTTCACCAACGCTGCCCAGCAATCGAATGCTATCGAGCTTATGGCGTTCCGGCCAGTGATCGCCCTGGCGAATCAAGGCGCGTATAGCTGTCGGTGACGTGTAAAAAATACTGACCTTGTATTTATCCACCAGCCGCCACCAGCGGTCAAAGGCCGGCGTGTCGGGAGCGCCTTCGTACATCACCGTCGTCGCGCCGGCCGATAGCGGCCCGTAGACGACATAGGAATGGCCGGTCACCCACCCCACATCGGCGGTACACCAGTAGGTATCGGACTCCTTCAAGTCGAACACCCATTTCATCGTCATGGTGCATTGCAGCAGGTAGCCGCCGGTCGTATGCAGAATTCCTTTCGGTTTCCCGGTGGTGCCGGAGGTATAGAGTACGTACAGCGGGTGCTCACTATCGAGTTCCACGGCGGGCACTTCTTCTCTCGCGGTTTCGTCCAACACGTGCCACCAGTGGTCCCTGCCAGACTCCAAGTGAACCGCGGACCCAGTGCGTTGGTAGACCACCACGTGTTCTACCGTTGGGCAGAACTTCAGCGCTTCGTCAACGGCTTCCTTCAGCTTCACTTCCTTGCCCCGGCGCCATCCGCCGTCGGCCGTCAACACCACTTTCGCTTCCAGATCCTGAATGCGCGCCTTCAACGCTTCGGCGGAAAAACCGCCGAACACCACGCTGTGCGGAATGCCTAGCCGCGCGCAGGCCAGCATGGCGATGGCGGCCTCTGGAATCATCGGCATGTAGATGATGGCGCGGTCGCCGGTCTCCAGGCCGAGCGTCAGCAGGGAGGAGGCGAAGCGGCAGACCAGCCGGTGCAGTTCCTGATACGTGATGATGCGCTGGTCACCAGGCTCGCCCTCAAAAATGATCGCCGCTTTGTTCTTTCGCGCGGTCTTCGTATGCCGGTCCAGGCAGTTGTAGCTGACGTTGATCTTGCCGCCGGAAAACCATTTCGCGAACGGGGGCTGCCAGTCGAGGGCTTTGTCAAAACGCTGGAACCAGTCCAGCTCCGTTTCGGCCAGGTGGCCCCAAAACGCGGCGGGATCGTTGACGGCGCTCTCATAGAGAGCCTTGTAGGCCTCCATGCCGGAGACGTTGGCCTGCGCGGCGAACTCGGCCGGCGGGGGCACCAACGTGGGCAGGGTGGCGGGCTTGGCGGGTTGAGTCATCAGCCGCCTATTCTATCAACGCTCGCCCGGTTCCCGCGCGCCGCTTCCCCGCCCCCCGCCGGCTGGACTATGATTAGGTTTCCTGGTTCAACACTTATGACAGCGATCCCAGTCGACCAACAACAATCCGTAGTCGAACGCCTGACAGCCGCTTGCGGCGGCAGCTACACTCCCGAACAGCGCCGGAAGTATTTCATCACCGGTCCGCAGTGGGCGGCGGCCTACGAAGGCCACTCCCTGTTCCAAGACAAAACGCGCCCCGCGGTGACTTTTGAACGGGTCATCGAGGAGTACGCCAAGATCGGAATCGGCTACTGGTGTACCCACGATACCGACGTCATTCCCACCGACCAGCTTGGCCGCGCGGGCCAGGACGAAATTGTCGGCCGCATCGGCGAATCGCTCAAGAAGAACGGCTTGGCCTGTTCCATGGTCACCACCGAAACCTTCCACCATCCGGTGTGGGCCGCCAGCCCCGCGCCGCACGCCGCGCAGGTGCGCGAGTACGCCAACTGGCGTGTGGAAAACACCGTCTCCATTGGCCACCAGTTGGGCGCCAACTACGCCGTCTATTGGCCCGGCGCCCTTGGCTATTTCATTCAGGGCGCGATGGACGAGTTGCAGACGCTGAAGTGGTACGCCGAGTGCATCAACGCCGCCTGCGATAAGGACATCGAACTGGCCGCCAAAAACGGCCGCGCCACGCTGAAGCACTGCATGGAGGCCAAGCCCTTCGAACCGGTGGCGGAGATTCTGTTGCCGACTTCCGATTCCATGCTCGCCCTAATTTTCTCCGGTCTCATCAAGCACCCGGCCATGGTGGGCCTGAACCCGGAATACCTGCATGAACTCATGTGGGGCACGGCGCCGCGCGCCGCGCTGGCCCGCGCGCTCATGTGCGGAAAGCTCTTCCACTTCGATATCAACGACGGCTACGCCGGCAAACACGACGTCGATATCGCCGTCGGCCTGGTGAACCCGCTCGACTGGCTGAACGTGTTCGTCCTGCTGCGCACCTATGGCTATAGCGGCCCGTTCAATTTGGACTACAAACCGCCGCGCACAACCTCCGTCCACGGCGTCTTCCACGTCAGCTTCCCCACCGCCGTCGATCGGTTCATCACCCTTTGGGAGATGGCCGGCGAGGCGATGACGGACCCGGTAATCGTTGGCGCCACCGACGCGCTGAAGGCCGGCGGCCCGGCCGTGGCCGATCTCCGCGATGCTGCGGCCATCACCGCCGCGCAAAAAGAACTCCTGTCGCTGCACGAACTCATCTCACACCGCCTGTTCCAGATTCTGGTGGGCCAGAATCGCGGCCGCACCTTCTCAATCTAAGCAGCCGAAATGGGCGTCCTACCGCAGGACGCCCATTTTCTCCAGCGGCCAATAGACGAACACGGCCTTGCCATAAATAAACCGCCGAGGCACAACCCCCCAGGCGCGCGAATCGTTCGAAGAACTCCGGTGGTCGCCCATCACATAGAACGATTCCGGCGGCACGCGCGTGGCCGGCACCGTCAGCCGGTCCCGAAACTCTTCCGGAACATACGGTTCATTCACCGTTTTCCCGTTCAGGCGAACTTCCCCATCCAATACTTCCACCACATCCCCGGGCACACCGATTACGCGCTTGATGTAGGATTTCGACGGGTCGCGCGGAAACCAGAACACCACCGTATCCCCCCGTTCAATTTCGCCAATGCCGAAGCGGTAGAGAAACTTGTTGATAAATATCCGTTCCTGGTCCTGCAGAGCCGGCATCATGCTGGTGCCTTCCACCTTCACCGGTTGGTAGAGGAATAGAATGATGACCACAGCAATTACTACCGACAGCATCAGGTCGCGCAGCCAATAGGCGGCGCCCACCAGCAGGTGTTTCGTCTCGGTTGGCTTTTCCGCCGGGTTGTCCATCGGCGGCGGGGGCTGGTCAGGCGTCATGATTCCCTATTACGCTGAATTGTACTCCGAAATGCGAACGGCGCAAGCAGCCTTAATCATACCGGCTCTTAACGAGGCAGATTGCCTGCCCCGTTTATTTGACGCGATTCCTCCCGATTTGTTTCGCTGGATTCTGGTGGCCGACAATGGGTCCACCGACCGGACGGCGGAAATCGCCCGCGCCCGCGGCGCCATTGTCGCTACGCAGCCGGAACGCGGCTACGGCGCCGCCTCGCTCGCCGCCATCGCGCTGCTGCCGCCTGAAGCCGGCATCGTCGTCTGGATGCAGGCCGATTTGTCGGAAGACCCGGCACAGGCGATAGAGTTACTCGCCCCGATTCGCGCCGGCGCGGCCGATCTCGTTCTCGGCTCCCGGACAATGGGGCGGGCCGCGCCCGGTGCCCTCCTCCCCCATCAGCGCTTCGGCAACACGCTCGCCTGTTCCCTCATGCATATTTTCTGGGGGCACAAGTTCTCTGACCTCGGCCCCTTCCGCGCCATTCGCCGCGACTGCCTGGACCGGTTGGCCATGGAGGACCGCAACTACGGCTGGACCATTGAAATGCAGATTAAGGCCTTACAACACAGGCTCCGCATCGTGGAAATCCCCATTCGCTACGGCCACCGGATCGCCGGGGAAAACAAAGTGAGCGGTAACTGGCGGGCGTCCATCCGGGCCGGCTGGATCATTCTCCGCACGGTTTTTCGCTACGCAGCGCGCGTCAACCAGGGCAGCCGGCCCAGCACCTGAGCCCGCCCGTCCAAGTACCATTTACTGGTCACCATCCGCGTCTTTGCCACGGAAAAGCCCAGCATCAACGCGATGACCGCCAGCGCGAAGAGCGCCGTTTCAAACAGCGGCGTTTTGCCCTTGAACGGCTCCGCCCAGCGCCCGTACACCAGTTCAATATGCACCCAATAGATCAGCAACGACGTTTGCCCCAACTGCCGCGGAATGCTGAAACGCGGCCCCACGCCGGCTCCGGAGCGAACCCGCGGCACCCACTCATTCCAGAAGAACCCAAACGCCGCCACCATCAGAATCACGCCCACCTTGATGAACGTCAGGCACGGGCTATCCAGCCAGAACTCGCTATGGGGATAGATGTTGTACGGCAGGTTGGATACGTATTGACCCGCGAAGGCCAGCGCGAACCCGGCCCACCCGGCCCACTGCATCAACTGCTCCCTGCCCTCTTCCCCAACGCAACGGAAAATCGTGCCGCAGGCCATTCCGAAGGCGACAAAAGTACCCCACGGAAACAGCGCGAACGCGCCATAATCCGGCGCCAGATACATGCGCAGCAGGCTTTCCGGCGCGTCGGCTTTCCAATCGCTCATGAAAGGCGAGCCGAAGGCGATAATCCCCGCCACCAGCATGGCCCCGCGCACACGGCCCAACCGGCCGAACGCCGCCACCGGCGCCAGCATCACGCACGCCGCCCCCATGCAATTCAATATGTCCACGCGCAGCAGATCCCGCCACGGCGAGTTCGGCCAGTAGAACGCCCACATCTGAAATCGGAACAACAGCGCCAACCCGCCCAGATACCCTGCCCGGCGGATGGCCGCCCAGAACCGGCCCCGGCTATCGGCGCCTTTCTGTTGGCGGCTATCGATCAGGAACGCGAGTGTCACCCCGGACAGAAACAAAAACACCGCCGGCGCCACCCCGCCCGGAAACTGCGACATCATGTACACGCCGGTGTCGCGCAGGTCTTTGTGCGTGAAGCTCTCCCACACATGCCCCTGCAGCATCACCAGCGTGGCCGCTCCGCGAGTCCAATCGATAAACCCGAGCCGTTCGGAGCGGGCGTTGCGTTTCGCCTCCGCGGCGGCAGGCGACGGCACTGTTTCGACGGGACTGCTCACGTTTTCTCTTTTCTCACGGTATCGTATTTCTGATGCCTACGGAAATTTCGCGACGCTCCGTCCTTCTCGCCGCCGCCTCCACCGCGGCCGCCCAGCCGGTGCCCGATCGGATTCTGGACCTGCACCAGCACTCGCCCTACTCGGGACGCTCCGACGAAGAGTTGATCGCCCACCAGGAAAAAATGGGCATCGAAAAGTCCGTCCTGCTCCCCGCCGGGGCCCGCTACGGTCTTGCCGCGGGTGCCGGCCGCAACGACGTATGTTACAACCTGGTGAAAACGTACCCCCGGAAGTTTGTCTTCTTTGCCAATGAAGGCCCCAGCCCCGATCATACTCGCGCGGAGATTGAAAAATACCTCAAGCTGGGTGCCATTGGCATTGGCGAACAGAAATTTCCCGTCGATGCCGATTCGCCTCATAGCCACCTTATCGCGCAAATCGCGCGAGACTATAAGGTTCCTGTACTCATTCACTTCGAACACAATACATATAACATCGGTTTCCAGCGCTTTTACCGCATTCTGGAAAAATACCCCGCCGTAAATTTTATCGGCCATGCCCAAACCTGGTGGGGCAACATCGACAAGGACCTGCAGCAGGAAGTCCTCTACCCGCGAACGAAAGTAACTCCCGGAGGCATCACGGACCGCTATCTTCGCGACTACGAAAACATGTACGGCGATATGTCCGCCGGCTCCGGCCTGAATGCGCTGCTGCGCGATGAAGACCACGCCCGCGCCTTCCTGGAACGCCACCAGAACAAGCTGATCTACGGCAGCGATTGCAACGACGCCATCGGCCAAGGCGACCGCTGCAGCGGCAGCAAGCAGATTGAAACCATCCGCCGCCTCAGCCCGCACCCAAGCGTCACGCGGAAGATCTTCTGGGAAAATGGCGTCAGAGTCCTGAAGCTGAAAGGGTAGGCGTTCCCATGCGGCCGCAAGGCGCGCGAAAAGTAGTCATCGTAGCCGTTGCCCTGGCGGTGGCGGCGGCGCACTTATTCACGGGCCCCGGCTACCGCGGCCCGCTTCGCTGGTTCGTCACCGGCTACGCGATCGATGTTCTGCTTCCGTTCAGTTCGTACTTCCTGCTGGTCTTGGCCGGTCTCCCAAAATGGCCGCTGCGCGTCGCCGCGGTGTTTCTGACAATGGCCGGCGCCGAGTTCGCTCAGTCAAAAGGTGCCGCCCTATTCGGGCGAACCTACGATCCCTGGGACTTCCTCGCCTATCTCACCGGAGCCCTGCTCGCTGCCGCCGCGGACAAATTTCTTTTCCCCCGCCTGTTTGGCTTTTGGAATCCGCCTACGGCCGCAACTGGATCACAGCGACGCTCGGACGCCCTTTCCGGCCCGCATTGACCGCCACCCACTTCCCATCCGGATCAATCGACGGATGAATGTGCGGCTCGCCCGCCCGCCGCAGTCCGGTGGCAATCAGCTTGGCCTCGCCCGTCGCCGCCTCGATTAGCCATACCCGGCCCTCAAAATCGTCGGCGATCAACTGTTTCGCGTCGCGTGTCGCCTGCGCGTGCCAGTAGTGCCCGCGCGCAACCACTTTCGCCGGGCCGTCCGGCGTCACCAGAAGAATGCCGTACTTATCCAGAATCATCGTCATGTCGCCGGTGCCCGGCACCCAGGCTTCGTGCGTAATCCATTCTTTCAAAGGCGTCAGCCATTTCGACGGTTCAATGGCCGCGTAAAAGGGCCGGTTCCCGCTGCCGTCAGCGTTCACCAGCCACGTCCGCTGCGGCGCGTACCCGCTCGTCTCCCAGACATAAAAAAGCAGCGGCGCCGTGGGACTATGCTGCACATGCCCAATCCGAAATCCCTGTTCCAGCACCTTGCGGTAGCTGCCGGTCGCCAAATCAATCAGGCCGATCTCCCACGACTTTTCTCCGCTCTGGAACGACACGGCGGCCGCCTTCCCGTCGTGCGAAACACTCGGCTGCCCCAATCCGCGGGCGCGCTCCGGCGCCTCGCCTATGCGCGTGGATTGCCCCGTCTCCACGTCCACAGCCCACAGTTCCCGGCCCTTGGGGTAGAGCACGCGGCGCGCCTGAAACCGGTCCGGCATGGCGCTCGCCGCGGCCACGCCGGCCGCTTCGGTCAGCGCGCGCGATTCGCCCGTCTCCAAGTTGTAGCGGTAGATCTGGCTCGTGCCCGTCCGGTCATTGGCGTAGATCAGATACTTGCCATCGGCCGTGAAATTCGAATTGTGAAAGTAGAGGTTCGAACTCTTGCCTTCGGTTGAAACCTCGGTGAGCGTGCGCCCCGTCACCGGGTCGGTGAAGGTGGCGCTGAGAAACAACAGCGCGGGAAGAATCATGTTAGACGATCTCCACCGCCAGCCGGTAGGTCTGCGCGTGGGCGGCCGCGGTGCATTCGATAGGGTCAGCATATCCCCCGCCGATGGTGATCACAAGCGGGGCCCCGTGCGCGCGGGCGGCGCGAAAAACACGGCGGTCCCGCTCCGCCAGGCCCGCCATCGTCAGGTCCAGTTTGCCCAATGTATCTTCGCGCAGCGGATCCACCCCGGCCTGATAGAAAACGAACTCAGGGGCGAAGGCGAATGCCCTCGGCAGAACTTCGTTCAGCGCCGCCAGGTACTCGTCGTCGCCCGTGTGGTCGTCCAGGGCGACGTCCACCGTGCTCGCCTGTTTTCGAAATGGAAAGTTGTTCCGCCCATGCAGGCTCAGCGTAAACACGCCCGCGTCACCGGCGAACATCTGCGCTGTGCCGTCCCCTTGGTGTACGTCCAGGTCAATCACCGCGAACCGCCGTAGCGCCGTCTCCGCCCGCAGGTACGCAATGGCGATGGCTATGTCGTTAAACACGCAGAACCCGGACCCTTCGCCATAAAACGCGTGGTGCGTCCCGCCGGCCAGCGTACCGGCCTGGCCGTCGCGCAACGCCGTCTCCGTTGCCGCCAGCGTCCCCCCGGCGCTCGCCAGCGTCCGCCGTACCAGCGCGGGCGACCAAGGAAAGCCGATCCGCCGCATCGCCCCAGCGTCCAGCGTTCCCTCCAGGAAGCCGTCCACGTAGGCCGGGTCATGGGCCAGCACCAATTGCCCCCGCTCCGCCAGCGGCGCCGGCCAAAAATCGAAGCGGGAGTCCCCTTCCAGGCACTCCCGCAACAATCGGTATTTACGAGCCGGAAAGCGGTGCGCCGCCGGCAGGCCCATGTCGTGGTGATCGCAATAAAATAGGCGCACTACTGGGCTTTAGGTTCATCGTCGCGCTTGGTAAGGTCGCGAATCATGATGTCTTTGAAGCGCATGTTACCAGTCCCGCCGGAGTGCAGTTGCAGCGAAATGCCGCCGTCAAAGCTCTTCGGGTTCGGGTCGGTGAAGTCGATCATAACCACTCCGTTCAACCGCGAATAGTAACGGTTTCCTTCCACCTTCAAAAGGTATTCGTTCCAGTCACCCTGCCGCACCACTGTCTCGTTTTCCGGCGACGGCCAAACCACCCAGCCGCGCCCATCGCCATAGATGCCGCCCGTGTGCTGCCCAATGGTGCAGTCGATCTCAAACTGCAAACCCTGCGTGATGGTTGGCGTTCCGGGTTTGAATTCGGAGTGGAAGAACACGCCGCTGTTGCCATCGCCTTCGCATTTGAACTTGAAAGAGAGGTGGAAATCTTTGTAATTCTTCGTCGTCTTCAGGTAGCCGTACTCTTTGGAGATCGCCTGCCCGTGAATAGTGCCGTTGTCCACCACCCACTTCTCTTTGCCGATCTCGGTCCAGCCGGTCAGGTCTTTGCCGTTGAAAAGTTGTACCCAGTCCTCACCCGGCAGCTTCGGCCGTTTCGAGCGTTGAGCAAAAGCAAGCGACGCGCTAAGCGCGAAGAAGAGAGCAAGGTGACGAATCCGCATGAACGATAGTTTATCGCGAGATCACGCCCGCAGTTCGTGTTGAATCGCCTTCGCAATGAATTCGGCGTGGTACCCCACCCGTTCCAACGTGCTGCCCTCCACCATTACCCGGGCCAGCGGCTCTGTCCCGGAAAAGCGCACCACCACCCGGCCGCTCTCGCCGAACTCCCGTTCACACGCCCGAATCGCCGCCTGCACCGGCTCCAGCTCTTCCAGCGGCCGCTTCCTCCCGAACCGTACATTCACCAGCTTCTGCGGCAGTATGTGCAGTTCGGCGGCCAACTCGTCCAGCCCCGCCCGCCGCCTCGCCATCACGTCCAGCAGCCGCAGCATAGTAAGCATCCCGTCGCCGGTGGTCGCCTGCTCATGGAAGATGATATGTCCGGATTGCTCCCCGCCAATCGCCGCCCCCAGCCGGATCATCTCTTCCAGCACGTACTTGTCGCCCACCGCCGTCCGAGCCAACCCAATACCCTGTTTCCGCAGCGCCAGTTCCAGCCCCAGGTTCGACATCACTGTCGCCACCACCGTGTCCCCCGGCAGCGCGTCTCGCATCTTCGCGTCCACCCCGCATATCATCAGCACATGGTCGCCGTCCACCCGTCCGCCACCGCGCCCGGCGAACATCGCCCGGTCGGCGTCCCCGTCGAAGGCCACGCCAAGATCGGCGCCGTGCGCCACCACCGCCGCCTGCATCCCCTCCGTGTGCAGCGCGCCGCACTCCAGGTTGATATTGCGTCCGTTTGGCGAACAGTGCAGCGCCACCACTTCCGCTCCCGCCGCCCGCAGCAGTTCCGGCGCAAAGCCGCTGGCGGACCCGTTGCCGCCGTCGACAACTATCTTCAATCCCGCCAAACTCGCCCGTAACGTACCTTGCAGGAAGGATAAATACTCCGCCCCAAATTCGGAATGCGCCGGCGGCGCAAGCGCTTCCCCAGCCGATTCCTCCGCCAGTGCGAAGATCCGCTTTTCCAGCTCCAGTTCCTCGGCGTCCGGCACCTTGTACCCCGAATGCGCGAAAACCTTCAACCCGTTGTCCTGAAACGGGTTATGCGAAGCAGAAATCATCAGCCCGGCCGCGAATGGTCCCGTCTTGGTAAGCCACGCCACGCCCGGCGTCGTCAGCACTCCCGCCACTTCGTACTCCGCGCCCGCTCGCGCCAGCCCAGCCGTCACCTCCGCCGCCAGCGCCGGCCCGGATTCGCGTGTGTCCATGCCGATAAGCACCCGCGGCGTCGAAGAATGGTTCCTTGCCCACTCTCCCAGCGCCCGGCCGAAGGCGTACACCGTCCGCCCGTCCAATGGGTATTCTCCGGCCACTCCCCGTATGCCGTCGGTGCCGAACAACTGGCGCGCCATCGCTACTGCTCCAGCCCCGGGCCGATTCGCTCCATCACCAGGCGAACCCGCACCACCGAGTTGCCATCGATCCGCAACTGCGGGTCATCCACGAAAGTGCTCACACGCGTCTCCGATTCCGTGATAACGCCATTCAGGTCAATCGGATCCGTGTCGATCGATTGCAATCGCTCCACCCGGCTCCGCGGCCCAACCACCCGCAGATTCTCCGGCGATAGCTCCTGCTTCGCAATCCGGTACCCCGGCATCGGATTGCCCGCATAACGGATCTGCACCGGAATATCCCGCGCGAACCTTTCTTCGAACTTCATCCGCAATTGGCTCGGAATCACACGTTCCAATTCCAGTCCCGCCGGCACTCGAATTGCGCGGCTGTCAAGGTTGAACGTCCAATCGCCTGGTCGCTTCACCCCCTCTAGATCGACAACTACCGTCACGTCCTTTAGGAAAGTGTCGTTCATCTTTCCCGCCGGCCCGCGTACCAGCAGGTTTACCCGGTTCACCGTTCCACTGGACACTTCAAATGCCTTCGGAAAATTCCGGTACTCCACCGGAATGTCGATCGCCGTCGCCAGTTCCTGCTCGCCCACAATCGCCATCCACAACAGCGATGCAATCGCCACGCTCAGCACCTTCGCTCCGATGTTCACCGTGAAGAAGCGCTTGGCCCGCGCGATCATACGCCCGTTTCCTTCACAGATGCCAGCCCGGCCACGCCGCCCACGGCCGGTTCGGCGAATCGCTGTGTTAACCGCCGCTCCACACGGTCAATTGTTACGTCATATTCAATCTCGTTGCGCGCCGCAATCGAAATCCGCCCCGTCTCCTCACTCACAATCAGCGAAATACAGTCCGTCTCCTCGGTGATCCCAATGCCGGCCCGGTGCCGCGTCCCCAAAAATCGCAGCAGTTCCGGGTTCATCGTCAACGGCAAGAAACAGGCCGCCGCCGCCACCCGGTCGCCTTGGATGATCACCGCCCCATCATGCATCGCCGAGCCCGGATAGAAAATCGCCAGCAGCAGGTCCCGCGAAACATTGGCATCCAGCGGCACACCGCTCTCCACAAACGTCCGCAGACCCACTTCCCTTTCCACCACAATCAACCCGCCGATCTTTTGCTGCGATAGCTGTTGCAACGCCAGCAGAATCTCCTCCACAGTCTCCCGCCGGTGCAGCCGCGTCCCGAATCCAATAATCCGCCGCTGCCCAATCCGCGCCAGCAAGCGCCGGATTTCGCTCTGGAACATCACGATCATGCCGAACGCCGTATACGGCGCAAGCGTCGCCAGTATCGTCCGCAGCAGTTCCAGCTTCGCGTACACCGAACCCAGGTACACCAGCACCAGAATCAGCAGCCCGGCCAGAATCGCTGCCGACCGCCGGCCGCGAACGATGATGATGAACTGATAAATGATGAACGCAGTCAATAAAATGTCGAGCGCCGCCGACCACGTGAACCGCGGCATCTGCGACAGGATGGACTCGATCATTGGCATCATAGGCGGTTACTTGGCTCTTCGGAAGGCGTAGCGCGCTTCTTGAATCGGGACTCCCAAAACTTCAATCTGCTTCAGGTCCGCCGAACCAAGCCCCATCCGTTCGGCCAGCAGCAACGTGTTATCGCACTTCTCGAAAGGCGCCGCGCCACGCTTCGCCCTCGGATCATACCCCATCACGGCCGCCCCCGCGGCATCGGTGCTGACGGCGTTGTACCCGGCCAGCAGTACCCCCGGCTTGGCCAGCGCCAGTCCCTTGATCCACGGCCCTTCGCCGCCGGTCACCGTCTCCACGCCATCGATGATCGCAATGTCAATCGGCCGCGCCGCGTTCAACTCGGCCGTAATTCTCGGCATCCGGTACTCCGGCTCCCGGCTGGACCCCGGGTCACGCTCCCCGGCGGCCACGCGCGCCGGCTGCCGCTCGCCCAGATGGCAAACCTTCACGCGGCCCTTTTCCGGTTTCTCGTTCGGCTCGTCCACACCCGCGTCGTCTCCGTAGATGGACGCCGGCGTAATGCCAAAAATATTCTTCATCGAAAGCGTAATGCCGCAGGTGGCGTGGTCCTTTAACTTTGCCATGCTCACAAATACATCGGTGTCGGCGTAGCTATGGTTTAACTCATAGGACGGAAAGATCATTCCCCCGCCGGGCACCGCATGGCGAATATAGCGGCTGCCCTTACCCAGGGCATTTGTATTCTCAAACTCAATTCCAGGCGCAACGGCCTGCAACTGCCGCACGTTCCAGCCCGAATCCAGCAGATACTCTTCCAACGGACCTGCCGTGCCCCAGCAACTCTCCACGAACCGGATTCGCTTCGCCCCCGCCTCATGCAGCAAATGCGCCAGCGCCCCCGCCATCCGCGGGTGCGAATAGTGCGTCACCGCCGGCGCCCGTCCTTGAAACTTCAGCGCCGGCGACCCGGTCAGGTTCAGTTTCACCGTCACGGTCTTGTTCCGGACCTTGCCGCTCAATCCGCCCAATTTGTCGAACATGCCGCGCAACGCCGCCGTCATATCGGCGCCGTAAGAATCCACTTTCGCAATCGCCACCGGTCGCGCCGGCGCCGTTGCCGCCGTCAGAGGCGCGGCGCCGGCAATTGTCAGAAAGTCACGACGGCAAAGGGACATGGCGGCTATTCCAATTCCAGTATCGCGTACCAGCCCATCTCAGGTATATCGATTCCTGTGCCATCTTCGGTCGAATAGGTCTCTAATGACTTCGCCGCCATCCCCGGTTGCCGCAATGTGGCGCGCTTCCACTTACCCAGCATGTGAACCGTAATCGCCTCCACCGGAAAGTCCGTATAGTTCACCAGGTGCAATAACTGTCGGCTCCCATCGGGCGATCGCGTCAAGTTGGACAACATCGTCCCAACGTTGAATAGCCGCGCGCCCAGGTTACGCCGCCCCGTCAGTGCGTTCACCTCTTTCCAAATCGCGTCCAGCTTCAGCAGTTCTTTCTCGTCCAGTGTCAATTGTCCTTCGCGCGGCTCCGGAAACCGCCAGTCCGCCGGCCCGGTCAGCACCGTGCCGCCCGCCCGTGTAAACGCCCCCAGCACCTCCCGCTGCGCCGCCGTCATCGTCGCCGGGCTAACATTCACCGCCATCACCGCCCCCTGCATCTGGTCAAGTTGCATCCCCTTCGCCGGCACCGGCCGAACCGGCGTATGCTTCACCGCGATCATGTCCAGAATGCCGCCGCTCAGCAGCGCCCCGCTCGCCACGTCCTGCACAAGTGTCAATTGCCCCGTCGCCGGCCAACGCATCTGGTCCCCCTGCTCTTCAATAAACCGCAGCAGCACCGCCAGTTTCCGCCAGTCCCGCAACGCGTTGCCTTCGCCCGCCAGCAGCCGTTTTTGCAGGTCCGCGTCCAGCGCCACCACCCAGCGCGCCCCGCACATCGCCGCCTCCGCCGCCACCTGAAAATAGCGCGCAACGGGGAATGCCTTCCCTTCCGGCGGCCGGTTCGCAATCCAAATCGGCGCCGGCGTTAGTGCCCGCGCAAATCGCAGAAACCCCGTATTCGTATCGATCCACGGCGCCCCGCTTGGCGCAGCCTTCGCCTTGTCTCCATCCACGGTGTTCACGCCCGGCCATACGCCTTGCCAGCTCCCGGCCAGCGGCACGCCATCGAACCGCATCGCGGAACGAACCGGCAGCGAATAGACCGGCAGCGCCGACGGCTGCATGGGCCCCTCAGTGAAAATAGCGTCCAGTTTCGCCACCCGGGCCGCCTTGTCGTCCCACGCCTTGTCCACAATCCCCGCCACCGCGATTCCGCGCTCCCGCGCCGCCTCCGTAAACGCCGCCGACCAGTGTTTCTGCTCCAACAGCAGACAGTTCACCGGCGTGTCTTTCAGCAGCGCCAGCGACGCCGGGTCGGCCGTTGCCCATCGCATCGGAACCCAACTGGCCAGTGACGCCGCCGCAACGCCAAGAACGAGGATCATACTTCTAACCTAAGCCCGCCCGCCCCCCGCCACAACCCCCGAAAATTGGTGCCAGGCACCAATTTTCTCGGGGCGTCCGCGCTACGCCGACTTTATCTCCGTCCACAGCCGGTCCCGCATTCGCTGCGCCTCCGGCGTCACCGTCGCGAACCACTCCGCCCGCGCCATCACCTCCGGCGGCGGATACAGCGTCGGGTTGTTCTGTGTCGCCGCCGGCAGCAGCGGCCGCGCCGCTCCGTTTGCCGTCGCCGTGCGCATCGTATCGGCAATCCGTGCGCTCACCGCCGGCTCCAACAAGTAGTTCAAAAACGAATGCGCCATCTCCTTACGCGGGCTCTCCTGCAAAATCACTCCACAATCCAAACTCAACGGAAAACCGTCTTCCGGGTAAACGAACTCCAGATCTTTCGACGCGTCAATGGCCTGCTGCGCCGTCGTCGACCATATCTGCGCCCCCAACAAATCGCCCGCCACCGCCTGGTCTCGCACCTCCGTATTCAAATAGGCACGCAACAGCGGCTTTTGCTCCACCGCCTCCCTTTGCGCCGCCCGCAACTCCTGCGGGTCCCGCGAATTCAGCGAATAGCCCAGTTTCCGCAGTGCCGCCGCGAACACCTCCGCCGGGTCATCCAGCATCGTCAAGTGGCCCTTCCAGTGCGGCGCCCACAGGTCCGCCCACCGTCGCGGCGCCGGTGTCACCTTCTTGTTGTAGAGAATCCCGGTGGCGTTCCACATATACGGCGCCGAGTGGCGCAGTTCCGGGTCGCTCACCGGATGCCGGAACGCCGTGTCCAAATGGCGCAGGTTGGGAAGCATCCCGTGGTCCAACACCGCCAGCAGCCCCTGCTCCCGCATCGGCGGCACAATATAGTGCGTGGGAAATACGACATCCCACCCGGAATTACCGGAAAACACCCGCGCCAGCATCTCCTCGTTCGATTCGTAAATGCTGTAGCGCACCTTTACACCATGCGTTTTTTCAAAATTCGGAACCGTCTCCGGGGCCACATAAGCCGACCAATTGAACACGTTCAACCGCCGCGCATTGCCCGGCGCGCACCCGCCCAGCCCCGCCATCGCAATCACCACATCCCGCCGTCTCATGGGTTCTTCTGCATCCTCTCCGACAGCAGGATCAGCGCCCCGAAGCCCAGAAAAATCACCGTCGAAATTGCGCTCACCACCGGGTTCGCCCCGCGTCGCGCCATTGCGTACAGCACCATCGGCAGCGTCTCGGAATCCACGCCCGCCACCAGACTCGTTATCACGTAGTCGTCAAAGGAAACAGTGAAAGCCAGCAGCGCCGCCGCCGCGATTCCCGGCTTCAGAATCGGCAGTGTCACCAGCCGGAACGCCTCCCACTCGCTCGCCCCCAGGTCCAGCGCCGCGTCTTCCAGCGCCGGTTCCGCCGTCCGCAGCCGCGCCATCACCACCAGCAGAACATAGGCAATCGAAAACGCCACATGCGCCAATATCACCGTATGCATCCCCAACTGCACCTGCCAGTAACGGAATACCCATTGGAACAGCGCCAGCAACGATATGCCCGTCACAATCTCCGGCGTCACCAGCGATAAATAAAGGGACCCGCTCAGCCATTTCGAGTTCTTTTTCCACAGTCCATAGGCGCACAACGTCCCAATCGCCGTCGCCAGCACCGTCGACGCCAACGCGATCACCAGACTGTTCCACGCCGCCTCGCCCAACTGCCCGTCGGCGAACATTTGCCGGTACCACTCCAGCGAAAAACCCTCCCAAATCGTGAACTTCGAACGATTGAAACTGAACGCGCAAAGTATCAGCAAAGGTACGTGCAGAAATGCATACACCCCCGCCGCGAACACTCCCAGAAACCGGCCCTGTTTCATAACGCTTCCTCGCCATCCCGCCGCAGCAGCGCCAGCAGCAGCACCATTACCAGCGCCATTAGCGCCAGCGAAATCGCCGCCCCAAACGGCCAGTCGCGCGCCGTTGTGAACTGGTTCTGAATCAGGTTGCCGATCATGATGCTCTTCCCGCCGCCCAGCAGGTCGGGCGTCAAATAGGCGCCCAGGCACGGTATGAACACCAGCACGCCTGCCGCCCGCATCCCCGGCGCGCACAGCGGCAGCACCACGCGGCGAATCGTCTCCCATTGCGTCGCGCCAAGGTCCGCCGCCGCCTCAAGCAAGTTCTTGTCCATCCGCTCCAGGTTGCTGTATAGCGGCAGCACCGCGAACGGCAGATAGCCGTACACCAGCCCCACCACCACCGCCGTCTCGTTATACAGCAGCGGTAGCGGCTTCTGAATCACGTGGAGCGAGAGCAGCACGCTGTTAATCAATCCGCTATCCCGCAGCAGAAACATCCAGGCGTATGTCCGCACCAGAAAACTCGTCCAGAAAGGCAGGATCACCAGATACAAGTAAATGTTCTTCCGCTTCTCTTCGGCCCGCGCAATGAAAAGCGCCAGCGGAAATGCGATCAGTAAACAGAGCGCCGTCGCGAGCGTCGACATGACAAGCGACCGCCATAGAATCACTCCATACAGCGGATCAAACAGCCGTTGATAATTCTCCACAGTCCACGGTCCCGTCACGCCCCCGTAAACGCCGCGCGTCATGAAACTGTAGCCGACGATGATCGCCATCGGCGCCAGAAACAGCACTACCGTAAACGCTGCCGACGGCGCCAGGAACAACGCGCGAAGCCGGTTCATTCCCGCACCGGCAGTTCATCAGCGGCATGCCACCACACATGCACGCGGTCTCCATTGGCGAACGGTTCGTCTTTGTGGGAAACCTGCGCCGTCACCGTCACCCCGGCGCTCGTCCGCGTCTGCACGTGGAAACAATCGCCCAGAAACACGCTCGTCTCCACTTGTGCGTCCACCGTTCGCGCACCGTTGCCGGGAGTCGCCCTCGATATCCGCGTCGCCTCCGGCCGCACACCAATGCCGTCAATCCAATTCACCGCGCCCAGAAAGCCCGCCACGAACCGCGTCGCCGGGGTCAAATAGATCTCCTGGGGCGTGCCGATCTGTTCGATCTTCCCCTTGTTCATCACCGCAATCTGATCGGAAAGCGATAGCGCCTCTTCCTGGTCATGCGTAATGAAAAGGAACGTGATCCCCAACTGTTTTTGTAGCTGCTTCAACTCAATTCGCACTCGCTTCCGCAGCGCCGGGTCCAGCGCGGACAATGGCTCGTCCAGCAACAGCATTTCCGGTTCCACCACCAGCGCCCGCGCCAGCGCGGTCCGCTGCTTCTCACCGCCGGAAAGGTTCGCCGGCATCCGGCCGGCCTTCTCCTGCAGGCCAACCAGTTCCAGCATCCGGTTCACCTTCGGTGCAATCGCCGCCGGCGCCTCCCCGCGCCGTTCCAGCCCGAAGGCGATGTTCTGCGCCGCCGTCAAATGCGGAAAAAGGGCATAGCTCTGAAACACGGTTGTTACTGGCCGCTCATACGGACGCAGCCCGTTCAGCCGTTTCCCGTTCAAGACAATCTCGCCCGCGTCCGGTTCGCCAAAGCCGCCGATCATTCGCAAAATCGTCGTTTTCCCGCAACCCGACGGCCCGAGCAGCGAATAAAAGCACCCCTTCGGCACATCCAGCGAAATCCCATCCACAACGCGATGGGAAGAAAACGATTTCTCGAGCGCTCTTAGCGCCAGGGCAGTTTCCATGTTGGGCTCAATAACGTACTTTAGCCGAAAACCGCGCCCACGCAGTGAACGGCTCGTTCGCGCCTTCGGCCAGCCCGCGTCGCATGGGAATGATTCGCTCTCCCGGCGCCAGCGTCATCTGCTCATAGAACAGCGAATCGTCAAACCCGGCCTCCGCCGCCTGTTGTTGCGACGCCGCGTACCATACCCGGTCCAGCCGCGCCCACAGAATCGCCCCCAGGCACATCGGGCAAGGCTCGCAGCTTGTGTGGATCTCACAGCCAGACAGGTCAAAACGGCCCAGCGCGGCCGCCGCCCGCCGGATCGCCGTCACCTCCGCGTGCGCCGTCGGATCACAGGAAACCGTCACCAGGTTCACACCCTCGGCCACTGCTTCCCCGCCCTTGGTAACCACCGCGCCAAAAGGGCCGCCGCGGCCGGAAGTAACATTTTCGGTCGCCAATTCAAGCGCGCGCCGCAACCAGCGTAATCCGTCAGGGGATTCAGGCATCTCGTTGTTATCATAGGAGAAATGGCAGAGCGTGAAACAGCGGCCACTCTCGCGGTGGCGCCCCGGCTGGAGGCACTCACGGCCCGCTTGCAGTCCTCGCTCCGGGGCAAAGCCGAGGTCGTTCGCCTCAGCTTGGCTTGTCTGCTCTCCCGTGGCCACCTGTTGATTGAAGATGTACCCGGCGTCGGCAAAACTACGCTCGCCAACGCCCTTGCCCGCGCCGTCGATTGCGGTTTCCACCGCCTCCAATTCACCGCCGATATGCTCCCCGCCGACGTTACCGGCGTTAGTGTCTTCAATTCGCATTCCAACGAATTCGAGTTCAAACCCGGCCCGGTTTTCACCAATTTTCTCCTCGCTGATGAAATCAACCGCGCCACCCCGAAAACCCAGTCCGCCCTGCTGGAAGCGATGAACGAGGGGCAGGTCTCCGTTGACGGCCGCACCTACCCGCTCGGCCGGCCGTTCATGGTGCTGGCCACGCAAAACCCGCTCGAACACCACGGTACCTACCCGCTGCCGGAGTCGCAACTGGATCGTTTCCTTATGCGACTGCGCATTGGCTACCCCGACGCGGCTAACGAGCGCGAAATCCTGCGCCGTGGCCCCGCCGATCCCAATTCCCACGCCCCGGCCATCCTTACCGGGCAGGAAGTGCTTGACCTGCAGGAGCAAGCCGAACACGTGCGCGTCGACGAGTCCATTCTCGATTACATTCTGGCCATCGTCGAACGAACCCGCACCCACGAAGCGCTGTCACTCGGTGTAAGTCCGCGCGGCGCGCAGGCCCTGTATCGTGCGGCGCAGTCGATGGCTCTCATCGACGGCCGCGACTACGCCACTCCCGACGACGTCAAGCGCCTGGCCGTGCCGGTGTTCGCCCACCGCATCGCGTTATCCACCCGCGTCGCCGCCGCCCAGCGCACAGCCCTTGCCGCCGAGCGGGCCATTGAAGAGATCCTCACGCTCACCGAAGTCCCGCTATAGCGCCGCCCACACACAAAAAAAGAGCCCACCCACCCCCCCGGGCATCGTCTACTTGCCCTACCCCAAACGCGCTACTCCAGGAACTCCGATCGCGCCGGATGTCTCATTCCAATAACAGGCTTCCGGTAGTTCGGCCACTGTGAGGCTACCAGCGCCGCAATCACCAGCAGACCACCCAACAGCGGAAACCAATCGCCGGCCACCGTAAAAACCGTCTTCTCCTCAACGTAGCCGTACCCGACTCGGCCCGACTGAACCTGGAACGGCGGCAACTGCTCGCGCACCGTCCCTGCCGGATCCACCACCGCCGTGATCCCGTTATTCGTCGCGCGCACAATCCATCGCCGGTTCTCCACCGCCCGCATCCGCACCAGTTGCAAATGTTGCTCCCGCGCCTGCGTCCGGAAAAAATAGCCGTCGTTGGAGATGTTGAAAAACACCTCCGCCCCCGCCCGCGCGAACTCCCGCACATGGTGCCCCACCGCCGACTCATAGCAAATAAACGTCCCCGCGCGCCGCGCGCCTACCGGCATCAGTGCTAATTCCGTCCCCGGCGTATACGCTCCCGCCTCGTCGGATACCTGATTCACGAACGAAAAAAGCGCCGGAACATACTCCCCGAACGGCACCAGAAACATCTTGTCGTACCGGACCCCGCCAGGCGCAATCAGCGCCGAATTCCTGGGCTCGCCCTGCGCGTCTCGCCAAATGGTACCCAACACAACCGGCGCTTTCGCCGCGTCGGCCACTTCCTTCACCCGCGCCCGTAAATCCGCGTCCGTCGCATAAAACATAGGGCCCGGCGTTTCCGGCCAGATCACAACATCCACCGGCCCGTCGGCCATCGCCCGCATAGACTCGCTCACCAGCGTCGCCTTCGCCTGCGAATACGCCTCCGCCGTCCAGTCATTCGCCGTGGACAGGTTCGGCTGCGCCACCGCCGCATGCGCCGTCGGCCGCTCGCCCGCTGGTAACGGCGGTAGCACCGCCGGTACGAACACCAAAAAGGCCCAAAGCGCATGTTGCCTCGGCCGCTTCAACAGTACCGCGGCCAGACATGCCGCCGTCAGCGCCAAAAGAAACGAAATCCCGTAAACTCCAGCGAACGGTGCCACCCGGAGCGGTAATCCCATGTCGATCCCCGCATCACCCAACATAAGCCAGCCGAATAGTGTCAACGGTTCTTGCGTCCGTTCCAGCACCGCCCACAGCAGCGCAATGGCCGGAGGACCGTAAACATGGCGCGAAAGTACCCCCGAAAGCATACCAAAAACGCCATAATGTACCGCTTTAAGCGCGCAAAACAGCGCAAAACTCCCCCATCCGCCCACCACCCCCATCCCCCCGTGCACCGCCAGCACCGGCGCAATCCACCAGCAGACCCCGGCCCATAGCACTAAGCCGCTCACATACCCAAGCGTGAACCGCGCCCACGGCCGAAATTCCTCACCCAAAGCTAAACACAATGGAGTCAATGAGATAGGTGCCAACAGCGCCAATCCGTACGGTGGATACAACACAACCAGCAACACTCCGGTGAACAGCGCCAGCAGGACCCGGATCAACACGCTATTGCGGCGCGGCCTGTTCGGCCACCAAGTCCGCCATGTAGCTCGATCGCACGAACGGACCGCTGAAAACCATCTGAAAACCGATCGACAGGCCGTAACGCTCGTAGGCGGCGAACTTCTCCGGCGTCACGTATTCCGCCACCGCCAGGTTCCGGCGGGTCGGTTGCAGATACTGCCCAATGGTGGCAACGTGGACGTCCGATTTCCGGAGGTCGCGCAACAGTTCCTCCACCTCTTCCACCGTCTCACCGAGGCCCGCCATCAGCCCGGATTTGGTCAGCACGTCCGGCCGGTACTGGCGCGCAAAGGCGAGCACGTCCAGCGATTGCTGATAGTCGGCCTGCGGCCGCACGCGCCGGTAAAGACGCGAGACCGTTTCCATGTTGTGGTTATAAACATCGGGACCGGAATCGAGAACCCGGGCGACAGCGTCAGTGTCGCCGCAAAAATCGGGCGTCAACACCTCAATCTTCGACTGCGGCAGTGCTTTCCGCACTTCGCGCACCGTTTCCGCCCAGTGGCGGGAGCCGCCGTCGGGCAGATCGTCGCGATTGACACTGGTCAGCACCACGTAGCGCAACTCCATTTGCGCCGCCATCTGGGCAACGTGGACGGGTTCGTCTCCATCCAGTTGAAACTCCTTCTTCGCGGGAGACCCCTTGGGTACTGAACAGAAGCCGCAGCCACGGGTACAGAGGTTCCCCAGAATCATGAAAGTCGCCGCGCCCCGGTGAAAACACTCGTGCATGTTCGGGCAGCGCGCCGATTCACAGACCGTATGCAGGTTGCGCTGCCGCAGCCCTCGCTTCAGTTCGTGGACGGACTCGAAATGGGTTTCGGGTTTGCGCAGCCACTCTGGCAACCGGGGCCGCGCCAAGTCGATTTGAACGAAATCGCTCACACTAGAATTTTCGCAGGATTGCGCCGTCCACGCCGATTTTCTTTAGCCGCATCTTGGTATCCGCCACAGCCTCGCTATTCTTCAGCGGCCCAATAACCACCCGGAACAGGGTAGCCGAAGAACTCGGCGTAATCACCGCCGGAAAGCCCTGTTTGCGATAGGCTTCCGCCATGCCGTTGGCGCCCGGGCGGTCAATCGCCGCCACCTGCAGGTACTGCCCCGGAGCTGGATTCGCTTGGTAGAGCGCGCCGCTGACTTCCACCGGCGCTGGCGGAGGCGGTGGAGCGGATTCCTTCTTTTTGGCTTCTTCCTTTTGCTTGGGCTCTTCCTTTTTCTTCGCCTCTTCTTTTTTCGGCTCTTCCTTCTTCTTCGGTTCTTCCTTCTTCGGCTCTTCTTTTCTCACGGGCTCAACGGTCACCGGCTGCGTCGGCGGAGGCTGCTCCACCACCGTCGGATTGGGTTTTGGAGTAATAGCGCCGGAGGAGGGATCTACAGTGACCGGCGGCAATTTTCCCGCCGACGCCACCTGCTGCTTTGCCGCCGCCAAACGGACTTTCTCCTCGCTCGGGTTATTCCGGCCGACGATGTAGCCCATCGTGAAGAACACGCCCAGCAGCACCACCAGTATGAACAGCACGCTCAGCAACTGCTTGTTGCCGAGCACCAATTCCATTTCGCCGTCTTCGTTACGAGGCATGTTCGTTACCTCCCTTTTTCCCTACCTGAGAATATCCTGTCTCCATCATTGAAACAACTCATTGTAATAATGTTTTGTTCCCCGCCGCCCGCGCCGCCACGCGAAGCAGGACGAAGATCGCCACCGCCGGGAACCCCGCCAGCGCCGCCACCGGCCAGGAGATAGCGCCGGGCGCCAGTGCACGGCATAGCGCCGGAACGGCTAAGAGTAATAGAGGTCCCAGCCATTCAGGCACAATTCCGTATCCTGCCGCGGCGGCCGCCACGATGACGGCAACAAGCGCCACCGCCGCCGGAGCGCTGCCGCCCAGAAGCGATAACCGATAGGCGCCACACACCAGGCACACTCCGCCGGCAACGCCGGGAAACACCCAACCCGGTAAACAGAACTCCGCGCAAATCAGGAGCAAACCCAGGGCGGCCACCAGCAGCGCCCCGCTGGCGTCCAGCAGTTGTATCATTCCTCTTTATCTTAATCGGGTACACTGCGACGATGGACACCGCCACACTCCTGCGGCAGATGGTCGGCATCAACTCGGTCAACCCTTCGCTGGCGGCCGGGGCGCCCGGCGAACCGCGGATGGCGGATTTCCTGCAAACGCTTTTGCAGCCGCTCCCGGTGGAGATCCAGCGACTGGAATCCACGCCGGGCAGGCCCACGCTGGTCGCCGTGAAGCGAGGATCCGGCGGCGGCCGAAGTCTGCTTCTCAACGCCCATTTAGATACGGTAGGCGTGGAAGGAATGGCCGACCCATTCGGCGGAAGAGTGGAAAACGGCCGGCTGTATGGCCGGGGCAGCTACGACATGAAGGGTGGCTTGGCCGCGGCGGTGGCCGCCTTCGCCGCCGTGGCCGCCGGACCGCCATTGCGCGGGAATCTGGTGCTCGCCGCCGTCGCCGATGAGGAGTTCGCCAGCCTCGGCACGGAGGAGTTGCTGCGCCACACGCGCACCGACGCCGCCATCGTCACCGAACCCACGGCGCTTTCGCTCTGCACCGCCCACAAAGGCTTCGCATGGGTGGAAATCAGAGTGGCCGGGCGCGCCGCGCACGGTTCGCGCCCCGATTTGGGCGTGGATGCCAACCTGGCCATGGGCGAAGTCCTTAGCCGGCTTGCCGCGCTATCGAATGAACTTCGCAGCCGTCCGCCCCACCCGCTGCTGGGCCACGCCTCGCTCCACGCGGCCACGCTGCATGGCGGCACGGCGTGGAGCACCTACAGCGCCGAATGTGTTCTGCAGGTGGAGCGCAGGCTGCTGCCCGGCGAAACCGTGGCTGCGGCGTTTGATGAGATCGCGCGGGCCGCCAACCCGCACACGGCTGCGCTCGTCTTCCACCGGAACGCCTTTGAGGCCTCCGCCGAAACCCCCTTCGCACAGATCGTCCAACACGCCATCGCCGGTGAGACGCACCGGCCCGTAGAGATCACCGGACAAACGCCTTGGTTCGACGCGGCGCTGCTGGCCGAAGCCGGCGTCGAAACGCTGATCGTTGGCCACGGCGGCGCCGGCGCCCATGAAACGGAGGAATGGGCCGACCTGGCATCCATAGACAGTCTCACCCGCATTCTGGTACAAGTGGCTAACCGCTGGTGTTCCTGAAGAAATCATGATGAACCGTCGAACTTTCCTTGCCTCCCTTTCCGCCGCCGCACAAACGCCGAAGAAGAAACGGAACGTGGTCTTCATTCTGACCGACGATCATCGCTACGACGCCATGGGATTCCTGAAGGGCCAGCAGTGGCTGCAAACGCCGAATATGGACCGCTTGGCCAGGGAAGGCGCGCATTTGAAGAACGCCTTCGTCACCACCGCGCTGTGCTCCCCATCGCGCGCCAGCATTCTTACGGGCCGCTACGCCCATGCGCACAAGATCATCGACAACAACACCGCCATCCCCCGTGGCACCGCCTTCTTCCCGCAACAACTCCAGAAGGCCGGCTATAAAACCGCCTTCATCGGAAAGTGGCATATGGGCGGGGAAAGCGACGCGCCGCAGCCCGGCTTCGATAAGTGGATCAGCTTCCGGGGCCAGGGAACCTATTTTCCGAACCCCAACGGACTGAACATCGACGGCAAAAAGGTACCGCAGAAGGGGTACATCACTGACGAACTCACAGACTACGCCATCGAGTGGATCCGCCAGCAACCCAAGTCCCAGCCGTACTTCCTGTACCTCAGCCACAAAGCGGTCCACGGCGATTTCGTGCCCGCCACGCGTCACGACGGCAAGTTCCAGAACGAACGATTCGTTCCTCCCGCCAGCATGAACCCGGCGGCAAGCGACGTGGACAGCCGGCCGATGTGGGTGCAGAACCAACGCAACTCCTGGCACGGCGTGGAGTATCCGTACCACACCGGCATGGACATTGAGGCTTACTACAAGATGTACGCCGAAACACTCTGCGCCGTGGATGAGAATATCGGCCGGGTGATGGACACTCTGCGCGAGCGCGGCGAACTGGATTCCACGCTGATCATCTACATGGGCGACAACGGTTTCGCCTTCGGCGAGCACGGGCTCATCGATAAACGCACAGCCTACGAAGAATCGATGCGTGTGCCGATGCTGGCCCGCTGTCCGGAACTGTTCGCGGGCGGCAAGACGGTTGACCATGTGGTGGCCAACCTGGACATCATGCCGACGGTGCTGGAAACGGCCGGAGTCACGATTCCCGCCGGCCTCGATGGACGCAGCTTCCTGCCGCTGTTGCAGGAGCGCAAAACCGTATGGCGCGATTCCCTGCTCTATGAGTACTTCTGGGAACGCAATTTCCCGCAAACGCCCACCATGCACGCCTTGCGGACCAGCAAATTCAAGTACATCCGCTACCACGGCATTTGGGATCTGGACGAACTCTACGACATAGAGAACGATCCAATGGAGACCCGGAATCTGATCGCCGATCCAGCGCACGCCCGTACCGTACAGGACATGAACAAGCGGCTTTTCGACATCCTGGAAGGAACAAACGGCATGAACATGCCCCTCTACCGGGACAAAGGCGGCCGCTCCGGTTTGCGCCACCCGGACCGCTCCCAGGCGGCGCCGTTCCCGAAACCGATGCAGGGCCCCCGCGACAACCCGATTCCCGGGCTGCGCCAGAAAGCCAAATAAGGGGCTCGGCGGCGTAAAATAGTGGCGAACCGGGGAAGTTGATGCGAAACGCTCGCGGTTTACGCGCTACAACAGTAGAAGGAGAGTACCGTCAGTTCCATGCCACGCATTTTCCTTTTTTCCGCCATGGCCTGCCTAGGTCTCGTCGCTTCCGCCCAGGAACTCGCCTATCCGCTGACCGCGCGGCTGCAATCGCGCATCCCCAGCGGCGGTATGCCCGCCGATTCCTACTATCTGCCGGGCAGCGCCGAAGTTTCCTGTTTTGAAGCCACACCTTCCGGCTCCCGCTTCCTTTGCCTTTCAGAAACCGGGTCGATCATTGAATGGACAGCCGACAACAAGATCCGGCAAGTGGCCGAAGGCTTCATCGGGCCCATGCAGGCCAAAGCCGCTCCAGACGGTACGCTCTACGTTTTGGATCTGGGCCGCGCCACGCTTTCCCGCGTCGATCCCAACGGCACCGTCACTCGAATTATGGGCAACGGTTCGGACCGCATTATCCGCGACCGTATGGACCCGGCCACCTTTGACCTTCCGCTGTTCACGCTTTCGCGCGATACCTACACGAACTCGCCGCAACTGGGCATAGACCCGGCTGGGAATCCCTACCTCGGATTCCTGCGCGAAGAGGTCATCAAGGATAACGGCCGCGATGTAACGAACCGGTTCTTCTACCTCTTCCGGCTGGAAAACCGCGGCACGGCGATGGTGTTGCACTGGAACGGTTCGGCCACCTTCTCTGCATTGCCAACCATCCGTGAATTCGACGCTCTGTCCATCGACAAAGACCGCAACATATTCATCGCCACCGACGGACAATTGGGCCACCTGACGCCAAACCTGCAGTTCACGTCCCTCGTAAATGGCAGCTACACGCCGCTGGCGACCAACCCCATCAAGTCCATCGTCCAAACCGACGATGGGAATATTTTCCTCTACTCACCCGCCACCACTAATCTATTCCGGCTGGCATTTTCCGAACTGCGTGTCGATTTAGACCCCTTCACCAAATTGCGCGGCCGCATCGCACGCCAGGGCTCCCAACTCGTCGCTCTGGACCTGAACGAGAAACGCCTGCTGCGTTATGTACCGAACACGACCACCGTTTTCGCCGCTCAGGAAGTAGCCCGCTTGCTCCGCTACATCCCCACCACGGGCAATAGCGCGTTTCGCGCGGCCTTCGATAACCCGGTCAGCGTGAGCACCGACAATCAGGGCCAGGTCTTTGTAGTGGAAGGGGGCGACGGATCGGTCTATCGGATCGCCGCCAACGGCGTGGTCCAGCGCGTGATGCGCAGCACCTTTAACCCCGATAACCCGCCGCCGGCCCGTCTGCCCAATGAAAATGTTTCCGTGGATGCGCTGCCGTATCCGGCGGTGGCGGTAACGAACGACCCCGAAGGCCGATTGTACCTATTGGACCGCAACTGCAACTTCTTCATCCAAACCAGCCCGGCAATTGTTCGCCGCGCCCGCGAGTTCTCCAACCTCGGCAGTTGTACGGACGCGACGCTGGTGGCAGATCAAGCCAAACGAGTCCACTTGGTTCTGAACACGCAGGGAGAAGTCCACACCGGCACCGGAGACCCGCTGGCCGGCGAATGGTCCTTCACGCGTACGTACTCCGGGGGCCGAATCCGTTCCGTCGCGTTGCAACCCACCGGCGAACTGCTCCTGCTCGGCGGTGCCAATGCCAATTTCTGGAACCTGCGCCGGCTGAACCCGACGACACAGGCGGCGCCGCTGCTTCAGCTCGACGATTCGCTGACGAACAACGTGAACCTGCGGTTAAGTTCCATCGCCGTCGATTCCAGCGGCCGCATTCTGGCCGTCTCCTGCTGCACGGCGGGGAGTTCCAACGAATCCGGCCGCCGGTTTCTGTTCTCGTTCCAATTGAGCGGTACAAACGTTCTAACCGGCCAGGCGCGCCCAGTTTCCTTCTTCGACGGCACGCTGCAGGCGCCGGAGACGCTGTTCTCCCACCCGCGCGGCGTGTTGATCAAAACGAACCTAAGCCGGATTTATTATTCTGAAGACGCCCAGTTCCGCGGCCAGTCCGCCGTCTCGCTGCCCAATCGCCAAACCTGGACCTACTCCCCGGACTCCGGCATTCAGGAACTGGCCATCCCGGTGAATCCCGGCTTCGGCCCCACGGCGTTCCGGACCCGCCTCACCTGCGATCGGAACTTTGAACGGTTCGTGCGGCTCGGCCCCTCGGCCGCCGTCGCCCCCACCCAGTTGCGGTTGGCTTTGGATACGCTGGCAGCGCCGTCCCGCGCCGCCGCTTGCAATATCGAACTGTTATCGGTGGACACCTCGCGCGTGCTGGCCAACACCAGCGTCGACATGGTGCCGAACGCCGCGCAACTGGCTCAAATTCCGGCCATTTCGGTGCTGGAACAGTTAACGCCGTTCAAGGTGGACCCGGCCCAGGAAACCGTTACCAAATCCGTGCGGCTGTTCAACAACGCCCCGGATAACGTGGAGATTCGGCTGGAAGGAACCTTCCCCGATGGCATTACGGTGTCGCCCGCCTCATTAACATTGGAGCCCAAACAATCCGGCGACTTCGTATTCACCATTGCGCCGAAGCAGCTTTTCCGGCAGCACTATCAGATCCCGGTGCGGGCGAACTGCGCCACTTGTTCCCGTCCGGTGAATATGGAGTTGAGCTTCCAGATTTCCGGCCGCACAACGTCAATCGATATCACTGCCGAAGCTGCGCTCATTGAAATCGGCTCGTTGAACGTCAGGAACGCAAGCCGGCTTCCCGCCACATCCATCGTACTATCGGGATTGGACGCGACCGACGTCACCGTGAAGACCGACCTGGGCACAGCCCCTGCCTGGTACACCATTCAACGGGGCGCCACCACGCGGACCGAGGACGGCAAACTGGTGGCGGGCTACGATGTGGTGCTAAACCGCGCCGCGCTGCCCACGCGCCAAACCAGCAGCATTGTGACTTTTGAAACCCAGACGCAGCAGGGCGTGGCCCGCCGCTTCCTTACGGTTTTCTATTTCCCCGAAGGCAGCATCGCCCAGCGCCTGTTTGAAAGCGGTGCGGCCGGATCCACCATAAACTTGGGCACGGCCCGCAACGCCGTTGTCACCATCCCTGTCTACAGCCGGTCCGCTGCGCCGAGTGTTTTCAGCACCTATACGCTCGGTGGAGATTCCGGAACCGTCTCCGTGCCGTCGGCGCAGGGCGTTGTGGCCGCCGGCGCCAATGAGATTCAACTCGACGTTTCGCGCGCCGGAAATGCCACGTCGCCTTCGGAAATCAAGGACATCGTCATCCAGTTCGCCAACGGTGAGAAGCTCATCTACAACCTCAACGTCATCACGAACACGCAACAGGCGACGCTGCAATCCAAATCGCCGGAGCGCGCCATTGGCGCCTGCGCCAGTTCCCGGCTGCTGATTTCGCCAAAGGAACCCGGACTTCCCTATACCGTGGTGCGCAACGTCGGTCTGCGGTTCATTCTGGAGTTGAAGGACGAGTGCAACCAGGCGGTGAACGCTTCCGACAAAGCACAGGTCCGCTTCACCACCGAACCGGCCAATGGCCCGGTGACGGTGACCAGCGTTGGGAACGGGCTTTGGGAGATCTTCTGGAAGCCGGAACGGAGCGGGGAAAATGTGGCGGTGAAGGTGGTGGCGGTCCGTGGCGTCAGCGAGCGGGAGATCTACGTCGGCACGCTGACGTTGAATGGCCGCGTGGCGGACTCCGTGGTCCCCAGCCTGCGCTCGTTCAGCATCGTGGATGCGGTGAGCTTCCAGGCAAAATCGATTACCGCGCCCGGCGCATTTATCACCATCTACGGGGAAAACCTCGGGCTGGAGCCTCGGTTTGGCTTCGATAAGCCTGGTGAGTTCCCGCTGGAACTCGGCGGCGTGCAGGTGCTGTTCAATGGCATTCCGGCGCCGCTGCTCTATACCTCGCCAGGCCAGGTGAATCTGCAGGTGCCCTATGACCTGAACTCAAGCGAATACCGCATGACCATCCGGCGCGGAGAACTGGTCTCGGCGCCATCGGCGCTGGGCGTTGGCACCGCCTCCCCGGCCATCGCCACGCTCACCGGAACCGGGTCCGGCCAGGGCCAGGTGTACCGCGTTCCCGCCGACGGCGCCACCGCGTTTGCCACACCGGAAAATCCGGCGCGCGCCGGCGAATCTATTCTGATTGTCACCACCGGGCTGGGAGCAACAAATCCCTTCTTCGACGAAGGAAAAGCAGTGCCGTCGGACAACCAGATCGCCGCGGCCGGCAATATCGAAGTGGCGATAGGTACACAGATGGCCACCGATGTGAAGGCATATCTGGCGCCGGGGCAAATTGGCATCTACTTCGTTTCCGCGGTGCTGCCCGCGGAGCCGCCCACGGGCGAAGCGGTGCCGGTGGTGGTGCGCGCCAACGGCGTCGACAGCCAGACCGTCACCATGGCCATTCAGTAGCTAAACAACACGTACGTCGCGGCCCGTCATCTGGGGAAGAATCACCAGGGTGACGTACAGCCGCACGAGTTGAAAAAAGGTGACAGCCAGCGACTGCACTCGGAAAAACTGCGACCGGCCGTGCAGCCTCGGGTAGTGGCTGACGCCCACTTCCTCCACCAGGTACGGGCATAGTTCTAGCTTCTTCACCAATTCCACGCAAATGGTGCCGCTGGTGGAGCGGAGCGAAAGCTCCTCCAGCAGGCTGCGCCGGATGAGCCGGAAGTCGCAGTCGATATCCCGCAGATGAATGCCGAAAATAAACCGCGCGAACCGGTTGTATAGCCAGCCGATGGCCACACGGTGCCAGGGGTCGTTTCTGGACTTCTTGAAGCCATTGACAAACCCAACGTTCGGGCCCATCCGCCGCAACAGCAGTTCCAGTTCGGAGGGGTCGTACTGGGCGTCGCCGTCGGTGTAGAAAACCAGGTCCTTCGTCGCCGCGGCAAAACCGCTCCGCAGCGCGCCTCCGTAGCCGCGATTCTGCGCGTGGGTAACAATGCGGACGTGATCAGGGTTGGCCGCGCGAACGCGCTCCAGAACGGCGGCAGTTTCGTCGGAGCTGCCATCGTTAATCACGATAACCTCGTAGTCGTCCGTCAGCCGGGGCAGCAGCGCAAGCGTCGTTTCCACCAGACCGCCAATCGTCTTGCCATCGTTGAACGCCGGGAAAAAAGCGCTGATGCTCTCACGACTCATTCTTTCATTGACTCCGCAGCCGCCCCTACGCGGCGTGAAACCCAGAAAATCCCTTTTCCTTCGATTACAGGGATCTTCTCACACCCCTCCTCCCAAGCGCAATCGCCCCACCTGGGACTAAACGCCGAACCCAGGCGGTTGTTGCAGGTGCCAACCGGTCGTCTCCTGCAGCGCCTTGGCCACCCGCGCCATCTTGCCTTCCTCGAAAAGCCGCCCGGTAAAGTGAATCGCTTCCGGCTCCCCGTCCAGCAGTCCCGCCGGCACGGTCATCTGCGGATGGCCCGTGAAATTCGTAATGGTCAACAGCGAACTCGACGCCGGCGAAACCAATACGTCCCAGTTCGCCATCAGTTTGTCCATTTCGCGCATCAGCAACGCGCGCGCCCGGGTGGCGCGCAGGTATTCCACGGCGGGGATCAGCCGCGCGGAACGAAACGAATTCGGCCAGTCGGACGGGCGTTGCCCGGTCAATTTGTCAACGCCGCCATCGCGGGTCAAGTCATCGAACGCCGCCCCAGCCTCGGCGTTTAGAATCACAAGCAACGCGCCCACCGGAAACTCCGGCAGCGTCACCGGCTGCACACGCACGCCGGCCCTCTCCAGCGCCGTCAGCGCCGCGCCGGCAAGCCTGCTCCGTTCCCCCGTTAACTTATCGAAATCCGCTTGCACCACGCCGACGCGAAGCCCGTGCAGCGGCCCCGCTCCGTTCCACGCCAACGGCCGCGCCCGCACCGTGGCGTCCTTTCCATCCGCCCCTTCCATCGCCCGCAGCACCACCATGGCGTCTTCCGCGCTACGGCAAATCGGCCCCACTTTGTCCATCGTCCAGCAAAGGCTCATGGCGCCATAACGCGACACCCGCCCAAACGTTGGCCGCAGCCCGGTGACGCCGCAAATCCGGCTGGGTGTAAGTATGGAGCCGAGCGTTTCCGTGCCAATGGCAAAGGGCAGCAGCCCCGCCGCGGTGGCCGCGGCGGACCCGGCGGAGGAACCCGACGAGGTCTTCTCCGTGTTCCATGGGTTCCGCGTCATTCCGCCGTACCACAACCCGCCAAGCGCCAGTGACCCCATGGAAAGCTTCGCCGCCAGAACGGCCCCGGCCTGTTCCAGCTTTCCAGTCACAGTCGCGTCAATATCGATCACTTGATCCTTAAACGGTTCCGCGCCCCAGGTCGTCCGAATTCCCTTGGTGGCGAACAGGTCCTTTAGGCCGTAGGGCAGTCCATGCAGCAGCCCGCGGTGGCGGCCGCGCCGCAGTTCGCTATCGGCGCGGCTGGCCTGTTCCATCGCGCGGTCTTCGGTAAGTGTGACGACGCAATGCAGGGTCTCGCCATGACGCTTCAGCCGGTCGAGATACATCCGCGTCAGATCCCGCGAAGAAGCCCGGCGCGAACGGATCAGCGCCGCCAGGTCCGGAATTGGCCAGAACGCAACTTCCTCCAGCTTCGCGAACCTCCGGGGCGCGCGCGGCACCGGAGCCACAAACCTGGCCGCCGCAGGCTCCGCCATTCCGGGCAGCAGTGGATCGAAATGAAACGCCGGGTCGGTCTCAAGCGGAACCCGAAGCTGCCGCAGCGCTTGGAAGGAGCCTTGCGCCCGGCCGATATTGGCCCGCATCATGTCCAACTGCTCGTCCGGGAACGCAAGGCCAATCAACTGCAACGCGCCCCGCAGCGCTTCCCGGCTCACCGGTTCCGCCACTGTGGCGGCCGTTTGGGCGGAGGCCAATTCCGATGCAAGCAGCGCGGCGGACGGAGCTATTTGGAATAGAGTGCGGCGATCCATTCTCGTATGGTACCCGCCGCCGCGCCTAGATCCGGTATGGCCAACCCGTCATCACGCTCGTCCCCGGGGAAAAGTGGGCCAGCGGTTCTCCGCTGGGCGCCGGAAGTCCCGCCGCCGCCAACAGGTTTTCCTCCAGCGCCTCCACCCGCGCCTGCCGCAGCGGCCACCTGGGGTGATCCACATCGGCCCGGAACAACCGCCCGCCCCGAAAAGCATAAAGACGCCACCGGGCGGTCAGGAAAATCTCCAACGGCGACGGGCGTTCGATCACGGCGCCGGGAGTTACCGTAATCGCCGTCATTCCGTCAGGGCCATGCCGTCGCCGGCTGGTGTATCGGATTCGCTCACCTTCCCGCCGCACCGACATCTTCGCCCAGTAGTAAGGCAACGCGTAACTCAACCTCGCGCCCGCCACGGCGGCCAGGCGCGCCGCGTCGAGCGAGAAAAACCATACGCCGCGCCGCCCTTCACGATCCCTGACATACGTTCGAACATTTGTCTCCGGAAAGCGGGAGAGCCACGGTACCGCCGGGGCGTTCACCAGCGTAATGTCGGCCAGGATAAACGGCACCAGTCCCACATACAGCCGCCCCTCCCACAGGTCCGGTTCCAGGCCCCGCGGCAGCAGCGGCCGAACCACGTCCGGCGGGTACGCCCAGTGCAGAAACGTCAACTCCAGCCACGTTTGGCGCAAAACCGGCCTGGGTACGCGAAACGGCGGATCGATGGATATCCCCTCAACCATACCCGATTATCGACCCGCCGCCACGAAACGCGATACAGTATCGAGGTGTCTTCGAAAGCTCGCATGCAACCTTCGCCAACCGTCATAAAAGACCCCTACGCCTACCACACCGAAGATGTCGCCGAGCCGCCAACGGATTTTCTGGCCATCCTGAAACGGATTGGCCCTGGGATGATTCTCGCCGCCTCCATTGTCGGCTCTGGCGAACTGATCGCCACCACCAGCCTCGGCGCCGAAGTGGGCTACGTTGCCCTTTGGATCATCATCATTAGTTGCTTCCTCAAACCGGCCATTCAATCGGAAATGGGCCGGTTCACCATCGCCACCGGCAAGACCGGACTTGCGTCCTTCAACATGGTGCCCGGGCCCCGGCTGGGCGTCAGTTGGGTGGTGTGGATGTGGGCCATCATGGTGCTGGTTACGATGTTCCAAATCGGGGCCATGTTCGCCGGCGTGGCGCAAGTGCTGAACACCTTAATGCCACAACTGGCCGTCGAATTGTGGGTGCTGCTGCTGCTCGCTGGCACGCTGTGGCTGCTGCTTGGCGGGGGCTATGAGCGGATTGAGCATCTGGCCACGCTGAAGGTGGGGCTGTTCACAATGCTGACGCTGCTCTGCGCCCTCGTGCTCACCAGCAAACCGCAGTACTTCTCCTGGGCGCAGTTGGCCGAGGGCTTCGGCTTCAAGCTGCCAGGGGGCGGGTTAACGACAGCCGTGGCCGTATTCGGCATCACCGGCGTCGGCGCCGCCGAACTCTTTATGTACCCCTACTGGTGCGTCGAAAAAGGCTACGCCCGCTACACCGGGCCGTTGGATGGTTCGGCGGACTGGAAGCGCCGCGCCCATGGCTGGATTCGAGTAATGAACGTCGACATTATCGCCTCCATGGTCATCTACACCATCGCCACGCTGGCCTTTTACTTGCTGGGCGCTGGCGTGCTGCACACGCAGGGCTTGTTACCCAAAGGGAACGAGATGATCGCCGTGCTCTCCAAAATGTACACCGAAACGTTAGGCCCCTGGGCGCTGTGGCTCTTCTACGCCGGCGCCATCGCCACCCTCTACGGCACCATCTTCGCCGCCACCGCGGCCAATAGCCGTGTCTATGCCGACATGATCAGCCTTCTGGGGATCTATGATCGCGGCGACTACGCCACTCGCGTCCAATGGCGAAAACGGTTCGTCATCGGGCTGCTGCTGATCCCCGTTGGATTATATTTTCTTAAAGTGGATCCCAGCAAAATGGTGAAGATTGGCGGTGTTGCTCAGGCTCTTATGCTGCCAGTCATCGCCATGGGCACGCTGTACCTGCGCCACCGGCACATGCCCAAGGAAGTTTACCCTAAGCCCTGGGTCACGGCAAGCCTGTGGGTCGCCTCCCTCTTCACAATTTTTATGATGGGGTACTACACAATTCTTCTCATTCGGGGTTAGTATAAGGCTAGGACTATTCCTCCAGTACTGAGGATCCGTGCCTTTTTAAGTTAGGTCGAACGCTCCGCCCGCAGCGGAACCTTCCGACCAGCCGGTGAGCATCCTCCTCCGAGTGCTCACCGGCTTTCTATTTCTGGCGCCGGTTAATTCCCGCCCGAAACGGCCGAATCCTGGCGGCGGCTGGTCAACTGGCGCAACCCCTCACTGGGAATACGGCTGCCGGGCAACTCGTGCAGAGCGATGCGGAAGACCTTTTCAGCCATCTTTCGCTGCCCGGCGCGCATCGCGGCCTGGCCCCAGGCTTCGGCCACCGGCCGTGGGTAGATCGGCGGCTCGTTATAGCGAAGGGCGCGTTCGGCCGTCGAGGCCATTTCCAAAGTTTTCCAGGCGCGCTTGTTCTTACCCTGCGCCAGGTAAATGAAGCCCTGCACATCCTGCATCGCCACGGCAAACTCGCGCGGCGCGGCTGCCTTCACCTGTTTTTCGAATTCAGTCTGCGCGGCGCGCATGGCGGCTAGTTCGGCGGTGGCGGCGGCCGGGTCCTTCTTGGCGCTGAAGGCCAGCGCGCGCGCCCAATGCCGCCAGAACTTCTCGCGCGGCGTGGCCAGCGACGGCAGCAGCGAACCGGTCAGAATCTCGTCCCATCGCTCCCCCCAAACCAGCGTTCGCACCATGGCGAACGAACCCTGCCGGAAAGCCGTGCGATAGGCGTCGGGCGTCTTCTTTTCCTTCTCCGTTTCCGCGTAGCCCAGCAGGTCCTTGGCGGCCGTGAACGCGGCGTCAAACTGCCCCTCGGCCGCCAGCGCGACAGCCAGAAAATGAACGTTATGCCCGTGGTGGCCGTTTCCATATTCCTTATCGGCAGCCATGTACTTCCGTTCCAGCGTGGCCGCCACGGTGAAGGCGTCCTGGGCTTCTTTGAACTTGCCGGTCTGAGCGTAAATGTGACCGGGCATGTGCAGGGCGTGGGGAATATTGGGGACCAGCGCGGCATACTGCTTGCAGCTATCCCAAGCGTCGCGGGCGAAGTTGGACCCCTCCCAGCCATGGATTACGTAGTGGTGTACGCCGGGGTGGGCCGGCGCTTCCTTGGCCAAATGGCGCAGAATCTCCACCGCCTCCATGCTGCCCGGGCGCGGGTTGCGGCTGGGCGTGTCAAAACCGTCCATCAAGTGCAATGCCAAATACGTGCGTGCCTCCACGTCCTTCGGGTCCGCGGCGACAACGCGGCGAAGCCCGGCGATGTATCCTGCATCGGGATCGGCCGAGTCAGGGTTGCGGCGCGCCCAGATGGCATCAATGTAGAGCTTCTCCACGTCGCTGGCTTTGCCGGGAATGGCGGCCAATTCCCTGGCGCGGCGGGCGGCGGCAAGGGCGCGCTTTCCATTCGCCGTGGCGGGCAGCGTGCCTGGCAAGTGTTTGTCCCGCACCAGTTGAAAGTGCGGCCGGTAGTCGCCGGCGGCCACCATGGCCACGCCCCACCAGGGCATCGGCGCGGCGGGGTCTAGTTGTGCCGCCTGCAGAAAGCTGCGCTCCGCCTCCCGGGCCCAGAACGAGTGCATCTGCGCCACGCCCTGTTCAAAGAACTTCCGGGCCTCGGCGCTGGCGGTGGTCATGGGGAATACCACGCTTCCCTGCCCCTCCATGAGTTGCGCCGGAAGCGCAGGGGCCCCTTCACTGACGACAACGCAGTGCGCGGCGGTATCGGCGGCCGCCTGCGCCGCCAACGGCAGTGCGGCCAAGCACACGAGAAAGAGAGAACGCATGATACATGGTAATGCAGGTCCGCCACGGCAAGATGATAGAGTAAAGAGAATCTATGCAAAAAACGAGCGATATCGGCGAGTTGCAAGCGATCGCCAGACGGGTTCGGCGGCATATTGTCACTATGATCGCCGCCGCCAAGTCAGGGCATCCCGGCGGGTCACTCTCGGCCGTGGAAACGATGGTTACCCTTTATTTTGACGTTATGCGCCACGACCCGGCCAATCCCGCCTGGCCGGAACGTGACCGGTTTATTCTCTCCAAGGGACACGCCGCGCCTGTTCTCTATGGCGTCTTCGCCGAAGCCGGCTACACGCCTGCCGAAAGCCTGCAAACCCTGCGCAGCCTGGGCTCCATCTATCAGGGCCATCCCGACAAACGTTTCATCCCCGCGCTGGAAGCCTCCACTGGATCCCTCGGCGTAGGCCTCTCGCTCGGCCTGGGCATGGCCGAAGCCGCCAAGCTCGACAAATCCCCCACCCGTGTCTACGTGCTGCTGGGCGATGGCGAAATCCAGGAAGGCCAGATTTGGGAAGCGGCCATGTACGGCGGTTTCCACAAAGTGGACAACATCGTCGCCATCGTCGACTACAACAAGATTCAGTTGGACGGTTTTGTGAAAGACATAATGGAACTGGAGCCGCTGGCCGACAAATGGCGCGCCTTCGGCTGGAACACGTTGGAGGTGGATGGACACGACGTCGCGGCGCTGCAAGCCGCCTTCGCCAACGCCGCCGCCACCAAGGGCAAGCCAACTGTTCTCATCGCCCACACCGTTAAAGGAAAGGGCGTTTCCTTCATGGAAAACAATCCGAAGTTCCACGGCGTGGCGCCGACAAAAGACGAACTGGAAAAGGCGTTGCAGGAGATCGGCGCATGAGCGTGAAAGAGAAATTCGAACTGAAACTGGGCGCGGCCACGCGCGAAGCGTTTGGCAAGGCCATTGTCGAACTCGGCAAGGCCGACTCAAACGTCGTCGTCTGCGACGCCGACTTGTCCAAATCCACCTTCACCCACCTGTTCGCCAAGGAGTTCCCGGAGCGGTTCTTTTCCTGCGGCATCGCCGAAGCCAATATGGTCTCCATCGGCGCGGGCCTCGCCTCCAGCGGCAAAATCGCTTTCGTCGCCAGCTTCTCCGCCTTCGTGCTGAACAAGGGGTTTGAGCAGTTGCGGGTCAACGTCGCCTATCCGCGCATTCCGTTGAAGGTTGTGGGAACCCACAGCGGCATCTCCATCGGCGAAGACGGGCCCTCGCAAATGTCAGTGGAGGATCTGGGCCTGGCCTGTTCGCTGGCCGGGTTCACTGTCCTTAGCCCCGCCGACGAACACGCCACCTTCGCGCTGGTGAAAGAGGCGGCCTATCATGACGGTCCCGTATTCATTCGCGCCGGCCGCGTGAAAGTGCCGCTCGTCTACGCCCCCGGCCAGAAACTGGAAATCGGGAAAGCCGTCACTCTGCTGGAGGGCAAGGACCTGACCTTCATCGCCACCGGGCTGATGGTGGCCGAATGCATTCGCGCCGCCGCCATTCTGGAAGACGAGGGCATTTCGGCCGGCGTTATCGACATCCACACCATCAAGCCAATTGACCGCGAAGCAATCGCCAATGCCGCCCGGTCCACTGGCTGCATTGTCGTGGCCGAAGAACACTTCACCGATTCCGGGCTCGGAGTGAAAGTAGCGCAGGTGGTGTGCGAAACCTCGCCCTGCGTCATGGAGTTCCACGGTATGGGCAACTTCTATGCCGAAAGCGGTACGCCGGAAGAGGTGTTGACGAAGTACAAAATGACCGGGAAAGACGTGGCCGATACGGCGCGGAAAGCGCTGGCCCGTAAGCAAAAGTAGCCGCCATGGAACAACACACCGCTGTTGACCGTTTGGCAGCGTTGATACTGGAACACGAAAGCCGCGCCACGGAAGTGGCGCGGCTTTTGCATGATAACGCCGGCCAAACGCTCACCGCCATCGGTTTCCACCTGCAGGCGCTGGGCGCGGACGCGGAGGCAACCACCCGGATTCAGGAATATTTGGCCGGGGCGCTCGAAAATGTTCGATTCGCATGTAACAGACTGCAGCGCAACGTCATCGAACGTTCGGGACTTTCCTTGGCAATTGAATTATTAGTTGACCGCTTCCGGGAGGAGGCGGGGCTTGAAATCAGAACAAACATTAACGTGCAGGGCGCAATTTCCCCGTCCACTGGTTTCGCCGTCTACCGTATCATCGAATTGGCAGCCAACAATATTGCAGCCCACGCTGGTGTGAACCACGCGGAACTGCGGTTGACGGCAGGCGATATGGGCCTTTCCGCCCGTATTTCCGACCTTGGCTGCGGCTTTGATGCGGCGCAAATTCACACCCAACCCCTAGGAACAGGATTCGTACTCATGAAAGCCTATGCAAATTCGTCCCGGCTTCAATTGCGCATTGATTCTTCCAGGAGTCAAGGTACAATCGTACTGATCCAAACATTTTAGGGTGGTAATGTTCGCCTGAACCTTTTTCCACACAGAGTATGCCTTTCCACGTTCTTCTCGTTGACGACCACAAAATTCTCCGCGACGGCATCAAGGCTATTCTCAAGGCCGAGGGGGATTTCGACGTCGTCGGCGAGACCGACAACGGCACCGACGCCGTCCAATTCTGCCGGAAACTGAACCCCGACGTCATCGTAATGGACATCGGACTGCAAGGCCTCAACGGCGTGGAGGCAACGACGGAGATCCTGCGTCATTCGCCCGACGCCAAGATCATCATCCTATCAATGTACGATGACGAACACTCCGTGGTAAGCGCCATTCGCAGCGGCGCCCGTGCGTTCGTACTGAAGAAGGCGTCCGACGGAGACCTGGTGGACGCGTTGCGAACGGTAGCCAAGGGCGGCTTCTACATGAGCCCGCAAGTTTCCGAAAAACTGCTCGTGCGCATTCAACGCGGCGATCTGGAGGCCAAACCCGTGCCGGCCATGCTGGAGGGGCTCTCGCCGCGGGAACTCCAAGTGCTTCGGCTGGTGGCCGAAGGCAAAACCAGCAAAGAAATCGCGGTCATGCTGGACCTGGGCCTGCAAACGGTCCGCAGCTACCGCAAGACGATGATGAAGAAGTTGAACGTCAACAACGTCGCCGGACTTACCCAGTTGGCGTTGTCCGCCGGTATCACAAGGTTTGCGGCAACAGGTGAACCGGTAGCCACCGGAGTATAGCCGGTGCAGACGCCCTGGGGGGACTTCCCGGTTCGCGACGCACACATTCATTTTTTCTCTCACCGGTTTTTTTCCCTGCTCACGGGCGGGCGTGACGTGGACGCGGTGGCGCGTCAACTGGAATGGGACGCTCCAGCGCCGGACCCCGGCATTCTGGCGGACCGCTGGGTGGCGGAACTAGACCGGCACGGCGTGGCTTCGGCCTCGCTCATCGCCAGTATGCCGTCCGATGAAGCCTCGGTTTCGGCGGCGCTGTCGCGGTACCCGGACCGGTTTCACGGGCAATTCCTCGTGAATCCGCTTGCCCCGGACACCTTGGAACGCGTCGCGGCCGCTTTCCATGCGGGCCATCGCACCGTGTGCCTCTTCCCGGCCATGCACCGCTATTCAGTGGCCGACGAAAGGCTGGAAGGGTTATGGCCGCTGGCCGCCGGCCGAAACGTTTTCGTCCACTGCGGTGTATTGAGCGTCGGCGTGCGCAAGAAACTGGGCCTGCCGTCACCGTTCGACATGCGGTATTCCAACCCGCTGGACCTGCACAACATCGCGCTGCGCCATCCTTCAGTTCGTTTTGTCGTGCCCCACTTCGGCGCCGGTTTCTTCCGGGAGGCGCTCATGCTGGCCGGCCTCTGCCCAAACGTCTATCTGGATACCTCAAGTTCCAATAACTGGACCAGGTTCAACGAAGTACCTTTGGACCTGGAGACCGTCTTCCGCCGCGCGCTCGACGTGGCCGGAGAGAAGCGGTTGTTATTCGGTACCGACTCTTCGTTCTTCCCGCGCGGCTGGGTCCAGCCGGTGTTTTCTGCGCAGGTCGATGTACTGCAACGAATCGGTATCGGCCGCGCCGGAGCAGAAGCCATTCTCGGCGGGAATCTGCTTTCGCTGCAAGGTTGAAAGATATTCGCCACGGTTTGCGCTTATACAGTTGCATGAACACCAAATTCCCGGCCGTGCTCCTGGCGGTCGCCGTCGCCGCCGTCGCCGCGCCCGGCAAACTCATTCTGAATGGCAAGACCATTCCGCTCACCCACGTCTATGCACGGAAGGCGCCGGACAAATTTGAGCCCAAACTGACCGCGGTCTACGTTCTCGCCGTCGATCGCGAATTGCCGCCCGATGTGCGCGCCGATTCCGACGCCATTCGCGATTTGCAGTGGGAAGAGAAGCTGAACGGCGTCGAAATCCAGTTTCGAGACGGCGGCATCAACTGGTCCATTTTCGCCGCCGAACTGCGCGGAGCACCCAGCGGCTCCCGGAGTCCCAATCCCTACACTCTCGCCGTGGATGGCGGGCGCGTCCGCGGAACGGTGAAAATGGAGGAACCATCTAAGCTCGGTGACCTGGAGTACTACTATGAGTTCTCCGCCGACGCTCCAATCGAGGTGAAAGTGGCTCCGCCCCCGCCTACCGCCGCCGACCGCGCTGCCGCCGTTACCTCCGCCCCCGCCAAGGCCTACATGGCCTTGCAAACGGCTCTGATGAAGGGCGACAAGGCCGCCATCATGAAAGCCGTGGACCCAGCCAAGGCTGCCGCCATCGACACCCCAGAATTTCCGCAAATGCTCAAAATGATTCAATCCATGCAGCCGAAAAACATCCAGGTGCTGCGCGCGAAAGAAACCGGCGACGCCGCCGTGCTGGATCTGTCCGGCAACGGCGGGGCGGAGGCGGGCGTCATCAAGTTGCAAAAAATCGACGGCAACTGGATAGTCATGAAGGAGTCCTGGAAGAAGAAGAACTGAGTGCGCCTTGCCGGATTGTGACAATTATGTTACAACCGCAGAAGCGTGCATTTTCGGGTCTTGTCATTACTGCTGGCGGCGGAGAGCCTTGCGCTCGGAACAGAGTTGTTCACGTGGCATAGCATTGACACGCCGGTGCTCATAACCGATCGCTTTCAGCTCGATGTTCATCAACGCCTGCGCACCCGTCACGAGGCGCACTACCTCGATCAGGTCCGCGGCGGATCGACTTTCCGCTGGAGGCTCTCGCCGCGCCTCACAACAATGTACGGGTTTTATGCGCAGCCGCAACAAATCCGGCCCGGCAATTGGGTCGCCGGCAGGCGCGTCTTCGCTGGCGTAGAGCTGCCGGGCACGGTTAGGAACGGAGTCGCCATTTCAACTCGACTCGTCGCCGAACGCCACATGTCCACGGGCCGTCCGGATTACGGCCGCTACCGAAGTTCCGTGCGCCTGGTCTTCGGCAAAGGCCGCGTCGCCCCATATGTGCAGAACGAACTGCTGGCCGTGCGCAACGGGTTCCACTCCACCCGAAACTCGGGCGGATTGCGCATGCGCATCACGCAGCAATTAACCGTGGAGGCGGGTTACCTCTACGACAACCGCCGCCTGGCCTGGGGCGGAAACCGGCAGGCGATTGTAACCTCAGTTCGTTGGGTGCCCAAATCGCTGCTGCGCCACTGATTGGAACGGATCACGCTTTATTCCTAATCGCGGCGGCTACCGTCATGCCTGGCGCCCGGAGTGATCGCACTTGTCTCCCCCACCCCAGTCCTCGCAAAGGAGTCCTCGGTGTCCAGGGCTCGCTCCGCCGCGCCACTTAGAACACATCGTGGCCCGCTACAACTGATTCCAGCGCCACTACGCCGACTGCGCCTTCGGCCGGAACGCCGCCATGAAGATCACCGCGCATAGAATCGTCAGCACCAGCGGCACCAGGAAAATCTTCGTATAGTCTTCCTTGAACACGCCCGCGATGTAGCCCGCGAACCAACTGCCCACCACCAGCCCGGCCCCCAGCAGCACGAACGCGATCAGCCCCTGCGCCGAAGCGCGGATCTCCGGCCCAGCCACTTGATCCACATATATATAAGACGCCGTGAAGAAGCAGACGTAGCAGATGCCATGCAGCGTCAACGACGCCAGCACCAGCCACAGCGGCCCGCCCATCGCGAAGATGGCATAGCGCACCGGCCAGGCCAGAATGCCCACCGCCATGGTCCCGCGAATACCCCACTTTTTCAACATCCGCGGCAGGAAGATCATAGTTAGAATCTCAGCCGCCTGGGCGATCGCCATCCACGCCGGTGCCTGCCCGGCCGGCAAACCAATGGCGTATAGAAAAGGCCCGGTCAGAATGAAGTAGAACATCAATTCGGTCGCCACCACGAATGCCAAGCCCAGAAAAATGGCGAATTCCCTGTTCTTCAGAAGTTGCAGAGCGCCCAGAAACGCCAGTGGACTGTCGTTCTTATGCGCCGGCGGCGTATGCGGAAGCGTCAGGCAGAACAGGCCTAGAATCAACGAAAGGAGCGCCGCCAGCCACATGCCGTCAAACCCGCCCGCGCCGCCAAGAAGGCCTGGCGCCCATTCCCGCAGCGCTACCCCTAGCAGCAGCCCCACAACGATCCACCCGATAGTTCCCCACACCCGCACCAGCCCGAACTCACCTTCGGCGGCCGGCATATGGTGAAAGCATATGGAATTTGTCAGCGCCAGCGTTGGTCCGTAGAGCAGCGCCCACAGCAGCATCCATATCCACACGCCATCGTAGTTCGCCGCCGACGCCATCATGTACAGCGGCACAACCCCAGCCAGATGCAGGATGGTAAGCAACCGGTCCGTCGGCATGAAACGGTCCGCCAGTTGCCCGGCGAAAAACGGCGCTACCATGCAGCCGATTGGCAGCAGCGAGTAGACGGCGCCAATCTCGCCATCGGAAAAGCGCAGCACCTTTCCCATATACGCGGAGAAGTCCGGATACCATGCCCCCCAGACCATGTACTCAAGGAGCATCATCACACTGAGGCGAAACCGAATCGAGGTGAACAAGTTATGTAGCTTAGCGCGAAATGCCCTACCGGCGCGCTTTACGTTCCATCGCCCACCGCAGCGCTGCGTCGCCGGGCAACGTTTGCGCGGCGTTGTGAAGGCGTGTCAGGTCCGTTTCCAGTGCCCCGCCGCGCGATTTTAGCAGTTCCAGCATCTTGTCCCCCGGCACCGGCCGCCCTGTGAAATAGCCCTGCACACGGTCGCACCGCTCGGCCGAAAGAAACTGAAACTGCTCATCCCGTTCCACACCTTCGGCCACCACCGAAAGATCCAGGCTGTGCGCCAGCGTAATCAAACCGCGCGCCACCGCCGCCGCCTTGGCGTCGGTGGTCACGTCGTTCAGAAAGCTGCGGTCCATTTTCATCGTGTGGAATTGGATCTGCCGCAAATAGCTCAGCGACGCCTGCCCGCTGCCAAAATCGTCAATCGACGCGCGGATTCCAGAGTCGGTCAACTCCTTTAGCGCCGCCGGTGCCACTTCCATGCTCCGCATCAGCGCCGCCTCAGTCAATTCCAGTTCCAGCCACTCCGGCGCCAAGTTCGTCTCTTTCAATATCCGCTGCACGTTTGCCGCGAAATCTTGCTGCTGTAGTTGACTCGCCGCCAGATTCACCGCCATCCGCACCGGCGAAACGCCCGCCCGCTGCCACGAACTGTTCTGCGCGCAGGCCGTGCGCAGCGCCCATTCTCCGATCTGATTGATCATCCCGGACTTCTCCGCCAAGGGCAGAAACTCACCGGGCAGCAGGAGTTCCTGCGGCGACCGTTGCCACCGAATCAGCGCTTCGGCGCCGACAATTTTTCCCGTCGCCAAATGAATAAACGGCTGGTAGTGCAGCACCAGTTGACCCCGTTCCAATGCTGTCGCCAACTCTCCCTGCAACTCGCCTTTCGCCTTGGATTCATTCAGCATCCCAGGATCAAAAATCTGCACCTCGCCATTGCGCAACGCCTTGGCCCGGTACATCGCCAGATCGCCGAAACGGAGAATCTCGTCGGAGTTGGCAAAGGTCTCTTTGCTCAACGCGATTCCGACACTTCCTCCGCTTTGCACCGTTCGCGAACCCAATTGGAATGGTGTGGCCAGCGCCTTCAGAATCCGGCGGCCCACCTGCACCGCCTCCTCGGCGTCCCGCAGGTTCCGCAACAGCAGCACAAACTCGTCTCCGCCAAACCGGGACACCACATCGTCCGGCCGCGCGCAGTTTCTTAGCCGCGCGGCCACCGCGATCAGCAGTTGGTCCCCCACATCATGACCCATCGTGTCGTTGATGAACTTGAACCGGTCCAAATCCAAAAACATCACCGCGAATAGCGGCGCCGCTCCCCCGCGCGACGACTTTTCCTCCACCGCGCGGTCCAAATGGCTCATCAGCAGCCCACGGTTCGGCAGTCCTGTCAGCAGGTCGCTGAACGCATCCGTCAGTATCCGCTTCTCCGCCTCAATCAATGGCGTAATGTCGCTGTGCGACCCGGCCAGTACCGCCGGTTCGCCCGCTTCGTTTCGCGCCACCGTCCCCCGCGCCAGCACCCATATGTAGCTCCCGTCCTTCCGGCGAATCCGGTGCTCATTCCGGAACTGCGGCTCAGTTCCATACAGGTGTGCCGTCAGTTCCGTCCGCAGCCGGTCCAGATATCCCGGATGAACGCGGTCCAGCCATTCATTCGGATGCTTGGTCAACTCCTCCGGGCTATACCCTAACAGCGCCGCCCACGCCGCCGAAAAATGAAATACGTCCGACTTCAGTTCCCAGTACCACAGCCCATCCCGCGTTCCCGCCACCGCACGTTCAAAATGCTCCTTCGCCAGCATCCCCTCCGGCGGCGCAACGCCCGTCCCCGCCAAACGGCGCTGCTTCCAGGCCCTGTACTGAACGTTCACCGCGGAAAGCCCCGCCGTTGCTAGCAGTACAACCAGCCAGTAGAACCAGGCTTCCACCGCCAGCACCGGACGCGCACTCACGCACCAAACCGTCACCGCCGCCCCGGTCACCAGTCCATGCCACGGCAATGACCATAGCGTAGCCCCGCTCAGCAGGATGATCAGGAAAAACTCCGCCGCCGCCCCGGATTCCCCCGTCGCCGCCGACGCCTTCACACTCGCCATCCCATGCACCAGCGCCGCGCCAAACACGCACGCCGCCATCGGATGCATAAATCGCACCGCTACCCACTGCCGCCGCAGAACCGCCCACACCCCGCCATACAACACTCCCGTCCAAAATGCCGACGCCCCATCGCTCCGGCCATCCAGGAAAAACGAGACGCTCGCCAATACCAGGTATAGCGCGGCGAGCATCGGCAGTATTCCTCGCAGGCGCAGCATTACCGCCGCGTTGAGCTCTTCCGGAACACCGAATAGGCCCATCCCGCTACCCTCGTCTATGTGAGGGATCGTAGATGACATGAATTTTCATTACACTACAACTGAGTGATCTATGCTATAGAACACTCGTTCTACCAATTTAAGTGACTTCAGTACCAGATTTCTATCAGGCGAATCACTTAGATTTTGTAAATCGGTAGAGCGCCTGTTCGCTCCGAAGATAGACCGCCCCCTCCGAAATCGCCGCGCTGGCATAAAACGCCTCTTCCATCGCCGTCACCGCCAGCACTTCCCATTCCGCGCCCGCCCGCACTACCGCTACATTGCCGTCTTCGCTTGCCAAATAGATCTTCCCATCGGCCGCCACCGGAGAAGCGGAGTACCCACCCAACGCCCCCGTTACACGCCCGGTCTTCAGCACCGCTCCCGTTCGCGCATCCAATGCCGTAAGTATCCCGCCGTTTTTTACGAAATAGACAATTCCCTGGTAAACCAGCGGCGAAGGAATCACTCCAGTAAAACTCTTCTCATAACGCCATAACTCCCGAGGCGCTAACTTACCACTCTGATCGTAATCGAGCGCGTAAGCCACCAGGCAGTTCGGGCCAATGATCTCACGTTGTTTCGCATTCCATTCGTCTTCGGAAATCACCAGATCGCGGTTGCCAATATACTTCGCGATGCCGCTCAGAAACGGCTCGTCCAGGTACTCGTCTTTCGATAACAATCCATCCCGGTTCTTGTCCAGCTTTTCCAGCCGTTGCGAAAATGGCGCGGGCGCATCGGAGCCGTATCCCTGCACGTACAGCACACCGTCTACAATCACCGGACTGCCCACCACCGTCGTTGGCAACCCGCGCAGCGACGAAACGCGCTTGCCGTCAGCTAGGCTGTAGGCTCCAAACTGTCCGCGGCTCGCCGTTATCAGGTAGGGCGTTCGCCCCGCGGGTTGATAGAGCAGCGGTGTGCCCCAACTCTCGCCTTCTTCCCGGTCGGTCTTCCAGCGCAGCTCCCCGTTCTTCCGGTCTACCGCCGCCACGAACGATCCTTCCACCTGGTCAGCCAGTAACACCACATCGCGCCCAGTCAGCAACGGCGAAGCGCCCAGCCCCATCGTCGTCACAAACGGGCCCATCGGCGCCTTCCAAAGTAACTTGCCCGCCGCGTCGTAGGCCACAAACCCAAAGTCCTTGAAGAACGAATAGACGTTCTCCCCATCCGTCACCGGTGTAATCGCCGCCGGATGATTCAAGCGATTGGCCAGCAGGTGCGAAGCACGGTCCACACTTCGCTCCCAAAGCAGTTTCCCGCTCAGCCGGTCAAAACACTGTGTGTACAGCTTCCTGTCGTCGTAGCTGGTCAGATAGACGTGGCGCTTCGACAGAACCGGTGACGACTTTCCAGGACGCACCGGCGTTCGCCAAACCTGCGTCGTCTCCTTCCTAAGCTCAGCCGGGTAGCCCGTTCCCTGCCCCACGCCGGAGCCATCACCGCCGCGGAACCGCGTCCAGTCTTCGCCGTGCGCAGCGGCACACAGCAGTAGCAATACGACTCGCATTGGAGAGGGAGTCTATCACACCAGCACCCTCCTAATACGCCAGCAGATTCAACCCCCCGCCAATCAAATCGTCCACTTGCGGCAGGATGAAGTCCTCCAGAACCGGGCTGTAGGCCACCCACGTATCCTTGGCCGCCACCCGTTTCACCGGCGCGTCCAGATACTCAAACAGTTCGTCGGCAATTCGCGCGGCCAACTCCGCTCCGTACCCCCAACTCAGCGTGTCTTCATAGGCCACCAGTACGCGGCTCGTTTTGCGCACCGACGCGGCAATCGCCTCCCAGTCATACGGCGACAAGCTCCGCAGGTCGATCACCTCCACCGTTCTTCCCGGCAATCGCGCCTCAATCTGCTGCGCCGCCAGCAGCGATTTCTGCACCAGCGCTCCATAGGTCAACACCGTCAGGCTCTCGCCGCCCTTCGCCACCCGCGCCTTCCCGAACGGAATGGTGAAATCCGGACCCGGATTCGGCGTCCGGTTGTAGGGTTCGCGATAGAGTTTCTTGTGCTCCAGAAACAACACCGGATCGTCGCAGCGAATCGCGGTGCGCAACAATCCAATCGCGTCCAACGCATTCGACGGAAACACTACGCGCAGCCCCGGAATGTGGGTAAATTCCACTTCACCGCACTGGCTGTGATAGACACTCCCGCCAGTCAAGTACCCGCCAATCGGCACCCGGATCACCGCCGGGCACGAAAATCCGTTGTTGGAACGCCAGCGTATGTTGGCCATCTCGTCGCGGATCTGCATCATCGCCGGCCAGATGTAGTCGAAAAACTGAATCTCGGCCACCGGTTTCATTCCACGCGTCGACATGCCAATCGCGCGCCCGGCAATACAGGCCTCGGCGATGGGAGTATTGAAACACCGCTTGCTGCCAAACTGCCGCTGCAGCCCCAGCGTGGCTTTGAAAACCCCGCCCTTCCCCTTCACCTCCGGCAGGCTCGCCTCCCGCGAACAATCGGCCACGTCTTCTCCAAACACAACCACCCGCGGATCGCGCGCCATCTCCTCGGCCAGCGTCGCGTTGATCGAATCCACCATCGTCCGAGGCTCACCCGTAAAGTGCGGTTCGCTTTCAAAGCGGTGGGACGCCGGGTCCACCGCTGGCGAATACAGAAACCGCATCGCCGTGCCAAGGTCCGGCGGCGGCGCGTGCAGCGCGTACTCGATCACTTCATCGAGTTCATCCTCAATCCGGGCATACATCGCCGCAATCTCGGCCTCGTCCATAATGCCGTTTTCCCGCAGCCACGCCGGGTACAGCGTCAGCGGATCGCGCAGCGCCTCTTCGGCCCGCTCCGCTTCGGTCTTGTAGTTCCGCTCGTCGTCGCTCAGCGAGTGCGAGTACGGCCGCGTGCAGTGCGCATGAATCAGCGCCGGGCCAATTCCCGCGCGGCAGTGCGCCGCCGCCTCCTCCATCGCTTTCCACGAAGCCACAAAGTCCGACCCATTCACTTCCAGCCGCAGCAAACTCGGGAATCCGCTCAGGAGCTTCGAAATACTGCCCCCTGGCGTTTGATATTCCACCGGCACCGAAATCGCAAAACCGTTATCTTCAATAAGAAAAATAATCGGCAGCTTCTCCAGACACGCGGCGTTGATCGCCTCCCAGAACTCGCCCTCGCTCGTCGCGCCGTCGCCGGAGGTCACCAGCGTTACCTCGTCGGATTCCGGGTACAGCAGCCGCCCGGCGTGCGCGCACCCAACCGCCTGCACGTATTGTGACCCGGTTGGCGACGATCCCGTCACTACATGCAACTCCGGCGAAGACCAGTGCGACGGCATCTGCCGCCCCCCGGATTGCGTGTCCTCCGCCGCTCCCACCGCCTGCAGCATCATCATCTTCGGCGTAATCCCGCAAGCCAGCGCCAGCGCCCGGTCCCGGTAGTACGGATAAAACCAGTCAAAACCCGGCCGCAAATACAGCCCCGCCGCCGTTTGAATCGCCTCGTGCCCCGCGCCGGACACCTGAAAATAGATCCGATTCTGCCGTTTTAGCAGCACTTCCCGGTCGTCGATCCGCCGCGACATCTGCATCACATGCAGGGCGTGCGTCAAAGTCGCGCGATCCAATTGCCTGGAAGCGGCGCGGCCAAGGCCAGGCCCGTCGGCGCTGGCGGTCCGGGTAAGCATAATGAGATTATCGCAAACACGCACCGCCAGCGGAGCTATTGGCCAAGGCTCTGCATCAGCGCATCCATCCCCGCCCGGTTCACCTCATCCGGCGCCTGCGCCCGCGCCTTCTTCGCGTGTTCCAGCGCCTTCGCCTTCTCTCCCAGCGCCGCATAGCCGCGCGCCAGCCCAACGTGCGTTGGCCACTGTTCTCCGAACCGCTGGGCGTTGGCTTCAAACACCGCCATTGCCTCTTTCGTCTTCTTCGCGCTCAACAGTTGCCGGCCAAATTGATGCACCCCCACCGGCGTTGCCGTCCCATGCGCGATCGCCGCCCGCAACACCTCGCCCGCTTCGCCGTGCCGCCCCAGGCTCGCCAGCACCATCGCCTTGTTGCTCAACGTCTGAAAGTTCTCCTGCCCGATAAACGCCCCCCGAACCGCGTAATCGGCCCACACCAGCGCTTCCTCCAGGTTCACATTCTCCTGCACACACCACTGCGACGCCGACACCCACGCCTGCCAGCCGAAACCCGGATAGTTATGCAGCTTCTCCCGGATCTGGGACACATACACCTCATGGATCTTCACCGGCGCTATCGTCCAGCCCACCGCCAACTCCTCCCATTGCAACTCCACCGTCGCCTCCGTCGGCTTCCGCGAAACAAATTCATACGTTAGCCACTCGCGGTATTCGTTCTTCCGTGGCTTCGCCGTCACCCGCAGCGCGTCCGCCGTCTCTTCATAAAAAAAGCTGCCCCACTCGCCGGACTTCTTCGAAAATATCACCGTGAACTCCGTCTTCCCCGGAATCATGAACAGCCCGTACCGTCCCGCGGCCAATGGCTGGCCATTGATCAACACATCGTGGTCTACCGCGAAAACGGTGTTCTCGTTCGCCCCGGCCCGCCATGGCGTCAGCTTCCCGTTGCCGAATCCCTGGTTGCTGAGCCCATACGGCACCAGCCCGCCCCATATCTTTCCGCGCCGGTCCACGATCGCCGGATTACCCGGCCCGGCCGGCCCGTGAACCGCCGGGCTCGAATACTCAATCGAAACCTGCACCGGCCCAATCTGCTGCGTCACCGTGCTTCGTTGATTGTTGCCGCTCGGCGGCAGCCCCAGCCCAGGCTGCTGCCCCAGCGCCGCCACGGTGAATATCGACACGATCAATACGCGCTTCATGCCCTCATCAAACCACCGGCCCCCGCGCGCCTCGCTCGCTTTTGTGGTGAAACCGGCGCCCGCCGGGGCGAAATGGTATCCTAGCGGTTTGCAGCAAATTGTTTCCATCCGCTAGTTGACGGCCATTGCCAACGGGCCGCGCCCTGGGTTTCCGCCACGGGCATGCCGGCCTTGGAGTGTGTTCGCGGAAGGAAAGTTTAGGCACTGCATGTCGCTCCTCTCCTGGGGATGGAACTCTGCGTGGGCAGAGCAATTCGAATCGCATCTTCGCGCCGGCCTCGCGCCCGCGCGCGTCACCCAAATGCATCGCGGCGGTTTCGAACTCGAAACCGAAATCGGCCCTGTCAATGGCGAACTCTCCGGCCGCCTGGAGTTCGCCTCCTCCTCCGCCATTGACCTTCCCGTCACCGGCGATTTCGTGGCCGTCACCCCAACCGATCCCGCCCTCATTTTCGCTGTCCTAAATCGCCGGTCCCTATTCACGCGCGCCGTCGATGGCGCCGCCCAGCCCCTGGCCGCCAATATCGACGTGGCCTTCCTGGTCACCAGCCTCGATCACGATTGGAGTCCCCGCCGCCTGGAGCGCTATATCGTTCTCTCCCGCGACGCCGGCGCGCGCCCCGTCATCATCCTCAACAAACGCGACCTCTCGCCGGACCCGCACGCCGCGCTCGCCCACGCGCGGCGGCTCGCCCCGTCCGTCCTCCTCAGCGCCCATTCCGATGACGTCGCCCAGGCGCTGGCTCCCTTCGTCGCCCCGTTGGAAACCGCCGCCCTGCTCGGCTCAAGCGGCGTCGGCAAATCCACCATCGTCAACAGCCTGCTCGGTGCCGAAATCCAGGCCACAAGCACCGTCCGCGAATCGGACTCCAAGGGCCGCCACACCACCACCGCACGCACACTCCACCGGCTCCCCGCCGGCTGGCTGCTTCTCGATATGCCTGGCATCCGTTCCGTCGGCATCTCCGCCGATGAAGCAGCGGTGAACCATGCGTTCGCCCAAATCGCCGCCCTCGCCGCCCATTGCCGCTTTGCCGATTGCTCCCACTCGAACGAACCCGGCTGCGCCGTCCTGCCCAACATCAACACCCAGCAACTCGCCCACTACCGCCAGTTGCTTCGCGAAGCCGCCTATCAGCACCGGCGCGAGGACGCCACCGCCACTCGCGCCGAAAAAGAAAAGTGGAAGAAGATCCACAAACAAATGAAAAGCCGCCCCAACAAGCGCGACTAACAGTTCACCAACGCCCCGCCCTTTGCCCGGGATTCGTTCATGCACAGCGCAATATGCACGCTTCGCGCCGAGTCCCGCGGCATGCACATTTCCGGCTGCTTGCCCGCGTTCACGCAATCGGTGAAATACTGAATCTCCGCCGCGTAACCGTCGGCCTCGTCCAGCGCCAGCGCCTGCGCCTCGCCCGCCCCGTTGTAAAGCGTCGGCGGCCGGTTGTCGGTCGAAAAATCAACCGTCCCGCCGTCGGCCGATACCGTGTACTCCATCGAAAACGGATACGCCTTCGGATGATGCCAGCCGCCGCTAATCGTCACGGACGGAATGTGGTCGTAGTGCAGTTGCGCCGTCAGCATGTCGATCCCCGCGCCCAAATCCTCGTACCCCGTCGCAGACACCGCGCGCGGCATGCCGAACAGGTAGTTGGCGATATCCACGTCGTGAATTAAAAGGTCGAACACCCCGCCGCCGCTCTTGTCCGATTGCTTCAGCCACTGGCTCCACGCCGGCGCCGCGCACCTCCGCCGGAACAGCGCCGCGCGCACCGGCCCCAGTGTCCCGGAATCCAGCGTCCGCTTCAGCGCGGTGTACGCCGGGAAAAACCGCAGCACCTGCGCCGACATCAAAATCTTGCCCGCCTTTTCCGCCGCCGCTATCATCTCCTCGCACTCATCGCGGTTCAGCCCCATCGGCTTTTCCACCAGCACGTGCTTGCCCGCGGCCAGCGCCGCCAGCGCCAGCGGCTTGTGCAGATTCGTCGGCAGGCAAATATCCACCGCGTCCACATTCGCGTCCGCGAATGCGCCTTCGGCATCGGCATATTGCGCCACATTTGAAAAATCGAACTTCTCCCCAGGGCCGCCCAGGTTGCCTTGTATGCTGCTCATGTCCCCGGAGCGCTTCACCGGGTCGCTTTCAGCCACTGCCGTCAGCGTCGCCCCCTTCACCGTCTGCAGCCCCTTCAGGTGCGTGCTGCCCATGAATCCCAAGCCGATTATCGCTATGCGCATATCAGCCATTATCGAACGGCGCGCCGGTTACGCCAAACGCTTCAGCCTAAATGTCGCCGATTGCCCCAGCCCGTTCCGCGTCTGCGCCCCGCCCTTGTTCCCGGCGTTGGTCACGCTCTCTCGCTCCCGTGTCAACTCCACTTCCCCGCTCTGCACCCGCCCCGTAAACCGCAGCCGCGAATCGTTTATCTGGTTTCCCGCCTGCTCGCTCGCCAGCACCACGAACGTCACCAGTTCCCCGCTAACGATCCCTTCCACAATCGGGCTGCTCTTGTAATCGCCGTAGAGCTTCCCGCTCAGCTTCGTTCCCGTCTGCGTGAATTCGAACGCCACGTCGGTGAACTGTCCATTGCGCCCCGGAATCTGGCCCACCCAGATTCCCGACAGCTCCGCCGCCGCCATCGCCGCGCACGCCGCCAGCGCCAGCAGCAACGCCTTCACGCCAGCACTCCCGCCAGCGGCCCCGTACTATCGCCGAACCGCTCCACCGGTGCGCCGAAGGCGTCCAGCATGGAAACGTACAGGTTAGCCAGCGGCGTGTCTTCGCTATAAACCAAATGCTGCCCGCCCGCAATCCGCCCGCCGCCCAATCCGCCCAGCACGATCGGCAGCTTGTGCGGATTGTGGCTATTGCCATCGCTCAGCGCCGAAGCAAACAGCACCATGGAGTTGTCCAGCACTGTCCCTTCGCCCTCTTTCATCTCACTCAAACGCTGCAATAAATACGCGTACTGCGCCACATGCCAGCGCGTGATAATCCCATACTGCCGCAGCTTATCGGCCTCTTTCGAGTGGTGCGACACGTCGTGGTGCCCGGCGCTCACGCCCTCCAAAAACCGGAAGCTCACGTTGCTCACCGCATTGCCGAACATGAACGTCGCCACCCGCGTCGTATCGGTTTGAAACGCCGTCGCAATCATGTCCATCATCAATTTCACGTGCTCGGCATGGTCGGCAGGCTTTTCCGGCGGCATCGCCTTGGCGTCCATCGCCGCCCGCGCCTTCCACGTCCGCTGCGTTCCGGCCGAAGCGCGCTGCACCCGCTGTTCCAACGACCGCATCAGCGACATGTACTCGTCAATCCGGATCTTATCCGCCGCGCCCACCTGCCCCCGCAGCCGGTTGGCGTCGCCCAGCACTCGGTCCAGCAGCAGCGTGTCCATCTTCGCCGCGTTGTTCGATTGGCCGCTCGCCGCGCGGAACAGCCGTTCATACACCGACCGTGGATTAATCTCCCGCGCCAGCGGCGTCGTCGCGTCGCTCCATGCAATGTGCGACCCGTACACGCGCGTGTAGCCCACCACCGCGTCCACCCCAATCGCCACCGGCGTCACACCCAGTTCCAGCGACGGCAGCGGCGTTTCCCCGCCCACTTTCTTCGCCGCCATCTGGTCCACCGATATGCCATTCCCAATATCAGCGCCCGGCGTCTTTTTGATCGTCGCGCACGTCAATATCGCCGCTTCCTTCACATAGTGCCCGTCGCCGCCCTTGGAATTCGCGTTCCATAAGTTGCTCAGCACATTCACGCGGCTCTTCAGCGCCCGCAGCGGCTCCAGCGCCGGCGACAACTCCCACTCCCGCCCCTGCCCCTTCGGCACCCATTCGGCCACGTTCACGCCATTGGGTACATATAACGCCGCCAGCCGCACCGGCGGCTTTCCCGCTGGCGTCGCCGCCATGGCCTCCAGCCACGGCAAGCCCAGTCCAACTCCCGCGCCCCGCAATATCGCTCGTCTGGAAATCATCGCTTCACTGGCTCCTTCGCCGCCGGCGCCCCGGCCTGGTATCGAAACGGTACGCTCAGCACAACCTCTTCGAGCAGAGTCATCGCACTGTAGTTATTCTGCTTCACTTTCGCAACGATTGCATCTACCGTGCAGGAATCCCGCAGCGTCAGCCCCCGCCCCAACGCATACCCCAGCATCTTGTTCGTCAAGTGCCGCACAAACAGGTCCTTCTTCCCCAGCAGCACATTCCGTATCCCCACCGGCCCGGCGAACTTTGTCCCATCGATCAGTTCCGCCGAAACATCCAGCGCCTTCCCCGCCTCCTTGTCGCGCCACTGCCCCGTCACGTCGTAGTTCTCCAGCGCAAATCCATACGGGTCAATCCGCGTGTGGCAACTCGCGCAAACCGCGTTCGTCCGGTGCATGTCCAGCCGCTCCCGCACCGTCTTCGCCGCCGCGGCGCCCGTCCCTTCTTCCAGCGGAGGCACGTTCGCCGGCGGCGGCGGCGGCGGCGTTCCCAGCAGCGCCTCCATCACCCAAGCCCCCCGTAGCACCGGGCTCGTCCGGTACGGATACGACGACACCGTCAACACCGCCGGCATCCCTAGCAGCCCCCCGCGATTGCTCTTCTCCGGCAACGCCACCCAGTGCGGCTGCGAAGTCTGGTTCGCGTTCAACGCCATCTTTAGCCCAAAGTGCCGCTCCAGTTTTCGTGTCCCAATCGTGTGCGTGGAATCCAGAAACGTGTCCAGCGGCAGATTCTGCAAAAACACCTCGCGAAAAAACATAATCGGCTGGTACCGGATATCACTTCGCAGATCCTCATCCTTTGCCAGATCCGGAAACAGCTTCGCGTCCGGCGCCTTGTCCCCGCCCAACTCGCGCGTGTGCAGCCACTGTTCGGTGAAGCTTTGCGCGAACCCCATGGACCGGTCGTTGCGCAGCATAATCCGCACCATCTGTTTCAATACTTCCGGATCCCGCAGCTTCCGCCGTGCCGCCAGGTCGAACAGCAGTTCGTCCGGCATCGATCCCCACAGAAAGTACGACAGCCGGCTCGCCAGTGCGTAGTCCTCCAGCGGCCCTTCGGCCTGCGGCTCCACACGGAACAAAAACAGCGGCGATACCAGCGCCCCGCGCAAAGCGAACAGCACCGCCGCGTCGAACGTCTCCCCTTGCCTCTTCGCCGCCCGGTATAGCTCCAGGTACGGCGTCACCTCCGCCGCCGTCACCGGCCGCCGGAACGCCCGCGGCAAGAACGTGTCCAGTATCTTCCGCGCCGCTTGTTCTTCACTCACCCCCGGCCCCGGCCGCGCCACAAAAATGCGCGCCCGGCTCTTGTACTCCTTCGCCGCGAAGTCCATCGCGAACTTCGCCGTGTCCAGATACTTCTCTGAATGCAACGGCGAAAGAAACAGCGTTTCCGCCGCGTTGTCAAAGCCCTCCCCGCCCGCGCCATCCGCCGGCAACGTCCGCGCAATGTCCATGTGCATGTCCAGCAGGTCGCGAACCGTCGCCGCGTACTCGTCCCGGTTCAAACGCCGTATCAGTGCCCGCCCCGGCACAATCCCGCCCGCGCACGCCTGCGCCTTCACGGCGCCGTGTACCCACTCTTCAAACCGCTCCCGCTCCTCAATCGGCGGCGCCGGCGCGCCCTTCGGCGGCATCTCCCCGTTCTTCACCCGGTTGGTCAGCGACATCCATTTGGCCGCCTCCGTGCCCAGGCTCGCTTCCGTCCCAATGCGGCTTAAACGGAACCCGCCCGCCGGCGCCGCGTCCTGGTGACACTTCTCGCAATACTGCCGCAAAAACCCCTGCGACGCCTCAAACGTCTGTCCCCAAACGCCCACGCTCATCGCCAGAATCGTCAGCCAACGCATCCCTACCGCCTCTCTACCAGCTCATAAATCACAAACGCGAACTGCCTCGAATCGGGCGACCACGAGTTCACATTGATCGTCCCCTGCCCGCCGAAAAACGTCAAGAGCGTTTCCGGCTTCGCCGCCTTGATCTTCTTCCCCGGCACCGGCAACAGGCGCAGCGTCATCCCGGCCATCTTTCCGTTGTGTCCCTCCGTGCCCTTCGGGAACGACAAAAACACCATCCGTTTCCCATTCGGAGATATATGCGGAAACCAGTCCTCGCCTTCATCGGAGGTAATTCGTTCGGCCAGCGAATCGCCCGGCCCGCCGCCGCTCGCCGGTATGCGCCACAGGTCCCACCCGCCGGTCCGGTTGGAGTTGAAATAGATCCATCTCCCATCCGGCGAATACTCCGGCCCATCGTCGTAGGCGCCCTTCGATGTCAATCGCTCCTCCGCGCCGCCGTCCACGCCCACACGGAACAGTTCATACTTCCCATTCCGCTGGCCCACAAACGCCAGCCACTTCCCGTCCGGCGCCCAGCCGTGAAAATAGCTCGGCGCCGCAGGCGTCAACAGCTTCACGTTCTTCCCATCGGCATCGGCCACAAACACTTGCGACTGCCGCGACCCTTCGCTCGACGCCGAAAATCCCAGCCGCTTCCCGTCCCGCGAGTAGTCATGATCGTTGTTGCATCGGTACCCGCCCGGCCCCAGGTCAATCTTGTCCAGGTCTCCGCCTTCCACCGGCAGCCGGTACAGATTGCCTCCGGTATTCACCAGCAGGTGCTTCCCGTCCCGCGACCAGTTCGGCGCCTCCATCACCCCGTCCATTTCATGCACCGTCCGCGTGGACTTCGTCGCAAAGTCATAGATCGTTACCTTGCTGCGGTACTGCGGCGCCTGCTCCATCCGGACGTTGGAAAACACCGCCGTCTCCAGAACCTGCGCATCGTGCGAACACACGCCCAGCCCCGCATAAACAGGCCCGTTGAAAGCCAGCGTCACCGGCCCGGTCCAAACGATCGGTTCCCCTCGCTTGGCCGCTCCAATCCGGATCTGGTTTCCTCTCCGTTCAATCTGAATCCGCGCCGGCCCCGTCACCGCGCTCCGCATCTCCTTCGTCGTTCCCCCCGCCGTCTCCCGGTATTGCAACGCTGTCAGCCCGTCCCCATGCAGCGCCACATCCGCATAAACCGACCCTGGCATTAACTCCTGCCGCAGCATCAGCATCGCCTTCCGGTGCGCGTTCACGCCCTTGCCTTCAAACTCGACATCGGCCGAAATCGTCACATCGCCCGTCACCCGTTTCCACGCGAAAAACAGCGCGTCCGCGTTCCCCCACACGTTCGCCCCGCCCCCGGTCACCCGCATCGGCGGACCCATTTCAATCCGCCCCATCCGCGGTGTCTCGCCTATGTCGCCGCTGCCATCGAACGTCTGCGCAAACGCGCCCGCCGCTATCGCCAGCACCACCAGATACCGCATGAAAACTCCTTCTACGCCGGGTTATGGCAAAAATTGCATTCGTTGGAAGCCTTATGTTCATCGTGGCAGTTCATGCACGAGTTCATATCAATCGGCTTCTCCTTCACCAACACCTCGCGCGCACCCACATCCCCGTGGCACCGCGCGCACTCCGTCTTCGCCGTATGCGCCTTGTGCGAAAACCACACGTATTCCGGTAGCTTGTAAACCCGCACCCACGGCACCGGCTCTTTTTTCTTCGCGTACGCAGTCAGCTTCTGAATCGCCGCCGACTCTTTCTTCACCGCCTCATGGCACTGCATACAGGTCGATTCAGCCGGGAACGTCGCCGCCTCCCCCTTGCCCGGCATCGTATGGCAGCCCTTGCATTCCAGCCCCATCGCCACATGCTTCTTGTGGCTATACGGAATCGGCTGTTCCGCCGCCATCACCACAAACCACACACTAAGGAAGAGCAAACGCAACGTAGGCATCTCCTGATTTCGTCGTCATCCGCCCCCCGCCCCCGCAGGCGATCACCACATACTGCTTCCCATTCACCGAATACACGGCTGGCGTCGCATACCCGCCCGCTGGCAGCTTCGTTGCGAAAAGCACCTGTCCGGTCTTGGCGTCATAGGCCCGGAACATCTCGTCCCGCGTCGCGCCTATAAACACCAGCCCGCTTGCCGTCGCCGCCGGTCCGCCCATGTTCTCCGTACCCACTTCGCGTTCGGTCACGTCGCTCTTCCCAAAAACCTTCTGCCACACAAAATCGCCTTTGTTCAGGTTGATCGCCGTCATCAATCCCCACGGCGGCTTCGCCCCGGAGTTGCCTTTTTCATCGCGAATCTTCGTGTAGCCTTTCAACGCAAACGGATACGGCGAACCCGCCGGCGCGTCAATCAGTTGGTGGACCGAAGCCACGTTTTGCGAATTCACATACAGCATTCCCGCCGGGTCTGCCGCCGCCCCGCCCCACAGCCCGCCGCCCAACGTACCGGGCAGCATCACCGTCCCTTGCCGGCTTGGCGGCGTGAATAATCCATCGTTCTTCCAATCGGCCAACTGCCGCTTCACCTGCGCCGTCGCTTCAGTCGATAGATCGGTCGGTTCAAATATCTGCGGCGAAAACGGCGGCGGCTTCACCGGCACCGGCTGGGTTTTCGCCGTCACCTCTCCCGGCATTGTGGACGTGGGCACCGCACGCTCCGCCACCGGCAGCAGCGGCTTGCCCGTCTCCCGGTCCAGCACAAAAACGAACCCCTGCTTCGTAATCTGCGCCACCGCATCTTTCCCGTTCCACGTAATCAGGTTCGGGTTCACCGGCAGGTCCAAATCCCAAATGTCGTGCCGCAGCGTCTGGTAATGCCATATGCGTTTGCCCGTCGCCGCGTCCAAAGCCACGATGGCGTTGCCGTACAGGTTGTCTCCCACGCGGTCCCCGCCGTAGAAATCAAACGCCGGTGAACCCAGGCTTGCGTACACCACGCCGCGTTTCTCGTCCAGGCTCATCCCGCCCCAGTTGTTCGCCCCGCCTATCGTTTTCCATGCATCTTTCGGCCACGTCTCATACCCCGCCTCGCCCGGATGCGGAATGGTATGGAAGATCCACCGTCGCTTCCCGGTTCGTACATCGTAGGCCCGAATGTGCCCCGGCGCCGCCATCCGCGGCCCTTCGCCCACGCTCGATCCCATGATCACCAGGTCTCTATAGACCACCCCAGGCGACGTCGCGCCATTGAAGGCGCCCGGCGGGTCCCGGTCCAGCTCTTTCGACATGTCCACGCGCCCGCCCGCGCCAAACCCCGGAATAGGCTTCCCCGTCTTTGCATCCAGCGCAAACAGGAACACGCCCGCCGAATACAAAATCCGTTTGTCCGCCCCGTCCTCCCAATACATCACGCCCCGGTTCACCCCGCGGGTCCGCACTCCCTCCGGGTCAAATCGCCACAGCTCTTTGCCCGTCGCCGCGTCCAATGCAATCGCCATCAGCGTGGGCGTCGTTCCGTACAGCACGCCGCCAATCACTGTCGGCGTGCACTGAATCATCGTTCGCCCGCGGGCATCGGCGTCGCCCGAATGATACTCCCACGCTACTTTCAACTGCTTCACGTTCGCCTTCGTGATCTGGGTCAACGGCGAATACCGGTTCCCGTCGTTCCCCCCAGACCACGATTTCCAATCGGCCTGCGCGCTCAACATTCCAGCGCACATCAACACCGGCAAATAGCGAGTTACCAAGGCATCGTCCTCTTCGTAAACCGGCGGCCCTTTTCTGCTGCTTCCTGGCCGCCAGATCCAATCATTACACCTTCCTTGATCATCGCTTCCACATCGTTCGGCCGCACCGTATTCAGAAATGCAATCTTGCTCGCCTTGCACGCCTTCAACACGCGCGACCGCGCCCCAGCCATGTCGGGATGCAACTGGTCGTTCGCGCCATGTCCGTCCGGCAGCCGCAGTGACAATCCCATATCCCCCGGGCCCCATTCCGCGAACCCGATCCCCGGCACCGAAGTCACCTTTTCCGCGTTCGCCAGCGCGTACTTGTCTTCCACCTTCAGGCCCAACAAGAATTCGCCATCCGGATTCAGCGGCCACGGGTCGGCGCGCTTCTTATACTCCGCCGCCGTCAGCCCCCAAATCTCTGCGGGCGATCCCTGGCTCCCATTGCCTAGCATCCCCTCCGGCAGCCCCGCCACCGGCTTGGAGTCCACATACCGGCACGCCGCCACGAACGTCCGAATCGCCTCCGGGTCGCGCGCATGGCACAGCAGAATACCGTGAATCCCGGTCAACAGCGCCTGCTGCACCACCCAGAAATTCGCCTCCATATGCGCCTTGCTCACCCCAAGCACCGGCAGCGTCGCAATCACCGCCGGCGTCCGGTGCCCGCTCTTGGTCGGCCCGCCGTCAATCAAACCGCGCATGAAGTTTCGCAGCGCGCTGAAGTCCAGTTGTCCGTGCTCCATCTCGTAGTTGATGTAGTCCGCCCACGTCTGCGCCATCTTCTTGCCTTCGTCGTACCCCGCGCCGCCGCGCGCTCCTGTGTAATAAATCGGCTGCCCTTGGGCAAGCAACTCAATCGCCTTATTAATCCGCTTCGGCTTCGTGTTCTGCGCCGCTAACGGGGAGGCGAGCATGGGGAGGGACAACAAGGTTCGTCGGTTCATACCGGCTTATATATCAAATCGCCGCGCCCGGTGGCCATATCCTTGGCACAATGATAAGAATGTTCCGCTTGCTGCTCGCCCTTTCGGCCCTGTCCCTTCAGGCCCAAAACATCGACGCGATTCTCGAAACCATCAAGGCCGATCAGGCCTGGACGCTCGATCAGCAAATATCCATCTGCCAGATCCCCGCCCCGCCCTTCAAAGAAGCCGCGCGCGGAAAGGAGTACGCGCGCCGCCTCGCCGCCCACGGTCTGGTCGATATCCGCACCGATACCGAAGGGAACGTCATCAGCCGCTGGCCCGGTTCCAAAGCGCCCAAGCCGCTAATCGTCTTCAGCGCCCATCTCGACACGGTGTTTCCAGAAGGCATGGACGTCTCCGTCAAGCGCGATGGCGCCCGGCTCAAAGGGTTGGGCATGGGCGACGATTGCCGCGGCTTGGCCACTGTCCTCTCTGTCGCCAAGGCATTCCAAAAACACAACGCCACCTTCAACGGCACCATCCTCTTCGTCGCCACCGTCGGCGAGGAGGGCCAAGGTGATCTCCGCGGCGTCCGCCATCTTTTCACGAAGGAGTTGAAGGGCCAGGTCGATGCCTTCATCTCGGTCGATGGCACCGGAACATCGCTAACCTCGCGCGGCGTCGGCAGCAATCGCTACCTGGTTACTTACAAGGGCCGCGGAGGCCATAGCTACGGCGCCTTCGGCATGCCCAACCCTGCGCACGCCATGGGCCGCGCCATCGCCCGCATTGCCGATATTCAGGTGCCCGCCTCGCCAAAAACGACATTCAACATCGGCCGCGTCGAAGGCGGCACCAGCGTCAATTCGGTCCCCATTTCGGTCTCCATGGAAGTGGACATGCGCAGTGAATCGGCTGCCGAACTAGCCACGCTCGATGAACGGATGCGGGCCGCCTTCCAGCACGGCGTCGACGCCGAAAAGCAACGCTGGCCAAACTCAAAGGCCCCGCTCGATTTGGAGATAAAGGTCATGGGCCTCCGCCCGGCCGGCGCCCAGCCCGACTCGCTACCCATCGTGGAAAAGGCAATCGCCGCCGCCAAACGCGCCCGCATCACGCTCTTTGCCACGCGTGCTGGCTCCACCGATTCCAACATTCCCATCAGCCTCGGCATCCCTGCCATCACCATCGGCGGCGGCGGCGGCGCTCAGGGCGCCCATTCCATTGACGAGTGGTACGAGGACACGCCGGATTCCTACAAAGGCCCGCAGTGGGCCGCGCTTATTTTGGAGGCCCTCACCGCGCCGCCCAATTGAACCCCAGAGGAACTACGAGCGAACCAACGCCAATCCCCCGTAACATACTGAAAACACAAAGACACACCCCGCAAAGCGCAATCCCCCACCGCGCCCGCCCATACCGCCGCCCCAATCGAACTACGAGCGAACCAACGCCGGTCCCGCGCAACCCATTGAAAACACACAGAAACCACTCGCAGACCACAATCCCGGCCCGCGCACCAGCCCCATCAATCGAACTACGGCCGAAACAACGCCAATTCCGCATAACCTATTGAAGACACAGCACAACACCTAGCAGACCCCAATCCCAACCGGCGCGCCCGCCCCATCAATCGAACTACGAGTGAACCAACGCCAATCCCCCGTAACAGACTGAAAACAAAAAGCCACACCCCCGCAAAGCACAATCCCGCCCTGCCCCCGTCCCACCCGCCGCCCCAATCGAACTACGACCGAACCAACACCACCCTCTCGCAACCCATTGAAAACACACAACAACAACCCGCAGAACACAATCCCAGCCCGCGCACCCGCCCCATCAATCGAACTACGACCGAACCGACGCCAATTCCCCGTAACCTACTGAAAATACAAAGACACACCCCGCAAAGCGCAATCCCCCTCCGCGCACCGCCCCTCCCGCCCCCTCCAATCGAACTACGAGCGAACCAACACAAACTCCACGCAACTCATTGATAACAAACAACACTCGCCAAAACGACGCTTATCCTCTTTCCACCGCCCCCCGCAACGCCCGCGCCTCCGCCAGCACTTCCGCCGCGGCGTCCTCTGCGCTCACCATCGCCGGACCCGGCTCGGCGTCCCCCAACCCCGCGTCCCGGTACCGCCGCAGCCGCTCCGCAATCAGATCCCGCAACGCCTCCGCATTGTCCACCCCCGCGAACTTCGCCGTATGCGACGACGACGACGCATGTGCCGCGTGACCCACGCTCCCACCGCCGGCGCTACTCACCGCCAAATCCGACAATCCCAGCGCCAATTGCAGCGGATCACGCACAATGCGCAGGTCCTGGATGTTGGCAAACGTCATCGTCAACTCCTGCACATCCCATATCCCGCTCCGGATGCGCAAGCTCCGGTCCGTGACGATATACCACCTCTGTTCGTAGTTCAACCGCTGTAACAGGTACGTAAACGCCAGTTGCACGGCCCAAATCACGACGCTGCACATGCCCGCCACGCGCCAGATCATTCGCCCAACCGGCGGCATCTTCGCCTCAGTGGCAATCAGCACCCCCAGCGCCATCGCCAGCATGACAAACACCCCGAACTGCGCCAGGCCCCACATCGCCATCCGCCACCGGTAGTAGTTCCGCCCGGCGCGGAAAACCAGAATCGAATCCGCCGTCCCGTCCGGCGCCGCCGGTTCCGGCGGAACCCGTAACAGTCGCAACAGCAGCCCTGCCACTATCGTTTCTCCACCGCCATACGCACCGCGCGCAACTCCCGCGCCACTTCCTGCAGCGCCTCCGCCAGCGGCGTTCCTGCCCCGGCCGGGTGCTTTCCCTCCGCCGCCCCCCGCATCCGCGAATACAGAAAATCCCGCATCCCTTCCGTATCCGTCAATCCTTCCAGCGTCATCGTCGAACTCGCCGACCCGCTCGCCGTTTGGATCTCAATCCGCGCCAGCCCCAGCATCCTCTCAATCGCGTTCGACCGCAGGTGGATGTCTTGAATCCGTGCGTAGTTCAACACCACCTCATGGCGAAACAGTATCCCCCAACTCATCCGCACGCCCTCGTCGCTGAACTGGTACCGCATCGTGTGATACCGGAAATACAAAACCGGCAGCACCACCGGAAACCCCGGCAAGCTCGCCACCGCCGTCAGCAGATAGTACGTCATCAGCCGCTCCACCGGCCTGGTAATGTTCGCGATATGCGCCGGAATCGGGGCCATGCGCTTATTGGAATAGCTGCGGCGCGAACTCGTTCAGGTAGTCTCGCCAATTCAGCCACGTGTGCCCGCCCGCCGTCTCTTTATACACCACGTTGAACCCATGTTTTTTCAACATCGCCACCGTGCCCTCTGTCGTCTTCAACAGAAAATCGTCCTTCCCCGTCGCAAACCAAACAAGCTTCAGCCCCTTCTTCCAGGCGGCGTTGTCTAATGCAGCCGCGTGCCGTTCTTCGAACGTCGGGCCCGGCGCCCGCGCCGGCGCGCCAGGCCGCGTCGCCCCAAATTCGCCGATCAATCCGGAACTGAAAACGCCCAGATACGCGAACTGGTCCTGGTGCGGCAGTCCAATCGATAGCGTCTGGTTCCCGCCCATCGAAAGTCCCGCCAGCGCCCGGTTCGCCCGCCCCCCGGCCACGCGATAGTTCTTCTCGATATACGGCATCACATCGGTCATGAAGTCCTTCGCAAACTCATCCGCCGCGCCAGGAATCCGGAATCCGCCCGCCGTCGTGTGGCCCGCCGGCATCACCATAATCATCGGCTTGGCCTTCTTATCGGCAATCAGGTTATCCAGAATGAAGCCCGCCCGGCCCACACTGCTCCACGAAGCGTCACTATCGGAGGCGCCGTGCAGCAGATAAAATACCGGATACTTCCCCTTGCCAAGCTCATACCCCGGTGGGGTATAAACATGCATCCGGCGGAAGCGCTTCAGCTCCGTCGAATAGTACGTCACCGCCGCCACCGCTCCGTGCGGCACCTGCCGCGTATCCAGGAAATCCGCCCCCGGCACCGCCACCATGCTCCACACGTTGTTATTCGATTCGCTGTTCGATGGGTTCCGCGGGTCCAGCATTGGCATCCCGTCCACCTGGAACGTATACCGGTAGGCGCCCGCCGGCACAGGTCCCAGCGTCACCGTCCACACGCCGTTCTCCCCCTTCACCATCGCCGTGCCCGGCCCGTTCCCGGGAATGTCACCTCCGCTCACGCGCACCGTCTCCGCCTTGGGCGCCATTAGCCGGAACGTGATCCGCCGGTCCGCGCTCACCTCCGGCGATACCACCGGCGGTGCCGGCTGTGCCGGCAGAAAACTCGCCGCCAGGGCGGCCAACGCAGTTCGACGAAGAAATGGCATGACACAGATATTACCGCAGCGGCGCCCACCCTTCCCACCGCGCAAGCGCCACCGGCCCGGCGCAGTTGGCCAGCACGTTCACCCCCGTCCGCGCCGGGTCAATCGCCGCGTCAACACCCAGCAGCGCCGCCAGCCCCTCCAGCGGCAGCCCATAGGCCGGAAACAGGCTGGTCAAAATCACAAAATTCGCCCGCGGAATGCCCGCCACGCCTTTGCTTGTCAGTTTCAGCGTCAGCAGGATCATCAGTTGTTGCGCCGGCGTCAGCGGCACTCCCGCCGCCTGCGCCACGAAAAATGTCGCCATCACCAGGTGAAGCGTGGACCCGCACAAGTTAAAACTCAGCCCCAGCGGCAGCGTCAGCCCCAGCAGCGCTTTCGGCACGCCAAACGCCTGTAGCCTTCCCATCGCCGATGGCAGCGCCGCCGCGCTCGACGTTGTCCCAAACGCGATCAAAAACGGTTCCCGCGCGTGGTGCCAGAACGCCCCCAACGGCACCCGGAATAGTGCCAACGGCAGCACCACGCCCAGCAGCAGAAACAGCGCCTGTGTCGCCCACGCCAGCGCCACGAATCTTCCCAGCGCCAGCAGCACGTCCACGCCGCTTTTCGCCACCGTCGCCGCAATTGCCGCCGACACCCCAATCGCCGCCAGGTTCATCACGTAGCGCGTGTACTGGAATGCCGTTGCCGATATCGCCTCGCACACCCGCACAAACGGCTCGGCCTTTTCCCCGATCGTCGCGCACGAAACCCCCAGCGCAATCGAAAACAGCACCACCTGCAGCACATCGCCCCGCGCCATCGCCTCGAACACGCTGGCCGGAAACATGTTCTCCACCACCCGCCCGAAATCCGTCGCGGCCGCCGCCGGCGCCGTTCCCGCCAGCCCAATTCCCTCTCCCGGCCGGAACCACAGCATCATGCCCCAGCCCAGCAAAAGCGCAAAGCTCGTCCACCCCTCGAACCACACCAGCGCCTTTAGCCCCGTTCGCCCCAGGTCGTTCAACTTTCCCCCGCGCGCGAACGAGGCCACCAGCGTCGTCACCAGCACTGGCGCGATCACGGATTGAATCAGCCGCAAAAAACTCCGCGCCACCGGTTCGGCAAACGCCGCGATGCCCGGGTACAGCCAACCGGCAATCGCGCCCGCGGCCATCGCGGCCAGTAGGATGTAGGTCACTCCACCAGTCTATTAGGCGGCGCGCCGCATCAGCCGAACCGGCAGCGTGATGATCGCGCTCACCAGTTCCAGCACACCGCTTACGGCGATTCCCACCACCCGGAACGGAATCAGAATCACCCAGACAATCGGGTAGGCGATCAACGCCAAAAGCGCCAGCGGCCAGCAGAAGAACAACAGGAGGCACCACAGTAGGAATTTCAACATGGCGATCACTTATCACTACGAAATCGTCCCGCCGATTGTTCCAGGTAAAGCACTCCCATGAAATTCGCCGTACCCTTCGTCGACCGGTTCCGCGCGCGGCATCCCCACCCCCACAACGGGTTAGGCCCCTGTTCTACCCGCGTCCCCGATGACCGGGCTGATCGCCGGCCTCACCAACTCAGAGTTCGCCGCTCCCGTCCGGTTCGTCAGAGCGAGCTCAAGCGCCGGCGGCCTCCACGGCGTCGGCCGCGTGGTAGCTCGAACGAACTAACGGGCCCGATTCGACGTGGCTGAATCCCATCTCGTAACCCGCTTTCTTCAACATCGCGAACTCTTCCAGCGGCACGTAGCGCACAATCGGCAAGTGCTTCTTCGAAGGCTGCAAATACTGGCCCACCGTCAGTATGTCCACCCGGCTCGCCCGCAAATCCTGCATCACGCGCAACACTTCGTCCAACGTCTCCCCAAGCCCCAGCATCAGCCCGCTCTTCACCGGCGTCTGCGGCCGCAGAATCTTCGCGTAGGCCAGCATCTCCAGCGAACGCGGGTAGTCCGCCCCCAGCCGCACCGTCCTGTATAGCCTCGGCACTGTCTCCGTGTTGTGGTTCAACACCTCCGGCCCGGCGTCCATCACTGTCTGCATCGCGTCGTAATTGCCCTGAAAGTCCGGCACCAGCACTTCCACATGGCACTCCGGCACCCGCTCATGGATCGCGCGAATCGTCATCGCGAACAGTTCAGCGCCGCCGTCCTTCCGGTCATCCCGGTTCACGCTCGTGATCACCGCGTGCTTCAGCCCCATCAGCGCCACCGCCTCGGCCACTCGCCGCGGCTCGTCCATGTCCACTTCCAGCGGCGCTCCTTTCTGCACCGCGCAGAAGCCGCACCGCCGTGTACACATGTTCCCCAGAATCATGAACGTCGCCGTCCGGTGATTCCAGCACTCACCAATGTTCGGACACGCCGCCGATTCGCAAACCGTGTGCAGTTTCAACTCCTGCACCAGCGCCTTCAAGTCCCGGTAGTTCTCTCCCACCGGCGCCGGCGCCCGCAGCCACTTCGGCCGTTCGGGCTTGGTCTGAATACTGACTAGCACTGCTTCTATTCTACATTCCCGCCGCGGCCAGCCGGGCTTCAATCGTGCTGTCCGGCCGCAGGTTTTCAATCCGCAGGTCCACCCCCGCCTCCGCCGCCATGTCTAGCGCCTTCTGCGGAATCAGCCCGATCAGTTCCGTGCACCGCACCTTCACGCCGCGCTGCGCCGCCAGCGCCTCTACCCTCGGCAGCACATGGTGCGGCGGTGTTATCTCGTAGTCGGTCAGATTAATCGAAACCTGCGTCGTCCCCTTGGACGCCAGCGAGAGTCCTAGCGCCCGCACCCACGGGAACCCGCCGTCGGCCTCGCGAATTGCCGACGCAATCGACCGCGCAATCTCTTCATCGGCCGTTTCCAGCTCAATGTTCCAGGCGATCAGTATCTTCCGCGCTCCCACCGCCACCGCGCCCGCCGTTGGATGCAGTTCCGCCTGCCCATAATCCGGAAACCGGTGTATGTCGTGCTTCACCGCTTCCCGCAACTTCTCAAACCCGATCTGCCGCACATTCGGCAACGGCCGGCGCTCCGGCAGCACCGCCGCTTCTCCATACAAATACACCGGCACATGGAACCGGTTCCATATCTCGGCCCCCACACTATGCGCCACCCAGCCACACTCTATAATCGTCATCCCCCGGATCGGCACGAACGGCACCACATCCGCCGCCCCGATCCTCGGATGCACCCCGTCCTGCTCGTTCAAGTCGATCAGTTCCGCCGCCGCGCCCACCGACACGACCGCCGCTTCCCCCACGCTCTCCGGAGATCCGGCAAAGGTGATCACGCACCGGTTGTGGTCCGGGTCGCTATCGATGTCCAGAATCGCCACGCCGGCCACCCTGCGAATCGAGGCCGCTATCGCCTCCACCACTTCAGGCCTCCGGCCCTCCGAGTAGTTTGCCACGCACGCGACTACACGCTCCATGCCGCTCATTTTACCAAGGTACCAGCCTGAAAGACTTTTGACACCACGTTCACTCCCGCATACTGGTCCAACTCCCGGTAGTCCGGCACATGCAGCAGAATCAGGTTCGCCTGCTTGCCCGCCTCCAGCGATCCGCACACTCCCGCCACGCCCAGCGCATGCGCCGCGTTGATCGTGCTCATCGTCAGCGCCTCGGCCAATTGAAGCCCTCCCTCCCGCACCGTCTGCAGTGCCGCCCCAACCATACTGCACGTCCCCGGAAAACCGGCCCGAAAACCCGACCCCAGCGCCAGCGCCGCCCCCCGGTCCAGTAGATCACGCGCCGCCCCCGTGTAGCCTGGCGTAACAATCGAATTCGTGGCCGAATCGGCAAGCAAAGTAATTTGCGCGTCGTCCAATGGCCCAGCCAGTTCCAGCGCTTCCGCCCCGTACGCCAGCGCCAGGCCCACCCAGTCTGGGTTCTCTTTTTCCGGCGTCATCGCCCGGATCGCCGCCCCCATCCCATGAAAGAAGCGGAGTTCTTCCCTCGTATGCGCCAGCAGATCGAGCCGCAGAAACTGCGCCAGATTCCGCCGCGCCGCCCGCTTCACCTGCGCCTCTTCCGTTCCCCCGTCAACCTGCAGCGTCGGAAGTATCGACAGTTTTCCCTGATTCTCTTCCTCCACCCCGCGCAGCGTCGCATACGAACCAATCCCCGCCAGCGCCGTCGTTCCATGCGCCAGCGCCAGCGTCAGCAGCCTTCGCAGAACGCCGTTGTTCTCCGGCATCACGGCCTGCGCGTCCACCAGCCCCGGCATCACCACAACGCCATGCGCCTCGTACACGTCGACGTGCCGCGCCTCCGCCAGGTTGTCGATCCGGCGCGAATGACCCACACTGGCAATCCGCCCATCCCGGATCAGTATCGATCCGTCGGTAATGATTCCCAGGTCGAGACAGGCCGCTCCTCGGCGGGGTCCCTCGGCGCCCCGCATAGTTATCAACTGGCGGGCGCCGCGCAACAGCAGCGTTCGATGCATCTATCGGAGGGCCTACCCGTGTTGTATCACGGTTTCCTGCCGCAGGCCCGTCTTATCCTCTACTCGGCCGTCCGCCACATCTGCCGCACTTCGTCAATCGCCGTCTGCCGCGCCTGCGCGTTTGCCGTTTCCGCCTCCAAAAACTGGATTCCGGAACTGATCCACGCCGCCATCTCCGGCTGCACCAGCCGGTAAAAAACGTGCCGGCCCTCCCGCCGCTCCGCCACCACCCGGTGCATCCGCAATACCGACAGGTTTTGCGACGTCCGCGAGTGGCTCACGCCCAACACCGCCTGCAGCGCGTTCACGTCCCGCTCCCCTTCTCTCAGCTCCTCCACAATCCGAACACGGTCCGGATGGGAGAAGACGCCGAACAGTTCGGCAAGTTCCTTAGCGATGATGTGACGTGCTGGCATTGTGATGTGAACGTATGAAAATGTTAGAACATTCGACAACTAACTGATTCTAATAAGATGTGAACCTTGTGTCAAGCGAAATATCTTGACATCCATTTTTGAGCATGTTTAAATAAACTCATGTTCAGACATTTGCATATCTGAACTATAGACCTAATCCTGTGACGACCTCCATCCAAAATTCCTTCACTTCCTCCACTCTTCCTAGAGCCATGGAGTTCCTGTGGCAGCAGATGGGCGTCGAACCGGACCGCGACCTGCTCAGCCAATCTCTCCGCCGCCTCCGCGCCCAACCGGCCACGCCGGCCCAGCTTCTTGTAGCCGCCGCCAATGACCTTGGTTTCCGGCTGACACCCGTCCGGCAGTCCATCGGTGCCGCCATTCGCCAGGCGCACCCGGATTCCCCATGGCTGGCCTTGCGGCAGCGCCCCGGCGCAGAAGCCGAAGTGCTCTTCGTATTGGAAGGAAGCGGTAAGAAAGCGCTGTGTTGCGAGCCCCAACGGGGGCCAAAGCCTGCCTGGATTTCCGAAAAAGAGCTGGAGCAATGGATGCAAACCGATAGCAACGAGGCCGAATGGCTGGTTCCGGAACCGGTCGCCCCGCTCGCCGGTTTGCGCTCGGCGGATCCGGACTCGCCCATGCCGCCCTGGAATCGGCTCAAAGCGCTTCTTGCCGCCGAACGTTCGACGCTCTGGGTCGCGGTCATCTACTCCGTCGTCATCGGTCTGCTCTCACTGGTGGTGCCCGTCGCCGTTCAATCGCTGGTCAACACCATCGCTTTCGGCAGCGTCCTTCAGCCGCTGGTCGTTCTCACGCTCTTCGTTTTCGTCGCGCTCGGCTTTTCCGCCCTCATCAATTCCCTGCGCGCCTGGGTCGTGGAAATTCTGCAACGCTCCATCTTCGCCCGTGTTGGCAGTGACCTTACCTGGCGCCTGCTCCGCGTCCGCCCCGACGCCTTCGATAAATACCACGGCCCTGAACTCGTCAACCGATTCTTTGACGTGGTGACCGTCCAAAAATCCGCCGCCACCCTGCTTATCGATGGCCTTGGCATCTTCATGCAAACGGTCATCGGCCTGATGCTGGTGGCGCTTTACCATCCCCTTCTGCTGGCCTTCGACATCTTTCTCATCGTTTCCATGCTGTTCATCGTCTTCGTCCTGGGCCGGGGCGCCGTCTACACCAGCATCAAGGAGTCCAAGGCAAAGTACGCGTTTCAGGCATGGCTGGAACAGATCGCCACGCACTTGGTGACGTTCAAGTCGGCGGGCGGCCAGGAACTGGCTTCCGCCAAGGCCGACGCCCTGATGGAGGACTATCTCTATTACCGCGGCAAGCACTTCAAGATCCTCCTTCGCCAGGTGGCCGGCAGTTTCCTCCTCCAGGCCATCGCCAGCTCCGTTCTGCTGGGCATCGGCGGCTGGCTGGTGATTGAGCGGCAGTTAACTCTCGGCCAACTCGTCGCCAGCGAACTCATCGTCACCCTCATGGTCAGCGGCTTTACCAAGTTCGGAAAGCACCTCGAAGTCTTCTACGACCTCCAGGCCGCGGTCGATAAGCTGGGCGGCCTTGTCGATCTGCCGCTCGAACGCTCCGGCGGCGAAGCTATTCCGTCCGCCGCCGGGCCCGCCGCCCTGCGGCTCGCTGACCTTTCGCTTGGCTATAAAGCGGACAGCCCCGTTCTCCGCATTCGCGATTGGGACATCCGGCCCGGCGATCGTGTCGGCCTCATGGGCCGCCACGGCTGTGGCAAAAGCACCCTCGCCGACACCCTGTTCGGCCTGCGCCAGCCACAGCACGGCTCGCTCCTGCTCGATGGCATCGATTACCGCTCGCTCCCCCTCGCCTCCATTCGCGGAAACGTGGCCCTGGTTCGTTCCATTGAACTCTTCACCGGCACTATTCTTGAAAATGTTCGCCTCGGCCGCCACGACATGAACCTGCCGGCCGTCACCGGCGCGCTGCAGAAAGTCGGCATCCTCGAAGAGATTCAAGCCATGCCCGATGGCCTCGACACCGTGCTTCATCCCGGCGGACGCCCGCTGTCGGCCAGTCAGGCCACGCGCCTCATGATCGCACGCGCCATCGCCGGACAGCCCCGCCTGCTCATCATCGACGACGCGCTCGACCCCGTCGACCGCGCCCGCGAACGCGAACCCATCTGCGACATGCTCTTCCACCCCAACGCTCCCTGGACCCTGCTCTGCATCACCGAGCGCCCGGACCTGCTCGCCCGCTGTAACCGCGTCATGCTGCTGGAAGAAGGCGACGTGGCCGAGGTGCGCCGATGATCCCCGCCCGCCTCGCGCTCCACGCCATCTCCGTTCCCAAGTCCCAGCGCATACTTTCGCGTGTTCTGGTGGCCCTCATCGCCACCACTGTCGTCGCCCTTACCATTACCCCCTGGCAGCAGAACGTCACCGGCAGCGGCCGCGTCATCGCCTTCCGCCCCGACGAGCGGCCCCAGAACATTGAAGCCCTGGTGGAAGGCCGCATCGCCAAGTGGTACGTCGTGGAAGGCTCCAAAGTAAAGAAGGGCGACCCCATCGTCGATCTCACCGACAACGACCCGGCCATCATGGAACGCCTCGGCCAGGAACGTTCCGCCACCGCGCAAACCATCTCCGCCGCCCAGCGCCGTGTCCAAACCATAGAGGACCGCATCCGCGGCCTTGAATTGACGCTGAAAACCGGTGTCGCCGCCGCTCGCTCCCGCGTCCAGATGTCGGTGGATCGCATCTCCGCCGCCGAACAATCGCTGGAAGCCGCCAAGTCCGCGCTTGTCACCGCCAAGCTCCAAATCGATCGCCAGAAAGGCCTCGCCGCCAAGGGCCTTACCTCCACGCGCAACGTGGAACTGGCCGAACTGGATCTGCAACAGAAGATCGCCGACGTCGAACGCACCACCGCCACGCTCAACGCCGCCAAGAACGAGAAAATCTCGCTCGACGCCGAGCTTCTCCGCGTCGATGCCGATTCTCGCAGCCGCATCGACGAAGCTTGGGGCTCGCACGCCTCCGCCCAGTCCGACGTGGCCAAGGCGCAGGCCGAACTTACCAAAGTCGATGTCCGCCTCGCCCGCCAGTCCACGCAGATCATCACCGCCCCCATTGATGGCACCGTTTTCCGCGTCGTCGCCCGGCAAAGCGGGGAACTGCTCAAGTCCGGCGATCTCATCTGCGTCCTCGTTCCGCAAACGCAGAATAATGTCGTCGAACTGATGATGGACGGCAACGACACCCCGCTCATCTCGCCCGGCCGCCACGTCCGCCTTCAGTTTGAAGGCTGGCCGGCGCTCCAATTCTCCGGCTGGCCGTCCATCGCGGTCGGCACCTTCGGCGGCCGCGTGCTACTGGTCGATTCCACCGACAATGGCCAAGGCAAGTTCCGCGTGCTCGTGGAAGCCGACCCTAACGAAGACCCGTGGCCCAGCCAGAACTACCTGCGCCAGGGCGTCCGCGCCAACGGCTGGGTGCTGCTCAATCAAGTGCCGCTCGGCTACGAGTTCTGGCGGCAGTTCAATGGCTTCCCGCCCGTCATCTCCTTAACCGAACCCGGAGCGAAAGAGAAGAAATGAAGCGGCTCGTTCTTCTGCTCACCACTTGCGCCTGGGCCGCCGAACCACTCACCATCGACGAGCTGCTGGCCTCCGTTGATCGCTCCTTTCCCTTGATTGAAGCCGTCGTCGCTGAACGCCGCCTGGCCGAGGGCGCGGCGCTCTCCGCGCGTGGGGAATTCGACCTGAAGTTGAAGGGCCAGGCCTCGTCGCAGCAGGTGGGCTTTTACCGCAACGAAACAGCCAAAGGCCAGCTCGAACAGAACACCACGCTCTGGGGCGCCACCGTCTACGGCGGTTATCGCGTCGGCCGCGGCACCTACGGCCCCTACGACGAAAAAGCCCTCACGCTCTCCGGCGGCGAATGGTCCGGCGGCCTACGCGTTCCGCTTATGCGGGACCGCGCCATTGACGACCGCCGCGCCGACCTGCAGACCACACAACTCGGCCAGCAGGGCGCCGAATTCACCATCTCCAAGGAACGCCTGAAAATCTACAAATCGGCGCTGAAACAGTACTGGGAATGGGTGGCCGCCGGACGGCAAATCACCGTCGCCAAGGATCTGCTCACGCTCGCCGAACAGCGCAATCAGCAATTGGAAGACACCGTCAAGCTCGGCCAGCTTGCCCCGGTGGAACTTACCGACAACCTCCGCGCTATTCTGCAGCGCCGCTCCGCGCTGGTCAACGCCGAACGCTACCTGCAAGGCGCGGCCATTGAACTTTCGCTCTTTTTCCGGAATGCCGCCGGCGACCCGCAACAGCCCGGCGCCGATCGACTCTTCCGGGCCTTCCCAGAGCCCGAACCGCTGGCGCCGGAGCAGGAAGCCGCCGACCTCGCCGCCGCCATGACCGCGCGCCCCGAAATCCAGAGTCTGCTCATCAAGCGCCAGCAACAGAGTGTGGAAACTCGCCTGGCAAAGAACCAGATACAGCCCCAACTCGATGTGTTTTTCAACTACTCCCGCGACGTCGGCACCGGCCGGGTCAGCCGCAAAGGCAACGAAATCGAGGGCGGTCTGAACTTCGAACTCCCCGCCCAGCGCCGCAAGGCGATCGGCAAACAGACCCAGGCGGAAGCCAAGCTCACCATGATTGAAGCCGAACTGCGCTTTGCCCGCGATCGCGTGCTGCTCGACGTGCAGGACGCCGCCAGCGCCGTCCGCGCCGCCTATCAAGTGGTGGGCGTTATCCGCGAAGAGCTTAAGGCCGCCCGCCAGTTGGAAGACGCCGAGCGCACCCGCTTCGACTTGGGCGATTCAACGCAATTCTTCGTCAACCAGCGCGAACTCGCCACCGCCGACGCGGCCTTTCGCGAAATCAAAGCCCTGGCCGATTACCACAAGGCCAGGGCCGAATACGCCGCCGCCACCGCCCGCCTGTTGGAACGGAAAGGCCCGTAAGGTATGATGACGGCAGCCATGCAACGCCGTCACTTCCTCTCGCTCCTTCCCGCCGCGACGCTCGCCGCCAGTGACCCTGGCCCGCGCCTCCGGCCCGCGCTCTGCGCCTACTCCTTCCGCAAGGAATTGGAGAGCAAGAAGATGTCGTATGAGGATGTGATCCGCTACGCCGCTGAACACAAGTTGGACGGCGTGGACCTAACCGTCTACTGGTTCCCGTCAACGGAAGACAAATTTCTCTACGGCCTGAAGCAGTTGGCTTACAAGCTGAACGTCGAGATCTATTCCATCTCCATTCGCACAGACATGTGCAAGAAGCCCGGCCCGGAAGCCGATAAAGAGCTCGCCGAATTGAAGAAGTGGGTGGACGTTGCCGCCAAGCTCGGCGCCGGCCACATCCGCGTCTTCGGCGGACGAGTGCCCAAGGATTCCAATGACGCCGAAGCTTCCGGCTGGGTGGTAAAGGTCCTCGGCCAAGCCGCCGAATACGCCGGAACCAAGGGCGTCATGCTGGGCCTGGAAAACCACGGCGGCATCACCGACAAGGCTGAAACCATCGTCGAAATCGTCAAGCGCGTCAACTCGCCCTGGGTGGGCATCAATCTGGACACCGGCAACTTCCGGACAAAGATTTATCAACAGATCGAGACCATCGCCCCGCACGCCATCAATGTGCAGGTGAAGGTGGACGTGAACGAGGACGGCGTGAAGTCGAAGTCGGATTGGGATCGCGTGTCCAAGATCCTTGTGTCCAACAAGTACCGCGGCTATCTGGCGCTCGAATATGAGGCGGCCGAGCCGGCGCTTACCGCCATCCCCGGCCACCTGGCCACGCTGCGCAAAGTCTGCGCGAAGTACTCGAGCTAATCCACAATCTTCGCCGTCACCACCAGGAAAATCGATTGCGCCGCGCCATCGACGCCCGATTTTCCCACCACCACTTTCTGTCCTTCCCGAATATCGATATCGGTTAGCAGCCCGGCGTCGTAGAAATTGTTTGCCGCCCCACTCGGCAGCCGAAGGCTCATCCGCAGCCGGTCCAGCCGCACATTGGAGCCGTTGATCGATACGTGCCTTGCCTCCAGCCCATAGGTGGCATTCAGGTCCCTCGTCGCCGGGGCCGCCATTTGGCCGCTCGTATTCAGGCTCTGCCCTTCACGCGCCCGCACCACGGCCGTTTCCAGCACGCGGAACGCCTTCAACGCGAACGTTTTTTGCAGTTGCTGCACCACGCCAGTCAGGTCCGGCAGAACCCCCTGCGCGCTTCCCTCCGGCCCGGCCAGCAGCAGATGGAATGTCAGTTCGACATTCTTCGGCGGCGGCGCCGGCGCATCCAGTTTCTTCAGTGCCTCTTCCATCGCCCCAACCATTTCCGGCGGGCCATGCATCACCACAATTCGCAGGTTGCCATCCACCTGGTAGCGCACCTTGTTGGCGGACATGACATTCAACACCGCGCCGGTGCTATCGGGATGAACATGCTTCAGTTGCACCACCCGCGAAACCGGTTCCTGCGCCAGCAGCGCACTGGCGCATAACAGCACAATTCGTAGACTCTTCATTCTTCTCCTCCATTCGCGTCACCAACCATCACAATCACCACATCCGGATCTTCCGTGTAGAGCACAATCCGCTCCGCGGGCCTGCCGGCGGCCGCCAACGCCGGGCGCGCCATCGACGCCACGCGCGGCGGCGGAGCCACCCAAACCGGAGCCTTCGGAGCCTCCGGCATCCGTAACGCCAGCGCTTCCAGTTCCACTGGCGCCGGCCACAACCCAACTACAATCGCCGCCGCGACGATAGCAGCCGCCATGCCGGCCCGCCGCAATATGCGCCGCCGCCGGATGCGCCCCATCACCCTGGCATGAACCCGTGCCACAGCCTCGCCGGATACAGCAAAATCGTTCATCGCGCACCTCCCAGCCACTCACGCAGCCGCGCCCGCGCCCGTGAAATTTGTGACCGCACCGTCACCGCCGAACTACCCAGCCGCGCCGCTACCTCTTCCGTCTCCAACCCCTCAATCTCCCGCAGCATCAACACCGCCCGCTCCCGGTCCGGCAACCTCTCCATAGCCGTTCGCAATTCTTCGAGCACCAGTCCCGCATCCCCGCGCGCCGCCACCGAGGATACCCCATCGGTCAACTCCACAGTCGGCTTTCGCCGCCGCAGCCGGTCCCGGCACGCATTCCACGCAATCCGGAACAGCCACGGCTCCACGGCCCGTTCCTCATCGAACTGCCCCAGCGTTTGATAAAAGCGGAAGAACACATCCTGCGCCGCCTCCTCCGCTTCCCCGCCCTCTCCCAGCAGCCGCGTGCAAATCCCCAACACCCGCCGTGAGTATTGGCCCATCAACGCCTCAAACGCCCGCTCATCCCCGGCCTTGGCCCGCGCGATAAGCCCGCGTTCTTCCATGCCCGCCTCCGGGAGCCGTATCGAAATTTGCGTGACGCTCATTTCCGCTGCCTGTACTCTATACGCCACCACCGCCCGAATCGTTGATACGATTTTCAAGGCTCCCCACAAGAATGCCGTTCGACACTCACCTTGACCGCAACGCCGCCAACTTCGCGGCACTCACGCCCACCAGCTTTCTGGCCTGGGCCGCCGAGGTCTATCCGCAGCGCGTCTCCGGAATCCACGGCGCGCGCAGTTTCACCTGGCGCGAAACCTATCAACGCTGCCGGCGCCTTGCCTCCGCCCTCCGCCGGCTCGGCGTTCAGCGCAACACGACCGTCGCTGTCATGCTCGCCAACACCCCCGAAATGTACGAGGCCCACTTCGGCATTCCCATGGCCGGCGGCGTCATCAACACGCTCAATACCCGGCTCGACGCGGAAACCATCGCCTTCATGCTCCAGCACGGCGAAGCGAAGGTGCTAATCACCGATCGCATGTACTCGTCTGTCATCAGCCGGGCCCTTGCCATCACACCGGCGCCGCCCATCGTCATCGATGTCGACGACTCCGAATACGACGGCCCCGGCGACCGCCTCGGCGCCCTCGAATACGAAGCGTTCCTCGAATCCGGCGACGAGAGCTTCCCCTGGCAGCCGCCGCCCGACGAATGGGACTCGATCGCCCTCTCCTACACCTCCGGCACCACCGGCGACCCCAAGGGCGTAGTCACCCACCACCGCGGCGCCCACCTCGCCGCCCTGGGCAACATCCTGGCCTGGGACATGAACTCCTTCCCGGTCTATCTTTGGAGCGTCCCCCTCTTCCACTGCAATGGCTGGTGCCATGGCTGGTCCGTCGCCGCCCGCGCCGGCACGAATATCTACCTCCGCAAGGTGGATCCGGTGGCAATGCTGGCGCTCATCCGCCGCCACCGGGTTACCCACTTTGGCGGCGCGCCCATCGTCCACAGCATGTTGCTCGCCACCGCCGAAGAACACTGGACCGGCATCAACCACACAGTCCACTGCTACATCGCCGGTGCCGCTCCGCCCGTCTCCGTCATCGAAGGCATGGAGCGCCGAGGCTTCAAAATCTCCCATATCTACGGCCTCACCGAAACCTACGGCCCGGCCACGCTTTGTTCCAAACACCCCGAATGGGACGCGCTTCCGCTGGCCGAGCGCGCCCGCCTGAACGGCCGCCAGGGCGTTCGCTTCTCGCTCGAAGAGGGCCTTACCGTCATGAACCCGGACACCATGGAACCCGTCCCCCACGACGGCGAAACCATCGGCGAAATCATGTTCCGCGGCAACATCACCATGAAGGGATACCTGAAGAACCCCGCCGCCACGAGTGCCGTCTTTCGCGGCGGCTGGTTCCACACCGGAGACCTCGCCGTCATCCACCCCGACGGCTACATCAAGATCAAAGACCGTTCCAAAGACATCATCATCTCCGGCGGCGAAAACATCTCCTCGCTCGAAGTGGAGGACGTGATCCACAAACACCCCGGCGTGCTCGCCTGCGCCGTCGTCGCCCAGCCGGACGCAAAATGGGGCGAGACGCCCGCCGCCTTCATCGAACTGAAACCCGGCGCGCAAGCGACCGCCGAAGAGATCGTCGCCCACTGCCGCGAGCATATGGCGCACTTCAAATGCCCGAAAAACGTGGTCTTCGGCCCCGTCCCGCGCACCTCCACCGGCAAGATCCAGAAATACGTGCTCCGCCAGCGGGTCCACTCCGCCGACGCCATCGACGTTTAACGTTCCTTCGGGCAACTGACCAGTTGCACCAGCCCCGTCGGGCTCAGCATTCGCTTCACCGGCGTTAACACGCGCGCCTTCTCCGGATGCGCACACTCGTGCCGTTTGTCAGCCGCGCCCCCTTTCGCAGGCGCCTTGGGCTTGGAAAACCAGCAACGGCTGCAATCGAGAGTTTTCATCGCCATCCCTCCAGAACAGGAAGCGCAACAGACCGGCGATTTTTTCATTCTTTTTTATTGACTAGTCAACTATATATCAGTAAAGTAAAAGCATGGAACGGCCATCGGTTCGCCGCTTACGCGAAGAGATAAAACAGAACAAGGCTTTCCACGACCGCGCCCATGCCGCCGCGCTCGCTCTGTTGCGAACCGCCGACGAACTGCGCCGCTCGCTGGATACGCTGATCGCTCCGCACGGCGTATCCGCCGAACAGTACAACGTTTTGCGGATACTGCGCGGCGCGGGCGAAGCCGGGCTACCCACGCTCGATATCGCCGCGCGTCTGCTGGAAAGAAACCCGGGCATCACGCGGCTCATCGACAAGCTGGAGGCCAAACAGTTCGTCGCCCGCCGCCGCTGCACGAAAGACCGGCGCCAGGTGTTCTGCACCATTACGCCGGCCGGCGCCAGCCTCATCAACGAGCTTGACGAGCCCGCGCGTCAGGCAAACAAGCATATGTTTCGCGGACTCACCGGCGCGCAGGCCGATCTTCTCATCGATCTGCTGGACCGCGTCCGCTACCCCGAATCGGACCCGAATAAGGACTAACAACATGAACGTACAAGAACTCGATCAAGCCTTGAACCAACAGGTGCTCGGCGGTGACATCATGGGCGCCTTCGAAAGATACTACGCCGAAGACGTCGTTATGCAGGAGAACTCCGCGGAGCCGTTCGTGGGCAAGGCCGTCAACCGCGAGCGCGAACTGCAGTTCGTGAACTCCATCGCCGAATTTCACGGCGCCGCGGTCCTCTCCACGGCCGTCAATGGCGACACCAGTTTCAGCGAATGGGAAATGGACGTCACGTTCAAAGGCGGCGCGCGCTACAAACTCGCCCAGGTGGCCGTGCGCACCTGGAAGGATTCGCAGATTGTCCGCGAACGCTTCTACTACAACAAGGGATAACGCACATGCGCTTCACTGCTCTTTTCCTGCTCTCCGTCGCCGCTTTCAGCGCGGACTATACGATTGACGCGGCTCACAGCTCCGCCACCTTCGGCGTCCGGCACATGGTGGTATCCACCGTGCGCGGCAGCTTCTCTAAAGTGGCCGGTAAGGTCACCTACGACCCGAAGAACCTGGCCGCGTCCAAGGTGGAAGCCACCGTCGATGTCACTACCATCAACACGAACGAGCCCAAGCGCGACGAACACCTGAAATCCCCTGATTTCTTTGACGCCGCCAAGTACCCGGCCATGTCTTTCCGCTCCACCAAGTGGACGCAAGCCGGGGGCAGGCTGAAGATCGCCGGGGACCTCACGCTCCACGGCATCACCAAGCCGGTGGTGCTGGATGCCGACGCCCCGGCCCCCGAAGTGAAGGGCATGGGCGGCGGCATGGTGATCGGGACCTCCGCCACCACGAAGATCAGCCGCAAGGAGTTTGGGCTGACCTGGAACCGGCTGCTTGAAACGGGCGGCGCCGTGGTGGGCGATGAGGTCACCATCACGCTCGACATCGAAGCCAAGCGGAATTAGCGCTCGTCCTCCTCTTCGCCGGTCTCCACCGTGATCGGCGCGAACACAGCACGGGGCGGCACCGGATACGCAGTATTCCATCCCCGGATGTCGCCCCACAAAATTCTGTTCAGCCTCTCCGTCGGCACGGCGTCCGGCACATCGAAACGCATCTTCATCGACGCTTTCGCCGCCTCCCGCGCCTTCCCTCGCAGCGCCGTCAACGGCGGATTCACATCGAACAGCGACTGCTTTGGCATCTCCGCCGTGAACGCCGTGAAGTCCGGCTCTTCCGTGAACGAGTCCCGCATCTCATTGGCAATCAAATCGAACAGGGACATCGCCGGCACACCCAGAATCAGTTCCATCGTTTTCAACATGCTTTGCTGCGAATAGAATGTGGAATCGATGTGGCCGCGTTTGATGTAGGGGCTGATGGCCAGCGCCGTTGTCCGGTGTCCGTCCACATGGTCCACGCCGTTCTGCGCGTCGTCCTCCACCACGAAAATCGCCATTTTGTTCCAGAATTTCGATTTCGTGAGCCCTTCCACAATTTGCCCCACGGCCAGATCGTTGTCCGCCACCATGGATTTCGGCGTGGACGAGCCGGGGCGGGTTCCCGCCGTGTGGTCGCTCGGCAGCAGCAGAATGGAAAGGTTCGGCATCTTGCCGTCCTGGTTCCATTGCGCTACATCTTCCAGAAAGAGCTGCGCCCGCACCACATCGGGAATGCCATGCGAGTAACTGGGGAAGTAAGGCGCCAGGATGGTGTTCAACTTCGCGATCGGCGCTTTCACGTTCCACCGGCCGCGGTACTTTTCGCCCCGCTCCCAACCGGCCAATAACTCCTTTCGCACAGTGTGATCGTCCGGCAGCGCGCCGGCGTATTCGCCGTAAATGCGCACCGTTTTCCCGCGCGCCAGCACATAGTCCCACAGGAACCCGCTGGAGGAATACGCCAGCGGATCGGTGCCGTTGTAGGGGTAGCTGCGACCTTCATAGCCGGGCCACAAACAATAGGCTGTTTCATTGGCTTGCGTCGCCCACTGGTGCCCGTCGGCGCTGTTGCCGCCGGTGGCGTAGAAATTATCCAGCAGCACAAACTCTTCGGCCAGCTTATGCTGATTCGGAGTGACATCGCGGCCAAACATCACCAGCGACGGATCGCTGTTCCCCTTGCCGATATCGCCAAACACCTGATCGTAGGTCCGGTTTTCCTTGATGATATAGACCACGTGCTCAATCTTTGATGGGTCCCCGCTGCGCGCCGGCAGCGCCACGGGCTTCGTGGACGGCGCCACCGCCACGCCGGCGCCCGCCATGTGATTGTTTTCCGCCACCGCGGCCGTCCAGGCGGCCAACTGCGTGGTCCCCGGCACATCGATCACCTGCACCGCGCCCCGGTTGGCGTGAACGAACCGCCGCTCCGGCTTCTCGTTCCAGCCCGACCCCACGCCCAGCAACGCGCCCACCGCCAGCCGCTTTCCATCGGGGCTTAAGGCCAGACTGTTCGGGTACCAGAACGAAGGTATCGAGCCTTCCGCCGCGCCCGATGCCGTCTTCAGCACCATCACCGCGTTAATGCCGCCGCAGGCCACAAACAGCCGCGCACCATCGGCCGATACGGCCAGCGCGGTTGGCGCCACGCCGAACGCCTTCCTTGCGAACGGCTGCAACGTCCACGTGGCCGCCACCGTCTGCGTCTTCGTATCGATCACCGAAATCGAATCTGAATTCGTATTGGCCACATACAGCCGGCCGCGCGGTTCGTCCCAGGCCAGCGCCGTCGGGTGCAGCCCCACGGCGATGGTGTGCGTCACCTTTCCCGCCGCCACGTCCACGCGGGATACGGTGCCGCTCGCCGCCACGCCGCGGGCGTCCACCACCACCTGGTCCGCCGCCGGCGCCGTTCCGGTTGGCGCCGTCAATTCGCCCGCCTTCGGCACGCGCCCGCCCCAATTGCCGACATAGGCCACGGCGCCGGCCGCGTCCACGGCCAGCCCCACGGGCGCAATGCCCACTGGGATCTTCGCCGTCACGGCGCCGCTTGCGTCCGCCACGGCTAGCTTGTTTTCAAACACCAGCGCCGCGAATACGCGCCCGCCGCGCTCCCGCACCGCCCCGGCCTGCTGCGCGCCAATTTCCACGCCCCGTTTGTCCGTTCCCCGGTGCAGCATCACCTTTTTGTCCCGCTGCATCAGCCATACCGGATCGGCGCCGTCAATGGCCTGAATGCCGCCGCGTCCACGCGTGTCCACATGCTGCAACACTTTGTTCTGCCGCCAGTCCATCCGGTAGACGCCGACACTGGTCAGCACCTGCACTTCGGTGGCCGTGCGGAAATGCACGCCGTAAACGCGTCCGTTGAAAACGCTCGGCACCCCGGCGGGCGTGATGGATTGGCGTGTCGTCACCACTCCGGGGTCGGTCACCGAGCGCACCGGGCGCTCCACCGTTTGGGCCGCCAACAGCCCGGAACACAGGAAAATCAACCGAAAAGACATGACCACATTGTATTCCCCGAATGTGAATAGAATATGGCGGAGTTGCAAACGCCCACTAAGCTGTGGCAATCTTTTAAGTTTTCCTGAACAAAAATGCCGCCTAAATCCGTTCGCGTCCTCTATCACGATCACTGTTTCGACGGTTCGGCCTCGGCTGCCATCTTCAGCCAGTTCTATCACGACCACATCGACCGGCAGGCGGCGTTCCAATACACCGGCATGGCCCACAAGGCCGACCAGCTTTTTGAGGATAGCTTGTTCGATGGCGACGAAAACGCGATCGTCGATTTCAAGTACTCGCCCCACCCCGCCCTTACGTGGTGGTTCGATCACCACCAGAGCGCATTCTTAAGCCCCGCCGATGCCGAGCACTTCCGCACGCAGCGCCACGGCAACTATTATTTCGACCCTACTTTCCGCTCCTGCACGCTCTTCATCGCCACCGTCGCCAAAGAGAAGTTCGGTTACCACAACGCGGCGCTCGACGAACTTGTCCGTTGGGCCGATATCATTGACGGCGCGCAGTACAAAAGCCCCGAGGAGGCGGTCGCCCTTGGCGCGGCGGCCATGAAGCTCACGTTGGTCATCGAGGCGGCGAAGGGCTCCGATATCGTGCAACAGATTATCGGCCACATGCGCCGCCTGCCGCTCGATGAGATTATCGCGCTACCGGAAATCGACGCCATTTTCCGCCCGCTCCACGCGCGTCACCTTTCCACTATCGATGTGATCGGCCAGCGTTCCCTCGCCGATGGAAAGGTGATCTTCTTTGATTTGATCGCCGACGGTCTGGAGGGCTACAACAAGTTCATCCCTTACTACCTGTTCCCCGATAACATCTACACGGTCTCAGTAAGCAACTCCACGTTCCGCACGAAAGTCAGCGTTGGTTCCAATCCCTGGCAGGCCGAACGCGTCACGCACAATATCGCCACCATCTGCGAGCGTTACGGCGGCGGCGGCCATTCCAAGGTCGGCGCCATCAGCTTTCCTGTAGGGGCCGTGGAAGAGGCGCGGAAGGCGGCCGCGGAGATCGTCGCCGAACTGCACACCTAACGCATCGAGATCTTATACCAGCGGTCCGGGTCGTTCTTGCCGCGCCTGCCGCCGGGTGATTGCGGCATTAGAATCATCTCCCCGGCCTCTACATCCAGCGCGTCGGCCGGCGTCATGGGGCTTACGGTCAGCTTCGGCTTTCGCAGCAACACCTGCTCCTGCTTTTCCACCACCGCCCGCAAGACGTTCTCCGATAGGCCATGCCGCGCCAGCAGCGCCAGCGCGTCGGCACTCGTGTCAAAGTGGGTCCGTTTGTGCCGGACCAGGTCAACCAGCAGACCGTCGCCAAGCCCGGCGCGCGCCAGCACCACCAGCCCGTCGTTGGTAAGAATATGGCGTGGCAGGGAGACGGGATCCGGTTCAGCCGCCAGACAAACGGCGGCGAAGGCGAGGCTGAGTAGTATCCGCATACCTTTCATATCGAATACTTTCTTCAAAACTTGACGTTGATTTTCCCGATAAGAACTGTATGTTCGCGCTCCTGCTACTGGCCCTCCCGGATGCCCTCCTCAACCGCTCGTACTCTCCCGATCCCACTTGGGAGCGCGTTTCCATCCGCTGCGCCATGCCCATTCCCGCCTCCCGCGTGGTGGCCGGCGAGTTCCCCCGTGGCCTAACCCTCTCCCCGCGCGGGGATATCTCTGGCGTGCCCACGGTTCCCGGCGTCTATTCGTTCACGGTGGAGCTTTCCGATGGCTGCTCCCGCCGTCTTGAGCAACGGCAGCTTCGGGTAATGCCTGCGCCCATGCTGCTGGCCGAAGCCGCCGAAACCGATTTTCATTGTCCACTGGGTTCGCCGGCCTTCTCCGCCGGCATCGTCCGCGTCTCCGGCTCCGCTCCTGGGCGGGCCTATAGCGTGGACATCATCTCCAACGAAGCCAACTGGCTGGAAGCCAGCATGGCCGCCGGCACGCTTCCGGCCGAAGGTCTGGCCTTGGAGGCCGACACGCTGGCCCTGCGCATCAACCCCGCCAAGCTAGCCCCCGGCGCCTACACGGCGCGGCTGCGCGTTTCCACCTGGCAGGGGGCCAATACGCCGGAACTGCACTTCCGACTACGGGTGGATTCACCGCAAGCCATCCTCGCCCGCGTTGCCCCGCCGCCCGCGCCTATGCCCATCGAGTTCCGCATCGTGGAGGCGCCAAGCCCCCTGACGGTCGTCCCGCCGCGCCAACCACACGTGGACCCGCCCTACTTCCCCAAGTACATTCCTAAGCCCAAGCCGTTGCCGCGCCCGGCGGGGGGTGCGGGCCGCAGCGTGGGCCGTTCGCGCGTGCTGCCATTCCCCAAGGTAATCATCAAAGACGTTCCCGCCGCCGCGAAGCCCGACGCCAAGAAGCCTGAGTCGAAAAAGCCGGAAGACAAGAAAACCGCCGAAAACAAACCCGCCGAAAAGAAGGCGGCCGAAAAGAAGGAGCCGGAGGCCAAAGTGGCGAAAGCTCCGGAAAAACCCAAAGCAATTGAAAAGCCCAAAGCGATGGAAAAAAAGGAGGCCGCGCCGGAACGCACCAAGCCTTCGGCCATGCCTCCGCCGACGGCCAAAGGGGCCAAGCCCGCCCACTAACGCCGGCCTAGTAGCCCTGCTCTTTGAGCTTCTCCACCCGCAGCGGCTCCGCCGGGCGCCAACGCATCAGCTTTTCCACATACTTCGCCAGCACATCGGTTTCCAGGTTCACGCGTTCCCCGGCCTTGTAGGCACCCAGCGTGGTTTTCTCAAAGGTGTGCGGAATGATGGTCACGCCAAGCACGCGATTCTCAATGGCGGCAACCGTCAAACTGATTCCGTCAATGGCCACCGAACCTTTGGAAACCAGATACCGGTCCAACTCCTCCGGTACGCCGATCCGCAGCCACCAATTGTCGTTGCCCAGCGGCGCCAATCCCAGAAACTCGCCCGTTCCATCCACATGCCCCTGCACAATGTGCCCGCCCAGCCGCCCCTCGGGCGACATTGGCCGTTCCAGGTTCACGCGCCGGCCGGGCCGCAAATCCCCGATGTTGGTCCGCGCCATTGTTTCCGGCGCCACGTCGGCGGCAAAGCTGCCGGCGCGGAGGTCCACCGCCGTCAGGCACACGCCGTTCACCGCAATGCTGGCGCCCGTGAACGCGTCGCCCAGCACCGTCGCGCACTGAATGCGCAGCCGCGCGCCCTGGCCCCGGCGCTCCATGGCTTCCACACTGCCCAGTTCCTCCACGATGCCGGTAAACATCAGCTTCTCGGCCCCCGCGCCACCCAGGCTTCCACGGCGAACTCATCGCGGCTCATCGAATGCAGCCGCACGTCCTTGAACAACATCGCATCGGCCCGGCGGCGCCGGCCGCGCCCACCCGCAACCGGCAACGACTGCAGCCCGCCGAACACCTTCGGCGCGTAATAGAAGAAGATCTTGTCCACAATTCCGGCGTCGAGCGCCGCGCCGTTCACTTTGCTGCCCGCCTCTATCATCAACGACTGATAGCCGCGCCCGGCCAAGAATTCCACCAGCGCCCGCAGGTTCGTTCGCCCGTCCGGCCCGTCCAGAACCACGATTTCCACGCCAGCCTTCTCCAGCGCCCGGCGCCGTTCGGCGTTCGCCGCCGAGGTGGTGGCAATCAGAAGGTCCGCCGCGCCGCTTTGCACCATCAGCGAATCTGGCCGCACTCGCAGTTGAGAATCAAGCACAATGCGCAGCAGCGGCCGGCTGCGCGGCAGTCCCGTCCGGTCCGTCAACGCGCAATCGTCGGCTTCCACGGTACCAATGCCGGTTACAATCGTGTCCGTCAAATGCCGCAACTGCTGCACGTGCAGCCGCGCCTTTTCGCTGGTAATCCAGCCCTCGTTATCGTCCGGGGCGGCGATCTTGCCGTCCAGGGTCAGTGCGCTTTTCAGCGTCACCAGCGGGCGCCGTTCGCGCATGTAGAAGCAGAACGCCTCGTTCAGACGCTCGGCCTCTTCGGCGTGTTCGGCCGCCAATGTCACGGGAATTCCCGCCGCCCGCAGCTTCTCCATCCCTTTCCCGCTTACCAACGGGTTAGGATCTTCCATCGCCACCACCACCGCGCCCACACCGGCGGCGATCAACGCATCGGCGCACGGGCCTGTACGGCCTTCGTGCGAACAGGGCTCCAGCGTCAGGTAGACCGTCGCTCCGCGGGCCCGTACTCCGGCCGCAAGCAGCGCCACAATTTCGGCGTGGCTCTTATCCGCGTACACATGGAAGCCGCGACCCACCACCGCGCCCTGATTCACAATCACGGCGCCCACCGCCGGATTCGGGCTCGTCTGCCCCAGCCCCTTCCGCGCCTCCGCCAGCGCTTCGGCCATGTAGTCAGTCGTCATATGATTAATCGAACAGGGACGCTATATACTGCTCCGGATCAAACGGCAGCAAATCTCCCACTTTTTCGCCAACACCCACGTAGCGGATGGGCACGCCCAGTTCGCGCGAAATGGCGATGGCGATTCCGCCCTTGGCCGTTCCGTCGAGCTTGGTCAACACAATGCCGGTCACGCCTCCGCTTTCGGTAAACTTGCGAGCCTGCTCCAAGCCGTTCTGGCCGGTGGTGGCGTCGAGCACCAGGTACACCTCGTGCGGCGCCTCCGGAATCACCCGGCTCGCCGTGCGCCGCATCTTGTCCAGTTCCGCCATCAGGTGTTCTTTGTTGTGCAGCCGGCCGGCTGTGTCCACAATCACAACATCCACCTTGCGCGCCCGCGCGGCCTGCAATGCATCGAAGACCACGGCGCTTGGGTCGGCCCCTTGGGTTTGCCGGATGATATCGGTCTCGGCCCGCTCCGCCCAAACGGCCAACTGCTCAATTGCCGCGGCCCGGAAGGTATCCGCCGCGGCCATGATCACGGTCCGCCCCTGTTCCTGCAGGCGGCGCGCCAGTTTTCCGGTGGTGGTGGTCTTCCCCGCCCCATTCACGCCAACCATCATCACCACCAGGGGCGGTTCGGCGGCGCGCGCCTCCGGCCGGTCGCTTGCCTGCAGTACTTCCAGCAGATGTTGCCGAATCAACGCGCGCAGTTCGCCCGAGTCGGCCACCAGGTTGCGGTCCACCCGCTGGCGAATGGTTTCCAGCACGTCGGTGGCCGTGCGCACACCCACGTCGGCGGTGATCAGCGCGTATTCCAGTTCGTCCAGCAGGTCGGCGTCGATCTGTTTCTTGCCGTGTACAACGTCCTCGATGCGGTTTACCAGTCCGGCGCGGGTCTTTTCAATGCCCTGCTTCAGCCGGTCCAACAGACTGCCGCCGCCTTCTCCTGAACCAAAAATTGAAGAAATCATTCGGTTGCTTTATGATACCAACACTAGTGTTTTAGTCTGGTTGGCTGGATGGCGTTGCCTGGTGGGTTAACGCGTTATGATTGGATAATCACGATGGAAGCAGCCCCGCAAGGGAAAATCGGACGTTACGTCATTCAGGGGGAGCTGGGACGTGGAGCGATGGGCGTTGTCTACCGCGCCCAGGATCCGGCTATTGGCCGCACCGTGGCCGTGAAAACCATTCGCATTGGCCAGTTCAATGACGAACGGGAGATTCAGCACGTCCAGGACCGCATGATGCGCGAAGCGCAGGCGGCCGGCATTCTCTCCCACAACAACATCGTCACCATCTACGACATTCAGCACGAAAACGGCACCGCCTTCATTTTCATGGAGTACGTGGATGGAGACACGCTGGAGAAAATGCTGCTTGCCGACACGCCGATCGACAAACAACTGATTCTGTCCATCCTGAAACAGGCGGCCGAGGCGCTCGATTACGCGCACCAGCGCGGCATCGTCCACCGTGACGTGAAGCCCGCCAACATCATGGTGCGCAAGGACAGCGTGGCCAAGATCGCCGATTTCGGCATCGCCCGCATGCAGTCGCACTCCCTTACGCAGACCGGGCAGATTTTGGGCACGCCGAACTACATGTCGCCGGAACAGATCTCCGGCAGGCCGGTGGATGGGCGCGCCGATCAGTATTCGCTGGCCGTCATGCTCTATGAAGTGCTGACCGGCGAAAAGCCGTTCGTAGCCGATTCGCTGCCCACGCTGCTGTTCCGGGTGGTGAGTGAGTTGCCACAGCCCGCGCCGAGGCTCAACCCGACCCTAAGCCCGGACATTGACGCCGTGTTGCAGCGCGCGCTCGCCAAAAGCCCGGAGGAGCGGTTTCCCACCTGTTCCGATTTTGTTCGCGCGCTGGAGATGGCTTGCCACGCCGCCCCTGGCTGGACCACGCTGCGCCGTGGCGGCGGGCTCGCCCAGCCCACACTGGCCGCGCGGACGGCGCAGCCGGCGCCCAAACCGGTGGCGTTGCCCCAACACCAGGAAACCGCGCCCCCCGCGCCGCAGCCGCAACCGAAGCCCGCGCCGCAACCGACGGCCCAGCCCGCGCCCGTCGCCCAGCCGGCGCCTATCGCTCAGCCCGCACCGGCGCTAAGGCCAGAGCCGCCGCAGAAGTCCAAGTTCAACGTCACGGCCATCGTGTGCGTAGCCGTTGCCGCCGCACTGGTGGGCGCGGCTGGCATCGCGTTGAAGCTCAACCGGGACCGGCAGCAGAGCGCCGCCGTTGAACCGCCGGCCGCTATTCCCGCCGCCAGCGTGCCCACCGAGACAAAGCAGAGCACCCCGGCGGCGACACCGCCGCCCGCGCCGGTGCAGCCGGGCCCGCCCAAGCCGAACTCTCAGCCGTCCACCCAGCCGCCCGGCGCGCCGCCCGTTTCGCCCGCTAAACCGGCGGCCGGCTCCGGCATGGCCGTCGCCATTCGCACTTCGCCGGAGGGAGCACAGGTAGTCATCGACGAAGGCAAATTGCCGCCCTGCACCAGCCCCTGCCTGTTGGAACTTCCCAATGGCCGGCACACCGCCTCTGTGATGCTCGATACGTATAAAACCGAGATGCGGATTTTCTACGTGCCGAACGACGCAGCGGTGAGCATTAACCTGGAAAAGCGCAAAGGAATGCTGGAGGTGAACAGCACGCCGCCCGGCGCCACCATCACCATCGATGGCGCGGAACAGCCGCAGAAGACGCCGGCCATGATTCCGCTCGTGGTGGGCAAACATACCGTCGTGGTTTCCCACCCCGGCAAGCCCGCCTACACCCAGACGTTTGAAATGCGTTCGGAAGCCACTATCAGTTTGCAGCCCAATTGGGCAAACTAGAGGGATGCTTTCCCGCCGTCATCTCTTTTCGTTCGCCGCCGCCTCTCTGTTGGCCGGCGCCGCGCCCAAGCGCGGCATGATCGTCCGTTCGTCCAGGGCCGAAGACGTGGAGATGCCGCTGGAGGGATTCCTGGAATCCTACATTACGCCCATTGACCGATTCTTTGTCCGCAGTCATCACTACGTGCCAGCGGTGGATCTGGCCGCGTGGCGCCTTCAAGTAAATGGCAAGGTTGGCACTCCTATTTCCTTGACAATGGACGAGTTGAAGAAACTGCCGCGAGTGGAACTGGTGAGCGTACTGGAGTGCGCCGGCAATGGGCGCGGGCTCTACGAACCTTCGATGGCCGGGCTGCAGTGGACCTATGGCAGCGTGGGCAACGGCCGCTGGGCCGGCGCGCGGCTGGCCGATGTTCTGAAGAAGGCGGGTGTGCAACCGGGAGCGGTGGAGGTGCTCTTCGATGGCGCCGATGTTCCGGTGGGCAAGCAACCCGAGTTCCAGCGCGGCATTCCGTTCAACAAAGCCATGGACCCGAACACGTTGCTCGCCTACGAAATGAACGGCGAGGCGCTGCCCAAGGAGCATGGCTTCCCGCTGCGCGTCATCGCTCCAGGGTGGGCGGGCGATTGCTGGGTGAAGTGGGTGACGCGAATCGAAGTGCGCGATACCGAAAGCGACGGGTTCTTCATGAAGACCGCCTATCGCCATCCCGGGAAAGGCGTCGCGCCCGGCACGGCGGTGGACCCGGCGCAGATGAAGCCGGTCACCACGCTCGGCATTAAGAGTGTCATCGCGAGCCATCTCGATGGCCAGGACATTCCGTTGACGGCGACAAAGCTGCGCGGGGCGGCGTGGTCCAACGAATCGCCGGTGAGTATTGTTGAGGTTTCCACCGACAGCGGGCGCACGTGGCGCCAGGCGCGGCTCGGCAAGGAGGCCGCAAGGTTCGGCTGGCGGCAGTGGGAGCTCGATTGGACGCCCCCGCAGGCGGCGTACTATAGCGTGATGGCCCGCGCCAAGAACGCGCTTGGAGAGACGCAACCGATGCAGCCGGAGTGGAACCCATCGGGCTATGGCCACAATGTGGTGCAGGTGGTGCGGTTGAACGCGACGGCGACGCCGAAGCCGGCGAGGGCGCCCGCCAATGCGAACGCCGGAGAAGTTCCCGCCGTGGTGAAGCAAACCTGCTTCGGCTGCCACGGGGTGGAGGCCATTGAACAGCAGCGCATGAATCGCACCCAGTGGGAGCGCGAGGTGGAAAAGATGCAGCGCTGGGGCGCGCGGGTAACGCCGGAAAACAAGGACGCGCTGGTGGATTACCTCGCCAACCGCTATCCGTACCGGCCAAGGAAGTAGCGCGGCCATGATCCGCCAAATCGCGCCGCAGTTCTTCACAACCGATATCCTGGCCACGCTCGCCTACTACCAGGACACGTTGGGGTTTGCGTGCGTTGGAAAGTGGCAGGAGCCGCCGGTGTACGCCATCGTCGCCCGCGATGGCCACGCGATTCATTTCCGCCGCGCTTTACCTCCCGCCGCCAATCCCGATAAGTACACCGGCGAACTGCTGGACGCCTATTTTTCCATTGAAGACGCCGACACACTTTACGCCGAGTACGCGGCGCGCGGCGTGGAGTTCCCCCGCGGCGTGGCCGACATGCCGTGGCTTCGCGCGAATTCGTCGTGAAGGATTGCGATGGCCGGCTGCTGGCGTTCGGCAGCGATATTGAAGATTAAATCAGCCGCGCCGTTCGCCGCGTCGCCATCCGCTTTGCCAGCCGCTCCCGCCGCCGTTCCAGTTCCGCCGTGGCGCCCAGGCGCAGCGCCTCCTCCGTCATGTCCAGCGCCAACGCGTAGTTCTTCTCCGTGTGCTCGTAGTATTTCGCCAGTTCCGCCAGCGCTTCGGCCTGGTGCGGGTTCCGCGCCGTCGTCAACTCGGTGAACAACGCCAGCGCCGCCGGCTCATTTCCCAGCTTCTTTTCCAGCAACCCGCAATCCCAAATGGTGCGCCACATCAGCCCGTCCGGCAGACCCTTATCGAGCGCGCGGCGCAGCAATACCACCGCCTCCGCGGCGCGCCCCGCCGTGCGCAGCCAGCGCGCCAGCCCAACCATTTCCGGTCCGCGATGCAGCGGCACTTCGAGCGGCGCGTGGAATGCCCGGGGAACGATTCCAGTCAGGCACGCCAACGTCAGAATGTCGAATGCGTTGTGCTCAAAGATTCCCCACATCCGATGGGCAGAACGCGTTCGCAGGAACTCGAAATACAGGTACGGAATCATCGATCCCGGTACGTCGTCGATCCGTTCCACACCCAGAATCTGGCTTTCCAGTTCCACCAGCCGGCAGCTTTCAAACGCCAGCCGGTAGAGGCGGCGCGCGCCGTACAGCAGGTCAAAATGGGTCATACGCGCGAACGGCGGCCGCATACGCGACATGCGGTAGCGCGTCTCCAGCAACGGCTGGTCATAGGAGCGTCCGTTGTAGGTCACCAGCACATCAAACCGCTCCAGGTGTTCGGCCAGCGCCGCTAACTGGCTCGATTCCTCGGCGTAGTCGCGCATGAAGAAGTGCCGCAGTTCAAAACCGGCCTCCGTCAGCGCTCCAACACCGATTAAGAACGCATACGTCCCCGATCCGCCCGCCAACCCCGTCGTCTCCGTATCGAGATAGGCCACTTTCCTTGGGTCCACATCCGCCAACTGGCCTTCGCTGATCGCCGTCAGCATATCGCCGGGCAGTTCCTGCAGATCGGAGATGTATACGCTGCCGTGCCGCTGGTGGTTGTGCCAGATGCGGCGGGATTCGAAATGGGCTCCGTGGGCGGTCCGCACTTCGGCACCATCCAGCCAATCGGTAACGTCTCCAGGCGCGATCTTCACCGCCTCGGCGGCGCCCGCCGCCTCCGTCACCGCGTTCATGCGCTGCCGCAGGTGCGCTAACTGGTCCTGGATGTTCGACACCGCTCAATTCGCCTCATCTTCGCCTATTGGCAAGAGTGTAGCATTAGTCACCTTCCACTTGGAAAACGGCGAATCCTGTTACACTGCTCTCATCTCTTTCAGGAGTGCGCCCGTGCAGATCTTTCAAATCTCGACCCTTCTGGCAGCCGCTGTCGCGGCGGCCGCTCTTCCCGCCTTCGCCCAATCCACCTTTGGTGAAATCCGCGGAACTGTTTCCGACGCCTCCAGCGCCGTCATCGCCGGCGCCAAGGTAGAAGCCCGCAGCGTCCTGACGGTCGAGGCGCGCCAAACCGTTACTGACTCCTCCGGTAACTACTCCTTTGTGAATCTCGACGCCGGCAACTACGAGATCACCATCGAGGCCTCCGGATTCCGCAAGAATCAGGTCCAGGGCGTCATTTTGCGGGCCCGGGAAATCGCCCGCGTCGACGCCCGTCTTGATGTCGCCTCCACCTCAACCGAAGTACAGGTGACCACCGCGCGCCAGGTGATTCAGACCGACAGCTCCACCATTGTCGATTCCAAGACCTCCGCGCAGATTGAAAAACTCCCGGTCAATTTCCGCGCCGGCGGCACGAACTCGGTCTTCTCCGCCATCTCCTTCACGCCAGGCGTGCAAACCGATTCCGGCGGCGGCAGCATTTCCATCGCCGGCGGAGCGCCGTTCCAGGCCACCTCCACCATTGATGGCATCTCGTCCATTAACGTCCGCTCCAACGGCATCATCTCCGAGATGTTTCCCTCCGCCGACGCGATCGACGAAATCAAAGTCAGTTCCGTCTCCAACAACGCCGAATTCGCGCAGATCGGCGACGTGACCACCACATCCAAGGCGGGCACCAACCAGTTCCACGGAGCGGCGTTTTGGTATCACCAGAACGGCGCTTTCGACGCCCGTGATTTTTTCTCCTCCCGCACATCGGCGCCTTTTAAGGTGTCCAACGATTTCGGGCTCAGCGGCGGCGGCCCCGTTCGCAAGAACAAGACCTTCCTGTACGGCTCCTGGGAGGCGCTCCGCTTCCATGTGGCCAGCCAGATCAACCAGATTGTTCCGCCTGATAGCTACCGCTCGGGAAATCTCTCCAGCGTAACGGCCGCGATTCGCGATCCCCTTGCCGCCGGTGTCACCTTCCCCGGCAATATCATCCCCGCCAGCCGCATCGCCCCGTCCATCGCGAAAACGCTGGAACTGCTTTATCCGCGGCAGAACTTCGCCGGCGATTCCGTCGCCAGTCCCAACCTGCGTCTGCAACTGCCGGCCATCAACGAAAACAATCAGTACGACATTCGCGGCGACCACACCTTTAGCGAAAAACAGAATGTTTTCGTCCGCTACTCGGACAAAAGCGTTGTCGGGACTGGCCCTTTAAGCCTGCCCACCCTGGGCGACACGCGGAACAAGACCGGGTCCAGATCGATGACCGCCGCGTATAACTTCATCATCAAGGCCAACCTCGTCAATGAATTCCGGACCGGCTTCGCCAACCGCCCGTTCACCAACGATTTCGGCCCCGGCGGAACAAGTCTCGACGGACCGTCGATCGTGAAATCCATTGGCATTCAGGGAATCCGGTCCGACCCGCCGAAGGTGGCCAGCGTTCCCGATTTCGGCATCACCGGTTTTGCCGGCACCGCCAAGGGCCGTGGCTACACCCAGCTCAGCCGCAACATACAGTTCACCGACAACCTCACATGGACCCATAATCGCCACACCTTCAAATTCGGCATGGATTGGAAAATCCTGCGCGCATCCGATAACATCTCCTTCTTCTCCGGCGATGACCTGGGCGAGTACCGGTTCAACGGGATGTGGTCCGGAAATCCCTTTGCCGACTTCCTGCTTGGCTTCCCGCAACGCACGCGGCTCGCCAACACCAGTCCCGACATTGACGGATCCGCCAACCACTTCGCCGTCTTCGCGCAGGACGACTGGAAAATCACGCAGAAACTGACGCTGAACTACGGCGTCCGCTACGAAGTACAGCAGCCGTTCTGGGACAAGACGCTCCAGTTGGCTAACTTCGACCGCGACTTTCCCGGCGGCCGTGTGATTGTTCCTAACGCCGCTTCGCTCGCTCTTACCTCGCCGCAGTTCAAACAGTCCATCGGAAGCACGCCAATCGTCACCGCCGCCGACGCCGGACTGCCGGACCGTCTTCGCTATACGGATTTGAACAACTTCCTGCCTCGCATCGGCTTCGCCTACCGGCCGTTCGGGAACAAGACGGTGATTCGCGGCGGCTACGGTATTTATGCCGTCACCATACTTGGCGCCGTCTTCTACTCGCTGACCGGCATTCATACCTCCGATACGCGGACTTATGACAATTTCCGCAACGCCGACAACACCCCCGCGCTCCGTTTCCCCGCCCCGTTTGGGGCCGGACTAGGCGCGATCTCCGCCGTCGGCACCGCCGATTTCCGGCGTGGCAACGAAATCCATGGCCCGGTGCCATCCGCGCAACAGTGGAACTTTACCATTGAACGCGATCTGGGCTTCAACACCGGCCTGCGCCTGACCTATCAGGGCTCGCACTCCGTGAAGCTCTATTCCAGCCCCGATCTGAATCAGGTGAAACCCAATACCATCGGTTATCAGCAGGCCCGCCTCAGCCGTCCTTATCCCAATTGGGCCATCGTTTATAGCCGCGATAACGGGGTCTCGGCCAAGTACAACGCCTTCCTGCTGGAAGTGAACAGGCGCTTCTCCAGCGGCCTTGGTTTTCAATCCTCCTGGGCCTGGTCGAAGAACCTGAGCAACGCGACCGGTTCCAACAGCACCGGCTTCGCCAGTGAAGCCGGCTCGGTGCCAACGGACCGCTTTAATCTCGGCCTGGACTACGGCAACGTTTCGTCTACGCGCCGCCACCGCTGGCTGACCGTCGCCAACTGGGAAATTCCATTCGGCCGGGGCAAACAGACACTGACAAGCGGCACGGCCGGACAGCGCGTGCTGAACGGCGCGCTTGGCGGCTGGGAGCTTTCCGGGATCTTCCTTGCCCAGACAGGCCCGTTCCTCACCCCCATTACCAATGGCTCCACCGATCCCAGCGGCACCAATGTCGACGCGCGCGCGAACAACCGGCCGGACTACGCACCCGGCATCGCAAATTATGGCAACCTGCCGGCCGATCAGCGAAGTATCAACGGCTGGTTTGTGGATCGCAGCCAGTTTCTTCTGCCTCCGTCCAATATTGGCCGGTTCGGACTGGTGGGGCCGGGCCAACTCATTGGCCCAGGCACGGCCACTCTTTCTTCGAAACTCCAGAAGCGCTTCTTCTTCCGGGAAAGCACGTTTTTGCAGGTGGAAGGGTCGTTCACTAATCTTTTGAACCACGCCAATTTTGGTATTCCGGCGCTGGGGATCAATGCCGCGAACTTCGGCCGCATCACCTCCACACAGGGCGCTGAATTCGGCAGCGGGCGGACCATCCAGGTTGGTTTGCGTTTCGCGTTCTAACGAATTGCGGGGCAAGACGACGGTGCGGGAAGATGCACCTGCGAATTGTCCGCGGGAAGATGAATGGAGATTTGCAGCCCAGGGTTCGAGTTCGTGGCGTGAACGGAGCCTCGGTGCAACAGAACGGCTCGTTTGACGAGCGAAAGCCCGAGGCCGGTTCCGCCTGTGCTCTCGTCGCGCGAGTGCTCGACGCGGTAGAAGGGAGCAAAAATGCGTTCGAGCGAGTCACCCGGAACACCGGGGCCGCGATCTCGTACGCCGATCTCAACGCGTTCGGCGTCGCTTGATAACCGGACGTCCACAACGCCGCCGGCCGGACTGTATCGCACCGCATTTCGCAGGACGTTCTCCACCGCGCGATGCAGCAGTTCGCAGTTCCCTCGCGTCGAACAATCGGCCAGTACCATGGCAATGCGGCAGTCCTTCTCCGCCGCCTCCAATTCGCAGTCTTCCACGACCTCGGCCACCAGGGTCCTGAGGTTTACGTGATCGTTCCGCTGCTGCGCGGGATCGCCCTCCGCCCGCGTCAGAACCAGCAGGCTGGCGATCAGTTCCGAGATGCGGTGGATCTCCTTTTGCAGGCGGGCGGCGGCGGCTTGACGATCGGCGGCATGAGGAGTCAGCTTGGCGGCGACGGCGAGCCGGGCGAGTGGCGATTGCAACTCGTGCGACACGTCTTGCAGCAGGCGCCGCTCGGCTGCAACGAGAGCTTCCATCCGGTCCGCCATCGTGTTGAACGACGCGGCCAACTCGCCAATCTCGTCGGCACGCCGGATGGAACTGCGCACACTGGTGTGTCCTTTCCCAAACGCCTCCATGGTCCGCGCCAGTTCCCTCACGGGACGGGCGAGCCGGGCGGCAAAGAGCCAGCAGAGCGTGGCGGCAACGGCGCCCACCAGCAGGATGTAGGGAAGGCCGCCCGCGCCACCATCGCCAGCGCGCGGCTGAATGACGGACACAAGGTGGATCGACCCCTCCGAATAGGTGCGTACCAGGCCGGCCTCCACGCGCCGCACGAACCACTTGGATCGGCCAACTTCGGCAAGCTGCGCACGATCCTCGCCGGTGACGAGGTCTCGATAGCTGGAGTCCAGCAGAAAGTACCTTGCGGGCAGGTCCGCCGAGAGGCTCTTCAAATAGGCCTCCAAACCCGGCGTTCCGCGCTCCGTGAGTGCCTGCCGGGCCTGATGCAGGAACAGGAAATTCGTACGTTCGAGCGGGCCGGCGCGGCTGGAGACACGCAGCGTCGCCATCGGGCCGAAAATAACGATGATGCCGATGGAGACCGCCAGCAGAACGCCAAACCAGGTGAGGAGCGCGCCGTAGAGGGACCTCACAGTTCGCTCCCTGCCGTCACCAGGGCATATCCGCTGTTGCGAATGCCGCGAATGCTGAGTTGTGCCGTTTCGAGCTTTCGCCGCAGGCGGCTGATGTGAACGTCGATCGTGCGATCGTAGACCTGCGCGGGACGCTGATACAGCGCGCCGGAAATCTCGTCGCGGGATACAACGCGGCCCATCGGGCGAGCGAGCAGGTCAAGGATCGCGAACTCGAGCGAGGTGAGGTCAAGTACCTGATCGGAGGCACGCACGCTGCGGCTCGCCGCATCGATCACTACGTTGCCGGGCAGAACGATATCGGGAGTCTTCGATTCGGCCTGGTCCACGCGGCGGAGGATCGCGTTGGCGCGCGCCAACAGTTCGTCGGGATCGAAAGGCTTGGGCAGATAATCATCCGCACCGGATCGCAGTCCGGCCAGTCGATCATCACGTTCCCGCCGGGCGGTGAGCATGATGATGGGGACGTTGCTGCGCGTGCGGATCTGGCGCAGGACTTCGAATCCGTCGAGCACCGGCAGCATTACATCGAGAATCACCAGGTCGAAGCCGCCATCGACGGCTTGTGCGAGGCCTTTGGCTCCGTCGGAAGCGATGGCCGTGTCAACGCTCATGCCCGCGAAATACTCCTTGAGCAGCAGGCCGAGGTCGCGGTCGTCGTCGACGATCAGGAAACGGCGGCGGGATCCGGCAGTCATGTTTTTCGCTTTATGATAGTCCGGCTGTGGCGGTGTCTCAAAACGCCGCCACAGCCAGGCGCGCCGTTACGGCCTTCCGAACGGGCCGCGGCCGCCACCTCCTGGCATCTCCTGGTGCAGAGTTTCGAACTTCAACTTCTGCTCGTCGGTGAGAAGGTTGTAGAGCCGCTTCCGCTGCTTGGCTATCCCGGCCTCGCCCTGTGCGTGCAAGGCGCCCACGACGGCGGCCAGTTGCTCGATTTCAAGGTCGCTGCGGTTGTTCTTGATCGCGTCGTACAACGCCTCCCGGGCGCTACGCATCTTGCCTTGGCCCTCCTCTCGGGCCTCGGCGGAGCCGCTGAAGATCGCCTTCACTTGCTGCTTCTGACTGTCGGTCAGGTTCAAATAGCCGGCGATGAAGTTATAGCGCTGCGCCGGATCCGGCGCGCCAAGCCCGGCAGGGCGTTGAGCGAAGCCAGCGGCGGCCAACAGGATCGCGGCCGTCATCGTTGCGAATATCCGTTTCATTTCGTTTCTCCTTTGGGAGGCCGGTGGGCCTCTCTGTCCTCATTGAACGCCAGATTCGTCGCGCCGGACCTTACGAAATGTGAACGCAACGGCGTCAGCGTGGCCTTTACACTTCGTAAGGTTGGCTGACGGCGGCGCACCGCATACTGAACGCGGAGACTTGGATGCTGAGAATCGCCTTATCCCTATTACTCGCGACGGCCGCTTGGGGCACCGAGTGTACACGACTACGTCAGGCCGCCGCACGCAAGGCCGTCATGCTGTACCGGCCCGGTGCTTCGGCTGGAGCGCCCCGGCAGGCCGGCACGGGAACCATCGACCAGAATCTGTTCGGCGCCATGGAGCAAGCCGGCATCCGGCCAGCGGAAGCCTGCACCGATGCCGAGTTCCTGCGCCGCGTGACGCTCGACCTTACGGGCCGCATTCCGACGCGTGAGCGCGTGGAAGCGTTCCTCGCCGATAGTCGCGGCGACAAGCGCATCCGCCTGGTGGATGAACTGCTAGCGTCCCCCGGTTGGGTCGACAAGTGGACGCTCTTCTTCGGCGACCTTTTCAAGAACTCCGTCAACTTCGGCCGCCAGCGCTTCCCGCAGGATCGCGACGCCATGAACGCCTGGATTCGCGCCTCGCTGGAGGCGAATCTGCCCTATGACCAGATGGCGCGCGAGTTGATCACGGCGAAGGGAGACAGCAGTTGGACCGATGGCCGGCTCGGGTTTCTCTCCCGGGCCGGACTGACGATCCAACTGGAGCAGGATCGCCTCGACCTGCATACGGCCCACATCTCCGAGGTGTTCCTCGGCATCAGCCACATGGACTGCATCCTTTGTCACAACGGCCGCGGCCATCTGGACGACATCAGCCTGTGGGGCCGCCGCGCCACGAGACGCCAGGCGTGGGAGTTCTCCGCCTACTTCGGGAAAACGGCGATGGGCTTGGCCGGCGCTCAACCCCGCACCGGCCCGTGGTATTTCCGCGACGAACCGGCCAAGCCCGGCTACCAGATCGATACGGTCACGGGCGACCGTCCGCCGCGAAGCGGTTCGGGCGTCATCGAGCCGCGATACCTGTTCAACGAGAACGCGCCGCCGGCGGGCGACAATCCGCGCGAGTCGCTGGCGCGGGAAATGACGGCCGATCCGCAGTTCGCCCGTGCCGCGGTAAATTACATTTGGCGCGAGTTCTTCGCCGTCGGCATAGTGGAGCCCGCCAATCAATTCGACCCGGCGCGGCTGGATCCGGACAATCCGCCGCCCGCGCCTTGGACCCTGCAGCCCACCAACGCCCGGCTGCTCAACGAGCTTGGGCGCGATTTCGCCGGCGCGAAGTTCGATCTGAAGTCGCTGATGCGCCAGATCACGACCTCGCAGGCGTATCAACTCTCGTCGGCGTATTCGGGCGAGTGGCGAATCGAGTATGAACCGTTTTTCGCACGCAAGTATGCGCGGCGTCTGTGGGCCGAGGAGATCCACGACGCGATCGCACAAGCGAGCGGCATTGCCGGCACGATGATCGCGATGCAGTCGCCGGGTGGCCCGCCCGCCGCTGGACCGGGCGGCAATCCGTTCGGCGGCGGACCCGGAACCGATCCGGTGGCGGCGTTCCTCGATGCGTTCCTGCGCGGCAATCGAGTTGATCAACCACGCTCCGGCGACTTCAACGTGGAACAGGCGCTGCGACTGATGAACAATCCCTTTGTGCTGGATCGCGTCCAAGTCTCAGGCGAGCGTCTCCAACAGTCCGACGCCGCCTTGATCGACGACCTGTTTCTGGCGACGCTCGGCCGCCGGCCAACCGAAGCCGAGACGTCCACATCGCTTGCGACGTTGCAGTCGGGCGACCGCGCCGCGCAAGCCGCGCACCTGCAATGGACGCTCTTCAACAAGGCCGACTTCATCTACAACTACTGAGGTTCAACACATGCAGCGAGACGCCTTTCACCGCTTTCAACAACACTATCCGCACGCGCACGACGCCTTCTACACTCGTCCGCAATGGAGCCGCCGCGGCATCTTCCGCACGGCCGCGGGGCTCGCCGGGTCGTTCCTGCTGCCCGGCCTCAGCACCGGGGCGGCGCAAACGCAACGGGTGACCCCGAAGAACACCGCGCGCAACCTGATCTTCGTCCTGATGAGCGGCGGACCCAGCCACACGGACACGTTCGACCTGAAGATGCTGGACGGCGTCAGCCCGCCGGAGCTGGCGCCGGAACGCATCAACGGTATCCTGTGGCCGACGGGTTTGTTCCCGAAGCTCGGCGCGCAGCTACCCTCGATCGCGATCCTGCGGTCGATGCGGGCGTGGGCGCTGGTACACGAGACCGGACAGCGCTGGCTGCAAATCGGGCGTAATCCCGCGGGCGCCGAAGGCGGCGTTGCGCCGCACATCGGCAGCATCATCGCGCGTGAGAAAGAGAAGGAACGCCGCCCCACCGATGCGTTTCCGCCGTTCCTCGCGCTCGACGTGACGGAGGCCGCGGGCGAGGGATACTTCTCCGCGCGCTACGCGCCGTTCAAGTATCGCCCGACAGCGAGCGGCGTGCCTGATACGACGCATCGCGACGGCGAGGAAGTGTTTCGAACGCGCTGGCAGATGCTCGACACGCTCGACCGGCCGTGGCGCGCGGCGTCGTCGCCGCTCGGCGCCAGCGGACCGGACTTGGCCGAATTCTACGCGTCGGCCGCGAACATGATGCACAATCCCGCCGTGGCCCAAGCCTTCCGCGTGGAGGCGGCCGAACGCGAGCGCTATGGCAGCACAGCCTTCGGCGACGCCTGCCTGGTGACCCGTCAAGCATTGGCGGCGAATCAGGGGACGCGCGCGGTGATGATTCGCCTGGGCGGTTGGGACAGTCATTCGAATATCTACAGTGCCACTACTCCCACCAGCCACTTCGCCGCGGCCAAGACGTTCGACAATGCGATGTCGGCGCTGCTCACGGACTTGGAGTCTTCGGGCCTGCTCGGCGAAACGATCATAGTCGCCGGTGGCGAGTTCGGCCGGACGCCGGGGCCGCTCTCGGTGGTGGGCGGACGCGATCACCACTTGCAGCAGAGCTTCCTGGTGATGGGTGGCGGCGTGCGAGGCGGCCGAGCCATCGGCTCCACCGATGCTTTGGGCGAAGGGACTGTGGAATTCGGCTGGTCGCGCGACCGCGACATCCGCATCGAAGATGTGGAGGCGACAATCTATTCGGCGCTGGGTATCGATTGGACCACAGTGTTGCAGGATTCGCCAGTCGGCCCGTTCCCCTACATCCCGCATTCCGACAAGGACGTATATGGACCGATTCAGGAATTGTGGAGCTAGGTTCGACGCTGGTGACCGATCCGCTCAAGTGACACAAACGCGTGGAGGCCGGAACGCTTCGACGGGCCGGACACGATAGAATGCCGGCATGATGACACGGCGGCAGATAGTTGCGGGGTTGGCGGCGGCTGGTGGTGCGGCGGCGCAAGCACCGGAGCGTCCCTTTGACCTGTTGATCCGAAACGGGGAAGTTCGCGATCCGGGGCGTGGTTTTCGGGCGCGAGCCGATGTCGGGATCCGGGAGGGCAGGGTCGCCGCGATAGGGCCTTCCCTGCCCGCTGCAAATGCCCGTGACGTGGTGGACGCGCGCGGACTGTATGTGACGCCGGGCCTGGTGGACCTGCACACGCATGTGTATTTCGGCGGCGGGTCCGTACCGGGAATTGATGCCGATCCGGTAGCCGCGCGGAGCGGCGTGACCACGTGGGTGGACGCCGGGAGCTTTGCCCACGACAACGTAGCCGGATTCCGCCGCTACATTGTGGACCGGTCGCAGGTGCGGGTGTATGGCTTCGTCTATCTATACCCGGCGAACCGGGATCCGCAGGCCGACGCGGTGAAATACGTTCGCGCCGCCATGCGGCCCACGGCGGAGGCGGTGAAGGCTAATCGCGAAATGCTGCTGGGGGTAAAGGTTCAGATTGGAGCCAATATGAACGGCCGTTTCAGCCCGGAGTTTTTGAAGATCGCCCGCGAGTTGTGCGACGAGCACAAGTTGAAACTGATGGTTCACGTGAGCGACGCGCCGCCGGAGGTGCCGCAAATTATGGAACAGATGCGGGCGGGGGATATCATTACGCATAGCTATACGGGGCACGGCACGTCGCTGGCCGAGGCGGCGGGAAAACTGAAAGCCGGAGTGGCCGAGGCGCGGGGAAGAGGCGTGGTGTTCGACCTGGGTCACGGGCTGGGCAGCTTCAACTTCGCCGAGGCGCGCAAGTGTTTAGACGCCGGCTTTCCGGTGGACACCATTTCGAGCGACATCTATCAGCGGAATATCGAGGGGCCGGTATACGACATGCCGACGACGATGTCGAAACTGCTGTATTTAGGGATGAGTTTCGATGAGGTGCTGGCACGGTCCACGGCACGGCCGGCGAAGGTGATCGACCGTGTGGAAGGCATGGGGACGCTGCAGGTGGGAGGCCCGGCCGATGTGGCACTGTTGACCATAGAGGACGGGCAGTTCCAGTTGGTGGATTCGCAGCGGAACGCGGTGACGGCGAAGCAGAGAATTGCGTGCCGTTTGACGATCTGCAAAGGCAGACGGGTACAAGCGCCGCTGTAGGGGGTTAACTGCTTGGGGCCTGCTGGCACTCCGCGGCGGGGCTGGGAGGAACATAACGGCGAAGCATTTCATCCAGGGCGCGCAGATCGACCGGTTTGAAGAGGACGTCGTTCATTCCGGCCTGGCGGCACCGGTGGACCTCCCATTCCATGGCGCTGGCGGTGAAGGCAATAATGGGGGTTTGGATGCCGGCACGGCGGATTTCGCGGGTGGCCCCAACGCCATCAAGAACCGGCATTTGGTTGTCCATGAGAATGATATCGAATGTCTGGGCAGTGGCCTGCTGAACGGCGTCGGCGCCGTTTTGCACCAAGGAAACCTGCATCCCTCGTTTTTCCAGAAGGCCGAGGATCACCCTGCGATTGACCTCGTTATCCTCGGCTACAAGAACTCGCATGAGTGCCAGTTCGCCGTTTCGCGCCGCCGGGGACAGCATAGGCGACTGCTTTTCCGGCGCAAGAGTGACCACGGGGGCGGGAACCACGAGCAGGAATTCCGAGCCGAGTCCTTCTTGACTAGATACCGACAGCTCGCCGCCCATGGCCTGGACGAGTTGACGGGAGATGGCGAGTCCAAGGCCGGTGCCGCCAAGGTTGGCATCGCGGTGAAGTTGGGTGAACGGCTGGAATAGATGCGGCAATTTGACGGCGGGGATGCCGCATCCGGTGTCGCGGACGGCGATACGGATTCGGGCCAGTCCCGGACCGGCGGGCTGCGAGGAAGCCACCAGGGTCACTTGCCCCTGGGCGGTGAACTTGATGGCGTTGTAGCAAAGATTGAGCACGGCCTGGCGCAATCTGCCGGAATCGAGAATGACACGGGAATGCTGGAGGCCAGCGGTATCGAATATGAAGCGAAGCGACTTTGCGTTGGCAATCGGCGTGAGAAGGCGGTAGATGGCGTCCAGCACTTGGTTCAAGTGGCAGGGTTGCGGATGGAGCGAGAACTTACCCGAGGCGAACTTGGAAAAATCGAGAATGTCGTTGATGACCTGCAACAGCGCCTCAGCGGAGGTGTGGACGGTGTCGATGTATTCGGCCTGTTGAGGGGTGGGCTGGGAATCGCGGAGCAGCGAGGTCATGCCGATGATGCCGTTCATGGGCGTGCGGATTTCGTGGCTCATACTGGCGAGAAATTCGCTTTTCGCCCGGTCGGAGTCCTCCGCGGCGCGGCGAGCCAGGCTGAGGCGGCGGGTTTGCCAGGCAAGGCCCAAAAGCAGCGCGCCGAGGGTGAGGATTCCCGCAGCCATCCAATCGTGGCGGAATTGGGATTCGTCGAGTTGGGTGATGAGAGCCAGTTCGTTCAGCGGGTCCTGATACTTGCGGAGGGCGTGAGTGGAGATGGCACCGTCACGGGCCATACGGCTGATTTCCTCGCGAATCGCGTCGGCGGCGAAACGGGCATCGGGCCGCTTTAAAGTGGCGCCGACACCCCACACGATATCGGCTCCGTGAACGGGCGAGAATTCGAGTCTGTCGAAGCAGTGAGCGGCCGAACGTAATTCCTGAACGACAAGGCGGCCGGGGGCGATTAACCCGGCATCGGCCGTGCCATCGCATACGGAGGTGACAACTTCGGCATCGGCCGGGTAGATCCGCTGTTTGGCGGCGGGAAACTGGCTATTGGCGATGGCCGCGAAGATGGGCAATGGGCGAATGGCGATGGAGGCCGGCGCCGATGATCTGCGCCCGGCTGGGCTAACCCGATAGAAAGTGGCCGCGTTCCAAGGCCGGGAGATGTACATGTACGCATGGCGTGAAGGAAGGTCGCCCACCTGAGTCCAAAGATCGGCCTGGCCTTCCCCAAGCCCCTTATCGGGGCCGTCAGGCAGATAGACCCATTCGACCGGAATACGCAGGCGCCGGCAGGCTTCGCCGAAGATGTCGACAGCGTAGCCCTGCGCTGTACTGTCAACGAGAAACGTATTTGGAGGAGAGTGGTTGTATCCGATCTTGAACGGAGCGGCGCTGGGGTTCGGATGCCAACGGCCCCAGCCGAACTGTGCCGCGACGCCGCCAAACAGCCCGAGGCATATTACTGACGCGAGCGAGAAGTAGGAGAACCGTTTTGACAAATGCCGTCGAAGCCCTAAAGAGATTATCGACCGGTTCCGCCGGTCCTTTACTTAACGATAGGTTCGGCGATTGTCTGATTGACGTCGACAGTGAAGCGTTGGGGGTTGGTCCAACGGTAGTGGAGTTGGAGTCGCTCGTCGCTAAAGAAGCCATTTGCCGATAGCAGATCCAGGAGCCAGGTATGGGGGATGCGGGCGCCGCCAGCGACGGGTTGGGTGGTCTGCTGAAAGAAGAGTTTGCCGACGGGAGTGCGGGCTTCCCAAGAATCGAGGAGCTTGGTGGCGCGATGAATCCAGACGGTGCCCTTTAAGTGAGTGTAGTGTCCTTCTTCCGGCCAGGGACTCTTGCAATCGCTGTAAGGAATCGCCTGGCGGCCGTTGTCGTCGCGAACCGCTTCCAGGCGGCAGTAGCGAAGGACATCAATGACGCTCATATGGATGCCGTTGCGGGTGAAACCGGCGCCACGGCGATTGGCGATGGGGCGGTCCACATAGTTCGCCGCCTGGCGCTCGCGGAAATCGGACTCGAGCTTCCTGGCGGCGGCCTTGCGCACTTTATCGAGGTCTTTGGACTTGAGCGGTTTGCCGTTCCATTCGAGCGCAATGTCGATGTTGCGGCGATGGCTCATATAAGTTTCGCCGCGTTCGTTGATTTCGCGGTCGAGTTGGCCCGCCTTGTTAAAGTACCGGTGAATTTTTTCGAAGGCAAACGTGTACTCGCCGAGGTCTTCGCCCTGGCGGACTTCGTTGGCGATGACCAGCGCGGCGAGTTCGCGGGAGTCCGGCGCTTGCGCGCCCGCGGCTCCCGCGAGCAAGAACAGAAGGCTAGTAGCCTTTTTGCTTATCGACCACATTGAGCAAGGGCTGGCCGTTAACGAAGCGGCGGACGTTTTCCTGGATGGTGCCGACCATGCGGGCGCGGTCCTTATCGGAACGGCCGGCGATGTGCGGGGTGATGATGGCGTTGTTGAACTTCCAGAGAGCGTGGCCGGGCGGGAGAGGTTCGGGGTCGGTAACGTCGACGCCGGCGCCGGCGAGTTTCTTCGAGTCGAGCGACTTTACAAGACTGGGCATGTCGTAAATGCCGCCACGGCTGACGGCGATGAAGAAGCTATCCTTCTTCATGAGGTCGAACTGCTTGGGGCCCATCATTTTGTGGCTCTTTTCGGTGTGCGGGGCGGAGATGAAAACGACATCGGCCTGGGGGACGACCTCATCGAGCTGGTCCGGCTTCACGGTTTTCGTTATGAAGGGGGAGAAAGGGATGTCTTCCGGGTCCACACAGATGATTTTCATGCCGAAGGCCCAGGCGCGGAGGGCAATCTGGCTGCCGATGCCGCCGCAGCCGATGACGATACCGGTGCGGCCGCTGAGTTCGATGCCGGGATAGGGGCGGGGCTGCCAGGTTTCGGTGGTGCGGTGGCCGATGAAGGTATGGATGCCTCGGGTGAGGGTGAGGAGCATGGCCATGGCATGGTCGGCGATTTCCGGACCCTGGACGATTTGATTGTTGGTGAGAATGATGTTCGAATTTTTGAGGTCGTCGCCGCCGGAGCGGTGGAGGACGGTTTCGACGCCGGCGGACATGATCTGCGTCCACTGGAGCTTTTTGCCGGCGCGGACGTACTCCGGCTTAATGGTGCCGATGAAGGCATCAGCGTCAGGCAGTTCCTGCATGACAGTAGCGGCGGTGACGGGGACGATTCTGGCTTTGTCCGTGACCCCCTGGAGGGCCGTGAGCATGTCGCCTTCGCCCATGAAGAGGATCTTCTTCTGCTGGGCGGACACAGCGAGGGAAAGGCAGAACGCAAGTAACAGTGTGACGCGCATAGGTAGAGCGAATTCTATCGCAGGCGGAAGGGCGTTGGGGAAGTACTCCAATGGCCTAAGGCACTCGAACGGATTTGCCCTAGATCCATAGGATTGTGCGAAGCGGCTGATCGGTTGTCGACACCAGTTCCGCATCGTAGGGCGGATCTTGAGATCCGAACACAAACAGAGAAGGAAACTCTTATATGAAGAACGGAATGCAAACGCCGTGGCGAGCGCTGTGGCTGCTATCGGCGGCGACGGGGGTATGGGGACACCAGGCGTCACCCGTGGATGTATCGGTAGAGAGCGTGCTGGCGAAGCGGGGGGCAAGCTATTTGCACCTGACGAACCATACGCGGGAGAGCCATACGATGGGCTTTTCGGCGGGCGCGGCGGGAACGGTGGAGTTCCGGCCTGTGCGGGGGGTGGTGCTATCCCCTGGGGCGACGATGGACGTGAGCCTGGGAGAGTTGGCGTTGGGAGATGGGCCACAGGTTTTGCATGTGGAATCGACGATGGAATTGGCGCGGGGCGGGACAGCGGCCGGGCCGGAGTTGCAGGAAGTGCTGGAGGTATCGAGCACGGGAATTGCAAAGACAAGCTATGAACAGGCGTTTCTGGCGCGGCGGGTGGAGGTGAGGGGGGCCAGCGTGCCGCTGCGGACAGACATCGGCGGCGGATACATTGACGCGCAGCCGATTGGGCGGCTGGCGTTTCCATCGGCGCGGGAGAGCGCGGACACGGTGGTGGAACGGGTGGACGAGGTGAGCCCGTTTGCGCTATCGGCAATGCGGCTGAAGGAACTTCCCGAGGACGGCGGTGCGGCGGGAACGGGCATGGCTGGCCTTCGGACGGCGAGGCTGAACGAAGGCGTTTCCGAAAAGCAAGGCGGGATATTTGGAACGATTCAAGGGAAGTTCATGCTGAAGCTGCCGGGAGGGGTGAAGCAGGCGGCGTGGGGCTGGAAGGTGCGGGCGTGGCAGTTGATTGGCGGCGTGTGGTTCCAACTGGCGGCGACGAGCGTGACGGCGGACGGAACATGGAAGGCCGATTTTCAATTGCAGCCGTTTCCGGGGATTCCGGTGCGGGTGGAGTATCAGCCGGCGAACCGGTTCCTGCAGATACAGGACGCCGAAGGGAATGTCTACACGTGGGCCGACGACTGGGCTCTGGAAGGCAGCGCGATGGACATCGGGTACCGCTCCGCGGACCTGACCAAGACGGGGAGCGCGCCGGGGATCGACCGGATCTACCAGGGCGGGACCGCGTTGTGGCGCAAGTTCAAGAAACACGGCATGAACGCGCTGCGGAATGAACCGATCGAGATCACGTATCCGAACAAGCTATCGACCGGAAAGTGCCAGACGCCAAGCGGGAGCGGCAATAAAGCGTGGAGCTGTTCGTATTCCGAAGATGGGAAGATATGGCTGATTCCGCAGCACGCCACGGCGCGCGTGACGCAGCACGAACTGGCGCATTCGATTCACTCCTACTACTGGGACGGCAACATGCCGGCCGGGAGCGGCATTCCGCACGCGATTGACAAGTGCTACAACCCGGGACTGGCGTTGACCGAAGGCTTCGCGGACTTCATGCCATTCTGGGTGCAGTTCGAAAAAACGGAGGTGAACCCGGCGTTGAACTTCAATCTTGAAACGGTACCGGGCGGCTACTGCGACGGGAGTTCGAACGAGGCGCATGTGGCGGCCACGTTCTGGGACGTGTATGACACGGCGGATGACGGCACGGGCGTGGTGGCCGACACGTGGAGCTTCTACCATCCTTACGCGCCGGTGAGCACGTTTCTGAAGAACCCCGGGCACAACTCGATGTTCGAATATGCAGGGGTGTACACGGCGATTCTAGGGCAGGACAAGGCCGTGCCGATTGTGGGGCTGTTCATGTGGAATACGATGCATTTGCCGTAAGAGCCAGACCCGGCCGCCGCGCCAGACGGGGCGCGGCGGTCGGGAAGTGGTGTATAAGAAGGGATGCTGAGTAGAAGGGCGTGTTTGGCGGGAATGAGCGGGGCGTTGCTGGGACAGGGCGGCTACCGCTACCGTGTGGTGGCGGGGTGGGGCGTGCTGGACGAGCACACGCCGGTGAAGAACTGCCACGGGATTGCGGAAGATGCCGAGGGGCATATTATTCTGCTGACCGATCATGTGGCGAATAACGTGATTGTATATGACCGGCGGGGCAAGTTAGTAAGTAAGTGGGGCACCTCGTTTCCGGGGGCGCATGGGCTGTCGATTGTGCGGGAGGGTGCGCGGGAGGTTCTATTTATCACGGATTTGACAACGCACAAAGTGTATAAGACCACGCTCGACGGGAAGATACTCGACGAGTGGGGCTGGGCGGCGGCGTCAGGTAAATACGAGAAGGAAGCCGACTACAAACCATCGTGGACACTACACCCGGAGGGCGGCGGATTCTACGTGCTGGACGGGTATGGGAAGGACTACATACTGCGCTACGACGCGGCCGGCAAGCTGAAGCGATTGCTGGGCGGGGCGGAGGGAGGCATTGTCCACTGGGGACCGCACGGAGGAATGGCGGAGAAGAACACGCTGCTGATCGCGATGAGCGACCAGCAGTATTTGCTGCGGCTGTCGGAGGACGGCAAAGAGTTGGAGCGGGTGCCGATGCCTGGCGGGAATCCGCGGCAGATCCGGTATTACAAAGGCCGCTACTACGTGGCCCACCTGGCCGATAACTGGCCGAAGGACCGGAACAGCCGGGGCTTCGTTTCCATACTGGATGCGAAGCTGCGAGTGGTGGCGAACGTGGCGGGGTCGGCGCCGGAGTATGGGGATGACGGAAAACTGCGGCCAATGCGGCATACGGAAGACACTTTTTTGCATCCACACGACTTGCTGGTGGACGCGGAGGAGAGTATCTATGTCGCGCAATTTGCGTCGGGGAATACGTATCCGTTGAAGCTGGAGCGGGTTTAGCTGACCTCGGCGAGGGCCTCCGAAGCCGATTCCCACTCCGAGAGAAGCCCTTCGTGTTTGGCGCGCAAAGCGGCGAGTTCCACGCCGAGGCGGGCCGATTCTTCGGCGCTGGTGAAATTGGCCAGGCCGTCTTCGGCGGCGGCGATGGCGGTTTCCGTTTGCGCGATGCCCGCTTCGAGTTGGGCAACACGATCCTGCAGCAACTTCAGCTTGATGGGATTGATCTTCTTCTTCGGCGCGGCTTCCACCGGAGCGGGCGCGGCCGGCGCGGCGACGGCGGCGGGCTGCTGCCGTTGCACGATTTCGGCCTGCATCTTTTGCGCGCCGCCCGACTTCCGCCAGATGTACTCTTCGTAGTTGCCGGGGTAGACTTCCACGCCGCCATCGCCGACTTCGTAGACTTTGGTGGCGAGTTTATCGATGAAGTAACGGTCGTGGGAGACGAAGACCACGGTGCCGGTGTAGGTTTCCAGGGCGTTTAAGAGAATATCCTTGGCGCGCAAGTCGAGGTGGTTGGTGGGTTCGTCGAGCAGGATGAAGTTCGACGGGCGGAGCATCATCTTGCAGAGGGCATAGCGGTTGCGTTCGCCGCCGGAAAGCACGCCGATGCGTTTGAAAACGTCGTCTTCGGAGAAAAGGAAACAGCCGAGCAGGCTGCGGAGTTCGGTTTGGGTCTTAAGGCCGGCAAGGCTGGTGAGGTCGTCCAACATGCGGGCGTCGGGGTCGAGTTCTTTGTACTGATCCTGGGCGAAGTAATCGAGTTCCACGTTGTGGCCGAGGGTGTATTCGCCGCGAGTAACCGGTTCGGTGCCGGCGAGCAATTTGATGAGCGTCGATTTGCCGGCGCCGTTGTGGCCGACCAGGGCGATGCGCTCGCCACGTTCGATGACGAAATCGACGGCGCTGAAGACGTGTTTGTCGCCGTAGGACTTGGAGACACCGCGGAATTCGGCGACATTGCGGCCGGACGGCTTGGGCTGCGGGAACGAAAAGTGAATCGCCTTTTCTTCGTTCGGGATTTCGATACGCTCGATTTTCTCGAGCTCTTTGATGCGGCTCTGGACCTGTTTGGCCTTGGTGGCCTGATAGCGGAAGCGGTTGATGAACGCTTCGAGAGCCTCAATGCGTTCGCGCTGGTTTTTGTACGCCGCTTCGAGCTGTTCGCGGCGTTCGGTCTTCTGCTGCAGGTACTTTTCATAGTTCCCGGAGTAGAAGTGCATGTTTTTGTTCCAGAGTTCGACGATGCGCTTGACCGTGGTGTCGAGAAAGTAACGATCATGGGAGATCATCACATAGGCGTAGGGGTAATTGACGAGATAATCTTCCAGCCAGTTGCGGGCTTCAAGATCGAGATGGTTGGTAGGTTCGTCGAGCAGAAGCAGGCTGGGCTTTTGGAGGAGCAACTTACCCAGGGCTATCCGCATTTGCCAGCCGCCGGAAAACTCTTCGGTGTAGCGATGCCAGTCTTCCTTGGCGAAGCCGAGGCCATCGAGGACCATTCCTACTTGCGATTCGATATTGTAGCCGTCGCGGGTGGTGAACTCGTTTTCCACGCGGTGGAAACGTTCGGTGACGGCAAGATATTCGGGGCTGGCCGGATCGAGCTCCGACATTTTGTGGGTGAGCGCCTCCATCTCCACTTCCATATCGCGGAGATCGTCAAAGACGCTCATGCATTCCGCGAAAACGGTGCGTCCGCGGAGGGATAGGCCATCCTGAGGCAGATAGCCGATGGTCATGCCCTTGGTGAAGCCGATGGTGCCGTAATCGAGTTCTTCGGTTCCGGCAAGGATCTTCAGGAGCGTGGTTTTGCCGGTGCCGTTGCCGCCGACAAGACCCGTTTTTTCCTGCGGCGTAACGAGCCAGGTGACGTTTTCAAACAACAGTTTCGGGCCGAAACGTTTTCCGGCAGCGTTGAGCGAGATCATTCTGCTTTATGGCGAAGGACGCGGCCGGGCCGGACTTCGTTCAATTTCCCTTCGCTGACAACGGCCTGGCCGTTGACGAGGACGTGGTCAAAACCTTCGGTGTAGTGGTGGGGGTCAGCGTAGGTGGAGAGGTCGCGGACCTTGGCGGGGTCGAAGACGAGGATATCGGCGGCAAAACCGGGTTTGAGCAGACCGCGATCGGTGAAGCGGAAGGTGCGGGCCGGGAGCGAGGTCATGCGGCGGATGGCGTCTTCGAGCGTGAGCACACCGCGAACACGAACGAACTCATTGAGCACGCGGGCGTTGGTGCCGTAACTGCGCGGATGGGGCATGCCGGAGCCGAATTCGCGGATGCCGCCATCGGAGGCAATGGCGGTGTTGGGGTATCTGAGAATGCGCTCCACATCCTCCATGCCCATGGAATGGTAGACCATTTGCGCGCCACCGGCGACCATCATTTGGAGAATGGTCTCCACTTCGTTGTCGAGAGTGGCCGCACGGCCGGCGGCTTTGTTGATCTCCGAAATATTCTTGCCGTTGAGATCGGGGTTGGCAGCATGGTTGGCGACAATGGCGTAGGAGAAGTCTTTGTGGCCGAGCGAATCCAACTGCTTCTTCATCTCAGCAGCGATGCGGGCGCGGGTTTCGGGGGAGGCCAGGCGTTCTTCGATTGCCTTCTGCCCGTCGGCGAGGGCCCAACTGGGGAGTGTGATGCCGAGGTTGGTGGAGGCGTGATCGTATGGGTATTGATCGACGACGACATCGACACCCTGCTTGCGGAAGCTTTCGACCAGGGCGAGGCTCTCCGTGCTTTTGCCCCAGATGCGAGGGGAGTCGATTTTGAAGTGGCTAATCTGCACGCGGAGACCGGCTTCGCGTCCGACGGTGACGGCTTCGGTGATGGCCTCCTTCACCTTGTGGCCTTCATCGCGCATGTGGCTGGCGTAGACCGCATTGTATTTGCCGGCGGCCTTGCCCAGCGCGACCACTTCCCGCGTATCGGAATAGGTGCCGGGAATGTAGATGAGGCCGGTGGAGAAGCCGACGGCGCCATCGCGCATGGCCTGGTCGACGAGCGCCTGCATTTTGGCGATCTCTTCGTCGCTGGCCAGACGATTGGATGTGCCCATGACTTCGCGCCGGACCGAATTGTGCCCAATAAGAGTGGCAAGATTGAGGCCGAGCTTCAGGGATTCCAGCCTTTCGAACCAGGCCTTGAGATCGACGCGGGAGCCGCCGCAATTGCCGGTGACGATGGTGGTGACGCCATCGAGGAGATAATTGGCGCCCATGGGGTTGAGTTCCACGGCGCCTTCGACGTGCGTGTGGACATCAATGAAACCGGGGGCGACCACGCGGCCGGCGGCGTCGATGGATTTGTCCGCGGTTTTGCCGGTGAGGTTGCCGATGGCGGCGATGCGGCCATCCTTGACGCCCACATCGGCGCGGAACCAGGGATTGCCGGAGCCGTCAACGACACGGCCGTTGCGGATGAGAAAGTCAAAATCGGCGGCGAATGCCACGGCGGAGAGCAGCAGGAGTATGCGTATCACTTGAGGGGTCCACAGAAGAAGTCGAACGATTGGGCGATGTACTGCCGCAAGTCCGAACGGGGGACCACTGCATCGAGAAAGCCGTGTTTCACGAGGAATTCGGAGCGTTGGAAGCCTTCGGGCAGTTTCTGCCGGATGGTCTGTTCGATGACGCGAGGGCCGGCGAAACCGATGAGCGCGCCGGGCTCGCCGATATTGAGATCGCCCAGCATGGCGAAGCTGGCGGTGACGCCGCCGGTGGTGGGGTCCGTCATGACGCTGATGTAGGGGAGGGCGGCCTCGTCGAGCTTCATGAGGCCGGCCGAAATTTTCGCCATCTGCATGAGGCTGACTGCGCCCTCCTGCATACGGGCGCCGCCGGAGGCGGAGACGACCACGAGCGGGCAATTTTCCGCCAGGCAACGGTCAATGGCGCGGGCGATGGTTTCACCGACGACGGCGCCCATGGAGCCGCCGACAAAACGCAGATTGAGCGCACAGATCTGCACGCGGCGGCCGTGCAGTTTTCCGGCGGCGGCGATGATGGCATCGGCATGGCCGGTGCTTTTGCGCATGGCGGTGAGCCGGTCTTTGTAGGGCTTGGAATCGACAAAATCGAGCGGATCGGTGGAGCGCAGGTTACGGTCAAACTCCTCATACACACCGTCGTCGAAGAGCATTTGCAGGCGTTCTTCGGCGCTCAGCTTGAAGTGGTAGCCGCATTTGGCGCAGACCTGCTGGGATTCATCGAGCTCTTTTTTCCAGATGATTTGGCCGCAGCCGTCGCACTTCTCCCAAAGACCTTCGGTCTTAACGCGGCGCTCTTCATCAGGGGTTGGGCTTACGCTCGGGGCTTTCCGATTCCACCAGGCCATATCCTCATATTATCGCTTACCTGACGTAGGGATGATTCTTGAGAATGGCGAAGGCGCGGTATATCTGTTCGGCGAGCATGGCGCGGGCGAGCTCGTGGGGGAAGGTCATTTTCGACAGGGACAGGAGCAGATCCGCCTGCTGGCGCTGCGCGGGGGTGAGACCTTCATGAGCGCCGATGAGGAAGACGAGATCCTGACCGTGCGTGGCGGCGGCGTCGAGGAGTTTGGAGAATTGCAGGGAGTCCAGTTCCTTGCCGAAGGGGTCGAGATAGATCTTTTTGGCAGCGGGGTGGCGGGCAGGGATGTCGAATTTCGCGGGGTTGATTTCACGCATTTCGCAGGGGGCGAAACGGGCGGCGCGGGAGAGAAAATCCTGGGCGATAGCGTTGGCGGGAGCGTCTTTGGGGCGGCCGATGAAGTAGAGAAAGATTTTCACATCCAGTATTCCCACTTGCCAGTGCCGATGGTGTAGAGCGACAGGCAGAGGTTGGTGACGCCGTGGGCCAAAATGCAATCGCCGAGGCGTTTGGTGCGGATAGCCCAGTAGTTGTAGGCGGCGCCGGCCATAATGCCGACTTCCCAATAGGGGCCGTGTTCGGAGCCGAACAGGAGCGCGGAAATCCAGAACGCCTGATGGGCATAGCGGCCGAAGGGTACTTTTTCGAAATCCGGATTATCGATCCAGCGCATGAGCCAGCCGCGCCAGAAAAGTTCCTCAATGATGGGGACAAGAATGGCGGCGCGCATGGCGCGGAAGACGAGGACGAACGGCGAGCGGAGGTCTTCACTGGGAATAGAACTGGAGACCCCGCCGGTAATGGAATTGGTGAACAGCCAGTGCGAGCGATAGCCGGGGATCAGAACGTCCGGGAGGATCCAGAGGACGAAAACGGCGATGCCGAAGAGCGTTGTAAGGGCCGGGGAGGCGAGGCGGAAATCCAGAACGGAGCGGGAGAAATACCAGACGGCCCCGGTGAGGATGGCGACGCGGACAAACTGTTCCATAGCGCCGGGCAGCGGATTGTAGGGCTGCAGGGCGAGGAACAGCATGAAGATAGCGAACGGGGCTATGTAGGGGACGGCTGGATGCTTGAGCATGACTAGGGCTTTGTGCCACGAATCCAATTGAGAATCGTGTTGTACTCCGGGGAACCTTTTTCAAAGCGAACTCCGCCCCCATGGGCGGCCTTGCTAGCGTTCACGACGCCTTCGGTTTCCGCGCTGGAGGTTGGTTTGACGAGCAACAGACTGCTTTCGGGGTCGTCGAGATTAATGACGTTGCGCGCGGTGGTGAGAGTGGCGTTGAAGAGCGTGTGGGAGGCGTGACAGTGGACACAGGCCTGGCCATCTTTGCCGCGAGTGGTGAGCACCGGCTCCACGTAGCCACGGAAATAATCGTCATCGGGCCGGGCGGCGCCGGCGGCGGCGCGGGTGGTGCCGGCGCCAGGGCGGCGTGCGGGAGCGGGCTGAGCAACCTTGATGGCGGCGAGTATGGGGTCGCGAGCGGCATCGGGCGGGCCGGCGATTCTGGAGACTTCGCCGAACGCGGCGTCGCGCAGCATTTGGCCGGCCAGGAGGGCCAGACGCCGGATTTCCGGATCGTCGCTGGTGAGCAGTGGCGCGAGCGCCCTGGCCATACGCGTGTTCGCGGCGCCGAAGAATACGATCTGTTCGACATCGTTGCCGATACGGTTGTAGACGCCGGGGAACCGGGATGCGCGATCGGCCGACGGGTCGTAGACATCGCCGCGGCGGAGTTCGAATTCGCCGAGGCCACTGAGCAGCCAGCGCGTTTGCTGCCGGTGGCTGGATGCAAGCACCTTGGCGAACTTCGAGGCAAGACGGTCTTCAATGGCCAGGCGTCCGCGAATGGCGCGGTCGCGGTCTTCGGGCCGGGCAAGGCCGGGCACCCAGTTGTTATAAAGATAGCGGATGTTTTCGTCGGCCAGGTTGTAAACGGCTTCCTTCAAATTCCGTTCCACCCAAGGGTGCTGGGGCTGCGCCATGGCGGCGAGAACGGCATCTTCCAGCGCCTCGCGCGCGGGAAGCGACGGGGTCCAATACCAGAACTGCCAGGCCGCCTTGATGGCCTGCATGGCGACGGCGGGACTGGAATCGGAGATCCGTTTGGAGAGAAGCGGAACGAACTCGTCGCGTTTGGCAAGAGCCGCGAAATGGGTGGCGAAGACGCGCGTGGCGGCCCAACGCTCGCGTTCGACCGGCGATGCGAGCGCCTTCAGCAAGGGCTGGGCGGAGGCCTCCGGGCGGCGGCTGTAGACCTGGCGCATGGCCCAGGCGGCGGCGCGAAGGACGAGTTTGCTGGGATCGTCCAGACGAGCGGCGATGACGGGAAGCGAATCGGCGCGGCCCAGCCGGCCGAGCGTTTCGAGGGCCTGCGCGCGCAGGAGCGGTTCGGCAACGGTGGTGAGGGCCTCAATTTCGCGGAGACGGGCGGCGTCCGGCGTATTCCAGATGCGGTTGAGTTCTTCGAGAGTTTTGATGGGGCCGGAGGGGGCGGCGCCCCAGCGGGGGCCGTTGGCAGCGGCCGGATAGTAGGCGCTCAAGGCGAGCACGGCCATCTGCGTTTCGCGGAAGGGAGTGCGAAAGTTTTCGTAGGTTTGGAGCGGGTCCAGCCAGCCGCCGAACGGCTGCTGGCGCCCAAGCAGATAGGCGAGGCCTTTGGCGACTTGCGGATTGTCCCGCGGAATTCCAGCGGCATGGAGGGCCCAGAGAGCGTGGCCAGTCTGGAATTCGACGGGAAACGATTTTTCGTCGAAACGGGCCGACCATTGTCCATCGGGACGTTGCAGCCCGAGCAAACGTTCAGCGTTGCGGCGGATCTTCTCGGCGTGGCGATTCTTGTCGATGGCGGCGAGAGCGAGCGTCTGGTAGCAGAGATCGATTGTGTTTTTGAGCTCGTGATCCTGCTCGATGAGGGCGGCGATAGAGGCGTCGCGCGTGGACTCCCAGGAATACCAGGCCACTTCATAGGCGCTGACGAGGGGAGTGTTGCCGTTGGTCTCATCGCCGGGCAGTTTCACGCGGTCCTTGTAGTAAAGGCTTAGATAGGCGCCGATGCCGCTGTGATAGGCAGGACGAGGGTCTCCGGTCAGCTCTTTTTCATAGACCTGCATCAGATGCGACATGCGGCTGAGAACGTTGGCCGAAGCGGAGATGACGCGGGACCAGACGGCGCCTTCGGCTTCGAAGCCATAGAACGGCCGGGGATTGTTATAGAAACGTTCGGCAAGAAAGGAAAGCTGGTGCGGGTAATGAACCTGGTAGCCCTGGCGAACGGCGTAGAGCTGCGCGCGCTGCGTGAAATGGGTAGCGTGGCAGGCGACACAAAGGGTGGTTTCCTGATGATTGCTCGAAACCCGATGGAAGAGCCCGCCACGGCGCGGCGTGTTGGCGTGCCAGGAATCGCCGGCGCCGATGAGATAGTCGACGGCGGTTTGAACGGCCTGCCGCGGATCGGCATAGGGAGGCGCGTCCTGAAGGCGGGTTTGCAGCCGGTAAAACGGGTGGGTTAGCTTGACGCGGATGTAATAGGTGCCCGGTTCGGTGAGCAGGCGCGTGGTGAACTTGTTGCCCGGCAGCGCCTGCACTTCGTGGGGAATCGTGACGGGGTCCTCACCGGCGGAAAACTCTTCGATTTTGCCGGCGGCGAGGCGGTGGAGGCTGACATCGACGGGGATGTTATCCCGGTCCAGAAGTTCGAGACTCAAGTAGAGCAACTGAGGCCGCGGGCCGCGGAACTCGAACTTGTACCAATCCTCGTGCGGATTGGGTTCGATTTTCGCGCTCAATTCGATGGGGATGTAGGGGGCTTCGTCACCGGAAGCCCAGATGGTGGTGCCGGGCTCCACCGGGTTCGCCGACTGCCAGTCGTTATTCGGTTCGGCTTCCAGATTCGCGGCCACGCCCAGATCAACCACTTGGACGGCGGCGGGCGTGGTGAGTTCAAGACGGAGGCCGGGACGGCCGTGAATCAGGGTGTAGAGATCGGGGTCGCCGTTGTGCAACGGCTTGCCGGCGAGAGGCGAATCGCCATCGAGAATACGGGCTCCGCCCGCCACGCGCTGCTCCCCAGGAATGGGCACGGAGACCAGAACGCTATAGGTATGGCGGCTATCGGCGGCGGGAAGCGAGTGCATGCCGGGCGGCAACAAGCGGCGCCACACGGGCGACGGCTGCGCCGTCAAGGACGCGACCGCTGCAACAAACCAGAGAATCCGCGCCGTCCGCCCCCGCATCCCGGTTACCCGAGCTTACCAGCTAACTTCTGAATTTCATCCTGATCGCTCTTGCTTGGGTTGTTCTTCCGGGCGTTATCGAGAGATTGGCGAGCCTTCGACTTGTCGCCCATTTGGAGATAGGCGGTTGCCAGCCGGAGGTGGAACAGGGCGACGTTGGGATGCTTCCCAACGAGTTCGTTGAAAATCGACGCGGCGTTCGGCGCCAGGTTCTTCTTCAGATAGATGTAGCCAAGCGTGTCAGCGATCATCGGGTCGGCGGGCGCCTTCGATTTCGCCTTCTGCGCATAGCTCAGCGCCAAGTCCAGATTGTTCCCCTGATCGGCCAGGAAGAAGGAGTAGTTATTGAGCGCCATCACATTGTCCGGTTCCGCTTTAAGGACTTGCTCATAAAGCGGGGCGGCTTCCGACTTGCGGTTCGACGAATCGAGGGCGACGGCACGATTGATGAGCGGAGCGATGTGGGTCGGCATCAGCTCGCCAGCCTTCTTCCAGACCTCAATGGCCTGAGGGATGTCGCCTTTCTGCCGCAAGGACTCGGCGATCCGCATGTGCAAATCGAAGTTTTTCGGGTCCGTCTCCAGGACTTTGCGGAACATAGCGATGCCCTGGTCAATCTTGCCGCTGCGAACCGCTATATTGGCCCAGGCAACCTGAAGCATGGTGGTCTTCGGATACTTAGCAATCGCTTCATCGAGGGTCTGTAACGCTTTATCGCTCTTCCCCTGCGCCGCGTAGACTTCCACCAGCCCCATCAGACCGCGCATATCGGGCGGACTTTGCGCGTAGATCTTCTGGAAAAGGCTCTCCGCTTCGCCGTACTTGCCTTCTTTGAACATGACGAAACCGAGCTGATATTTCGCGTCCCGCTGCTCAGGATTGATCTTGATGGTTTCCTCGAGCACGGCTTTGGAATCGGTGAACTTGCCCTGCGCCAGCAGCGACTGCGACCGGATGAGGCGGGCATATTGGTTCACGGGATCGATCTGCAGAATCTCGTTGGTGGCACTCATGGCGGCGGCGTGCTCGCCGCGGGCAACCAGAATTTGCGCTAGCGCCAGGCGGGCGGGCAGATAGTCAGGACGGTACTTCAGAGCGTCGGCAAGTTGCACGCGCGCTCCGTCAATGTCTCCCTTCGACATCAAGGCCCGGCCAAGGTTGTAGCGAAGAACGAAGTTCTCCGGCATCTTGCTGACCACCGATTGCAGTTCGCTAATGGCGGTATTTATCTGATCGGGCTTGCCGGCGTAAAGCCAGAGCGAAGCGCGCATGGCGATGGCCTCGGGGTCGTTCTTATCCTCTTTCAGGATCTTTTCGCAGAGTTCCAATGCCTCGGCGGAGCGATTCTGCGCGACACGCACCTCGATAATGCGCTTTTCAAACACTCTCATGCGCGCCGGTTCCACTTTTCCGCCCTCCATCCAGGTGGACGCCGCGCGATCATAGTCGCGGATGCGGTAGTAGAAATCACCCACGTCCAAGTAGGCATTGGCGAAGTTTGTCCGGTTCGTCAACATATCGTTGAGAACCTTCTCCATGTCTGGCAGCCGGCGCCCCACGAAATAGTGCGCCGCCAGGCGCATCCGGTTCGCCGATTCCTTCGGGTTGTTCTCCACGCGCTTCAGCAGAACTTTTTCAGCCTCTTCGGGCTTGCTTTGCAACATCGCCAAGCCATAAAGAAGGTCGTACGCCGCCCCAAAGGTCTTATCCTTGGCGATCATCGAATTCAAATAGGCGGAGGCCTCGTCGTTTCTCTTCAGCGCGAGCAACGTGCGGGCAATGGTCATCTGCAGCACTTGCTGATCGGGCTTTTTCTTATCCGCCTCGCGGAATTTTTCGAGCGCTTCTTCCGGCTTATTGTCCGCCAGATGAAGAAAACCCTTCAGGCGGAGATCCTCATAGGACCCCTTGGCGCGCTTCTCCATGCGGGCCGAAAGGTCCTTGATATCGTTAATCAGGTTCTTGTTTTTGCCGGGGTTGGAGGCATAGACGTTCAGGTAAAAATCGGCCAGCTTACTATGAGCGTCCATGTTATCCGGCTGCATTTCCACGGTGCGCTGAAGATTTCCCAACGCTTCGGCATAGGCGCCCAGGCGCAGATTTGTGAGCGCCAGCTTGTAATAGGCTTCGCCAAAACGGGGATCGGCCTTGATGGCATTCAAATACATCAGGCGGGCCTGTTTGTACTGGCCCTTTTCGAAGTACTTGTTGCCGCCCTCCAGTGCCTTCTGCTTTTTCGCCTCCGGGCCGCAAGCCGCGGCGAGCAGAGCGAACAGAACCAGCAGAAGAATAGATAGGCGTCGTGTCATAGGTTTACCAGCGATCATTTCGTTCCCCCCCATGATATCGCGCTTAGGTGGGCCTCGCCCTGCCCGAGGCGTTTTCCCGGAGTACTACTCGGGATATCGGCACTGGGAAGGAAAACTTGACCCTTCCACCCACAAAATTTGGCCTATTCAACGGCTACGAGGGGAACGACGGGGCCGGTAATGGAGCTATTAATTCCGCCAATTCGCACAACGACTTCGAGATTCGGTCCCTTTTCATGGAAGCCAGGGACGCGGAAGTTGATCTGATAGAGCCCGACATAACCAGGCACTAGTCCGCTCCAGTCGACAATGACCTCCTCCTGGGCGCGAAAGCCGCGCGTCTTGTCTTCGGCGGTTTCCACCTTCTTGAAGTAGACCTCCAAAGCGTCGGTTTCCAACAGACGGTCAGCCGGGGCGGGCGTGCCGGAGACGAGCCGGGTGGTTCCTTTGGGATTTCCAAGGCCAACGGCATACATCACCAGGGGTTCGTCGCGTTTGGCGGGCCGCTCGGTGGTCACCGGCTCGCCGTTGGGCCGGAAAATGAGGGCACGCTTGGTGGTGGCGTTGGCAAGCACGGCAGGGGCATACTTGGCGACGGTGAACTGAACGGCCTGCGAGGAGATCTTGCGGTCAATGGAGCGAACCAGCATGGTGTAGCGGCCGGCGGCGAGTTCCGGAGGCACCTGGGCGTTTATCTGGCCGGGCGAGGTCATCAGAAGAGGAATGGGAGAGTTGTTAACAGTGACGCAAGTGCCGCCCAGAGTGAGGGGCAGCGGCGAGGTGCCAGCGCTTTCGGAGGCGCCCAGGTTCTGGCCGAAGATGGATACGAGCCCGTTGGGCGCGGCCGACGCGGTGAAATTACCCACGTTGACGACGCCGGCGGCGGGAACCTGGGGACGGTCCGTGGCGGCGGCGGCCGTCAGCGGCACGATACCGAGCCCGCTGGCGGTCAGTACGTAGGCATTTTCCAGGGCCGCGTCGACGGCCATCGTGCGGCCATCAATATTCACTCGCGCGGTACCAGTGACGGTGGAGGTGGGCCCTTCCAGCGCGGCAATGGTCCGCGTGGTGGCGCCGGTGGCGGCGTTGACAAGTTCGATGGTGGGAACGTCGGTGACAACGGCGTTCGCATTGGCGCGGATGGGCTGGGAGAACTTCGCGTAGACTCCGCCGGTGGCGGCAAAAACTGCCGCGACGGGCCGGGTGTTCGTGGCCGTCGGGCCGGGCCGGCCCGGCACCACCGGGGCGCCGCCGGCGCCGGTGCCGCCGGAACCGGCGATGGGCGACAGGCTCTGGTTCAAAACGATGTCGTTCACCAGGAAGTACTGCCCGCGTGGGCCGGCGCTGACAGGGCCGAAGAATCCTTGAATGGGAGCGGTGGCTACCTGGCGCGCGGCGACAAAATCATCAACCAGGGAATCGTATAGATACGCGTTGCCATTGCCGGCGAGCAGAATCATGTATTCGCCGTTCGGTGTGGCCGCAATCGTGCGCGGGGCCGGGACCGTGGCGGCACCAATGACGGCGCTAACGCGACGGGGAACGGCTTCATCGCCCACCACACGCCATAGCGTGCCGTTGCTCATCACAATCTGCAGCCCGCTCTGCGTGACGGCGAGCGAAGAGGGAGATATGACCGGGGTGGCGCCGTTGAAGGGAATGGCCGGGAAGCGGATTTTGCCCGAAACCTGCATCCGGTCCAGATCGATAATGCTGATGGACTCACCGCCGGTATTGGCGACGTAGAGGGTGGAGGAATCCGGGGACATGGCTAGCGACCGGGGGAGTTGACCGACCTTAATTGGGGCCAGGAAGCGCTTCGAGCGCGTATCGAAAACCTCTACGCGGTTCAGGCCGGAGTTGGAGATATAGAGGCGATTGCGAGTGGCGTCGGCGAGGATGTCGGTGAGGCCTTCATTCGGCGAGATGGCCGTGCGAACGGGAATCAGGTCGCCGCGGGATTCGGTGTTTCGTGAATTCTGGAAAACACGAATGGTGGCGGGAAGATTAACGGCCTGCGGCGAGGTAATTAGGTAATCGTGCGCGGCGGGGGTGCCGAGCGAACGGGAATTGACGAAGTTGTAGGCAATTTCGAATGCCGTATTGGGGCCATCGCGGACGACGCGCAGGGAGGGTGCCGTTTGCTGGGTGACTTGCTGAGCGTTGTTCAGCCCAGGGATCGTTCCAACGCCGGGAATGGGAAGAGTCGGCGCGATGATGACCACGCCTCCGCCGGGTTGACCGCCGCCGGGCCCAACCACCACCCCGCCGCCCACTCCCAGACCAGGAATCGCCACACCGCCCAGCGACTGCACCAGCGTAGCCGTCGCGGTGACCGGAGTTTGCGAGCGGCCCTGGTTCACCAGATCTACCCGGGTCCGAGTGCCCTCTGGCGCGGAATTGCATTGATCGGAGGCCAGCAACAGGACGGACGCGGAGGGTTGTAACAAGGGGTTCCGGGAGACTTCGTTGAGCGGAATGATGGTGAAGCCCGACTCAGACAACGCATAGAGGCTGGAGCCATCAAGCGACATCACCATTTTCCCGGCCAGATTTTCCGGCAGTTGCAGGCCGTCCTGAATGAGCAGATTGTCGGCATCGTTAATCAGCAACTGCGTGACATTGGCGCGCGCCGCCGGCTGCTGGATGGGGGCAATGTTAAAGGCCGAATAGATTGTGGCGCCATCGGGGGAAAAGACGCTGCCGCCCTGGTTCTGCTGGAGGTTAAACTGCTGGCCGACCTGCGCGAAACCTTGCGCGGTTATGTTCGACGACAGCGGGAAGGGCGCGTTGGCCGCGTTCTGCTGGGCGATCACCGCCAGCGATTCGGTATCGAACAGCCGGAGGCCAACCATGAAGCGCGAACCGTCCGGCGCCACGGAAAGCACGGTGGAAAGATCGCCCACAATGCGGCTGCGAAGAACGGAACGGGACGCGGTTTCGTAAACGAAAACGACGCGGTTCTGCGCCTGGTACGCATTCAAACCGATGATCTTTGAGCCATCGCGGGTGGCGATCAACTGGCTGCGATTCGCCAGAAACGTGCGGCCGGAGGGCGCAGGCAGCGTAGGGGGCAGCGGCGGCGGGGGCGCCACCGGAACGGTGGAGAGGCTGGCGCCCATTTCGGTCACCGCCGGATCATAAACCAGCATGGTGTTCAGCAGGTTGCCGGCGCCGGAACCGATGGTGGTGATCAACACGCGGCCATCGCCGCCCACGGCAATCCCCTCCGGGCGGGCAGGCAGACTCACTTTACTGACAATGACGGGCGTGGCCGGGCGAGTGTCCATTATGTTGATGGAAGCGGCCTCGTGGCAGGTGATGTACAGGAAGTTCCCATCGGTGGAAAGCGCCGCCGCAAGGGGGTTGGCGTCGGTAGGAACGGAGGCGATGACACGGCGCTGCGTGGTGGAAAAAACGTCGATGCGGTTATACGGCACAGCGCGGACGAGGTACAGCAAATTCCGGTTGTTGTCGAGAACCAAATCGCTCGCCCCGCCGGTGATGTTGATCACTGTCCCTAGCGTGGCGGCGGGCAAAACCCACAACCCGATTGATATCAAAAGACTTAAGAGAGAAACTGCTCTTTGACCGCGCATGAATCCACCAATATAACCCACCCCTGCACCGTTAGTTGCGCAGAGTAGCCACCAGCGTGCCGGTTTCTTTCAGCAGTTCGAGGCGGGCGCGATCGAGGCCGAAACGCGCGTCGAACAACGCCATCCATTTCTCGTTTTCGGCAAACCGCGCCTCTTCCACCTGCTTTTGCGTGGCCCGGCCTTCGGCCAGCAACGCCAGCATTAGCGTCGTCTGTTCCCGTGCCACTTGCAGATCCAGGTTGGCCACCTCCACCCCGGCTTCCTGCGCGGCTATCTCCGCCCATGCTTTGCGCGCCTGGGCGGAGGCGCGGCCGCGCTCCGCGTTCAACTGCGTCTTCAACCCGGCCAGTTCGCCGTCCACCATTTCCTTCTGCGCCCTGCTGGCCTGGCTGGGCAGCAGAGGAATCTGCACGGAAACGCCAAACTGCCCGTTGTGGCGTTGAAAGCGGTTGAAGAATTTGTCGTAGTTATTGAACCGGGAGAACAGACCATACTGCGCTACGAGATCAAGCCGCGGCAGGCGGGCGGACTCGTGGGACTTGCGTTCAAACCCTTTGGCAATCACCACCGATTCCAATCGGCGAATCTCCTTGCTGTTTTGCAGCGCCGCGACGACGGCGTCGCTTTCGCTCTTCACATCCACGCGCACGGGCGTCTCCGGTTCGGCGGGGCGGGCGCGGGCGCCATCGGGCATTCCCAGCAGAATGGCCAGTTGCGTTTCGGCGTCCGCCTGCGCAAGGTCCAGCCGGGCGATGCGCTGCCGGGCCTGGGCCGTGCGGAGTTCGGCGCGGCGCGCCTCAATGGGCAGTTCCCTGCCCGCTTCCACCCGCGCCTTCACCGTTTCCGACACACGCTCCAACGCGCCGGACTGCTCCCGCGCGGCGCGCGCGGCGGCCGCCAGCCGGCCGGCTTCCACGTAGAGCACGGCGGCGCGGTAGCCCATTTCCTCCTGCCGCATGGCGGCCGCCACACCAGCGGTTTTCTGGTCAGCCTTCGCCTTTTCGAGCATCATTTTTTGCGGCTGGTTAAAAACGCTGGCAATGGCGCGGGATTCAAGAATCGACGGGGCGGAGCCCTCTATGCTCAACGGAAAGCCGCTGGAATACGCCAGGCCGCTGCCGGCGAAAATTTTTGGGAAGAACGGGTCGCGGGCGGCGCGAACGGCGCTGGCGGCTTTGGCCTGGTCCAGACGCGCAAGCGCCGCTTCCGCGCTCTGCGTCATCGCCAGTTCCAACACCTGCGGCAGGGTGACCGTCCGCACCTCCGCGAACAAGGCGAAAGCGGCGAAAACGAACAGGAAGAGTCTTTGCATCCTCCTTCTATCATCACCTCTGGGACAGGCCGCCATCCACCGCCATCGTTTGGCCGGTCACGAAATTGGACGCGCGCAAAAAGTAGACAACCGCATCGGCGATCTCCGCGCCGGTACCCACGCGTCCGGCGGGAGTCGCATTCAGCATGGCGGTCATGGCGTCGTTCCATTCGCCGAACGGGATCACGCCGGGCGCCACGGAGTTCACCGTGACCTGCGGCGCGAACGCCTTGGCCAGCGCTCGGGTCAGCATGATGACGCCGGCCTTGGAAGCGCAATAGTGCGCGTGCTCCGCCCAGGGGCGCAAGCCGCCCAGCGAACTGATATTGACGATCCGGCCATCGCCCTGCGCCTTCATCCGCCGGGCGGCCTGCTGGCAGCAAAAAAATACGGCCTTCAGGTTCACGTCGTGAATGGAGTCCCAGTCGGCTTCGGTAACGTTGAGCGGGTCGAACCGGGTGAAGCGGGCGGCGTTGTTGACCAGACCGTCGATACGGCCAAGGCGTTCATCGATTTCCGCGAACATGCGCTCAATTTCGGGCACGCTTTCCAGATTGGCGCGGAACAGCGGCGCGCCGCCGCAATCGGCTGCGGTGCGGGCGGCGTCGGCTTCCGACGTGGAGTAGTGGATCGCCACGCGGGCGCCTTCGGCCGCCAGGCGCAGGGCGATTTCCCGCCCGATGCGCTTGGCGGCGCCGGTCACCAGAATTACTTTGCCGGCCAGTTCAGACATTCGGCTCTCCATGCACCTCAATATCTTCGCCGGCAATCTCGTGCGTCAGCGCGCGCGGCTCCGGCAGTCGCCCGGTCACGTCGCCCCAGTACCAGAAGACGGCCGTCAGGCTGCTGAGCGCGCCGCTGGCCACGCCGATCCAGCGCGTGTCCACGTGGTCACTGGCCAGGCCGGCGGCGGTCATGGAAAGCATCATCACGCCCCAGGTTACCGTTTCAAGCGTTGCGAAAACACGGCCGCGGAACGCGTCGTCAACCACACGAAGAATCTGCGAGAAATTCATGACGGAACTGACGGCGACGGCGGCGCGGGAAAGGCCGATCAGCAGCAGCGCCAGCCAGTAGGGCTCGGCAAGAGCGAAGAAAACATAGGAAGCGCCGTGGATCACGTAGGCAATGGCAATCGTCCGCTTATACTGCGCGAAGGAGAGCCGCGGCATCAACCGGTGCGCAAAGATGCCCCCGGCCACCAGGCCCAACCCGGCCGCGCCCCACAGTTCCCCCGTGCCCATGGCGCCGCGATGGAAAACGCGTTCCCCAAAAAGGGGGAACAGAATCTGCGCCGCGCCTCCGCCGGACGCCCAGCCCACGCTCACCAGCCCAAGGCCGGCCAGCAGAGGAATGGACCGCATGTAGAGGAGCCCCTCTTTATAGTCGTGCCATGGTTTGACCACCTTCGTTTCATCCAGCGAATTGCGGCGGGCCACGAAGGCGCCTTCGGCCACCCGCAGGCGGCTGATGCACAGCGCGGAAAACAGAAACGACACGGCGTTCAGGATAAACGCGACTTCGTAACCCATGGTGGACGCGCTGAAGCCGCCAAGAAACGCACCCACCGCCGTGGTTGTCCACTGCGTGGTCTGCATCATGGAATTGGCGGTGTGAAGCTCGTCCTTGGTGGCAATGGCGGGCAGAATGGATGCGCGTCCGCTGGTGAAAAACGGGCTCGCCGCCATCATCAGAGAACTGAGCACGTAGATGATCCAGTTGCGCTCCGTGGGCACGCCGAACACGAACAACACGGCGAACAACGCACGAACCAGATCGCTGCCGATCATCAGTTGGCGGCGGTTAAAACGGTCCAGCGCGACGCCGGCCAGCGGCCCGGCAAGCAGCATGGGAATGGCGCGCGAAAGCATGACGCCGGCCACGGCGAGGCCGGAGTTCGTCTGCGCCAGAATCAGGCTGAACACGGCGATGGTGTTGAAATGATCGCCCACCTCGCTCACCACTTGCCCAATCCAGGTGTAGCGATAGTTGCGGTTGCTCTTCAGGAGTCCGGCGAACCCCGCCATTACGAGCGCTCCGATAGGAACACGCCCGCCATGATCAGTCCGCCACCGCCAACGAGCAGCGCCGTGATGGGCTCGCCGAGCATGGGCAGCGCAAGCAGCGTGGCCACCAGCGGCTGCAGGTAGCTGAACGCGGTGAGCCGCGAGGCTGACAACCGCTTCAACGCATATGCCCAGCCGATGTAGCAGAGCACGGAGGATACGATGGTCATGTAGGCGAAGGCGCCCCAGGCGGCCGCAGTCACCTGGGTGAAGTCAAAGCGGGAGGCGAAGAAGAGTGTGAGCGGCAGCAGGAAAACGCTTCCTGCCGCGTAGGAAACCGCGATCACCGCCATGCCGCCGTGTTCGGCCGCCAGTTCCTTGCCGAAGACCGTGTAGATGGCAAAGCTAAGGCCGGCGCCGAGGATCAGCAGGTCGCCGGCAATGGAAGCCGCCTGCGCGCTGGCCGATGGTTTCTGCAGCAGCAGCATGCCGCAAACGGCCACCGCCAGCCCCATGGCGCGGCGGATGGTGAACGCTTCATGCCCGCGAAACCAGGCCAGCGCCAGCACCATGAATGGCGTGAGCCCGATGACCAGAGCGGCGTGGCTGGCGCTGGTGAGCGACAGCCCGATGAGAAAACAAATCTGGTTGATGGCAATGCCGCAGACGCCAATCATGCAAAGCCGCGGATACTCGTCGCGGCGCAGCGGCTGGCGGCTGCCGTCACGCGAATACTTGTAGACAGTCATCAACGCGGCCGCCGCGATGATCGTCCTCATGCCGGCCGCCAGCGCGCCCGGAATCTCTTTCAGCGCAATTTTGGAAAAGACGAAATTTCCGCCCCAGAAGAAGTAAACCGCGACAACGATCAGGTACAGAGAAATTTGCCGGCGGCCTCTACTGCTTCCGTCGCTCAACGAATCGTCTCCTGGCGCACAGTGATCGAATCCAGGAAATCCATGTCGATGCTGTAGCCAAAACCGGGGCGGTCATTCGAACGAATCGTCCCCTGCGGCGTGGCTACAATCTCTTCGGTCAGCAGTTCGCGCTTCCAGTAGCGCTTCGATGCCGACACGTCGCCCGGCAGCGTGAAGTTCGGCAGCGTGGCCAGTGCCACGTTGTGCGCGCGGCCAATTCCGCTCTCCAGCATTCCGCCGCACCAGACGGGAATGTTCGCCGCCTGGCAAACATCGTGCACCTTCTTGGCTTCCGTGAAGCCGCCCACGCGGCCCAACTTGATGTTGATAATCTGGCCGGCCTGCAGCCGTATCGCCTGCTCGGCATGGTGCGCCGAACGGATGCACTCGTCCAGGCAGATTGGCGTTTGCAATTGCGCCTGCAGCACGGCGTGGTCAATGATGTCGTCGTGCGCCAAGGGCTGTTCGATCATCATCAAATAGAACTCGTCCAGCGCGCGCAACCGGTCCACATCGGCCAGCGTGTACGCCGAATTGGCGTCGGCCATGAGTTTGATTCCCGGGAAGTGTTTTCGCACTTCGCGAATATCTTCCACATCGCGGCCCGGCTTGATCTTCATCTTGATCCGCTGGTACCCGTCGGCCAGTTCTTTTTCGATCACACGCAGCAGGTCGTCTACGGTGTCCTGAATACCGAGGGACACGCCGCTAGGAATCTCCGGCCGCGCGCCGCCGCCAATCCGCTTCCATAACGGCACGCCCTGCTGCTTGGCGTCCAGGTCCCACACGGCCGCTTCCACGCCGCCGCGGGCCATGCGGTGGCCGCGAATGTGCCTGGTCAACGCAGCCAGCTCTTCGGCCCGTTCCAGCGGCTTGCGCAGCACCTGCGGCGCCACATAGTGCTTCACAATCTGCCACGCCGATTCGGTCCACTCTTCGTTATAAAAAGGGTTCTCGCCCGCCGTCACCTCGCCCCAGCCGGAGACGCCGCCGGAGACCACTTCCACCAGCACGATGTCGCGCGCATAGGTGCGGCCAAAGCTGGTCTCAAAAAACTTCACCAGCGGCATCGCCACCTGGCGCATTCGAATCTCGTCGATTTGAAAAGCCATTACGTCCTCTTCGCGAACAGATAGGAGCCATGCGTTTCGCCACGCTCCACGGTGGCCACGTACAGGTCGCGGCGCAGATATTCCAGAAATCGTTCGGAGATGGAGGCTTGGATTTCTCGCGCCTCCGCGGGCCGTTCCCGCCGTATGGTTCCGATGCCGTTGGCGACGTCGATCCGCTCCACAATCTCCACCGGCGGCGCCGCGTCGCCGGCCACCACGCGCCGCACGCGTTCACTCTCCAGGTGCCAGGAAGCAATGCAGCGGTCCGTCGGCAATCCGCCGTGCAGGTGGCTGGAAGTAACGCCGTACTGGTTCAACACATACCGCTCCACCACCGCGCCCAGCCGCTGCATGTTGAAATAGGCGTTCTTTAGCTCCAGCGGATCGAACGTCCATTCAATCATGCCGATGCCGCGGGCCAGCGCCTCTTCGCGCTGCGCCAGCTTTAGTTGCCGCCCTACGCTCAGGTTCCGGTATTCCGCCAGCACGCCCATCATGTTGCTGTGCAGGTAGTGCGTCCCATCGGTCTTCACGCCGGGCACGGCGATCAGAAAACCCACCATCTTTTCCCCATCGAAGGCCGCCATGGTTTGGCCGCCCACACGGTTGGCCACAACAAACATCCGCACCGGTAAAAGTTCCAGATCCTCAAAGCCCCAGATGATCTTCTGCAGCCGCACCGCTTCGCGCAGATCACTGATTTCCGTTATCGTCCTTACCGAGATCATGTCTTCCGTTTTGCTTCCTGCCAGTAGGTTTCCAGCTCCGCCACCGGAGTTCCCGCCACCTCGCGCCCCTGTTCGGCCAGCCGCGCTTCCATGAACGCAAACCGCTTCTTGAACTTCGCGTTGGTTCGCCGCAATGCCTGTTCCGGGTCCACTTTGTAGAACCGCGCCAGGTTCACCAATACGAAGAACAGGTCGCCAATTTCGCTTTCGCGCTCATCGGCGTTCTCCGCGCGTTTCAATTCGTCCAGCTCTTCGTGCAACTTGTCCACAACCTGCTCGCCGTTTTCCCAATCAAAGCCGGCCTTCGCCGCGCGGGCCGAAATCTCCTTGGCTTCCAGCACGGCCGGCAGCGCCTTCGGAATTCCCGCCAGCAGCCCCGCCGGCGCCGCACCCTTCTCCGCTTTTTCCTGCTTCTTGATCGCGTCCCAATTCGTCAGCACGGCATCCGCCGTATCGGCCACCACATCGCCGAAAATGTGCGGGTGGCGCCGCACCAGTTTTTCGTTGATGGAGCGCAGCGCGTCTTCCACCGCGAACAACCCTTCTTCCGAAGCCATCTGCGAATAGAACACCGGCTGCAGCAACAGGTCGCCCAACTCCTCGCACAGCGCCGGCCAGTCGCGGTCCTCGATGGCCTCCATCACCTCATAGGTCTCTTCCAGCGTGTGCCGTTTGATGGAATCAAAGGTCTGCTCCCGGTCCCAGGGGCAGCCATCGGGCGCACGAAGTTTCGCCATCAATTCGACGAGGCGTTGAAACTCAATTCCTGCTTGGGGGGAAGGCACGGCGGAGACTATCTTTTCAATGTAACATGCAGCATATGCGCTTATTTCTCGCCCTGCTCGCCGTTCTCCCCGCCAGCGCCCAACTCGCGCAGGACCGGCTTACCGTCACCGGTGACGCAGAAATCAAAGTGGCGCCGGATAGAGTTGTCATTTCGCTGGGTGTGGAGTCGCGCAGCCCGCAACTGGCCATCGCCAAATCCCGCAACGACACGGCCATCGCCGCCATCCTCGCCCTCGCCGCCAAAGAGCAGGTGGCCCCCGCCGACGTGCAGACCGATTTTATCGAGGTCAGCCCGGTATACCAATCCCGCGATTCCACCGAAAGCCGCGAGAACTACCTGATCGATTACTACCGCGTCAACAAAACCGTCGCCATCACACTTCGCGATATCAGCCGGTTTGAACGGCTGCTGACCGCGGCGCTCAACTCCGGCGCCAACCGCGTTCACGGCATCGACTTTCAAACCTCCGACCTGCGCAAACACCGCGATCAAGCCCGCGAAATGGCTGTGAAGGCCGCCATGGAAAAGGCACAGGCAATGGCTGGGGCCGCCGGATTAAAGGTAGGCAAACCGGAGAGCATCTCCGCCTACAACCAGGGCGGCGGCTCCTACTACGGCCGCACGCGCGGCAACCTGATGAACATGGTGCAGAATGTCTCTTCCTCCGGTGGAGGCGATGCCGAAGGCGGCAGCACATTCGCGCCCGGCCGCATTAGCGTCACCGCGTCGGTCACCCTTACCTTCCGTCTGCTACCCTAATTGCGTGCTTACCCGCGCGGCCGCTCTTTTGGTCCTGCTGGCGGCGCTGCTGCAAGCCGCGCCGGTGGTTCCCAGCGCCGTATCCGTGCGCTGGTCTGCTGCCGTCGTCAGCGTTCGCACCGAACGCGAGCACCAGCGGCAACTGCGCGCCGCGCCGCTTCACCAGCGCCGTTCACGCGCGGCTGTCCGCCTTCCGCGGAACTCTCCGCGCGCCTTTTCCGGCTACGCGCCCGCGCAATTTCAACGGCCTCCTCCCGCCCGCGGTTAACCGCTGCCCCTGCCACTCGACCGCGGACCACAAGGAGAACCTATGTCTATCGATCTCGCTCCGGCCATCGACGCCGCCGAGCGCGCACTGCGTTTGAAACTCTTTCCCGCCCAGCTCCAATGCGCCCAGGCGCTGCTGCGCGGAAGCATCGTGGAAATGCAAACCGGTGAAGGCAAAACCCTCGCCGCCATGCCCGCCGCCGCGCTGCTGGCCCAGGCCGGCAAGGGTGTTCATGTCCTCACCGCCAACGACTACCTGGCCAGCCGCGACGCCGAATGGATGCGCCCGGCCTACGAACAACTCGGGCTGCGCGTCGCCTCCATTGGCCAAGCCTCCACCGCCGCCGAACGCCGCCAAGCCTACGGCGCCGACGTCACGTACCTTTCGGCCACCGAGGCTGGCTTCGATCATCTGCGCGATTGCCGCGCCCTGAAACGCGCCGAGCGCGTGCAGCGCCCGCTCTTTGCCGCCATCGTCGACGAGGCTGACTCCATTCTCATTGACGAAGCCCGCATTCCTCTCATCCTGGCCGGCGAATGCGACGGCATCGCCGAAAGCGCGCGCCGCGCCGGACCCGCCGCCCGTGCGCTCCGTCCGCACATCGATTACGTAATTGATTCGCGCAATCAGAACGTCGAGATCACTTACGAGGGACTCACGCTCGCTGAACAGATCCTTGCCGTCGACCAGATTCACGACGCCCCCAACGGCCTGCTCACGGCGCTCTACCATGCCCTCCATGCCCAGCATCTGTTGATCAAGGACATCGACTACCTGGTTCGCGATGGCAAAGTTATTCCCATCGACGAGTACAAGGGCCGCACCGCCAACGAGCGGCGCTGGCCCGCCGGCATGCACGCCGCGCTGGAAGAGAAAGAGGGCCTGCCCATCCAGGAACCGGGCCGCGTGCTCGCCTCCATTACCCTGCAGAACTACGTGCTGCAGTACGGACACCTCTGCGGCATGACCGGCACGGCCGTCACCCAAGCCGATGAGTTTCAGCGCATCTACGGGCTTCCGGTTGAAGTGATTCCCACCCACAAACCGCGCATCCGCGTGGACGAGCCCGACGCGCTCTTCCCCACACAGGACGCCAAGTTCCGCGCCATTGTTCAGTCCATTCGAGACCACCACCACACGGGCCGCCCGGTGCTCGTCGGTTCGGAAAGCGTCGAAGCCTCGGAAGCCATCAGCCGCTCCATCGCCGATGTTCCGCACAACGTTCTGAACGCACGGCATGAAGCGGCGGAAGCGGAGCTGATCGCCCGCGCCGGCGAGCGCGGCGCCGTCACCATATCCACCAACATGGCCGGCCGCGGCGTGGATATCGTGCTCGGCCATGGCGTCAAGGAACTCGGCGGTCTGTACGTCATTGGCACCGCCCGCAACGATAGCCGCCGCATCGATAATCAGCTTCGCGGCCGCGCCGGACGGCAGGGCGACCCCGGCAGCACGCGCTACTTCATGGCGCTGGACGACGAATTGGTTCGCCGCTACCGCGACGAAGGCGAAAACATCGCCACCCATGCCGATTGCGACATGCTGCAGCGCCGGGCCGAGGGCCGCCAACTCGACGCCCGCCTTTTCCTTCACAAGTATGAGCGCATCATTGAAGGCCAGCGTCACGCCCTATTGCAGACTCGCGAAGAGGTGATGCGAAAGTCCGAAGAAGCACCCGGCGAACCGGAATGGCTGATTCGCATGGATGCGATCGACGAAGCCTGGGCCTGTTACCTGGAAGAGATTGCCGAACTCAAGTCCGGCTTCGCCTGGCTGAATCTCGGCGGCCGCGAACCGCTCCACGAGTTCCTTCAAAATGTGGACCAGCTATTCACCCAACTCTGGGAACAAGTGGACCACGAAACCACCGCACGGCTTACAAGCGGAGCAACAACGCCGCCGCGCAGGGGCGCCACCTGGACGTACCTGACGGTCGACCAGCCCTTTGGCACCGCCTTGGAGCGGCTCATTAAGGGCCTCGCCCGCAAGGCGCGCTCTGGCAAACTATGGGGATAGTCAGCATCCTCATACCCACGCTCAACGAAGAGGCCAGCCTTCCGGCCACACTGGCAGCGCTCTCGCGCCTGAACCCGCATGAGATCATCGTCGCCGATGGCGGCAGTACAGACCGTACTGCCGCCATCGCCGCGCCGTACGCCCGCGTCATCAAAACGCCTCCCGGCCGCGGCTCCCAACTCCGTGCCGCCGCCGAAATAGCCACCGGAAACGTGCTCTGGTTCGTCCACGCCGATACACTGCCCTGCCCCCAGGCGCTCCATGCCATCTGCGAGTGCCTGCAAGATCCGCGCGTCCCCGGCGGCAATTTCACCCTCCTTTTCGATGGCGACTCAAATGCCGCCCGCCAACTCACTCGCGTCTATCCCTGGCTCCGCCGCATCGGTCTCATTTATGGCGACTCCGGCATCTTCCTCCGCCGTTCCGCCTACCTGCAACTGGGCGGCATTCAACCATACCCGGTATTTGAAGACCTCGACCTTGTGCGGCGCGCCCGCCGCCTCGGCCCGTTCCCTACCCTGGCGGCCACGCTCACAACATCCTCCCGGCGGTTTGAAAACCGCAACTTCGCCTCGATGTTTGCCCAGTGGACAGCCCTGCAGGTCCTATTCTGGGCGGGTGTCTCGCCCCATCGGCTGGCGTCGCTTTACCGCCCTGTCCGCGCCCAGCGATAGCGCCGCTCGCTGCTATTATGATCTTTCATGCAATTCGCACCCGGGCACAGCCAGGCCGCGGCGTACGGCGAAGCGCCGCTGGTGGTTGTCACCGGCGGCACGGGCATCGTCGGCACGCCACTGCTCCGCCACTTGGCCGAACTTCTTCCGCAACACCATTTTTTGCTGCTCACCCGCAGGCCGGAACTGCACCGGGACCTCAACGTGACGCCGGTCTTTGCTGACCTGACGGACGAGTCTCTCGGCCTCGACGCCGCCACCCGGACCCGTATCCGCGGGCTCGCCACACATATTGTTCACTGTGCCGCCGATACGCGTTTCAACCTTCCCATTGAACAGGCCCGCCGCGCCAACACGCAGGGCACGCTCCACATGCTGACCCTCGCCGCCGCTTGCCGCCGCCTCACGCAGTTCGCCCACGTCAGCACTCTCTACATTGCGGGCAAACGCCCCGGCCCCGTTCCGGAGGCGCCTCTCTCCCACGATTTCGGCCACTACAACACTTACACACAGGCCAAGCATGAAGCCGAAGCGCTCGTTCTCGAACGCGCCGGTGAAATTCCGTCCGCCATCTATCGCCTAAGTTCCGTCGTCGACGAAACCGGCTCCAGCGGCCATTTTCGCCAGGTGATTCGATTCGTCCCCCGCAGCAATCAGGTTCCTTTTTTCCCCGCCGATCCGCTTGTCCCCGTCGATCTCGTTACCGCCGATTGGACCGCCCGCGCCCTCGCCACGCTCATCGCGCGCCACTTCACGCCCGGCGCCATTCGCCACATTTGCGCCGGCGCGGACGGTGCGCTGCCCGTGCGCGTCATCATGGATCTCGCCTTCGACGCTTGCGAATCCGCCACCGGCCTCTCCCTTCGCCGGCCAACGCTCATTTCGCTCGCCGATTTCGAACGCCTTTCCGCGCGCCTGCCCGCCGAAAGCCGCATCGCCAAAGTCATTGAGCATCTCATCACGTTCATCCCCCATCTCTCGGTCGCCCAGCCGTTTGATTGCGCCGTCACCGCGCCGCTACTGGAAGCCAGCGGCATTCGCCGGCCCGATGTGCATTCGCTGCTCCGCAACGTTTTCGATAATGAGTTCCGCGAAACACAGGTCCGCGTGTGAAAGTCATCCTGTGTATTGGCATTTCCCTCGTTTGTTCCGCCGCGATGCCAGTCTGGATCGATACGGATCCCTCCGTGGCCCGTGGCGGCAAAGAAGTAGATGATGGCTTCGCGCTCGTGCAGGCTTTCCGTTCGCCGGAACTAGCCGTACGCGGCGTTAGCATTGTGTTCGGCAATGCGCCCCTCAGCGAGGCGCTGCCTATCGGCCGCCAATACGTGAAGGACTTTGGCCCGGCTGGGCTCGCCGTTTACGCCGGCGCGGCGAGCGCCGCGGAACTCGGCAAGCAGACGCCGGCGTCGGTCGCCATCGCCAACGCGCTCCGCAAGGAACCGTTAACCCTGCTCGTCATCGGCCCCGCCACCAACGTCGCCACCGTTCTCCGTCTGCATCCGGAACTCGCGCCGCGCGTCAAGCAAATCGTCGCCGTCGCCGGCCGCCGCCCGGGCCAGATCTTCCGTGCCTCCCCCGCCGCCGGGGCGTTCCGCGATCTCAATTTCGAACTTGACCCGGAGGCCTTTCGCGTCATCCTCAACGCGCGCGTTCCGCTCGTTCTTGCCCCGTGGGAGATATCTTCCAAGGTCTGGCTGCGGGCCGATGACCTGGCCTCGCTGCGCGTCAAGGATCCACACCTCGCCCCGCTCCTGGACGCCTCTGCCGATTGGCTCTCCTTCTGGGCAAAAAACCTGCACGCCGATGGATTCAATCCCTTCGACTCCCTCGCCGTCGGCTACGCCATTAATCCTGCCGGCTTTCAGTGCGACCGCGTGACGATCACCATCGAAACCCATCCCGACGACACTTCCCCGGCCAAGCCCCCCAAACCCTATCTGCTCCGGCGCGACAATGGAACTGCCGGCGGCCCGCTCTACTGTCACACCGCCCCGGCCAATTTCAAAATGGAACTGCTTCGCCGCCTTGGCCGTCGAAAGGAGTAGCCGCCAAATGCCGTTCTTCCTCGATTCGCAGAACCCGCCCGCCATCGAAGCATGGCTGCACTCGCAGCGCCTGTTGCCTGCCGGACAAAGAGTCCTTTCCGCCGCGCGCGCCGGCGAGGGCAACATGAACTTGACTCTCCGCGTCGTCACGCCCAACGGCTCGCTGATCTTGAAGCAGGCCCGGCCCTGGGTGGAAAAGTATCCGTCCATTCCCGCGCCCGATGAACGCGCGCTTGTCGAAGCCGATTTCTACAACACCATCGCCGCCGAACCATCCATTGCCGGCCTCATGCCGCGCCTGCTCGGCCACTCAGCAGAGGATCGCATCCTGGTCCTCGAAGATCTCTTCCCCGCCGCCGATTGCACCGGCGTCTACGCCACCGGCGATTTCCATCCCGCCAACCTTCGGGCGCTTACCGCTTGGCTCCAGGCGCTCCACTCCCGCTGCACGGACCCGCATCTCGCCGCCCGCTTCGCGAATCCGAAAATGCGCGCGCTGAACCATGCCCACATCTTCCGCCTTCCCCTGCGCCGCGATACCGGTTGGAACCTTGACGATTGGACGCCGGGCCTCGCCTTGGCCGCGGCGGAACTATGGAACGATTCGGCTTACTGCGGCCGCGTCGAAGAACTCGGCCATATCTATCTCGGCACCGGCGTCTGTTTGGTTCATGGCGATTTCTTCCCCGGCAGTTGGATGCGCACGGAAAACTCCGTTTACGTCATTGATCCGGAGTTCTGCTTCTGGGGCCAGCCGGAATTTGACCACGGCGTCATGTTCGCCCATCTTCTGCTTGCGCGCGCCCCGCGCTCGACGCTGGATATCTGCCAGCCCGCGTCGCCGCTCGCCTCAGCCTTCGCCGGTGTGGAGATCATGCGCCGCCTCATCGGCGTCGCCCAACTGCCCCTGCCGTATGGCATCGAAGAAAAAGTCCGCCTGCTCGAAATCTCCCGGCAAATGGTTCTCGCTCTATGATTCGCTTCTGGCTGTTCGCCTTCACCGCACTCTCCGCCGCCGCCCAAAATCATGACGCCTGGGACGCGATTCTAAAAGAATTTGTCACCCCCAACGCGCGTGTCGATTACGCCGGTATCAACAAGTCCGCCCGGCCGAAACTCGATCAATATATCGCCACGCTCGCCCCCCGGTGGCCCGCGGCTCAATCACCCGCGGCGCGGACAGCCGCCTTGATAAACGCCTACAACGCCTTGACCGTTTCCTGGATTCTCACCCATTACCCCGTGGCGAGCATCTGGCGAACGAAAAAGCCATTCACCGCCGCCCGGCACACCGTGGACGGCCGCAAAGTCTCGCTCGACGACATTGAAACCGAGCTCCGCAATCAAGGCGACCCGCGCGTCCACGCTGTTCTCGTCTGTGCTTCCATCGGCTGCCCGCCTCTCCGCCGCGAAGCCTATGTGGAATCGCGGCTGGAGGCCCAGATCGAAGACAACACGCGCGCCTGGCTCTCCCGCCCCGCCTATAACGAGTTCGTTCCGCAACAGAACCGCGCCACCATCAGCAAAATTTTCGATTGGTACCACGGCGACTTCGAAAAAAACGGCGGCTCCGTCTGGGCTTTCCTCGCACACTACAACAACGGCTTCCCCACCGCGCGAACAACGCTCAAATATAAACCGTACCAATGGGGGCTCAACGATACATCCCCCATTGGCGAAAAATACTCGCAGGCTAATTTTTTGTGGGACGCTGCGCGCAACAAATAACGGCTTAGAAAGTCACCCGCAGCACTAACTGAATCCGCCGCGCGGGCCGCGTCGCTGTTACCTGGCCCAGTTGTCCGTTCACCTGCCGCCCCGTCGCGTCGAACCGCGCCGTTGTATCCAGCGCCGTCCACTGTGTGTGGTTGAACGCGTTGTATAATTCGGCGCGGAACTGCGTCCGCACACGGTCGGCGAAGGCAAAATTCTTGTACGCCGTCAGGTCCCAGTTGTGGGTGCCGGGACCGCGAATCACCGTGCGCGCCGCGTTTCCGATGGTCCCCACAGCGGGCTGCGCGAACACCGACGTGTCGAAATACCGGCTGAAAGTCCGGTCGGCACGCGGCAGCACCGGGTTGCCCGTCACCACAATTCGCGCGCCGTCTGTTGGCGATCCCGTTATGTCCACAGCGTTCACCGTGGCGAATCCAACTCCCAGCGGCGCACCCGATGAAAACGTCGCAATGCCGGAAACCTGCCAGTCGTTCACGGCCGCGCTGAGCGCCCTCGGCGCTTGCCGCCACTTCGGCAGGTCATACAGCCAGTTGGCCTTCAATACGTGCGTCCGGTCGTAGGCCGATAGCCCATAATTCCATACCCGCACCGGCACCAGCACCGAAACGGAGTTTCCGTCGTCAGAGTTGTAGTCGAGCGATTTCGACCATGTATACGACACCCCATACTGTAGCCGCGAAGCAAACCGCCGGTTCGCCGAAGCCTGCAGCGAGTGGTAGTTCGAAGAACCCGCCGGCTCCCGCAGGTTGATGTCGCCATAGCCCAGGAACGGCCGCAGGAACGCCGGCGGCAACGGCCGGTTTGTCGTCCGGTCCAGCGCCGCCGCGCTGAAGTTGGTTCCGAACGGAATGGCGTTCAGATTGCGCTGCCACAGCAGGTGTCTTCCCAGCGCGCCCACGTAGCCAACATCCACAATCGTGTTCCGCCCCGCGTCCCGCTGCACCGTGAACGAAAAGTTCATCACTTGCGGAACCTTCGCGTTTCCATCCAGGCCCAGCACGCTCGCCGGGAACAGCGTACCGCTCGATCCGAGCAGGTTCGACATTTGGCCGAAAAATAGCGTCGGCCGCTCCACCAGCGGCGGCTGCACGCTGAAGTCGGTCAACACCACGCCGTGCGACATCCGGTTATAGAACATGCCGAATCCGCCTCGCACCGACGTTTTTCCGTTTCCCGCCACATCCCACGCAAAGCCGACGCGCGGCGCGAATTGCACCCCTGGATTCTTCATCAACGCCCCCGGCACCTTTGGGTCCGTGACGCTTGAAATCATTCCGTTGGCCGCGTTCCCGCGCCCCGGCGCAATCGCCCCTATCAATGTTCCCGGCACAATCTGGCCCGTGTTCGGGTTCCGGCCTACCCGCGTCGTCCCCTGCAGGAAGGGTTCAATCAGCCGCACCGTTTGCGCAGCGGTGAACGCCTCCGCGGAGAATCCGGCCAGCCGGTCGCCTTCAATCGTCGATTGCGGCAGCCAATGAAAACGCGCGCCGAGGTCCAGCGAAAACCGCTTTGTCACACGCCACGTGTCCTGCGCGAACCACTCCGTGTTCGTCGCGATGTTCACCGGAAACGGCCGGCCCTTTGGTTCATCGTACTGGTTATACACGCCCAGCGCCGCATTGGAGTATGCGTAGTTCGTATCCAGCGGGTTGTTCACGTTCCGCCCAAAGTTGAAGCTCCCATTGAAGGCGCCCGCCGTCGCCTGGTTTTCCGCCCATAGCCGGTCGAAGTAGAAGCCGGTCTTAAACGTATGCGAGGTGAACGTCTTGCTCAGATTGTTCGATATCGAAATAATTTCATGTGTCGTTTGCAGCGGGGTCCGTCCGTCGAAGTTCACCTGCGCCGGATTCGGCACGCCGCCGAAACTCGTATTCGGCATTATGCCCAGCGGGTTGTCCGCCGCGCTCAGTTGTCCCAGCCGGAACCCGATCGCCTCCCGTTGAATGGTCTTCAGGTCTTCATCGGCCACCACGTTTTTCAGCGGCCGCGTGGAATACGATCCGTTAAACTCGTTGATCAACGTCGGCGAAAAGATCTTCTGATAGCGGCCTAGGTAAAGCTTGCCCTTGTTCTCCGACCGCTGCCGCACCACATCGTAGTTCCCCGCCCCGGCCGGAATGCCAATCTTGCCGTCGTTAATGTCGTCCCGCCGCGAGTAGCTGAACGTGAACAGGTTCGCCGGATTGTAGTTCCAGTCGGCCTTGAATGTATCGGTCCGCTTAGGCACTTTGGGCACGTCCTGGAACACGTAATTGTAGTTTCCGCGGGAAATGGACCGGTCCGTAAAATTCGGCTGCGGCAGCACGCGCAGCAGTGCCAGTCCGTTCTGATCCAGGCGGTTGGGCGGAATTACGTTACCAGGAAACGGTGTGTTCCCATTGAACGGATCGCGCACCGGAATCAACGCGTTGTTCACGTCCAGCGATTGGGAAAAATTCCCGGCCCGTTCCAACGCTGTTGGCACGGTCAGTTGGCTCAGCGGCGTCGGCACCGATAGCGGCCAGAACTCCTGGCTCCAGAAGAAAAACAGTTTGTCCCGGTCTTTGTTGAATTTACCGGGCAGGTAGATGGGGCCGCCTACCTGGTAGTTCCAGGTATCGAAGCGATAGAGCGGCCGCCGCCGGCCAAGCCGGTTGTTGAAAAAGTCGTTCGCGTTCAACGCTTCGTTGCGTTTGAAGTACGACGCCAGCCCGTGGAAGTCCTTCGTGCCGCTCTTGGTGACAATGGCAATATTGGCGCCGGACATGCGCCCATATTCGGCCTGGTAGTTGGACAGCAGCACCTTCACTTCCGCCACCGCGTCCATGGACACCGAAACCACGGCATTGAAGTTATTGCCAATCGCGTTCACCGTCGCGCCGTCAATCGTCATGTTGTTGGAGTTCCGCCGGCCGCCCTGCACGTTGAAGTTCCAGTTCGTGGCCAGTTGTTCGGGATCGTCCAAATCCACCACGCCGGGCAGGAGCGAGACCAGCGATGTAACATTCCGCCCGCGCAGCGCCAGGTTTTCCACTTGTGAACTCGTCAATACCCCCGCCCGTTCGGCCGTCTGCGTCTGCACCACCGCGCTTTGCGCCGTCACCTCCACTTTGTCCGTCACCTGTCCAACTTCCAGCCGCAGGTCGCCCATGTTGAACGTTTCCGCCGCGGAAACCGGAATGCCCGTACGTTCCAGCCGCTTAAATCCGGGCGCTTCAATCTGAAGCGAATACGGCCCAGGTTGCAGGGACGCGAAGAAGAATCGCCCGGCCTCATTCGTACTCGCCTCCCGCTCGAATCCAGTGGCCGCACTGCGCAGTTTCGCCGTTGCGCCAGCCACCATTCCGCCGCTGGAATCCGTCACCGATCCCGAGAGCGCCCCGGTGATCGACTGGCCGAACACGGGCAAACAAAGGCCCAAAAAACCGATTAGCATCCGCTGAAGCATGAGAGTGAGTTAATCACACTTTGCGATACCATTGGCGGCATGAGATTTCATGGGTTGTCGCCGCTGCGCTTTGCGGCCCTGTTACTCGCGCTGTCTTTCACCTCGGCCGCCTCGTTCGCCCAGGTGCTCTATGGAACGCTCACCGGTTCGGTTGTCGACGCCTCCAGCGCCGTCGTGCCGAACGCCAAAATCGACGCCGTCAACACCGCCACCGGCGTTTCGCGCCAAACCACATCGAATGAAAATGGTGCCTTCCAGATCAACGATCTCCAGGCCGGCCCGTACAAAGTCACCATCTCCGCGCCTTCGTTCGGAACCGTGGTGCAGGATGGCGTCACCATTGTCGCCAATACCATTCGCCGCATTGAAGCGCGCCTGCAGGTGGCCCAGGTCAGTGAGAGCGTTACTGTCAACGCCTCCACTCTCGCTCTGCAAACCGACCGCGCCGACGTCAACAATCAAATCACCAAAACTCAGGTGATGAACCTTCCCTTCGGCGGTTCCCAAGGCCGAAATTTTCAAAACCTCTACAAACTCCTACCCGGCTTCTCGCCCCCTGCGGAACTTCATTCCGACGCCGGGAACCCCCAGCGCTCCCTTGGCACCAATGTCAACGGCGCCTCCTATTCCAACAACAATACCCGCCTGGACGGCGCCACCGTCAGCTACCCTTGGCTGCCTCATATCATCGCCTACGTGCCGCCCGCCGAAGCCATCGAAGCGGTGAATCTCGTGTCCAACTCCTTTGACGCAGAACAGGGAATGGCCGGCGGATCGGCCATCAACGTTGCCATCAAGTCCGGCACCAACGAGTTTCACGGCTCCGGTCACTGGTATCACACCAATTCAAAGGTACAAGCGCGCAATTTCTTCTTTGTCGCCCCTCAATTACCGAAAAACCTCCTGAATCAATTCGGCGGCACCATCGGCGGCCCCATCGTTAAGAACAAACTCTTCTTCTTCGCCGATTGGGAACGAACCACGCGCCGGCGCTTCGCCTCCGCCTTCCGCACCGTCCCCAACGCCGCGCTCCGCCAGGGCGACTTCTCCGCTACCGGCACAAGTATCTACGACCCGGGAACCGGCGCCATTAACGGAACAGGCCGCCAATTGTTTCCCAACAATCGCATTCCCGCCAGCCTCTTCGACCCGGCTTCGGTCATCATGACCGGGCTGATTCCCAACCCGAACCTCCCCGTTTTCCCGTCCAACTATCAAGCGACCGGAACCTACATCTTTAACCGGGACAATGCCGATTTCAAGGTGAACTACAACCCGACCGGCAAGTCTTCCGTTTTCGCGCGGTATAGTTTCTCGCCCAGCGATATCTTCGATCCGCCCTCCTTGGAGAGCGCGCTGGGCGACGCGCTCACTGGCGGGCAGCCCGGCAACGCCCCTGGTTTCATCCAAACGGCCGCCGTCGGCGGCACCTACACAATCAGCCCAGCCATGCTCTTCGACGCTAATGTCGGCTTCACCCGCCAACGGATCTCCGCTGAAAATATTGATATCGACAAAAACTACGGACTGGATGAACTGAGAATTCCCGGCACCAACGGCTCCGACCGTTTGCAGGGCGGATACCCGCGCTTTAACATCAGCGGCTTTTCGGCCATCGGCAATCCCAACGTCTCCAACCCGTTTCTATTCCGCGACAACCAGTATTCCGCCACCGGCAATTTGAGCGTTGTGCGCGGCGCCCATTCCCTCCGCTTCGGGGGCGAATACACCTACTACACCATCAACCATTTCCAACCCCAGGCCGCCTTTGGCCCTCGCGGCGGTTTCAACTTTACCGGCGGCCAGACCGTGCTCAACCTCGCCGGCGCACCGGGAACAAATGCCTTCAATGGCTTCGCTGATTTTCTTCTCGGACGGCCACAGGCTATGGGGAAGGACGTGCAGTACATCAATCCTGCGGCGGTTCGCATGCCCGGTTACGGCTTCTACGCGCGCGACCAGTGGCAGGTCAATCGCAAGCTCACGGTCAACTACGGCGCCCGTTTTGAACGTTACCCGTTTGCGACCCGCGATCACCGCGGCGGCGAACGGTATGACCCGGCCACCGACAAGGTGCTTATCGGCGGCGTCGGCGGCACGCCCACCGATACCGGCGTGGACGTCGGCATCGGACAGTTTGCCCCTCGCCTCGGAATCGCCTTCCGCGCCGACGACAAAACGGTCTTCCGCGCCGGCTATGGCATTAGCATCGACCCCGACTCATTCCGCCGTATGCGAGACTCCTACCCCGCTACCATCTCGTCCCAGTTCTCCGGCGCCACCACTTTCCAGGCCGCCGGCACGCTGCGCACCGGCATCCCCGCCGTCGTCGGGCCGTCGCTGAATCAGGGCGTCATCGACCTGCCCCTTGCCGTTGGCACCACCACGTTTCCTGCGAAATTCAACCGGGGCTACATCCAGTCTTTCAACTTCACTATCCAGCGCGACATCGGCGCCGGCTTCAACCTCCAGGCCGGCTTCGTCGGAACTCGCGCCATCCGCCAGACGGCGCTGATCAACATCAACTCCTCCGACGCTGGCGGCGGCAACGCTGGCCGCGAACTCGCGCTCCTTTATCCAGGACGCATCGGTACCATCAACATGTACACCCCGTTCAATACCTCCAACTACAACTCGCTGCAGACCCAACTCCGCCGCCAGTTCGCCGATGGCGGTATGTTCGGGCTGTCCTATACCTGGTCTAAGGCAATCAGTTACGCCGACAACAACGATTCCGGGCTCTCCTGGAATCTTCCAAAATACTGGCAGCGAAACCGCGCTGTTGCCGGCTTCGACCGCACACATAATCTCCAGTTGTATTCGGTCTATGAACTCCCCTTCGGCAAAGGGAAGAAATTCCTCACCGCGGGCCCCGCGGCCATCGTGCTTGGCGGTTGGCAAACCAATAGCGTGATGAGCATCTACTCCGGTTCGCCCTTCACCGTCGGCACCGCCGCCACTTCCCTCAATGCGCAGGCCAACGCGCAAACGGCCGATCAGGTCCTCGCTGATGTCCGCGTTCTGGGCGGCGTCGGGCCGGGACAGAGCTGGTTCGATCCCAACGCCTTCGCCCCGGTCAATACAGTCCGCTTCGGAACCAGCGGCCGCAACACCATGCGCGGCCCCGGCAGCTTCCAGCTCGATGCCAGCCTCTTCCGTAACTTCCAGGTCACCGAAAAGGTGAAACTGCAGTTCCGCGCCGAGTCCTTCAGCATCACCAATACCCCGCGCTTCAATAACCCCGGCGCCACTGTCTCCAACCTGACTCGCAACGCCGATGGCTCCATCCGCGCGCTCAATGGCTACACCGAAGTCCTCGGCGCTTCCGGCGAACGCGAAATCCGTTTCGCGCTCAAAATGTTCTTCTAACCAGCCATTGTCATCCGGAGCCGCGCCGCCGGCGCGGCTCCGCTGTTTACTGTCCTAGTCCGCCATCCGCGCCACCGCCGGCTCCATTCCTTTCCCGCCCATCCGGATCGCCCGCGCCACCCATTTCTTGCCATCCACCCCGGCAATCCCCGCCCGCACTCGCCAGTTTTCTTTTTCCACCGCGGTCAGCATGTTGTATTGGTAAATGGCCGCCGCGTGTCGCACGGTCTCCACAAAATATCCCGCGTCGAACCAAGCCTCCGCTTGTGCCCCGTCCCCATCCAGCACCCGCGCCGTTAGCCGTAGCGCGATCTGCTCGCTCAATCGCGCATCCCGCGCCGCATAAATCGCCGCCCGCCGTAACGTCTCCATTCGTACCGCCACAGGCGTGCCCGGCGCCAGCAGCGCGAGCGTGTCGGCGGTCAGCCTTTTCAGATCATAAGACGGGTCCTGGCCCGCCCAGCCGTCCCCGCCCTTCCAAGGCAGCGACGCTGCATTGCCAATCTCAATCCGCTGGCATATCAGCGGCGGGCCGCCAAATGCCGCGGCCGCCAGCGCCAGTCCCAATAGAAAACTCTTCATGTTATTGCGAACCTCCTGGCCCAAAGTGCGTCAAGTGGCGTCAAAACGGCAGTGCGAACGGGTAATCTTACCGTAAAATCGCGCCACAACGCACGTCGCAAGTGCCAAAATCGTTGAGATGAGTGACCCCGCCGCCGTTCGCGCCCATCTCAATCGAATCCTTTCGAGCCCCGGCTTCGCCAACGCCGAACGCCTCCGCCGCTTCCTCTCGTTCACCGTCAACGCGCACCTCAACGGCGAAGCCGGCCAAATCAAGGAGCTTGTGCTCGGCCATGAAGTCTTCGACCGCGACGCCAGCTACGATCCGCGTCTGGACCCCATCGTCCGCGTTGAAGCCCGCCGCCTCCGCCAGCGGCTCGCCGAATACTACGCCGGTCCCGGCGCCGCCGAACCGTTTCGCATCGATTTTCCGAAAGGCGCCTACGCTCCCGTCATCGCCCCTATGCCGAAGAACACAACCTCCCACGGTCGCCTGCTGCTGGCCGTCACGCTCATTGCCGTCGCTTTCGCCGCCTGGTACTTCACTCGCACCAGTGTTCCGGCCAACACGCTCGCCATTGTCCCGGCCCGGTGGACCTTTGTCGACCCGGCTGGCCTTCACCCCGCCGACGAAGCTCTTTGCGAAGCTATCACCGCCCAAGTCGCCAACCGCGGTCGCGTTCCAGTCGTCGGCTGGCCCTCCATCCTTCCTTTCCGCCAGCGCCACAAGCAGTCTCCTGATGTCGCCAAAGATACCGGCGCCTCCATGGTGCTCGCCATCGCCGTGCGCGAAACAGCGCCGCGATTTCGCGTCACCGCGTTCCTTGTCGAACCCTTCACCGGGCGCAAACGTTGGGCCGAAGACTTCTACTCGCAGGATCTGCAATCGCCGGACTCGCTCCGCGCCCTGGCGCAGACGATTGCCCACGATCTGGAAATCGCGCTAGGCACAGGAAATTAACCAGGAATTTATATTTCTTTTCCGAACCGAAGTGTGATTAACTCTATGAAATGTGTTCGCCGGATGAACCGGCGTTAATTCCGTTTCAAAGGGAGTTTCGATGCAACACCTCCGTCTTTCGCTTCTTCTCCTTTGCTCTTCATTCGCGTTCGCCCAAGGCGACCGGGGAGCCATTTCAGGCGTAATTACAGACAAGTCCGGCGCCGCGATTCCGAACGTGGCCGTCGAAGCTTTGAACACAGCAACGAACGCGCGCTTTGAAACCGTTTCCACCAGTACCGGCTCCTATCGGCTGGTCAGTCTGCCCCCAGGGTTTTACGATGTCACCGCCAAGGCCAACGGGTTCAATACCAGCGTGTTGCGCAGCGTGCAGATTCAAACCAACCAGACCGCGGCGCTTGATATTGGGCTTACCGTGGGCGCGGTTACCGAGAGCGTCACCGTGCAGGGTGGCGTCCCATTGATTCAAACGGAATCGGCCGATGTCGGCATGGTCGTCGAATCCAAACAATTCCTCGACATGCCGTTGACGCTCGGCGGCGGCATCCGAAATGCCTCCAGTTTCATCCGCCTGGCGCCGGGCGTCAGCCCCACCGGCACCTGGACCAAATCCATTTCCGGCGGCGGCGGCTTCCAGGATCAGATCTACTACGACGGCATCGCGCTCAGTCGCGGCGACCTCTCCAATGACGCGGAGGTAAACCCCTCTGTCGACGCCATCGGCGAGTTCAAACTCATTACCAACAACTACTCCGCCGAATACGCCCACGCCATGGGCGGCGTCACCAGCTTCACCATGAAGAGCGGCACCAACCAGTTCCACGGCACCGCGTTTGAGTTCCTACGCAATGAAAAACTCGACGCCCGCGGCTTCTTCCCGGCCACACGCGCGCCATCGAAGCAAAACGAATGGGGCGGCACCGTTGGCGGCCCCGTCGCCATTCCGAAGGTCTACAACGGCAAGGACAAGACCTTCTGGTTTTTCTCTTTTGACCAGTTCTATCGCCGTGGCGGTGCGCTGGCCGGCCTCAACACGCTGCCCACCTCCAACATGGCGCGGGGCGATTTCAGTGAACTCGGCGCCAAGCTGATCTACGACCCCAACAGCGGCGCCACCGGCGCACGCACGCCGTTCCCGGGCAATCGCATTCCCTCGAACCGCTTCAGCGCTGTCTCCTCCAAAATGCTGCCGTTCATTCCCGCGCCAGAGTTGGCCGGCCTCGTGAATAACTCCATCGCCCCGCTCGGCAGCCCGCGCGCCGATGAACGCACCGCCGGTTTCAAGCTCGATCACCAGCTCACCAGCAAGACACGCCTGAGCGGCATGTATAACGACACCTTCCGGCCTTCCATCAAGAGCCCCGGCCCGTCGCGCCTGCTGCCCGTCGGCGGCGAAGCCGCTACGCTGATCCTGAACTACAATCTGCAGAAGGTTCGCACCAATGTTCTCCACTTGAACATCGACCAGAACCTGACCCCCACCACGCTCAACCACATCGGCCTCGGCTACTCCCGCTTCCGCAATCCGAACTTCTCGCTCGGCTTCAACGAAGGCTGGACGCAGCCCAACGGCGGCAAACTCGGCCTCCGCGGCCTCCAGTTTGACCTCGCCCCCACCGTCCTTTTCGACACCGAAGGCTACACCCGCTTCGGCGACGACATCGCCAGCGATAACTACTTCCACACCTTCACCGCTCTCGACACCGTGACGATGATCCGCGGCAACCACACCTTCAAACTCGGCGGCGAAGTGCAGCGCCACCGCGACAACTACCGCAACTTCGGCAACGGCGGCGGCACCTTCCGCTATCGCCGCGAAACCACCGGCCTGCCCGGCGTCGCCAACTCCGGCGATGCCTTCGCCAGCTTCCTGCTCGGCGAAACCTATTCCGCCAGCGCCTTCTTCCGCGATTCGCTTCCCGGCGCCCGATACACCGTCTTTGGCTTCTTCGCCGACGACACCTGGAAGGTCACCAACAAACTCACCCTCACGCTCGGCTTCCGTTGGGAACCCGTCGTGCCGCATAGCGACCCGGCGAGCCGCATTTCCTACATGGATATCGCCGCACCCAACAGCGCCGCCGGCAACCTTCCCGGCGCCATGCGTTTTGGCGGCCAGGACGGCGTTTCCAATCGCTACCTGAATGTTTTGTGGAAGAACTTCGCCCCGCGCGTGGGCTTCGCCTATCGCGTCGGCAACCGCACCGTCGTTCGCGCCGGCGCCGGTGTGTTCAACTCCAACTACATCAACCAGGGCCTTGGCCTGCCCGCCTTCGGCTTCGCCACCACGGCCTCGTTCGCCTCGGCCGATGGCGGCACCAGTTCGGCCTTCAACTGGGATGGCGGCTTCCCCCAGAACTTCCGCCGCCCGCCCGTAAAGGACTCGACCGCCGCCAATGGCCAGGGCGCCACCGCCGTCATTCCGTCCAGCTATCAGCTCCCCTATAAACTGCAATGGAATTTCACCGTTGAACACCAGTTCGCCAATGATCTTTCCATGAGCTTCGGCTACGTCGCCAACGCCGGCCGGCACCTCTACAATTCCCAGGCGTTGAACCAATTGCCGCAACAATATTGGAATCTGCCAACTTCCCTGCTCACGGCCAATATCAATTCGCCGGAAGCGCGGGCGGCTGGCATTCGAGAACCCTTCGCCGGCTTCTCGGCGCTGTGGGGCGGCTTGGCCCGCGTCAATCAGGCACTCCGGCCTTTCCCGCAATACAGCGGCGTTTCCATTTACGGTTCCACCTTCGGCAACTCCAACTACCACTCGTTCCAATACAAGTTGGATAAGCGCTACGGCCGCGGTCTCACCGGTACCGTTGCCTACACTTGGTCGAAGTTCCTTACCGACGCCGCCATGTTCGACGACAATCCGGCGCAGCAGAACGCCCTCCAACGCGAGCGTTCCTATCACCCCACCGACTACCCGCACGTGCTGACCTTTTCGCTCATGTACAACGTCCCGTTCAAGAGCGAACACAAGGCCGTCAACTTCCTGCTAGGTGGTTGGCAATTGGCTACCGTCAACACCTATAACTCCGGCGGACGCCTTTTCCCCACCACGTCCAACCCGCTGCCGTACTTCAACCTCGGCCTGCGGCCCAATATCGTCGATGGCAACAACATCCGCTCCTCGGTTTCCATGGCCGATTACGACCCGAACAATCCGGCCGCCAACACCTACCTGAACCGTTCCGCATTCGCCAATCCCGCCCCCGGCCAACTCAGCACCGCGGCGCGCGGCTTGGAGGTCCGCGGACCGGCCCGCATCGATGAAAGCTTCGCCTTCATGAAGCAGAATAAGATTGGCGAACGTCTCACCGCGCAGTTCCGCTGCGAAATTCAGAATCCGCTGAATCGCGTCGTCTTCGGGAATCCGATTACCGATTTCACCAACGCCGCCTTCGGCCGTATCAACTCCACTCAGGTTGGACCTCGCAACCTGCAGCTTGGCCTCAAGCTGATGTTCTAAGTTGTGGTCCATGCAAACGGCCGGATCGCTCTGCACAGCGATCCGGCCGTTTGCTATTTTCTCAACTCCGTTTCAAAACGCGCGCGCCAATAGGCCGCGCGCCTGGGCTCGATTTCCGCCAGCAGCACATACGCATCGCGCAGCAGCGGTTCCAGCGCGATAGCCTGTTCGGCCTCCGCTTTGGCCCGCTCCCGCCGGCCTGCCGCCAGCAGCGCCGCCGCCAGGTTCAAACGCCGCGACGAATGGCGCGGCTCCGCTCGCACCGCTTGTTCCAATACCGCCACCGCCTCCTCCGTCCTTCCGGCCCGCAAATATACCAGCCCCAACGCTGATTGTGCTTCCCCGTCGCCCCGCGTCTCCCGCAGCAGCGGAAACGCCCGCTGCAAATCGCCCGCCCCAGCATAGGCTAGCCCAAGGCCCCGCGCGCGCCATTGTGCCTCCGGCTCGCGCCACGCGCGCAAACCCGTCACTGCCACCGGCACCGCCGCCGGCCCCGGTTTCCGGATGCGGTGGTCGGTAAAAGCCGTGTGCCCCCCGTCGCTCGCCGCCGTCCGCGGCATGTGGCATTCGGCACACCGTTCCCCGTGCGGCCGCGCGTTGGCATGGCAGCTCTGGCAGCGCTCCCGATACCAGCTTTCCGCCTCCGCCGGCTCGCCGTGCGGATCGTGACAACTGCCGCACCACATCCGCGTTCCGCTGGCTTTCGCGCATTCGCTCTCGGCAAGCTGCTCGGCATGGGAGACAACCTTGAACGCCTTCGCCGTCACTGGCAGATACACGCTGAAAACCTCTTCCAACACCATGCCGGGCCGAAAATCGGCGAAGGTCTTTCCGGGCAACGGAACCCGCGCCGCGCCCGATAAATGGCACTGCTCGCATACGCTGTCCCGTGCCGCGGGCGCCAGGCGCACCGGGTTGACAATGTTGCCGCGCTTCGGGTCAGCAGCGTGCGGCGCGCCATCCCCATGGCACCGCTCACAATGGATGCCCGGCTGCGGAATCGCCGCATACCGGTGCAACGAACCCGGAACCGGCCGCGACGAACCCGCGTGGCAGAATAGGCAATCCGCCGTCACCGGCCGCAAGAAATCTATCTCCGCGCCCGCCGCGTAGCCAGGCGATAGATCCCAACTCCCGCGCTTGCTGTACCACGCCAAAGGCGACTGGAACAACGCATCGCCTGCCCGCCATAGGTAGCTTTTCCCCTCGTGTCCGGAACCGACGGCCCACGCCATCCGCCGCGTTTCGCCCCCCACACGGTGTTCCAATCCATCGCGCCGCCAAGCCACCGCCCAGTTCTGTTGGCCATGGCGCCCGGCTTGGCTCGGGAGGGCTTCGGCGACCGGCGCCGTCATCGATCGTCCCATCCCCGTCCGCTCGAATGAACGCACAATGGCCTCGTGGCATGGGGTGCAACTCGCCATTGCCAGCAGCGCCGTCCACATAACACCCGCCCCGCTAAAACTTCGGCAGGCCCTGCAGCAGCGCCCGCGTATTGCCGTGTCCGGCGTGTTTCACCGAATGCACCGGTTTCCAGTCATCGTTCAACGCGCCGATATAGCGCGCGTTCTTCTGCTCCGTTCCCATCAGCACTACGGTGAAATGACGGTCCGGATACGCCAGTGCGCGGTACTGCAGGTCCTTGCCTTCCTTCCAACGGTCGTTGGCGGGCGCCCCCAGCTTCCGCACCACCGCATGGTAGTCGTCCTCGGCCGTGAAGCCAAGGTCTTCCTGCAGCACCGCCTGATACTCCACCCGGTCTCCGCGGGAATACGACACCACTCCATAAACCACGAAAAGCACGGCAATGATACCGCCGATGATGTAAAGCCCCATCCGCGATTCGCCCGCGTCCCCAATCCGCGTGCCGCCCACCATAGCTGGCGTCGGGATCGATTCATCCGGTACAACAAGGGCGGAGTTCGGCGCGGCCGGCATCGCGATCACCCGGCGTTCATGCGGCCGCAATATTCCCGCCGTCCACTCCAATTCCTTGTCCAGCCCGACGATCATCACCGGCTCATCCACCTGCGATACTTTGCCCAGAAATCGCCGCGGCACCCATATCTCCCGCTGGTCCTTCGTGTTGTGGACCAGAATCTCAGACCATGTCGCCTCGCACAGTTTCCATTCGTTGTGCTCAACGTTCAGTATGGGTGGATAAAACGAAAACGCCCGTCCGCGCAGGCCTTCCAACTCAGGAATCGGGTTTGCGGACATGCCTTATTCTACTCTCACCGAGGGGCCCCGAATTTAGCGATTTCCCAGGTTTAATATCACCACGCCGAACAGAATCATGCCCACGCCGATGAACTTGTTCCGCGTCAACGGTTCCTTGAAAATCAGCCGCGACCATATGAGCGTCCAAAGATACCCTAGCGACACCATCGGATAGAGAATCGTCAACTCCCCGGTCTTCACCGCCACCGTGTACATCGAAAACGAGGTCAGATAGATCAGAATGCCCACCGGCAGACGCCAGTTCGTCAGCACACCTTTCACCGATCGCTCCAGTTTGTCGGCGCCCGCCTTCAGAAAAATTGTGCCGAACGAACCAACGAACGAACCAAACAGCACCAGCAGAATGGACGATAACGGAGTCTTCAAGCGTCCTTGTCCTTCCGCCCCAGCACGCCTACGCCCAGCACGATAAATGCCAGGCCGGCCACCTTATACACATTGAGCGTTTCTCCCAGGAAACCAACCGATAACATGGTCACCCAGACATACGTCAACGCGATGATCGGGTACAACACCGACAATTCGCCGTAGCGCAGCGCCAGCACCAGCAGGATCGTGCTGATGCCATAACACGCCAACCCGCCGAACAACGGCAGGTTCGAGATGATATTCCAGGCGATCATCGGCGCCTGCGACAGCACGGAACCGGCCGCCGGGTCATACAGCGGCGGCATCATCGATGTACCCTGCTTGATCAACATCTGGGCCGCGGCGCCGAGGATCGTGCACCCGACCACCATAATGTTCCCCTTGAAGCGGTTTCGCTTCGATGGAACGCTGCTGTCTGTCGTTGGATCGGGCGAATGGCTCACGGGGATCTTCTCCATCATAGCAGCGGCCGAAAGCCTCACTGTTTCTTTTTCTTCTGCTCGGGCTTCTTCGGCTTTCCTCCGCCAATCTGGAAAACTTCCACCGCGTCCGTCGCCTCCGGTTTCGCCGCTTCGGCCGCCTCCGCCGGCTCTTTCAACTCAAGCTCGGCGGGCGCGCACACGCCGGCCTGCACTTGAAACGCCGCCACCGTTACCCATTTCGAGCCCTCGCGCTTTTCCACCTGATAGGACTTTGTCGCCCCATTTGCCTGCACCCGCCAGGCCGCGCTGGGCGCCCGCTCAAACTTCACATTCGGCGCCTGTGCCGTTATCTGCAAAATGCCCCAGCTATCGCCGCCGGTCTTCGATTCCAATAGCGCATAGCGCCCGCCTTCGGCCGATTGCGCGCGGTCCACCAGCACTCTCCCTTCGGTGGCGCTTGTGAAATGGAACTTCTCAATCGAGCCCACATGCGGGTCGCCAAACACCGGCCGCGCACGCCAGCTTTTCCCGCCGTCTCCGGTCACCAGAAAGAACGGATCGCGCGGCAGCGCGCCCACCGTCTGTCCGCTGATCCAGCCATTCGCCAGGTCGGCGAACTGCACCTGGTCCAGCGTCGCTTGACGGATTCGCGGATGGCCCTCCACCCACGTCTTACCCCCATCCTCGCTCACGAGCAGAATGGAGGATAGTGTCGTCGAATCCGTGTGCAGATTCCCGGCCGCCACCATCCTTCCCGCCGCCACCTCCAGCGCGCTCAGTTCCAGGTAAACCGCGCAAGGCGCGTCGGCCGAACAGCTCATTCCCAGGCTCTGAATATCCTCCTCCGTGCAGGCAACGGGCACGCGCAACGGCTTGCCTTCATAGACAAGACTCTTCGCGGAGTTATCGGTTTGGGCCGAGGCTGCAAAGGCCAGCAGCAGAAAGGCCGCCACTTGACGCATCATAAACATTATGCGCATACGGTTGCGGGTCCCCAACGAGGGCACGCAGAATGACGGTAACGAGGGTAACAAACGCCGCCCGGACTCCGGCGGCCTCGCCGCTTGGTTTCAGCGGCTATTCAGTCCCACGGCCTCCGCCGCGCCCCCTTCCAAACCAGCGCTCGATCACCGTTGGCGCGCCGCCAACGGCATTCATTACCACTTCATTGGGCGCCGCTGCCGGTACCGCGATGGCAAGTGGCAGTCTGAATACTGCTTCGACGTTCTCGCCGGCGCCGAATTGCGCAACTTTCGCGCCGTGCTTGCAGAACCCCTGGTGGCCGCTTGGGAAAGCCGCCACGGCCACCGCATGACGGAGGAGTCCCGCCTTCGCCTCGCCACGCAGACGCTGGAATCCCTAACGGCCCAGCGGCAATTGCCCGCCTCGGCGCCGGTCTCCGCCATCGCCGTCGATGGCGTCGCCGTCAATCCCTCCTAGCGCCGCGCGCTCGCCACAATCGGCGCCGCCAGCACTGGAGCAGGCGCCGATTCCTCTACCACCACTTTCTTCGGCCGCGCGTCGAGCTTCTTCGACAACACCGCCAGCCGCGCCTTGGCGTACTTCGGCGTTCCCGGTTTCGCGCCCGCCTCGGCGATCTCTTCCTCGGTCAGTTCGTGCTCCACCATCAGATACTTCTGCAGGTGGTTCTTCAGCCGGTCCTGCACCAGCCGCGCGTCACTCTTGTACAGCACATAAAGGATCTGCGCCCCGGTACCCTTCGACGCCACGGCATACACCTTCGACGGCCGCGAAAGCGACGGCGATTTCAGCTCTTTCTCCAGCTTCTTCGCCCCGTCTTCCAGCTTCCGCCACGCCGCCACTTCGTCTTCCGTCAATCCGCACGCCTTCGCCAGCGCGGCGCGGTCATTCTTGCTCAGCTTTTCGGTAAGTACAGTTAGAAACAGCGATAGGTTATCCACCGGAAACTCCAGTTCCAGCGGCACATTCAGCCGTGCCTTCTGCAGCTTCTGCAATCCCGCGTGGTTCACCTTGTCGCCCTTCAGCGCCGGGCAAAACAGCTCTAACAGCTTCTCATCGTCCAGTAATTTCACAATGTCGGCCGAATTGGCTTCGTTCGCCACGTTGCGCAACTCACGCCCCAGCGCCTCCACAGGAATCTTCTTTTCCAGTTTCGCTTCCCGTACATTCTGGTACTGGCTTTGCGTCTTTTCACTCAGCGCGTACCCCATCCGCACCCGGTACCGGAACAGCCGGAAGATGCGCGATGGATCGTCGTAAAGCGTGTACTTCCCGGCAATGCGCAGTTCCTTGTTCTGCACGTCGCCAATCCCATTCGCCGGATCCACCAGCAACGCCCGCGACTGCTTGTTCAACGACATCGCAATCGCATTTATCGTGAAATCCCGGCACAGCAGATCCTCATGAATCGTCGCCGGCGTGATCTGCGGTTTCGACGCCGGCTTCGAATAGATCTCCTGCCGCGCCATTCCCAGGCGCACCGTTACATGGTGGGGAAAATGTAAATCAGCCAGATTGCGCCGCGTGTCAACGGCGCCGAGTTCCGCGTCGCCCTTCTTTACGATTGCCTTGGCCAGCGCGATCGCGTTGCCTTCTATCGTAAAGTCCAGGTCCTGGATCGGAAACCCGCCCAGCATGTCCCTCAGCGCGGCGCCCGTCAGGTACAGCGAAGCGTTCGCTTCATTCGCCGCTTCCTGCACTTTGTGAAACGCCACCATCTGGGCCGCAGTCAGGTGGCTTTCCAGCATGAACATGTAGTCGCTCATCGAATCACTCCATCTCCCTTTCGCGCGCTCGCTCTTCGCTCCGCCGATCCTAACAACCGGGTCATGCGCGAGGATGATGCTTATCCACCACGCTCCGCAGTCTGCCGCGGGCAACGTGGGTATAGATCTGGGTTGTACCTATGTCGGCGTGGCCGAGCATGGTCTGAACGCTGCGAAGGTCCGCTCCCCCTTCGAGCAAATGCGTGGCAAAGGTATGCCGCAGTACATGCGGGCTGAGATTGTGAAAAAGACCGCACGCCTTGCCGTGCGCGGCCAATAGCTTCCAGAACGCCTGCCGGGTCATCTTGGTCCCGCGGTTGGTCACAAACAAATAACGGCTCGCCCGGCCGTGCAGAATCGCCGGCCGCCCGCCCGTCATGTAACTCTCAATCGCCGCCATCGCCGTCGCTCCCATCGGCACCAGGCGCACTTTGCTTCCCTTCCCCGTCACTCGCAGATATCCCAGCGTCAGGTTCAGGTCGTTCAGTTCCACCCCGCATAACTCAGAAACTCGCAACCCGCTCGCATATACCAACTGGAGCATGGCGCGGTCCCGCAGCCCCGCCGGCTTGGCCCCATCCGGCGCCGCCAGCAACTTTTCCAGGTCCGCTGCGTTCAAATAGTGTGGCAGTGCCTGCCCCGTCTTGGGCGACGCCAAGAGTTCCGCCGGGTTATGTTCCATAACCCGCTCCCGTTGCAGGTGCCGGTAGAAGCCGCGGATCGTTGTCAGATGCCGCGCCACCGAACGCGCCCCCATTCCGCCCGCATACAAAGAATCCAAGTAGGCGCGCACGTGTTCCGCCGCCTCCGGGACAGCGATATCCCCGCCGCCGGAAAAGGCGGCGTAGCGCTCCAGATCCCGGGCATAGGAGATTACCGAATTAGCTGCCAATCCCTTTTCCATCCGGCAAAAGTCAAGAAAAAGACGGACTTGCACCGCGAGCGAACCCGTACGGGCCATCCTGCCAATGATACAATAATGCGGAAAATGTTTGAAAGCGGTATGCGCAAGACGTGAGCGGTTCCACGAATAAACGCGTCCGGATTTTGCGCTTTGAGCGTGAACCGGTCGATGGCTTTGTCCACCCCCAGACGTTCCAGACTCCCTCCGGAATCGAGATGCTTAGCCGGGACGGCAACATCCTCACCCTTCCCTACCAGGAAGTTAAAGTCCTTTGTTTTGTTCAGGATTTCGACGACCCGCTGCCCGATCTGAACAACCGGACCTTTTCCAGCCGCCCCAAAACCAGCGGCCTCTGGGTGCGCATGAGCTTCCGCGACGGCGCCATTCTCGACGGCATTCTCCCCAATAATTTATTGCAGCCCGAACCCCACGGTTTTACCGTCACTCCGCCCGATCTTGCCGTCACCCCGCAGCGCGTCTTCATCCCCAGAGTCGCCCTGAACGCGATACACGTACTGGCGGTGGTGGGTAGCGGCCTGGGCCGCAGCAAGAAGCCCGACGAGCGCCAGATCTCTATTTTCGACACCTGATCGCCCCCGGAACCAGGAAAGCAGGCAAGTGGCCACCACTGGATTGGAAGTTCCTCTCGTCCTGCTGCTGGTGGTGGCGAACGGCATATTCTCCATGGCGGAGTTGGCTGTTGTCTCCTCCCGCAAGGCAAGGCTGCGCCAACAGGCCGAAGACGGCAGCAGCGGCGTCGAGGCGGCGCTCCAACTCGCCGCGAATCCGCACGATCTTCTCTCGACCGTGCAGGTCGGAATCACTGCGATCAGCACAATCGAACGGTCCTCGCGCGCAGCCCTCACTCCCGGCTTCCCGTCACCGACGGCGTTCTTGATGCCGTGGCCGGCATCGTCCATGTTAGAGAACTCTTCCTTTCGATGGACAGCGGCGCCGCTCCCGAGCTTCGAAAGTTGGCACGGAAGCCTCTGATCGTTCCCGAAACCGCGGACGCGCTGGAAGTTCTGGATACGTTCCAGGTTTCCGGCGAACAGCTTGCGCTTGTGGTCGATGAACACGGCGGCATCGATGGCATTGTCACGCTGACCGGCCTTGTGCGAGCGGCAGTCGGCGATCTGTGAGGCCCCGGCGAAGCCGCGCGTGCGTGCATCGCCCGGAAGAGCGACGGGTCCTGGCTGGTCGACGGTGCTTTGCCAGTTACCGACTTGTTGGAGGCCCTGGAGATTCGCGAAATCCCGGGAGAAGAAGACGGCTTTACTGCCGTCGCCGGACTAACCCTGGCCCACCTGCGCCGCATTCCGGTGCCAGGAGATCACTTCGAAGCAGGCGGTTGGCGATTTGAGGGGAAAACGATGGATGGCAATCGCATCGACAAGATCCAAATGACGCGGACGGGCCAAGACTCCCCGCCATCCGGCATATAAAAAAAATCGATTTGCGCCCGGACCCATTCTCGGGCATACTCATTTTCGTAGCCTCAGTTGCGCGAACAAACGGGTTCCTGACTGACGACTGTCTTCCTTCCAGCCCCCTGCAAAGGCCCTGGAACGCAGGCACAAGTAATGGGGCATTAGAAATCTTCCGGGAACCCGTCTCCCTCTGTTCGCGTTTGCCCTCGTCCCCCGCAAACACCTAACGCGGCCAACGTCACGCCGCCCCTTCGTTTCGCGCTCCCTGTCCAAAAGCGCGCGGCGATCCGTTTGCCTAATCCAACGAGGAGCCTACTCGACGTGCGGAAAGTGTATCTAGTCGGCGCCGGTCCCGGCGATCCCGGCCTGCTGACATGCAAAGCCTTTCAACTGCTGCAAAAGGCCGATGTTGTCGTCTATGACCGGCTGGTCAGCGCCGAAGTGCTCGCCGTCGTCAACCCGGCGGCAACTCTCATTTTCGCGGGCAAACTGCAGGGCGAACAGGAGCGCATCCAGACCGAAATCCATGCGCACCTGTTGACCCACGCCACGTCCAACAAAACCGTCGTTCGCCTGAAAGGCGGCGATCCCATGGTTTTCGGCCGCGGCGCGGAGGAATGGGCCTTCCTCATCCGCCACGGCATCGATGTCGAACTCGTCCCCGGTATCTCCTCTTCGCTCGCCGTGCCCGCGCTGGCCGGCATTCCCGTTACCCTTCGCGGCGTCGCCGCCAGCTTCGCTGTCATCGCCGGGCACCGCCGAAACCTGGAGTCCCAGGAATGGTCGCGCTACCGCCTGGTCGATACCCTCGTGTTGCTAATGGCGGTGGAAAACCGCGCCGCCATTGCCGCGCAGTTAATCCGGGCCGGCCGCGGCGCGGATGAACCCGCCGCTTTCATCGAACGCGGCGCCACGGACCGCGAAAGAGTGGTCATCACAACGCTCGGCGCCATCGCCCGCGGGCAAGTGGCCGTGCGGGCTCCCGCTGTTCTTGTTGTCGGTCAGGTGGTCCGCATGAGGCGCCACCTGCAGCGGATCGTCAGCGAGACCGCGCCTGTCCGGGAACCGGAGGCCATCCATGCCGTCCGTTGATCTCCCGCTGCTGGGCCGGCCGGACCTGGTGACCATCGCCGCCGCGCGCGTCGCGTTGACTCCCAGCCGCCTGCCCGAAGCCGGCGAACAGTATCGCTTTCACTTCGACGTGGAAAAGTGCATCGGCTGCAAATGCTGCGTTGTCGCCTGCAACGAGCAGAACGGCAATCCGGCCGCAATCAACTGGCGCCGCGTCGGCGAAATCGAAGGCGGTGTGTTTCCCAACGCGCAGCGCTGGCACCTTTCCATGGGCTGCAACCACTGCGTGGAACCCTCCTGCATGTTGGGCTGTCCAGTGGAGGCATATAGTAAAGACTCCCTCACCGGCATTGTTGATCACAACCCGGACCAGTGCATCGGCTGCCAGTACTGCACCTGGAACTGCAGCTACGGTGTGCCGCAGTTCAACCCCGAACGGGGCGTGGTGGGCAAGTGTGACATGTGCCACTCCCGCCTTACCGCGGGCGCTCAACCGGCCTGCGTCAACGCATGCCCCTCCGGCGCCATCGCCATCGAAATCGTCGACATCGGTGCTTGGCGCCTGGCTCCGGACAACGGCAACGCGCCGGGCCTGCCCGCCGTTACAGATAGCCTCTCTACTACCCGCGTCACCATGCCGCGAAAGGCCGCGGAGCTCTTCCACGCCATCAGCCGCGTGGACACCGAACGCGTCCAGCCCGAACGCGCCCACGCATCACTCGTATTGCTCCTCGTCCTGATTCAGATGGCCGCCGGCGCCATGGGAGTCATTGCGCTCACCGGCTCCTCCGCCGCCTGGCTGGCCGCCGCCATTGCCATCGTCGCCCTAGCCGCCGCCCCCATGCACCTCGGCCGGCCCATTCACGCTCATCGCGCCTGGCGCGGCTGGAAAACCTCCTGGCTCTCGCGCGAAGTGCTTGCCTTTGGCCTGTTCGCGAAAGCGGCGCTGGCCGCCGCCTGGTTCGCCACCCCCGCCGCCGCCGCCGCCGCGTGCCTGGCTGGCTTGGCCGGCATTTACTGTTCCGCTCGCATCTATACTGTGCCCGCCCGCCCGGCTTGGAACTCTTGGCTTACAATCGCCGATTTCTACTTGACGGCATTCACACTCGGCCCGGCGCTGCTGCTCGCTCTCGGAGCGATCAGCACGCCCCTGCCCTCCCTTCTGGCTCTCTCCGCGCAGTTCACGCTCGCCGTCTACCGCCGCCGTTCCTTCGAAATCTCTCCCATCGCCGAGCGGCGCTCCTCCGCCCGGTTGCTCGACAATCAACTCCGCCGCGGCTTCATCCTTCGCCTCGCGCTCCTCGCGGCCGCCACCATCGCTCTGCCCCGCTATCCGGCGGCCGCCTTCCTCCTCGCCCTCGCATCGGAGCTCGAAAGCCGCGTTCTCTTCTTCCAAAGCGTCGTCGGCAAATCCGCCGCCTCCGCATTCCTCACTCCCGGAGGCAAAGCCGCATGAACCCGTTCCGCCTGCTCGGGCTCGACAATCTTTCCGAGCAATATGCCTACACCGACGATCCCGTTCTCGGCCACACCTCCGCCGCGCGCGCCTCTGAAAAATGGGTCAAAACAACATGTGGCTACTGCAGCGTCGGCTGCGGTATGGAAGTCGGCGTGCGCGACAACAAGGCCGTCGCCGTCCGCGGCTGGGAAGGACATCCGGTCAGCTTCGGCAAGCTCTGCCCGAAGGGCCTGTCCGAACACCACACCCTTTCCGCGCCGAACCGCGCTCAGTATCCGCTCCTGCGGAAAAACGGCAATCTCGTCCGCGTCTCCTGGACGGAAGCCCTCCACGCCCTCGTCGAAAACTTCCAGCGGTCCCAGGCCAAACACGGACAGGAATCGCTCGGCGTCATCAGCACCGGCCAGCTTCTCACCGAAGAGTTCTACACCCTCGGCAAGCTCATCCAGCTTGGCTTCGGCACTCCCAACTACGACGGCAACACCACGCTTTGCATGGCCTCGGCCGTTTCCGGTTACAAGCTCACCTTCGGCAGCGATGGCCCTCCAGGAAACTACGAAGACCTTCGTACAGCCGACTTCGTCCTCCTCATCGGCGCCAACATCGCCGACAATCACCCCATCCTGGTGCAGCACCTCGGCCTCAACTCCCACAAGTATCTGGCCGTCGTCGACCCGCGCGTCTCCAAGACCGCCATGCTCGCCGATCTCCATCTCCCCATCCGGCCCAGGGGCGATATCGCGCTGCTCAACGCCATGGCGCACGTTATCCTTCGCGACGGCCTAGCCAACCACGCCTACATCGCCGCCCACACCCGCGGTATTCAGGCGCTCCAGCCGCACCTCGAAAAATATACTCCCGAATTCGCCGCTGCTATCGCTGGCCTGAAACCCCAGCAGATCGTCGATCTCGCCCATCGATACGCCAAAGCGAAAGCCTCCTTCATCGCCTGGACCATGGGTGTCAACCATTCCACCCAGGGCGCCGAAACCGTCAACGCCATCAATAACCTCGCGCTCCTCACCGGCCACATCGGCCGGCCCGGCGCCGCCCCGTTCTCCATCACCGGCCAGTGCAACGCCATGGGCAGCCGCGAAATCAGCTACACCTCCAGCGCACCCGGCTATCGCAAGTTCGAATCCGAAGCGGACCGCGCCGAACTCGCGGCGCTCTGGAACGTCGACGTCAACCGCCTTCCCGCACAGCGCGGCCGCGCCTATCCCGACATCATCAATGCCGCCGTCAACGGTGAAATCAAGTCGCTTTGGGTCATCGCCACCAATCCCGTCGTCAGCTATCCGAACCAGTCCCAACTGCGCGCCGCCTTCGCCAACCTGGATTTTCTCGTGGTGCAGGACGGCTACCACCCCAACCCCACCTCCGAACTCGCTCATCTCGTTTTGCCCGCCGCCGTCTGGGGCGAAAAAGAAGGGGTCTACACCAACTCCGAACGCCGCGTCGGCAAAGTGAACATCGCCGTCCGTCCGCCCGCGGAAGCAAGGCCGGACTTTGACATCTTCCTCGCGGTCGCCGAAAAGCTTGGCTGCCGCGAAGAACTCTTTCCCGGCTGGAGCACTCCCGCCGACGCCTTCGAAGAAATCAAATTGGTCACACGCGGCCGCCTTTGCGATTACTCCGGCATGACTTACAAAGCCATGGAAATCCACGGCGGCCTGCAGTGGCCCTTTCCCGAAGGAACCAGCCCCGCCGAGCCCTCGCGGCTCTACGCCGATGGTGCCTTCCCCGCCGAAGACGGCAAGGCCGCTCTCATCCCAGTGTCCTGGCAGCCCTTCCCCGATCAACCCGGCAAAGGCTTCCCTTTCGTCCTCAACACCGGCCGCACCGTGGAACATTGGCACACCCGCACCAAGACCGCCCAAGTCGCCCTGCTGGAACGTATGTCCCCCAACGCCTGGCTGGAAATGAATCCCGGCGACGCCCGCCGCCTCGGCTTCAAAAACCACGACAGCGTCAGCCTCGTCAGCCGCCGCGGTCAGGTCCACAACATCGAACTCCGCCTTACCGAAATCATCGCTCCGGGCCAGTTGTTCATGCCCTTCCACTTCGTCGAAACCAACGTGAATGAGGTCACCCAGGACGCCTTCGACCCCATCTCGCGCGAACCCAACTACAAACAGTGTGCCGTCCGTGTTGAACGGTCCTCGAATCCTCATTTCTAGGAGACTCCGACTACCATGTCCATCCCTCGCAGAACCGTTCTCTCCCGCCTGCTCGCCGGCCTTCCCGCCGGCTACATCGGCAACGTCTACGCCAGTGACGCCCCGGAATCGCCCAACGTCAAGTTCGGCATCATTGCGCTTACCGATTGCGCCTCCATCGTCATGGCGCATGAACTCGGGCTTTTCAAAAAGTTCGGCGTCAACTCGGTCATCTCGAAGGAAGCAAGCTGGGCTGTCATCCGCGACAAACTGACACTCGGCGAAAACCACGCCACCCACATGCTGCTCGGCATGCCCTTCGCCTCCACGCTCGGGCTCCTCGGCTCGCCCAAGCGGCCCATGGTCATCCCGTGGCTCATTAACCGCAACGGCCAGGCCATCACGCTCGCCAGCAAGTACAAAGGCGTCAAAACCGCCAGGGACCTGAAACCACACGTCGACAAGGCCAAGGCCGCCGGCGCGCCCCTAACCTTCGCCATGACATTCCCGCCCGGCACGCACGCCATGTGGCTGCGCTACTGGCTGGCCTCCGGCGGCATTCATCCGGATAAGGACGTTACCCTCATCACCATTCCGCCGCCTCAGATGGTCGCCAATATGAAGATCGGCAAAATGGATGGCTTCTGCGTCGGCGAACCCTGGAACGGACGCGCCATCGCCGATGGCACGGGCTTCACCGTCACCACGACTCAGAAAATGTGGGCCGATCATCCAGAAAAGGTCTGCGCATTCACTGAAGAGTTCGCCCGCAAAAATCCGAAAACCGTCAAAGCTGTTCTAAAGGCCCTCCACCTGGCCAGCGTCCACATCGACAACATGGCCAACCGCCCCGGCGTCGCCGCCGCCATCAGCCAGGCCTCCTACATCAACTGTCCGAAAGAGATCATCGCCGATCGCCTGATGGGCAAGTACATCTACGGCGATGGCCGCCAGGAGCAGGACCCCAACTACATGATCTTCTCCAATCGCAATACTAATTTCCCCGCCAAAACCTACGGCTATTGGTGGCTTAGCCAGTTCCGCCGCTGGGGCATGGTGAAAGGCGACATCAACTACAAACAAACCGTCGATCAAGTCATGCAGCCGTCCCTCTATCTCGAGGCGATGAAGGAACTCGGCGTCAAATCCGCCGCCGTCGACATGCAGGCCGCCAAACTCGCCGACGGCGTTTTCGATCCCAACAAGAGCCCCGAACTCTACGCCCGCAGTTTCCCCATCCACAGCGTCGCCTAGGAGCCCATCATGAAAAAAAACATCTCCAGCATCCTGCTTTCCTTTGTCGGCATCTTTCTCGTCGCCGGTCTCTGGTCGGCCATCAGCGCCAATCTCGCGCCCGACCTTCCCTCCCCCTGGAAAACCTGGGAAGAAAGCCGCCTCTACATCCTGGAGCCGTGGGCCAAGCGCGGCGAAATGGATCAGGGCATTGGCCTCATGACCGCCTATAGCCTTCTCCGCGTCGCCAAGGGCTTCGCCCTCGCCTTGCTCATCGGCACGCCCCTGGGATTTCTCCTCGGCAGTTCGCCGCTCTTCTTCCGTATGTTTGATCCCACCATTCAAATCCTGCGGCCCATCTCTCCCCTCGCATGGCTCCCCCTCGGGTTGATCCTCTTCCGCCAATCGGAACCGGCGGCCCTTTTCACCATCGCCCTTTGCAGCATGTGGCCAACCGTCGTCAATACCATGCAGGGCGTCCGCGCAATCCCGCAGGATTATCACAACGTCGCCAAGGTCCTCCGCCTCTCCCCCTGGCGCAAGTTCACCAAAATCATGTTGCCGGCCACGCTGCCCTACATGTTTTCCGGCTACCGGCTCAGCCTCGGCATCGCCTGGCTCGTCATTGTCGCGGCCGAAATGCTCACCGGCACGCCCGGCGTCGGCGGCTTCCTCTGGCAGGAATACAACAGCCTCATCTATTCGCACATCCTGCTCTGCATCCTCACCATCGGGCTCGTCGGCTTCATCCTCGACCGAGTGATGGGCTTCGCCGAAACCCGGCTGCGCGCCGCCTAGAAGGAACTTCGCATGTCATTCCTCACCCTAACGAACATCGCCAAATCCTACGGACCGCGGAGCATTCTGCATAACATCGAACTCTCGCTCGCCGAAGGGGAGTTCGTCTCCATCGTCGGCGCCTCCGCCAGCGGCAAGACCACGCTGGTCAAAATCGCCAGCGGGCTGATGAGCCCCAGCGAAGGCGCCGTCACTGTCGGCGGCCAGCCAGTCACCGGCTTCATCCCCGAGGCCGGTATGGTCTTCCAGAACTACTCGCTCCTTCCCTGGCTCTCCGCCCTTGAAAACGTGCGCCTCGCCGTCGAGCCGGCCTTCCCGCAATGGACACCCAAACAGCACACCGCCCAGGCCATGAAGTACCTCGATCTTGTCGGTCTGGGCCGCGCGGCGTTGAAGACTCCAGCCCAACTCTCCGGCGGCATGCGCCAGCGCGTCTCCATCGCTCGCGCCTTCGCCGCCGAACCGCGCATCCTCTTCCTGGACGAACCCTTCGGCGCGCTCGACGCCCTCACCCGCGCCACACTCCAACAGGAACTCGCGCAACTCTGCCGCGCCGCCGGCCGCCCCGTCACCGCCCTCATGATCACCAACAGCGTCGAAGAGGCCATCCTCCTCTCTGATCGCATTCACGCCCTCGGCCGCGGCCCTGGCGCCACGCTCAGCCCTGGCTTTTCAGTCGATCTCGATCGCCCCCGCTCCGCTGGCCTGCTCATGCGCAGCAAGGACGCCGTCTCGCTCCGCCACCGTCTGGCGGAGTTCCTCTCCACCGGCGCCGTCACCGCCCCGGAGTGCGTAAAGGAGGTTGCATGAACACCGATCGTCCGCTCGAAATTTCCTCACTTTCCAAATCGTTTGGCCCGGTCACCGTCGTCAAAAACTTCAACATCCGTATCGCGCCCGGCGAGTTCGTCGCTTTGCTCGGCCACTCCGGCTGCGGCAAGTCCACGGTTCTCTCCATCGTCGCCGGGCTGCAGACCGCCACTCTCGGCGGCATCGTCCTCGATGGCGTGGAGGTCACCGAACCAGGCCTGGAACGCGCCTTCTGCTTCCAGTCGCCGTGCCTCCTGCCCTGGCTCACCGCTTTTCACAACGTCCTCCTCTCCGCCTGCCAGGCCCATCCCAAACTCACTGCCGCTGCCCAGAAAGAACTCGCCGCCAAATATCTCTCCCTCGTCGGCGTCGCCGAATATGCCGGCGAACTTCCCGCCGCCCTCTCGCAGGGCACGCAGCAGCGCGTCGCCATCGCCCGTGCTCTTGCGCAGGAGCCCCGCTTCCTCCTCCTCGATGAACCCTTCGGCATGCTCGATTCCCTCACCCGCTTCGAACTCCAGGATCTCGTCCTCGACCTATGGGAGAAGGATCGAAAGACGGTCATCATGGTCACCCACGATATCGACGAGGCTCTCTATCTGTGTGACCGAATCATCCTCATGACCGACGGTCCGGAGGCCACCATCGGTCTGGACCTTCGCGTCACTCTTCCCCGTCCGCGCCATCGCCACCAGGCCACTTCCCACCCCGAATACCAGCGCCTTCGCGATCGCATCATCGCGTTCCTGGAATCACACTCCAAACAGTTCGCCACCGAACAGGAGGCCGCGTGAAACAGCGTCTCGCCGTCATCGGCAACGGTATGGCCGGCGTTTTCACCGTCGAGCAGATCCTGAAGCACAACCACAATTTCGACATCACCATCTTCGGTGACGAAACTCATGTCAACTACAACCGCATCCTACTCTCCTCCGTGCTCGCGGGCGAAAAAGAGATGGACGACATCGTTCTCAACGATATCGAGTGGTACCGCGCCAACGGAATTCAGGCGAAACTGGGCCTGCGCATCGACAAAATCGACGTCGCCGCGAAAACCATTCACTCCGTCCACGGCTGCACCACCGCGTTCGATAAACTGCTCATCGCCACCGGCTCCAGTCCCTTCCTGCCGCCCATCGAAGGAATCGATAAACAGGGCGTCTTCGTCTTCCGCACGCTCGACGACGCCAAGCACCTGTTGGCGCTCTCCGGCCCAGGTGTGAAGGCCGTCGTCATTGGCGGCGGATTGCTCGGCCTCGAAGCCGCCCGCGGCCTCCAATTGCAGGGTTGCAGTGTCACTGTTCTCCACCTCGGTACGCATCTCATGGACCGCCAGCTCGATTTTACCGGCGGCCAGTTCCTGAAACGCAAACTCGAATCGCTCGGCATTCAAGTCCTCTGCAATGCCTCCACCACGGCCATCACCGGCAATGGGCACGTCGAAGGGCTGCGCCTCGCCAACGGCGCCGAAGTCGACGCAAATCTCATCGTCGTTGCCGCCGGCATCAAGCCCAATGCTGCTCTCGCCAAACTCGCCGGGCTCCAAGTCAATAAAGGCATTGTCGTCAATGAATACCTGGAAACGTCCCACCCCGATGTTTTCGCTGTTGGCGAATGCACCGAGTTCAATGGCCAGCTCTTTGGCCTCGTCGCCCCGCTTTGGGAACAGGGCAAAGTGCTCGCCGCCACCATCACCGGCAACCGCGGCCCCGTTTTCACCGGCTATACCCCCGCCACCAAGCTGAAGATCATGGGTGCCGATGTCTTCAGCGCCGGCGATTTCGACGAGCAACGCGAAGGCGTCGAGTGCGTCCGTTTGGAGGACCCCGCTCTCGGCATCTACAAAAAGCTCATCCTCAAGGACAACAAACTCGAAGGCGTCATCCTGGTCGGCGACGCCTCCGACGATCACCGTTTCATGGACTGGCTGCGCAACGGAACGGACCTGGCGGCGCAGCGCCGCCAATTGCTCAGTCCCGCCGCTGCCGCCGGTCCCGGAGAGGACGCCGCTTCCCTCCCCGATAGCCATACCGTCTGTGGCTGCAATGGTGTCTCTAAAGGCGCCATCATTGAAGCAGTCCACGCGCACGGCGTCTGCACCCTGGCCCAACTCAAGGACAAGACCCGCGCCGCCACTGGCTGCGGCAGTTGCGCCGGGCTCTGCCAGTCGCTGCTGAAAGCTGTCGCGCCCGACTACGCCGAAGAGAAAGCAAAGGTCCTTTGTGAATGTGTTCCCTTCACGCAGGATCAGCTTCGCGAGATCATCCGTTCGCAGAAGTTGAAGGGCGTCCAGGAAGTCCTCGATATTTATGGCAACGGCCTCGGCTGCGAGGTCTGCAAACCCGCGCTGAGTTACCTCGTCGATGTCGTCTGGCAGGGCGGTCACAACGAAGATCGCTCCGCCCGCTTCATCAACGATCGCGTCCACGCCAACATCCAGAAGGACGGTACATTCTCCGTCATTCCCCGCATGCGCGGAGGAATTACCTCCCCCGCCGAACTTCGCAAGATCGCCGACGTTGCCGAAAAATACAATGTTCCCCTGGTGAAGGTTACCGGCAGCCAACGCATTGACCTGCTGGGCGTCAAGAAACAGGACCTTCCAAAAATCTGGGAAGACCTCGGCATGCGCTCGGGCCAGGGCTATACGAAGGGCGTCCGTATGGTCAAAACCTGCGTCGGCTCCACGTTCTGCCGCTTCGGCACGCAGGACGCCATCTCCACCGGCGTCGAATTGGAGCGGCGCTTGGAAGACCTCTTCACCCCGCACAAAACCAAGCTCGCCGTCGTCGGCTGCCCCCGCAACTGCGCGGAGGCCACCGTCAAGGATATCGGCTTGATTGGCCAGGAGGGAAACTGGCAGATCGTCGTCGGCGGCGCTGCCGGCAAAGGCGTTCGCAAAGCGGATCTCCTTATCACCGTCGAAACCACCGAGGAAGCGCTGGAAGCGGCTTCGCTCTTCTTCCAGTATTACCGCGAGCATGGCGTCTATCTCGAACGAACCTATGATTTTGTCGAACGCCTGGGCATGGAAAAGGTGCGCCGCGAAACCGTCTACGCCACCGACGCCGCTAAGCAGGGCCTCCTCGACCGCCTGAAGCGTTCGAAGGACCGCGCCTCCGACGCCTGGCTGGAGCGGCACAATCCCCGTCCCTTCCAGTTCGAACCGATTGAAGTCGCCCCCAACGGCCTTGTCCAAATTGAAACGGAGGAAAAAGCACATGTCTAGCTCGCAGTGGGTCCCCATCACCGCCATCGGAAACCTGCCCCTCAACGAGGGCAGGTCCCTCCTTTGGCAGGGACACGATATCGCCCTCTTCAACCTCGGCTCCCGCGTCATCGCCGTGGAAAACAGGTGCCCCCACCAGCACGGTCCCATCGTCGATGGCATCGTCTCTAACGTCGGCGGCCGCGTCACCGTCACCTGTCCGCTGCACACGCGCCGCATCTGTCTCGATTCGGGTCAAATCATTAAACCGGCTACAGCAGGCCCCTGTGTCCGCTCGTTTCCGGCGAAAATAGAGGATGGTATTGTCCTGCTGCGGAAAGGACTATCGGAAGCCGAGGCTGCTTAGAACACTGGATGTCTTTTGAAGGATTGCGTGTATTGTCATTGGAGTCCCGCCGTGCCAAGGAGATGGAGGCCCTCATCCGCCGCTGGAACGGAGAGCCTTTCGTCGCTCCCTCGGTGCAGGAACGTGCCATCGATTCTCACGCCGAAGCTCTCGCCTGGGCTTCCCGCCTTATCGCTGGCGACTTCGATCTCGTCCTGTTCACCACCGGCGTTGGCCTCGCCTATCTGCGTGACGCCGTCCTCACCAAGTACACAACAGACCAACTAGCCGATGCTCTCCGCAAAACTACCATCGCCGTTCGCGGACCCAAACCGCTCGCCATTCTGCACGAACTCGGCGTCCAGCCGGTGGTGCGTATCCCCGAACCCAATACCTGGCGGGAAATGCTTCCCATCGTCGCCGGCCGCCCCGAACGCCGCATCTCCATTCAGGAGTACGGCCGGTCCAATCCCGAATTCACCGCCGCCCTCGAAGCGCTCGGCGCCACCGTCAACACCATCGCCATCTATCGTTGGGAGCTTCCTGACGATATCGGCCCGCTCAAAGAGGCCGCCCGCCGGCTCTCCCGAGGCGATGTCGATGTGCTCATCTTCACTACCTCCGTTCAGTACGTCCACCTTATGGAAATCGCGGCCAACCTCGGCTTCGCGGACAAACTATACGAGGTCTTGCAGTCCCAGGTTGTTATCGCGTCCGTAGGTCCCATCATGACCGCCGCGCTGCGTGAGCACGGCATCGAACCCGACATCGAACCTGACTATCCAAAAATGGCGGCCCTTGTCCGTGCCGCCGCCGAGCAGTCCCGCGCCGCCCTGCTCCGGAAACGCGCCACCCGCGCCTAAACTCACGCCCAACTCTCAGGAGAACTTATGTTCTATACCCGGATTGTGTCTTCACTCGTCTTCGCGCAGATTCTTTGCGCCCAAAGCGGCATCAAATTCACCGGCAGCTTCCGCACTCGCGTCGAAAGCTGGAACTGGTTCGAACCCAGCTCCGGCGACCCCTCTTATACCTTTTCCGGCAACCTCCTTCGCTTGAACGTTTCCCAATCAAGGGAAAAGTTTAGTTGGAATACGGAGTTCGCCGTCCCTGTGTTGCTCAACCTTCCAGACAACGCCATCGCCCAGGGAACACAAGGGGCTCTCGGTATCGGCGCCAACTATTTCGCCGCCAACAAGCGCAGCTCCAATGCCGCCATGTTGTTCCCAAAACAGGCTTGGCTGCAGTGGAAAACCGCCGCCGGCCAGTTCCGCGTCGGCCGCGTCGAATTCGCCGACGGCTCGGAGACCGCTCCCAAGAGCGCCACCCTCGCCGCGCTGAAAACCACTCGCATCAATATGCGCCTCATCGGCCACTTCGGGTGGACCCACGTCGGCCGTTCTTTCGACGGACTCCTTTACTCCAAGAACTCCGCCAAACAGAATTTCACCTTCCTTGGCGCCATCCCCACCCGAGGCGTTTTCCAAGCCGATGGCTGGGGCTGGAACCAAACCGCGCTCGGCTATGCCAGTTACACCAAGCCTTGGTCCAGCGGCCGCCACACGGCCGATACCCGCGTCTTTGCTCTCTATTATCACGACTGGCGTTCCAACGTTGTCAAAACCGACAACCGTCCCGCCGCCACGCGCTCCCGCGATGCCGCCAACATTGCCATCACCACCTTCGGCGGCCATAGCATCCACGCCTTCGAATCCAAACCGGCCACCTTCGACATTCTCCTTTGGGGCGCCGCCCAGGGTGGCCGATGGGGCGTGCAGAACCACAGGGCCTACGCCATCACCGCCGAATCCGGTATCCAGCCGAAGTGGAAACTAAAACCCTGGTTCCGCGGCGGTTTCGGCCAGTCGAGCGGGGACAACAATCCCAATGATTCGACCCACGGGTCCTTCTTTCAGGTACTTCCCACGCCCCGCCCCTTCGCCCGTTTCCCGTTCTTTAACATGATGAACAACCGCGATATCTACGCCGGCCTCACGCTTCGTCCCCACGCCAGGCTCTCCATCTCCAGCGAGTACCACGGTCTTTCGCTCACCAGCCGCAACGATCTCTGGTACCTCGGCGGCGGCGTCTTCCAGCCCTGGAGCTTCGGTTATATCGGCCGCAACACCGCCGGGGCCAAGTCACTCGCCAATCTCTACGACACCAGTATCGACATCAAGCTCAACACCGCCGTCAGCTTGAACCTCTACTACGGACACGCCCAGGGACTGGCCGCCATCAAGTCCATTTACCCCGCAGGCCGCTCCGGCAATCTCGGCTACGTCGAACTCATGTACAAGTTCTGATCCGACGGGAGCGGGACCTTTTGCGGCAATCAACGCCAATTCGCCCGCTGGGAGAGAAGGGTGGCTACTAATTCAGAAACCGTTGTCGATGGATTCGCCCCGGCTGTCCCTCGATGCAGGTGCATCTTCGATAGCCGGACGGCACGCTCGGAAGCAGCTTCGTAACGATCGCGAAGCTGCGTGTATGGTAGTTGCTTCTCGTATCCTGGCATATGTCCCTTGCATAGCTTCTGTACGGCATGTCGATCGATATGAGCGGTCTGATCTTGAAAGTGAAGGAGGGCCCATAGCTCAAAACATGGGTTGGAAACCGCCACTCGAATACCGTTGTCCACCGCCTGCTGTTTCGCTTCGCTCACAAACGGGTGTTCGTCGATGTCGAACACGCACCATACCTGATCGAAGGTCAGATGGCTGTCGTGCTCGCGCTTCGCCAATTTCTCGGCTTCCCTCTTCTTTCTCGCTGCAATTTCGACAAGCGTCTTAGGCACGCCGCCACTGATGATTTTCAACTCCACCGCGCACTTCTCCTCAACGCGGATGGCGGTAGAACTCCCTTTTCCGTGACACTCCCCTCACAAACAATCAGGATTCGCCGAAGCGCCGGCCGACGTGCGGATGAGCGCCGCAACCGATGATTCCATTTATTCATGCACCAGTTCTCCCATCTCGAGGTCCATTCCTAGATAGGGAATCGCTCCAAAACGCCCCTGCAGATAACCGCTGCTGATTTTTCCGCCGCTCTTACGCTGGAAATCGGAAAGAGGATAAAGATGACTCTCGCCTCTCTGGTCCGTTTCGGTGAGCCACACCTGGTCTTGTCGAAGCACATCTCGATTCAGCAAACTCGTATCGTGGGAATTGAAGATCAACTGCGCATGACGTGGATTCGTACTCGATTTCTTGAACAGCTCCACAATTCGGGCGACTAACAACGAATGCAGCCCACTGTCCAGTTCATCGACGGCGAGGACGCCTCCGGCTCTCAGAACTTTGATAATTGGGCCGAGCAGCGCTAGATAAGATATGGTTCCGCTCGATTCATCCTCAAGTTCGAATCGAACCACAGAATCGCCTGTTCGATGCAAAAGCTTCACTTTCGGACCAGGCTCGTCAAGAGTACGTTGGAACTGGCCCTCACGGCCCAACGCGCTCATCATTGCTTTAAGAACTCTTTTGGATTGCTCCCGTTCTTGGTCATCAGGGCACTCCAATTCCAGGTCGGTGATGCCGAGTTCGGCACTGGACAGAAGCCGAAGAATTAAACTTCGATCCAAATCTCTATCAACGCACACCTCTGCCGCGATCCGGGTCAGGCGACCGCGGTTATTCGGCCGATCGCCCGCGACGACGGTCAAATCATCGGCGAACCAGTTGTAAATCAGCACCAGAACTTCGTGACTATTCTGCGCCGCCGCCGATAGGAAAAGACTATTCGGTCTAGTTAACTTTTCCACAGTCCGGTTCTCTCCGGCAAATTTACGCCCAAAGGAAATCGGTTGTCCTCGTTTGCGGTGAAACCAACGCTGGGGACTTCAGGCAACAAAAGCAGAGCGAGCTTCGTTTAAGATACCCGCGGGATTGACGCTGAACCCATACTTGTATCGTCGCCCGTCAATCATGAAATCCACTTGGAACTCGGTCGGTCGCTCGTCGACCCGTGGCGCTCCTCGGAATGAAGGTATCGCTATTCGGGAATCTGAAGCCCACAGCCGATGGGAGTTAGCGACAGCTCGCGCTATGAAGCCGAGGGCGCGGATTGCGTTGGTTTTTCCGTACACAGTCGCACCAAAGATCGCGCCAACCGTTAGAGCGCTCTCCTTCACCACAGGCACAGGAACACTTCCGCCGGTCCCAATAGGCGAAGGGATAGAGTTCAACGAGAATTCCTGTTGTCACCTGAAGGACCGAAAGTTCTCGAATCGGAACCGCAGCAGCATGCCAGTATTGTAGCGGCTGTCTACACCCGGAACGCCAAACCAGCAAGCGAATCACTCGACGGTGAGGATCGGCCAACAGGGCAACTGCCGAAAGCACCATGGGATTACAATCGCGGGAACTTTCCGCCAAGGCCCCGTATATTAACCCATGGCATTCCGTTCCATACTCCCATTCCTGCTCGCCTCCGCCGCCTGGGCCCAACAAACCTTCGACGTCGCCACCATCAAACCCAACGCCGATAACGACCACCGCGTCATGTTCCGCATCATGCCCGGCGGCGGCTTCTCGGTCACCGGAACCAACCTCAAAATGCTCATCATGCAAGCCTATGATGTAAAGGACTTCCAAATCACCGGCGGCCCCGGCTGGGTCACCTCGGACCGCTGGGATGTCAACGCCAAAGCCGAAGGACTCCCGGCGCGCGTGCCGCAGGAAACCCTTCGTCCCATGCTCCAAGCTCTGTTGGCCGAACGCTTCCAACTCAAACTGCGCAAAGAAACCAAGGAAATGCCCGCCTACGCCCTCGTCCCCGGCAAGAGCCCGCACAAGTTGAAAGCCTCCGAACCCACCGCCGCCGCCGGCCCCCAGCAGCGCCAGATGATGCGCATCGGCCGTGGTCAGGCAAACCTGCAAGGCGCCACCTTGGCCGCCCTTGCCCAACTCCTCTCCCAGCAACTCGGCCGCCCCGTCGTCGATAAAACCGGCATCACCGGAAATTTCGACATCGAAATGCACTGGACTCCCGAACCCGGCCAAGGCGGCGGCCCCTTCGGCGGCCCCCCTCCACCGGACGCCATCACCTCTTCCGACACAAGCGGCCCCACCCTCCTCACCGCCATCCAGGAACAGCTCGGTCTCAAACTCGAATCGCAAAGAGGCCCCGTCGATATCTTTATCATCGATAGCGTCTCCAAGCCCACCGAAAACTAGTCCATGCCGCGCCTTGCTGTCCTCCTCGCCCTCGGCGTGCGCCTCGCTGCGGCGGAACACACCGGGGCCGTCACGTTTGGCGGCCTTCCCCTCCCAGGGGCCACTGTCACCGCCACCAGCGGCCCCTCCACATTCACCACCACAACCGATGCGGACGGCCGTTACTCCTTCCCCGGTCTCGACGGCACACGCTGGACCCTCCGCGTCGAAATGCAACTCTTCGCGCCCCAAACCCGCGAACTCGCCCCGGGGCCCTTCACCTGGGAACTGGAGCCCCTCACCACCGCCGCCCCGCCTGTCTCCGTGGCCGCCGGCAAATCGCCAACCAACACCCGCTCCGCCTTCCAGCGCGCCGGCCTCTCCGGCGCCCCCGCCCCCGCGCAAACTGTCGAACCGGAGCAGGCACAGCGCGCCGCCGACGGGCTGCTTATCAACGGCAGCGTCAACAACGCCGCCTCCTCTCCCTTCGCCCAACTACCCACCTTCGGCAACAACCGCCAGGGCGCCCGTTCCATGTACAACGGCAGTCTCGGCCTCATCCTCAACCACGCCGCCCTCGACGCCCGCTCCTTCTCCGTCACCGGCCAGGACACCCCCAAACCCGCCTACACTCGCGCCCAAGGCGTCTTCGCCTTCGGCGGCCCCATCAAAATTCCCAAATGGCTTCCCCGCAACGGCCCCATCTTCACTGTCAACTACCAGTGGACGCGCAACACGACCGCCGTCACCCAGTCCGGCCTCGTCCACTCCGCCGCTGAACGCCGCGGCGATTTCTCCGCCGCCCGCCCCCCTATCGATCCAGCCAGTTCGCTCCCCTTCCCCAACGCCCAAATCCCCGCCTCCCGCATCAGCCCCCAGGCCCGCGCTTTGCTCACGCTCTTTCCCGCCCCGAACTTCTTTAACAGTTCCCGCTATAACTTCCAGACGCCCATAGTCACCGGTCTCCACCAGGATGACCTCCAAACCCGCGTCAACAAACAGCGCCGCAAGAACTTCTACTCCGCCGCCTTCGCCTGGCAGTCCACTCGCACCTCCACCCCTTCCCTCCACGGCTTTCTCGATACCACCCGCGCCTCCGGCCTCAACACCTCCGCCAACTACCGCCGCTCCATCCACCCGCGATTCTTCCTGAATCTTGGCCTCCAATACAGCCGCCAGCGTGATCGCCTCACGCCTTTCTTCGCCAACCGTCAAAACGTCTCGGCCGCCGCTGGCATCACCGGCAACAATCAGGACCCCGGCAACTGGGGCCCGCCCAGTCTCATCTTTTCCAGCGGACTCACCCCTCTCGCCACCGCCCAGGCCTCATTCACGCGCAACCAAACCATCGCCTACTCCGTCGACGCTTTTTACAACCGCGCTGGGCACAACGTCACCTCCGGCGCCGTCCATCGCCGCCAGCAGTTCAACATCCTCGCGCAGCAGGAGGCCCGCGGCTCGTTCGCCTTCACCGGCGCCGCCGCCGCCAACGATGTCGCCGGTTTCCTCCTCGGCATCCCCGACACCGCCACCATCGCCTTCGGCAACGCCGACAAATACCTCCGTGCCACCATCACCGAAGCCTTCGCAAATGACGATTGGCGCGTCAACCCCGGCCTCACCATCAACTATGGCCTCCGTTGGGAATACTGGTCCCCGGCCAGCGAAAAATACGGCCGCCTCCTCGGCGCCGTCCAGCCCGATCGCAACAACTGGGCCCCGCGCGCCGGCTTCTCCTGGCGTCCCTTCGTCGCCTCCTCGCTCGTCGTCCGCGGCGGCTACGGCATCTATTTCGACACCTCTATCTATCAGCCCATCGCCCTCCAACTCGCCCAACAACCTCCGCTATCCAAAAACCTCCGTCTCGCCAACTCCGCCGCCACTCCTCTAACACTCGCCATCGGCTTCCCCTCCGCCGCCGCCTCGCCCGCCACATTCGCCGTCGATCCCCATTTCCGCACCGGATACTCCCAAAACTGGCAGCTCTCGCTCCAGCGCGATCTCCCCGCCGCTCTTCAGTTCACCACCTCCTATAACGGCGGCAAAGGCACCCGCGCCCAGCAACAGTCTCTCCCTTACACCTTCCCCAGCGGCCCGCTCGGCCCCGCCGGCTACACCTACCTCACCTCCAACGGCAACGCCATCCGTCACGAAGGCCAACTCCAACTCCGCCGCCGCCTCCGCTCCGGCCTCACCGCCCAGGCCGCCTACCGTTACTCGAAATCCATCGACAACGCTCTCCCCGGTGGCCGCCAATCTTTCATCGCTCAGAACTGGCTCGACCTCAATGCCGATCGCGCTCGATCGACCTTCGATCAACGCCACCTGCTCACCGCCATGGCTCAGTACACCACCGGCATGGGCCTCAAGGGCGGTGCCCTCGCCGCCGGCTGGAAGGCCCGCTTCCTAAAGGAGTGGACACTCAGCAGCCAACTCTCCGCCGGCTCCGGTCTCCCGCTCACACCCATCTATCTCGCCGCCGTCCCCGGCACCGGTGTCACCGGCAGCCTGCGCCCCGACTTCACTGGCGCGCCGCTCTATAATTCTCCGCCCGGCCTCTACCTCAACCCCGCCGCCGTCGCCGCCCCCGCTCCAGGCCGTTGGGGCAACGCCGGCCGAAACTCCATCAACGGCCCCGCCCAATTTGCGCTCGGCGCCGCCCTCGGCCGCACCTTCCGCGCCACCGATCGCTTCAGTTGGGACGCCCGGCTCGACGCCGCCAACGTCCTCAACTCCGTCCGCTTCCCCGCCTGGAACACCGTCCTCGGCAACGCCCAATTCGGCCTGCCCGTCACCGCCAACCCCATGCGCACCATCCAGGCCACCGTCAGGACGAGGTTCTAGCATGCGCCTCACCATACTGCTGATTAGCGTTTCCGCCCTCTTCGCCCAGGCCACATTTCAAACCACCTCCCAACTCGTCATCGAAGCCGTCACTGTCAAGGATAAAGACGGCAATCCCATCACCGGCCTCACCGCAAAAGATTTCACCATCACCGAGGACAACATCTCCCAACCCATCCGCTTCTTCGAATTCCAACAACTCGCCACCGCCAAAGCCCCGCCCGCCGCCGAACGCATCGAACTCCTCCCCCGCATCGGCCGCTCTCAAATCGCCCCCGAATCCCCCGGCGCGTTGAAGTACCGCGACCGTCGCCTCCTCGCACTCTACTTCGACCTCACCGCCATGCCGCAGCCCGATCAGCTCCGTGCGTTCAAAGCCGCCAGGACGTTCGTCCAGCAACAAATGGCCAACGCCGATCTGGTCGCCATCCTCGCCTTCACCTCCGGCGCCGTGCAGGTCCTGCAGGACTTCACCGCGGACCGCCCCCGCCTCCTGAGCGTCCTTGAAACCATGATCGTCGGGGAAGACGAAAACGCCCCACTCGAACCCAACGACACCGGCGCCGCCTTCGGCCAGAACGATTCTGAATTCAATATCTTCTTCACGGACCGTCAACTCGCCGCCCTCCAAACCGCCGCCGTCATGCTCGGCCGCCTGCAGGAGAAAAAGTCGCTTGTCTATTTCGCCAGCGGCCTGCGCCTCAATGGAACCAACAACCAGGCCCAACTCCACGCCACCATCAACGCCGCCATCCGCGCCGGCGTCTCCTTCTGGCCCGTCGATGCCCGCGGACTCACCGCCCAAGCCCCGCTCGGCGACGCCACCCGCGGCTCCACCGGCGGCATCGGCATGTACACCGGCGCCGCCGCCGCCAACGCCGCCGCCAACCTCCAGCGCTCCCAGGACACCCTCTGGACCCTCGCCGCCGACACAGGCGGCAAAGCCCTGCTCGATTCCAACGATCTCTCCCAAGGCATCCTCCAGGCCCAGGCCGCCATGGGCAGTTACTACATCCTCGGCTACTACACCACCAACTCCAGTCCCGACGGCAAGTTCCGCCGCATCAAAATCACCCTTGCCAACACCTCCAACGCATCCCTCGACTACCGCCAGGGCTACTTCGCCGCCAAAGACTTCAGCAAATTCTCCAGCGCCGACAAAGAGCGCCAACTTGAAGACGCGCTCCTCCTCGCCGACCCCGTCACCGAACTCACCATCGCCCTCGAACTCGGCTTCTTCCAGCTCAACCGCGCCGAGTACTTCGTCCCCCTCGCCGTCAAAATCCCCGGCAGCGAACTCGCCCTCGCCCGCCGCGCCGGCGCCGATTACACCCGCATCGACTTCATCGGCGAAGTCAAGGACCAATACGGCATCACCGTCTCCAACGTCCGCGATAAAGTCGATATCAAACTCACCGGCGCCACCGCCGCCGAACTGAGCAGAAGGCCTATCGAATATGACTCCGGCTTCACCCTTCTCCCCGGCCGCTACAAGCTGAAATTCCTCGCCCGCGACGCCGTCACCGGCCGCATGGGAACCTATGAGACTCCCTTCGCCGTCCCCAACTTGAACAAGGAAGAACAGCGCATCCCCATCAGTTCGGTCGTCCTCGGCAGCCAGCGCATCGACATGCGCGACGCCCTCTTCACCGCCGGCAAGGACAAAGGCCAGGCCCACAGCCTAAGCCCACTCGTCCAGGACGGCGTCAAGCTCATCCCCTCCGTCACGCGCGTCTTCCGTGCCACCCAGGACATGTACGTCTACCTGCAGGCCTACCAGCAGGGCACGGAGCCCGCCCACCCCTTATCGGCCTTCGTCACCTTCTACCGCGACGGCGCCAAGGCCTTCGAGTCCACGCCCATCACCGTCGCCGAATCGATCCCCAATCGCCTCCGCACCATGCCCCTCAAGTTCCAGTTTCCCTTGGCCACACTCGCCCCCGGCGAATACCTCTGCCAGGTCACCGTGCTCGATAGGCACCGCCGCAAAGCAGCCTTCTTCCGTTCCCCCATCATGCTCGTCCCATGACACAATAAAGCCGGATTCCCATGCAACGCCGTACCTTTCTCGCCGCCCTCCTCGGCGGGCTGCCCTCCGCGCCGGTTGTGCTTCTCGATGATGGCGGCTGGTGCTGGTTTGAAGACGAACGCGCCATCATCACCGGCCGTAAACTCATCTTCGGCACCGTCGCCACAGGCTACAAAAACCCCGCACTCGCCGGCCACATCCGCGTCAGCGAATACGACCTCAAAACCGGCCAGTCCGCCGTCTTCACCCTCCACGATCCCAACGGCGACGAAAGCCCCAAACAATGGATCGACGATCATAACTCCCCCGCCTTCCTTCGGCGCCCCGGCGGCCGCATCCTTGCAGTCTACGCTCGCCACGGCACCCGCAATCAGATACACTATCGCCTCTCAACCAACAAACACAGCGCCGCCCAATGGGAGCCCGAGAAAGTATTTGTCCCCAGCGAAGCCTCCCGCGTCACTTACTCCAATCTCTTCTATCTCAAAAAAGAAAAGCGCCTCTATAATTTCTTTCGCGGTATTCATAACTCTTATAAACCGTCCTATAACTGGTCCCCCGATGGCGGCGATACCTGGAACCCGGGCGGTGTAGTAATCGACGTCCCGCTCGAATTCCGCCACCGCCCCTACGCCAAGTACTGTTCCAATAACACCGACACCATCCACATCGCCTATACCGAAGGCCACCCCCACGTCTTCGATAACAGCATCTATCACACCTTCTATCGCCGCGGACATCTCCACCGCTCAGACGGCTCCGTCATCCGCTCACTCAAAGAAGGCCTGCGCTCGCCCGAAGAAGGTACCCGCATCTTCCAGGGCGGCCCCAACGCCGTCGCCTGGACCACCGATTTCCACATCATCGGCAAAAACGAACTCCTCCTCATTTACACAGTCCAAAGGAACGGCGCCGGCCAAAAACAGGGCGCCGAGGTCGCCGGCCAGGACCACCGCTTCCGTCTCGCTCATTGGGACGGCCGCCAATGGAACGACCACGAAATCGCCCACGCCGGCTCCCGTCTCTACCGTGGCGAAGACGATTATACTGGCCTCGCCGCCCTCGACCCCCACGACCCCAAAACCATCTTCATCTCCACCAACGCCCATCCCATTACCGGCGAAAAACTCCCGCACCGCGAAATCTACCGCGGCCGCACCACAAACTACCAGACCTTCACCTGGACCCCCGTCACCGCCAACTCCACCGCCGACAACCTCCGCCCCATCGTCCCCATCTGGCGCGGCCGCAAACGCGCCCTCCTCTGGCTCCGCGGCGAAATGCGCGCCTACACCGACTATTCCTTCGAAGTCGTCGGCCTTTTCGAGAATCGTTAGCCGCTTCCCCTCAGGGGGCCGCCAGCCGGTGGCACGCCACAACCTCAAGCGTGCTCGCCGACCCAGCCATTGTCCTTACCCGAAGCAGAATCTCAAAAGGAGTCGCCGGCCCCGCCGGGTCGATTCCGGCTGCCCGTAGCGTCCGCGATAGTTCACCCAGGTTCGTCACAAACTGCCCCGCCGCCTCCGTGCCTTCCGCATTCGTGCCCGCCAGCATCAACACCTTTCCCGCCTGCCGCGGGTTCGTTACCAAAGCGACGATCGCGAACGCATCCCCCGTGTCAAAGCCCCCCGCCGTCGGAACGTAGCGGGCCAGTTCGCCCGCCTGCACTCGCTTATTTCGCACGATTTCCCTGTTCAATTCCGGGTCGCGCACGAAATCAAAGTCCAGTTGATCCCGGAACAACGCCCCCCACGGGTTGGACCGGTCGCTGCCCAAAATCACAAAATCATCATCCGTGCGGAACGAGCTCAACTGCATACTCCGCGCCGGGTTGATCTTCAGCCGCGCCGAATCACCCCCGGCCAGCCTCGATACCGCCAGCGCGATCCCCACATCCACCGCCGCCACATTTACGCCCCGCAGCAGCCGAAACGCCTTCTGCATCTCCTTTCCGTAAGCCTCTGGATTCGCCAGGTACCGGCGATTCGCATAATCGGAAAGCGAAATCTGCGAACCCGTCAGTTCCTGCATCGCCGATACATCGGGATCGGCCAATACAAGCTGCAACGGACGGCCGTCCTGCAAAAACACCGACCAGGGCAGTACATTCCGCGCCGCGAGTCCTTCCCCTGCCCGGTGGCCGCTCCAAAGCCAGGTCGCCGAGGCGCCAACCATTACCAGTGCGCACAGCAGCGCCGTTCGATGCCAGCCTCGCCCCGCGGGCGTCGCCGCCGCGGCAATTTGCACCGCAACCGCCTCCGGCATACGCCGAAATTCCGGAATGTAGGACCCCGCCAGCAGTTCTATCCGAATTGCCGCGTTCGTCTGCGAATAATACTGCTGCAGCCGTTTGCGCACGTCCGATGCCGTGACACGCACCACCGCGTCTTCGCCCGTGTCGTAGGACGGCGACCGCCCGAACAACGCCACCCCAAGGTTCCGTTCCTTCAATTCCTCCCCGTGGCCATCCAAAGTTTTTTCAACAATGTGCTGCAAAAACTGTTGGCTCCTTCGGCTGCCTTTGAAGGCAGGGCTCTCAAACAATTCGTTGAGATGCTCTCGAAGTGCTGGCCTCGCCACGGGGAGCTCCGGCGGCTGTGCTGTCATTTCGGACATGCATTTTCCAATCCGGCCTCAGCATAGCACGGCGTAGCTACTGTTAGAAACGGGATCCGCACAAGAACCTTTCTTTTTCAACCAGTTGCAGTCCCGTTAGGAACGCTTCCTAACGTTGTGGAGTCGCCCGTTTCCGGGCTATCCTCAGACATCTTCTTTCGGCCCCGGGCACCAATACGCCCAGGCCAGCATCAATGGAGGCTTTCCGTGTCAGAGAGAATCAGTATCCCCTTCCGGGCCGCCGCGCTCGCCGCCACCGCCTTGCTGTGCTTTGCCCAAGCCGAGCGCGGCGGCATCTCCGGGTCCGTCACAGACCCTACCGGCGCACTGATGTCCAAGGCTCGTGTCACCGCCACCAATCTCGCCACCGGCGCCATAGCCCGCGTCGAAACCACCGACGAGGGCTACTACAAAATCCCCTACCTCCCGGCAGGCAGGTACAGCTTGGTCATGGAAAGCGCTGGCTTCGCCGCCCACAAGGTCTCCGATATCCCGGTGTTGGTCGGCCAGGTCACCACCATTGACGCCGTGCTGAAGCCAGGCAGCGTCCATGAGGAAGTCACCGTCACCGCCAACGCCCTCGCCGTCGAACGCGTCAGTTCCTCTCTCGGCTACGTCGTCGGCTCCACCCAGGTCATTGAACTGCCCACCGGCCGCAGTCCCTATTCCATGATCAATCTCTCTCCCGGCGTCATCGCCACCGGCAACGCCGGCACCGGTTCCATCGTCAACGGCGGCCGCTCCAACACCACCGCCGTTCTCTTCGATGGCCAGGAAACTCGCAACAACTCAACCCTCGACAACGCCTACACCCCGCCCCAGGAAGCGGTTGCCGAAGTCCGCTTCATCACAAACAGCTTCTCCGCCGAATACGGCCGCTCCGCCGGCGGCGTCGTTGTGGCCGCGGGCCGCTCCGGCGGCAACACCTTTCACGGAAGCGCCTACAACTACCTGCGCAACGACAAACTCAATGCCAACAGTTGGACGAATAACCGCAACAATGTAGCCCGCGGCCGCCAGCGCCGCAACGAATATGGGTTCACCCTCTCCGGCCCCGTCGTCATCCCGCACATCTACCATGGTGCCAATAAGACCTTCTTTTTCTTCAATTGGGAGCAGTCCAACGACCACGGCGTCAGCACTCCCACCGCCCAGGTCCCCACCCCGCTCCAAAGAACCGGTGACTTCTCCCAAACCCTCACCTCCTCCGGTGCGCTCATCCGCGTCTACGACCCGCTCACCACCGCCGCCGACCCCTCCCAGCGCAGCGGCTTTGGACGCCAGCCCTTCCCCGGCAATCTGGTTCCCGCCTCCCGTTTCGATCCCATCATGCGCAAAGTCATGGCCTATTACCCGGAGCCCACTCTCCCCATCTCCCCAACCCTCCAGGTCAACTGGTCACAACAGTTCCCCAATATCGTGAAGACCGACCGCTGGTTCATCCGCGGCGACCAGAACCTCACCGATTCCAATAAAATCTTCTTCCGCTTTGGCCGCCAAACCACCCCGCGTACCAGCCCCTTTACCAACATCGCCTTCCCCGGCGAGGGCACCAACGGCGGCGGCAATCAGTCCTCCATCGCCCACACCGCCGCGCTTAGCGATACCCACATGTTCCGGCCCAATCTCATCGGCGAATTCCGCGCCAGCTATTCTCGCTCCATCACCAAACTCACCCCCCTCAGCGTCGGCTTCGATATCACCACCCTCGGCCTCCCGCAATACCTCAAGGCCGCCTCCACCGATGCCATCTTCCCCCGTTTCAATATCGGTGACTTCACCGCCATCGGCCCGGACCGCGCCTCCCACAACGTAACCGCCGAAACTACGCCGGAGTTCCAGGCTCATTTCACTTGGCTCAAAGGGGCCCACGCCGTCAAAACCGGCTATGACCTCCTGCTCTGCGCCTTCAACACGTTCCGTCCCGATTATCCCTCCGGCCTCTTCGCCTTCGGCCGCGCCTTCACCCAGGGGCCGGACCCCGCCACCGCCGCCGCCACGGCCGGCTACGGCCTCGCCAGCGCCATGCTCGGCGTGCCCGACAGCGGTAACTTCACCGTCGGGCCCTCGCTCGCCCTCCTCCAGCCCAGCAACAACTGGTACCTCCAGGATGACTGGAAACTCCGCCCCAATCTCACCATCAACCTCGGCCTTCGCTTCGAATACCAGACGCCTTTCAAGGAACGCTACAACCAGCTCGCCTACTTCGATCCCGATGCCGTTGAGCCCGTAACCGGCCGCGCCGGCCTGCTCACCATGACCAGCGCCAGCCGCCGTTACCCCAGCAATCCCAACTACAACTGGGCCCCGCGCGTCGGCCTCGCCTGGACCGTCCTTCCGCAAACCGTCTTCCGCGCAGGCTACGGTGTCTTCTTCGCCCCAGGCAGCGGCGGCGTCGGTTCCAGCCCCGGCGATCTCGGCAGCGGCTCCTCCGTCAGCACCAACGTCTTCTTCGGCCAGCCGCCCGCCGCGCCAAACACCCCAGTCGCCGGCGCCACCCTGGCCAACCCCTTTGTCACCGGCCTCCGCCCCTACCCGAATTCCCTCGTCGGCGGCGGTATCTCCGCCATCTGGCCGGATTGGCGAACCCCCACCAATCACATGTGGAACGCCAATATCCAGCGCACCTTCGGCTCGAATCTCCTCGTCGAAGCCGCCTACATCGGCACCCGCGGCATGCGCATCTGGAACAACTACAATCGCAACGCCACAGACCCGCGCTTCCTCTCCCTCGGTTCGCAGCTCAACAACCTGGTGCCCAATCCCTTCTTCGGCAAAATCGCCATCGGCACCATGAGCACCGCCACCGTCCGCCAGGGCATCCTGCTCGTCCCCTATCCGCAATACGCCGCCAGCGTCAATCAGATCCGCGCCTCCGTCGGCGATTCCATCTATCACGGCTTCACCCTCCGCGCCGAACGCTCTTTCTCCAAAGGCTTGATGTTCCAGGCCTCCTTCACCGGCGCCAAACTCATCGATAACGTCAACGAGCGTTTCCTCGGTGGCGCCAACTTCATCAACCCCTACGACATGCGCCTCTCCCGCGCCATCTCCGCCGCCGACATCAACCGCCGCCTGGTCACCAACTGGGTTTGGGAAATGCCCTTTGGCAAAGGAAAACGCTTTCTCTCCGATGGCATCGGCGGCATCATCCTTGGCAACTGGCAGGTCAGCGGTATCCTCTCCGCGCAAACCGGCTCCCCCATCTCCATCGGCGCCGCCTGCACCTTCCCCGGCGTCTCTGGCCTCGGCTGCTACGCCGATCGCTCCAAAAGCCCCGTCCTTCCCGCCGGCGAACGGTCCATGGACCGCTGGTTCGATACCACCGCCTTCACCAATCCAGCCCCCTACTCCTTCGGCAACGGCTCTCGTACCGAACCGAACCTCCGCAACCCTGGTTCGTTTACGTTCGATTCCGTCCTCAGCCGCTGGCAGCCCATCAAGGAACGTCTGCGCCTGCAATACCGCGCCGAGTTCTACAACATGCTCAACCACCCGAATCTGGGTGCCCCCGCCGCCGGCATCACCTCTTCCACGTTTGGCCTCATCAATACCAAGGCCGGCAACCGCACCATGGTGATGGCTCTCCGGCTGGAGTTCTAGCCGCGCTGTAGGAATAGCCATGCGCACCACCTCTCTTGTTTTTCTCACAGCCCTCTGCGCTTCTCTCGCCGCCGCGGGCGATCCAGATCCCGCAACGCTCGATAAAAAGGTGTTGCTCGGTTACCAGGGCTGGTTCACCTGCCCCGCCGACGGCTCCGGCCGCTGGACCCACTGGGCGCGCGGCGTGCCCGCGCCCGAAACCCTGACCGTCGAAATGTACCCCGACTTGAGCGAGTTCGAAAAAGACGAACTCTGTGAAGTGCCTGGCATGACCATCGCCGGCCAGCCCGCATACCTCTTCTCCTCCCGCAACGCTCAAACCGTCAACCGGCACTTCCGCTGGATGAAGGATTACGGGTTGGATGGCGTTCTGGTGCAACGCTTCGTTGGCGAAATCCGCTCCAAACGCGCCGGGGGCGATCTGGTCCTCAAGAACATCATGGCCGCCGCCCGCCAGTCCGGCCGGACCTTTGCCATTGAATACGACATCTCGGGCGGCAACCCAGCCACTTTCGCCCAAACGCTCAAAGACGACTGGGTGTACCTTGTCGACGAACTCGAAATCACCGCCCACCCCAACTACCAGCGCCATAACGGCAAACCCGTCGTCTCCATCTGGGGCATGGGCCTCAATGACAATGGCCACCCGCCCGCCGATGCGCAGGAGGCCAAGGACCTCATCGCCTGGTTCCGCTGGGGCGCCCCGGAGCCCCGCCACCAAGTCACCTTCATGGGCGGCACGCCCGCCCGCTGGGGAACCCTCACCGCCGATTCCCGCCAGGACCCCGCCTGGGCCGGCGCCTACGCCATGATGGACATCCTCCAACCCTGGAACGTCGGCCGTTACGCCACCATCGACGCCGTGGACAAATGGAAGGACTCCGTCCTCACCCCCGACCTGGAACGTACCGCCGCCAACGCGCAACTCTATATGCCCGTCGTCTTCCCGGGCTTCTCCTGGCAAAATCTCAAGCGCAACGGCCGGCCCAACCAGATCCCGCGCCTCCGCGGCGAATTCCTCTGGCGCCAGGCCTATAACGCCAAAATCGCCGGCGCCACCGCCCTCAAAATCGCCATGTTCGATGAGGTCGACGAAGCCACCGCCATCATGAAAGTGGTCTCCCACCGCCACCAGGCCCCTGAACAGGGCTTCTGGCTCACCCTCGATGCCGACGGAGCCGGCCTCCCCAGCGATTGGTATCTCCGCCTCGCCGGAGAAATCACCCGCATGTTCCATGGCGAGCGCGACCCGGCCGTGGAACTGCCCGAAAATCCTGGTCCGCAGCCGCAGCCTGAGTCCATTCGTCATTCACCGCGCGCCAAACAGCGCCAGTAAGGCCGTCAGCGCTGCAACCGCCTGCGATCAACGCAGCGGGTTCACCCACCGTAATCCAGAGAACCGCAGAAAATCGGTATCGGTGGTGTGGAGCCTCCCCTTCGCTTCGATTGCGAGCGCGGCCAAGTGGGCGTCAGTCGTAAGATTCCCGCCTTTGCCCTCGGCGCGCAACAATCCAAACACGAGTTCGGCGCAACGGGGCCCAGGATTGAGCGGACGAACCATCGGCCGCTCGTACCATGCCTCCACGTGGGCGGTCGCCTGCGCCACCGTCATGGGATTCTGGAACACGCGCGGACTCGTCCATGGCTTGACAAAACCCAGGGCAACGACCCACGAAACCCCTACGCTCTCACTCCCGGAAAGACATTGCACCCACCATCGCTTCGCGGCCTCACGCTAACTCGAAGTGGAATCGTAAGCATAGATTAGTAGATTGAGGTCCGGGACGATCACCGCCCGAATCGCTCCTCGTCCAACTGCCATGCAAGTTCATTCAGACGCCGATCATCAATCCCAGGCAGAAGTCCGCCAACATGCGGTTGATACGAAAACGGCGCGGCCTCCGTCATCTGCTCAGCCAATCCACGCCGCAAGGTCTCGTTCACCACCACCTGAAACGGCATATTTGTCTCGCGCGCCACTCGGGCCAGACGATCCGCCACATCTTCGTCAAGGGTAAGAGTGGTCGGCATATCGGCACCTTGATGCCTCGGACGGCTGATGTCACGTTGTTAACAGCGGCAACCCCGTCGTCTCCGTCTGAGGCGTGAGTCGCAACGACAATGGCCACCCGCCCGCCAAGGCCCACAACGCCGTCATCGCTCCCGGCCTCGATCAAACCGCGACCAACGCCCCGGCCAGCCAAATTCACCGCCAGCTCCGGAAACCCTTGCCAGGCTTACACCACTAAAAATCCAGCCGCAGCGCCAATTGGCCCTGCCGCGGCGTATTCGCCTGTGCGCTGATCCGCCCGAACTGGGCATTGTTAATGTTGGCGTTCGGCGCGCCGAACACCACGCGGTTGAACATGTTGAAGAACTCGGCCCGGAACGTCACACTCACTTTTTCCGTCAGCTTCGTCCGCTTGATCAACCCAAAGCTCTCGTTCCGGAACCCCGGTGCCCGCAGGTCGGAAAACAGCCTTGGCGAATTGCCGAAAGTGAACGGCGCCGGATTCGCAAACGCCGCCCGGTTAATCCAGAAATCCGTCGCCGGATCGCTGAAACTCGTGTTCTGCCGCTCCACACCCGCCACCACATTCGGCCGCAACAGCCCATTGAATATCGGCAGCGTGTTATTGGCCTGCATCGCGATCGGCCGGCCCGCCTGGTACTGATGAATGCCCGATAACGTCCACCCGCCCATCCATTTGTTGCCTTTCGCGATCGGCAGTTCATACAGATAGCTGATCGCCGCCACATGCGGTACATCGTTCACCGATAGCGCCTTCTCCAGCCGCCGGTTGTAGAAGTCCTGCCCGCCGGCCCCGCCGCCCGCCATAATGTCTCCATCGCTGATCGTCCGCGCCCACGTATAGGCGCCCAGCAGCGTCAGCCCGTTGCTCATCCGCTTCTCCACCTTCATCTGCAGCGCATGATACGTCGAATTCCCGTTCGGGTTCGACCGGTTGTCGATATTCAAATACTGCGGATACGGCCGCAGCGCCTGCGCCACCGATCCCGTAAAGCCGTTCCACGGCACGGCAATCCCCGCCGTCTGCGCCGCCGCCGATGTCACGCTCTGCGTCAACAGCGCCCCCAGGCTCAGGTACCGCGGGTCCACCTGGTTCATCGACGAAAACAACCCCGTCCCCAGCCGCGTCCCCTTCACCCCAACATACGATACGTCCAGCAGCGTCTTGCCCCAAAACTCCTGTTGCACGCTCAGCGTCGAGTTCTGGAAGTACGGCGCCCGCCCATCCTCCCGGCCCATAAAGTTCACGTTCGACCCATTCTGCACATTCGGCCGGATGAACGGCGGCTGCGGATAGTCGGTCGGAAATCCGTTGTCCCAGCGCACCGCCGGCGTTATCCCGTTGTCCGTGCTCTGGTACGCCGGCGCCGCGTTAAAACCGTAAATGAAGCACTGGCTGCAACGCAGGCCCGTCGTCGCGTTCCCCGGCGCATAGTAGATTCCATAGCCGCCGCGCAGCACCGTCTTTCCGCCCAGTTGATACGCAAAGCCAAACCGCGGCCCGAAGTTCTTATAGTCCGTATTCGCGAAACTCGTCCGCGAACTGTCCCGCCCTTCCCCTTCGCCCAAAAACGCCACCGCGCCCAATCGGTTGCCCGCCGCCGGATTCGGCACCGACGGATCGAACCCCGAAAAGTTATTGAACTTCTCCGTTCGCGGCGTGTACAGGTCGTAACGCAGCCCAACGTTCAGCGTCAGTTTCCGCGAAATTTTCCAGTCGTCCTGCACGAAAAACGCCGCGTAGCGGTACCGGTTCGCCGGCACAACCCGCAGAAAATTCGCTTGCGCGCTATTCGTCACGCCCAGCAAAAAACTCGCAAACGCATGGCCCGTATTGGCCGGCGTCGCCGGCTGCCCCGTCTCCAGATTGTTGAACCGGAACAACCCCTGCGAATCGAACGGATCGGCGCCGTTCGTTTGTAGCCACCGCAGATCCGTGCCGAACTTCAAGCTGTGGTTCCCCCGGATCATGCTAAACGTGTCCGCCAGTTGATAGGCATTGTTTGCCTGCTGCCCCACGTTCTTCGTCTCATCCGACCAGTTGAATAGGCCATCGGTGAATTGCACCCGCGGAAACGCGTTCCCCGCCCCGGTGTTTACGCCGCTCAGCCCTATCTGCGTCGGCCAGTTCTGGTCGGCGTTGAACCGCGCCCACCGCTCCGGCTCCCGCGTAAAGCCCGCCCGCAAATTATTCACCTTCGTCGCCCCAATCACCGAATCGTGGTTCAGCCGCACCCATCGCCCCGGCCGGTCCGTCGCCCGCCCCGGCGATAGCGGCCCTTCCAGCCGCGTCGGGTCCGTGTTCGTCTGCTCGTTCCAGTAGAAATACACGTTCAGCCGCTGCGTGTCGCTGAAGTTATGGTCCACCTTCACGTTGTACTGGTCGCGGTCAAAGGCCGATGCTCCCACCGCCTGGTAGTTCAGCGTCAGCCCCTGGTTCGATACCGCCGGAATCAACGGCAGCACATTCCGCGAAACCCTCGAAAATCGCTGGGTTGGAATCACATTGCCCGGGTACGGATCGCGCACAAAACGGCCGCCCTCCAGCCGCGTCGTCGCCGGGTCGTACACCGTCCGCCCGCTCCCGTTAAAATCGCCCCGCCGCATCGCCTCCGTCGGCAGTGTCAGCAGTTCGTTCAACGCGCCCTGCCGGAACCGGAACCCGCTCCACACGAAATGGAAGAACGTGCGGTTCTTGCCGTTATAAATCTTCGGAATCAGGATCGGCCCGCCCAGCGCCACCCCATATTCGTTCTGCCGGTTGATCGGCCGCGTCCGCGCAAAAAATCCGCGCGCGTCGAACTTATCGTTCCGGAAGTACTCAAACACGCCCCCGTGAAAATCGTTCGCGCCGGATTTCGTCGTGTACACCTCAAACCCGCCGCCCGTCCGCCCGTACTCCGCCGAAAAGTTCGCCGCCACCAGTTTGAACTCGTTTATCGCTTCCACCGACGGATACGTGAACAGCAGCCCGCCCGATTCCGGACTCACGCTCCCAATCCCATCCAGCAGCACCTCCTTCGCCCGGTTCTGGCTTCCATTAATTTGCGTGTTCGACGTATCTCCCGTCACCCCCGGCGCCAGAAACACGAACGCCCCCGGGTGCCGCATGTTGCCCGAAACCGCCAGCGGCAAGTCCACGATCCGGTCACGCGTCACCGCCGTTCCAAGGTCCGATGTCGACGCCTCCAGCAGCGCCGCGCTTGCCGAAACCTCTACCGATTGCTCCACCTGCCCCACTTCCAGCGCCACATTCAGTGTCACCGTCTGAGCCACGCTCACCACCACGTCTTTCCGCACATGCCGCCGGAAACCCGGCGATTCCACGTCAACTTCATAATTGCCCGAAAGTAACTGCCCAACTACATAGTTACCCGTATCGGACGTCTTGGTAGTGGAGCGTATGCCAGTGTCGATGTTACGGATCGTGACGGTCGCGTTGGCGACGGCCGCGTCGGTAGGATCGGTTACGCGCCCGGTTACGGTGCCGCGATCAGACTGGCTAAACGCGAGTGCCACTGTCAGTAATGCCAGCGTTATCGGTTTCATAGCCTTCTAGTCCAGAATCTAGCATGATTCGCGACGCCGGTATACCCCCGGGGGATTCCCCGGAGTATGCCGTTGGCGCCGCGCCGGGCATCCGATACACTGTTGGCATCAGGGCGCGGTGTCCGCTGCGTGCCGCGCAACGGTCGAAAGAGGTTCCCATGGCGCAAGCCGCCAAGTCGCTGCGCGTACTGCTCACCATCCAGTCCATGGAGGGCCCCGCAGGCGGCTCTCTCTACGTTCGGGATTTCGCTCAGGAGTTGTTCCGCCTCGGCCATCATCCGGTCGTCTATTGCCTCCGCCTCGGCGCCCTCGCCGCCCAGGTTCGCCACTTCGGCATTCCCGTCTGCGATTCGCTCGATAAGCTCGCCCGCCCCGACATCATCCATGGCAATTCGCCCATCGAAACCGCCGCCGTTCTCCTGCGCTTCCCCGATGTTCCCGCCATTTTCGTCTGTCACGGCTGGGATTCGCCCGACGCTCTCGCGCCCCGCTTCCCCAACGTCATGCGCTATTTGGCCGTCAGCGAAATCTCCCGGGACCGTTTGATCTTTACAGACGGCGTCCCGGAAGACCGCATCGCCATGCATTTGAATCCGGTCGATCTGCTGCGTTTCCCGCGCCGCCCTCCGCTCCCGCCCCGTCCCGCGCGCGCCCTCTTCTTCAGCAACACCATGAGCCCCGAATCGCTCGCGTTGATTCGCCAGGCCTGCGACGAATATGGACTCCCGCTCGATGTCCTGGGCGAAGCCGCCGGCTACACCGGCCGGCCCGATCCCGAACGCATCCTCGGCACCTACGATGTTGTCTTCGCCCGCGGCCGTTGCGCTCTCGAAGCCATCGCCGCCGGTTGCGCCGTCATCCTTGCCGACTCGCTCGGCTTCGGCGAACTCATCACCCCGGAAAACTACCAGTATCTCCGCATCCGCAACTTCGGCCGCCGAACCTACCAGCTCAGCGTCTCCGCTCAGTCCATCCTCGCGCAGTTGCGCCGCTACGACGCCGCCCTGTCATCCGCGCTGACGGATCTTGTCCGGGAACGCGAAGGGTTGGCCCACGCCGCCATGGTCCTCGCCGGGCACTACGCCAGCGTGATCGATGAGTTCAACAGGACGTTTGAACATGTCCCCGCCGCCGAATTGATCGCCGCCTCCCGCTTTCTGGAGGCCATCGCGCCCACGTCGAATACGTTTTATCTTGCCGAACAGGTAGGGCCGCTCACGCAGTCCCTTCACCTTGCACAAGGGAAACTCGCGCGCCTTGCCGGCACACTCGCCCCGGCCCGCATGTCTGGCGAGGAACTCACTCGGATTCGTCTGTCCGAATGCAGCGGCCCAAAACAAGCCGCCGCCGGCTCGAAGTTCCTCGTCTCCGTCCGAGTCACAAACAACTCCCGCGCGGTGCTCGCCAGCCTCGGCGAGTATCCCATCAACATTGCCTACCACTGGTTGCGCGAAGGCGTGGTATGTCTCTACGATGGCGACCGCACGGAGTTGTACCCTCCCTTGCCGCCTGGGGCGTCGTTTGTCTACACGGTGGAAATCTGCGCCCCCGCCGAACCCGGCAGCTACCTCCTCCGCGCCGCCCTCGTCCAGGAGCGTGTCGCATGGCTCGACCAGCCGGACGCCTGTTGCGACTTCCCCGTCGCCATCACCTGACCCGCGCGCCCGCGCTTCCCGTCGTCGCGTATACTCACCGGCAAGAATGGCCCGGCACGTTTTCAATGGTGAGTAATCACAAATCCGTCTATGTCATCTCCGCTCTCCACGTAGGCGGAGACACCGGCGAACCCGGCAAACGCGGTTTCCGTATCTGCACACAGGAAGAGCAACTGGCCCGTTTCATCTCTTCCCCCTCCAATGCCCCGGCCGGGCCGGTGGAACTGGTCATCATTGGTGACTCCGTCGATTTCCTGGCCGAGAAGAGCCTCGACGAACCACACTCCTGGAGACCTTTGCATGGTCCAGAAAATCACGTGGTCCAACCGCCGGCGTCTTCAAAGCCCTTTAATCGTTTCTCCGCCACGGCCACCGTCTCGAAATACCCCCTTCAATCACGGCATTGAGTTGAACCTGCCCCAAGTACGCGCCCGCCTTCGCCACCACGTCGGTGCCGGCGGCCCGGCGGATTACGAGTTCATCTCCCACGGCGAAGCCTTCCGCGTCGGTGACGTCCTGATCGAACATGGCAACCGCGTCGACCGCATGAACTTCGTTGACCAGAACACCCTCCGAACCTACTGTGCCCTCGTCTCCAGGGGTGATCCGAAGGCCGAGAACTTTGCCTTCGACCCGCCCACCGCCGATGGACCATTGCCAATGCGTCTGATTACACGCGACGAAATCGCTGAAGCCATGTTTGGCTGAGTCAGTTGCCGCCTGCCTCTCCTAGTCCGTGCCGATCAACAGCGGATGCTACGCCCTGCGCGGCAAACGACAGAAGAAAAGCCCCCCGCCGCTTGGAACCGTAGGTCAGACCGCCCCCTCCTCTCCGATCAGCGGACGGTTTCACCGTACGGACCGAGGAACCTCTCGCCATTGAAATGGATCAAATGCGAAGGCGCGTCAGCGCACCACACTTCGGTCTCCCAGGCAATTTCTCCAAGATAACGGGCCATCTTCGTTCTCGAAGGAAAGGCCGTAACGTAGACTAAACCTGCTTTCGATCTTGTGAAGAGGTCGCCAAGTTCTTCATGACGCTTTCCGTCCACAGGTCCGTGGCTAGTGACGGATTCTACAAGTAAAAGCCATTCTCGCTCCGGGCAGTAAAGCACTACGTCGGGCATTTTGCCGTGCTCATCAACTTCGACACCGAGCTTAGCCAGTAGTGCTCTATCGAAGTATCCCCACTTTTCTCCCGTGTCTCCGGCATAGATCAGCTTTCCATTGGGAACGAAGCGGGGCGCGAATTCCTCAATGATGGCCTTGATGAGCTGGCTGTGCGCCCCCGGGCTCAGGCGAATAGTTTCACCAGTGGCCGTTTTCACCGGAAGCTTTGTCATCTCCCGTTCTCTCGCATAGCGGGCGGTTAGCGTTTTCCTCGTCGTTAAATACTTCTTCAGGTTCTTCTGCCACGCAGAGGTGCCAAACGAACGCAGCAGCTTGAGAGTCTCCCCCTCGATCTGGTAAACCGCCTTCGGGCTATTTACGGGTCTCGCCGGATCGTCCGGATTATAGAGCGCTATTCCCGCCGCGACCAACTGGTGTATCGTTTGACGCCGGAAAGATTCGCGTGAATTGGGAGCGTACCGCCTTTCATAATGTTCCTGCGCGAACTCCATAATCGGTGTGATTCCGACGAGCGGGTTCCTCGCATCCGCCCACATCTCCCCCTTCTTCAAATGCAGTAGCGCGAGCAAACACAATGCCGAACGGTCATTCCGCTGTGCTCTCGGCATTCCAAGACTCTCAAGAATCTGGAGGGCGTCAGCGATGTTACTCTCTTCTGCCATCCGCCGCCCCAACCCTGGCATCAATCAGGTCCTGCGTGAGTTGGCCCTGCGCCAGACTCCACTGCCCGAGTCGCTGCAACTCCTCCAATTCCGGGTAGCGCAGCAGTCGAAGGTCCGTCGCGTTGACCTGCGTGTGGCCACTAAAGCGCCGGAAATAGTCGTCCACCGCAGTGGAATTCAGAAACACGGAGAGTCCGCGAGCGACATTCTGGTCAAGCCCCTTCTTCCCGGAGTGGAAAACGTTGAGATGATTTTCGAACCCAATCAAGGCCGCATCGAAAACGCCCGCATCAACCACATGCGCCACCACGCGGCGCCGTTCTTCCTTGGATGAAAACCGGCGCACCACCGTATAACACCCGTTCGGATAGAGCCATTTTCTTGTCTCGGCATTGTTAAGGATGGCGTTGGGTTTCTTAGACCGCAGTGGCCATACCAGCGAGCCGCTGGAAAAATGCGTCGGATATAGAAGCGGCGCCGCGCCGCTTTCCGGGTTCTCTCTCAAGAATCCTTTGAGGCGGAAGTCGACGACCGGGCCGGTAGATACCTGGAGCCCGAGTTCCGCCAGAGATGTTTTCGCGAGCGGTACACCGCCAATGCCGGTATGCGAAGGCGCCGTCGGCACGTGAATGAACTTCTGCTCATCGTTGCTGTGAACGATTTCAGCAAATGGATACTGGTACGATGCAAGATCGGAGAAGCTCGTGTCGCTGGACGTCGTTATCGTTACCGTGCCCTGCTTCTTGCCACGCTTAAGCTTGATGATGACGTTTTCCTGAAGGACTTCATCGTCGTGGAAGGCGCTCGTGCGGCTATGGAACAGGTGGATATGCTCGACTGACGATCTTGCAAGCATCCATTCCCGGAATGGCTTGTAGTAAAGGCCGTTGCAGAAACTGCGTGGAATGATCGCCACGATTTCACCACCCGCGCCCATCAGTTCGAGAGCCAATCCCAGAAACCCCGTGTAGAGGTTCACGGTTTCAAGTCCGGCGACTCGGAGCAGAGTCCGATGCTCGGAAACACTGCTGATCTTTTTGTAAGGGGGATTCAAGATCGCATGAGTGAAACCCTGTGAACGCTTGCCTAGCTTAAGGCGAAACACCGCGTCCTGGATGAAGTCGCGTTCGATGATAGTCGAGGAGATTCTGTCGCCGTAGCGGGCGAGCGTCTCTCGTAAGTAAGCTGCTAACACCGGATCAATCTCATAGGCCGTTACCGCCATCCCGTCGTTTGCCCAGCGGCTGATAAACGCCGCCGTCAACGAGCCGACTCCCGCGCCGGCATCAAGCAGACGAACAGCCCCTTTGCGCTCTGAAAACAACGAGGCCATGAATCGAGCTATGTTCCCCGGCGTCATAAACTGCCCGAGTTCGATCTTTCGCACTGGGTTCAACCGGCCGGCGGCCTCCATGCGCACGTGGTCGACGGAGCCCGGGTCAATACGAGATGCCCGCACCTCGCTCATGCCGCCAACATCCTCAAAAGTGGCCTCTTCTCCGCGATGTTCTGCCTGGCCGAATAGCGTACAGCCCACGCCGGCAGGGCTCTCTTCTTCACGGCGACTGCTTCCAGAATGATGCACATTTCTGTCGGAAGGCCGATCAACTCCCGCAAGGACGTCAGATTCTCGTCGCTCACCGGGATGTTCTTCCGCTTCTTGCTGATACTCATCGAAAAGACTTAGGTTCACCACATTAAACCATATCGGCGAAGTTGCTAAGGTTCCGGGCAATCAATCACAAGTCAGCATCTTCCGCGAACGGACAGCTGCTCGGCCCCACTCCTACCCTCATGTCCACGGCCTGCCTCGCAGCGCTTGACTTCAACCGCCGCTCCGGCATCGTTACCTTCGATCAGGGCTTCCACCAAATTGAGTCGACTGCGCTCCCAAGCTGACCCCACACCCCCTGCATTCCCCGCCGTCAACCTGCAAATACCTCACCGCATTCCGCCCCGAAGACTCGAACGCTGATCGGAATCAGGCCTCGAACCAATCCAATAGCATCTTGGCGATCGTGGCCGCCGTCGAGTTCTTCGAACTGCGAAGTACCAGCAGCAACCAGTACAGCAGTCCGGCGGCGATAGGAACGCCGAAAAGCCACACGGCCTTCTCCGAGAGCGCTTGTTTGTAGCTCGTCATTTCCCTTATCCACGCATATCGGCCAGTAACCATTCGCGCGTTAGCCCTGCCAGCCATGGCCGTTCACACTGAGGTCAAAGTGCGGCTTTCGCTCGATCCAACGGCGCAGCTCGTCAGTTGGCACAGATCGAGTGGCCGGAAGTCCTTCGCAGGTACAGCCTGATGGAAAACGTGGAAAACACCGAACAAAACCGCTCCGCCACCGCAACAGCGTCGGTTGGGAGAGAATATTTTCGAGGCATCAATCATCGCGAAGCGGGGTTTTCTGAACGGTTTGCCGGCATCAGCGCCGCCCGCGGCAGCACGTCGATCCGATTATCGGACAGAGGGACAAGGGTGAAAGCGGAGGCATAGTAGGCCTCGGCGTCACAGTGACTAACGTAGCTGGAATTCTCGGGTTGGTGTCTGGCAGTTGACGCAATTCCCGCCGAATTGAAGCTCTCCCGCGCCTTCGCCTCCCCCCCCCATCTCCGTCCCTTTCCCCCGCCCAAAACTCGAACGGTGACAATAGATCCCACATTTATTTCTCCCCCAGAATCAACAACTTCCAAAAATCGCGCCCAAATTTGCTTGCATCCCTCATGCTAACTTGAAAGCGGCTCGGGAACTCCCGCGCCGCCAAGGGCCCTCGTGCAAACGAGG